>CAYOBO010000125.1:0-22340 GCA_964402295.1 uncultured Candidatus Solibacter sp. | reverse complement strand
GATCACTGGCATAAAGGCACGGCCATCGATGCCCTCAACGCCGGCAAGGATGTTTACGTCGAAAAGCCGCTCACCCGCAAACCCGAAGAGGGGCCCGAAATCGTCCGCGCCGCCCGCGTCAATAACCGCATCTGCCAGGTCGGCATGCAGCAACGATCCGGCACCAGCTACATCGAAGCCCGCGACCGCTTCTTCCAAACGGGACTCATCGGCAAGGTCGCCCACGTGCGTTGCGTCTGGAACGCCCCGCCCCCAGGCAAGCTTCCCACAGAACCGCGCTTGCAGCCCTCCAACCTCGATTGGGCGCGCTATCTCGGCCCCGTCAAATGGCGCGACTGGAACCCCGGTCAATATTTCAATTTCCGCGCATTCCTCGATTTCGGCGGCGGCAAAATGACCGACTTCGGCGCTCACTGGATCGACGTCGTTCATATGTATCTCGGCGCCGATGCCCCGCACAGCGTCAGCGCCTCGGGCGGCATTTTCTTCCCGCGCGGCGACGATCGCACGGCACCCGACACGATCTCCGCCCTCTACCGCTACCCCGGCTTCACTGTCCAGTTCGAATCCCTCGCCGTCGCCAGCGGCCCGCCCTACGGCATCGAATTCTACGGCGAGGGCGGCACATTATTCATTAATCGCCAGAAATACGAGTGGAAACCGGCCGGCAGCAAGGCCCCTCCCGAAGTCGTACAGGCCCCCCGCGAGCCCACCATCGAGCATGTGCGGAACTTCCTCGATTGCTGCCGCTCGCGTAAACTGCCCAACGGCGACGTCTGGATCGGACACCGCTCCGCGCAAGCCTGCCTGCTCGCCGTGCGCGCCTATCAGGAGGATCGCACCCTGCACTTCGACGGAGTCCGCGAAGAGGTGCTCCCCCTCTAAACGTCTCACTCGTACCGCAGCGCTTCCACCGGATCGAGACGCGCCGCCTTGAAGGCCGGCCAAACCCCGAAAAATACTCCCACACTTACGCTCATGAAGAATCCAGTGATCACCGCCCATGCCGGAACCTCCGAAGGCAACGATGGCACCAGCGCGCCCACCAGCATCGTCACCAATATCGAAAGAACAATTCCAATCAATCCCCCAGCACCGGTCAGCGTCACTGCCTCCGTCAAAAACTGAAGAATAATGTCCCGCGACCGCGCGCCCACTGCCTTCCGCACCCCGATCTCCCGCGTCCGCTCCGTCACGCTCACCAGCATGATATTCATCACGCCGATGCCGCCCACCAGCAGTCCCAGCCCCGACAAGGAAATCGAAACCAGCAACACGGCCCGATTCAGCGAATCGAACTGCTTGATAATCTGGTCCGCCGTGGAAATATTGAAATCGTTCTCCGCCCCCGGTGCCACTCGCCGGATTTTCCGCAAAATCGACTGCACTTCATCGTAGGCCTGATCCCGCAACCCCTCCCGCGCCTTCACCGTCAGGAAAAAATTATCCAGTTGCGGGTACCGCTGCCGCGCCGTTTGAAACGGAATCAGAAACTGGTAATCCAACCCGTTCTCCCCGAAGAATCCCCCCTTTGCGGGAGCAAACACCCCGATCACCGTATACTCCGCCCCACCCACATTCACTTGTTTGCCCACTGCCTTGCCATCGGGAAACAACACCTCGGCCAGGTTCGGACCCATCAACCCCACCTTCGCCGCACGCTTGTCTTCTTCCTCGGTGAATGGCCGGCCCGCGATCAGGTCGCGCGGCGAAATCTCCAGATGGTTTGCCGTGCAAGCCGCCAGATTCACATTGTCCGATTCGAACCCCGGCACCCGCGCCACCAGCGCCTGCCGTCCGATAAAGGCCGGCACAAACAATTGCACTCCCGCATCCTCCACGCTCGGCGCAAGGCGCACGATCGCTTCCGCATACGATGGGTCAATCGGCTTGCGCCGCACCTCGGTCTGTTTCGGCCGCGCGCTTGGATCGCCGCTATACCGGCTTACAAAAATGTTGTTCGGACCGAACTCTTGAAAAAACGTAACAATGCCTTTCCGCAACCCGGTCAGCAAGCTCGACACCGTCACTACGGTCGTGATCCCGATGACAATCCCCAGAATCGTTAACAGGGAACGGAACCGGTGGCTGTATACCGCCGTCCACGCCATCTGCATATTCTCCGATGTGCTGATTCGCATACGCCTATTCCGCCCGCAGCGCCTCCACTGGGTCCAGTTGCGCCGCCCTCGATGCCGGATACCACCCCGACGCAATCCCCACCACGCTTGAAACTAAAATCGCCAGTACCGCGTAACCCACCCCGATGCCTAAGTCCATCTCCAGCACTCGCGACGCAATCGCCACAACACCCCACCCGATCCCCAGTCCAATTGTCCCGCCCACCGCCGACATGAGCACGGACTCGATCAGAAACTGCAACCGGATGTCCGATTGCCGCGCCCCCAGCGACTTCCGGATCCCGATCTCCCGCGTCCGCTCCGTCACGCTCACCAGCATGATGTTCATGATCACAATCCCGCCCACCACCAGTGAAATCGCCGTCACCGGAATCACCACCGCCGACACCAGCGCCAGAATGTTGTCCACGAACGAGCGAATGGCATCCGGCGTCAGCGTTTCGAAATTGTCCGGCTGCCCCGGAGGAGTGTGAAACCGCGTGCGCAGCGCCACACGCGTCAGGTCGAGTGCTTCATCCATCGACATGCCCGTCTCCGGCCGCGCCTTCCCAAACACGGCGAATCCCCCGCGCGATTCCCCATACATCTTCCAATAGACGGTCGCCGGAATATACACCGGATTATCCTGCTGCGTCCGCGCCCCGCTCGATCCGAGCTTTTCCTGCACGCCCACCACGGTGAAATCGTACCCTCGAATCCGCACCACCTTTCCCACAGGCGAGGTATCCGGAAACAGTGTCGCCCGTAGTTCATCGCCAATCACGGCCACTGCCTGCCGGTTGCGCTCTTCCTGATCCGTGAAGAACCGACCTTCCGTCAGCGCCACTTCGCGAATCTCCGGCAGCGTCGAGGAAACGCCTAGAATCGTCGCCGATTCAAATAGCGTGTTCTCGTGCTTCACATCGTCCACCCGCTGGGTGTACGGACTGTAGTAAATCCGGTCCCCGGTGGTCTGCCGCAAGTATTCCAGTTCATCGTGCCGGATCGGTTTATTCCTCCGCAGCCGCTCGGCGCGCTCCTTCCGGCTCACCCGTCCCAGTTGCGCCAATTGTGCCACCAGGTAGCTATCGCTGCCGAAGACCTTCGACGTGGTCATCTCCGCGTAACTGCCCATCCCATCGATGGCCGCACCCACCATGACCACGCTCGAAACGCCAATGATCACGCCCAGCAAAGTCAGAAACGTACGCAGCTTGTGCGCACGCAAACTATCCCATGCCAATAGAAATGCGGTTTTCACCCTGATCACACAGATGCCTCCGCCACCTGCGCGGATGCATTCTCTAATATGGTAGCGTTACCCAAGTATGCACGTTCACCTCGCATTCGGAAAGACCGGCTTGCCCGCCCACCTCCCGGAAGGTTACGACTATCGCCTCCTCGAAGCCCGATCGGCCACCCCGCTCGAGGATCCGCATCTCTCCATCGAACGCGCTATTGACGCACCCATCGCATCGCCCGGCCTTCGCGAACTCGCCGAAGGGAAACGGACAGCCGCCATTTCCGTCTGCGATATCACACGCCCTGCCCCCAATCGCACCGTGCTGCCTCTGGTTCTGCGGCGCCTCGAAGAAGGCGGAATCCCGCCCTCGCAAGTCACCATCCTCATTGCCACCGGACTACACCGTCCCGCTACCGAGGCAGAAATCAAGGAGATCGTCGGGGAAACCACGGCACAGCAGGTCCGTGTCGTCAACCATAATGCCCGCGTACTCACCGAACACAGGCGCCTTGGCATCACTTCTTCCGGAACCCCTGTCTACGTCGATGAGCGCTTCGTTTCCGCCGATCTCCGCATTACTCTCGGCTTCATCGAACCGCATCTCATGCTCGGCTTTTCCGGCGGCCGCAAACTCGTCGCTCCCGGACTCGCCGCGCAGGAAACCATCAAGGTGCTCCACAGCCCTAAATTCATGCGTGAGCCCAAGGCCGTCGAAGGCTCCATCGACGACAACCCGCTCCACCGCGAACTCCTTGAAATCGCCCGCATGGCGGGCCACGATTTCATCGTCGACGTCGCTCTCGCCCGCGACCGCCGCATCGCCGGAGCCTTCGCCGGCCACCCCGAGCAAGCCCACAAAGCCGGAGTCGATTTCGTCCGCCGCGTCATGCTCGAACAGATGGCCGAACCCGTCGACGCCGTCATCACGACCGCAGCCGGCTACCCTCTCGATCTCACCTACTATCAGGCCATTAAGGGAGTCACCGCCGCCCAGCACATCGTCAAACCCGGCGGCAAGATCCTCCTCGTCGCCGAATGCAAGGAAGGCGCCGGAGCCCCCGAGTTCCGCCGGATGCTCAAGGAAAACCCCAACGCCAGGCAATACCTCGAAAAGATTCGCCACACCCCCGTCGAAGTGGACCAATGGCAGATCGAGAAACTCGCCCTCGTCATGGAAAAAGCCCGCGTCTCCTTCTATGTCCCCGGCCTCGATGCCGAGTATTACCCCACGCTCTGGGGCCCAGCTTATCCGTCGCTCGATCAAGCGCTTCGCGAATTCTTCGCCGATCTTCCCCAAGGCGCGAAAATCGCCATCGTCCCCGAAGGCCCCTACGTCCTCGCCAAGGTCGCTGCCAGCTAACTTCTCCGGAAAGCCGGCGCAACCGCGGGGCAATCATCGCACTGTCCCGTAACGAGAGCCTGCGCCTACGTCGGATTCGCAAAGCGGGCTGAAGCACCGGCATTCGATTCCGAATCTCACACTCCCGCCGCTTCAACGTAGTTTCACGGCCGCCCCGAACCTATCCGCCTACCGCCGCCAACGCCAGTTTCCGTGCTTCCTCCAACTGCGCATCGCTATAGCGCCCGTAATCCCGCACATCGAACGACACTTTCAACTGCAACTTCCGCACCAACCGCGGCACCGCATAGTCGCACAGCCGCCGCCGAAATTCGTTCGGCACGGCTCGCGTATCTCCCAAAAAATCCACCATCCGCCGCAGCACCTCGCGGTCCTCCACATAATCCACGGCATCCAGAAAGAACCGCATCTCGGCGACGTCTTTCTTCTCCAGCGCCTTTAACACCATGGGCCGCGCCTCCTCCGCCGCAAAGCGCAACCGCGCCGTCGCCGCCACCAGACCTTCCGATACCGGTTGGGTATTGTGCGCCCATTTCACCGCGGAGCGCGGCGCCGTCTGCCGCTCCCGCAACAGCGCCTTACTCTCGTTATCCGCAGCGAGCCCCAACAATAACAGCGCAGCAGCCGCCACGTTCCCCATTCTGACGCTTTTGCGCAATTGCTCCGCCACCAACCCGTCTACTTCCCTTTGCCCCCAACACTCCGCCAGTGCCCGTGCCGCTTTATCGCGCTCATTCTCGCTCGCGGCCGTCAAATCTCGCACCGGCGCCGCGCAGTCGGGTCCCTGTGCCGCGCCGGCACACAACATCCCAACCAGCAACAGAGTAATCACCTTGCGCCTCCTCACGGATTGATGATGTTTACATCGTCCCTGCCAAGATGTACGCCACGCGCGTCGGTGTAACCATACATCAACTCCCGCTTTCGCGCGTCCACGTAATGGTCCGGCAATCCCAGCACATGCCCCAGTTCGTGTGCCATCGTCTCTGTCACTTGCGCCCCCGCCGTATCTTCAAACACGATATTCTTCCCTTCGGCGAACGCGTCTTCATCCCCCGCCTGGTCGGTGATGTCCATCCTCCACACGAGGAAATAGTTGCAGTCCGCCGTTTCTCCCAGCGGATACAGATGCGCCTCCTCCCCCGTCCCCGATTGCGTCGTAGTGATCGTTGACCCCAAATCTATCGGAACCGTGACATACCGCGCCGCCTTGTTCGTCAGAAAGATGTTCGCCTGGCCGTTGTAGATGTAGTTCATCTCCTTCGTCCACTGCGCCGCCGACGCCGGCACCCGCGTCGTGGAATGCCTTGGCGATGCGCTGTCCCGCACAAAATTGAACACCAACTGTAGCGTCTTTTTATTCTTCGTGTTGATATCAAGGTGAACAACATCCGAACCCTTGGTGGCAGTGATTCGGGCCGAGCCCTTGGATAACCCCGTCAGTTCCAGTATCCGGTCGCTCGTCTGCAATGGCTCGGTAGTCCCTGCGGGCAACGCCGACCGGTTGATCTCCGTGCAAGTCACCACTGCGGGCGCATTGTTCGTGATCGTGTATCCCGTTCCTCCCCGTAGCGCGACGTATCTTTTGTCCGTGGCCGACACCGGCACCATCTGCCATCGCGGCGAGACATGCCGGTCAAAACCTTTCATCGTGAAAACTTTCGTAAATTCCGCCATAACTGGTCCTTCCCTATCTCTAGAATGGAACGCGGAAAACAAGCCCGCAAACCCATCACCACTACAATGAAAACGTGAAGCAAACTATCCGTGTCGCAGCCGTCCATGCCGAAACCAAACCCTGCGCGATTTCATCGAATCTCGACCTCATCGCCGCCGCCGCGCGCCATACCGCCGCCGAAGGCGCCGAACTCGTTCTCTTCCCCGAACTTTCCCTCACCGGCTTCATCCCCAATCACCCCACCGGCGACCATGCCGCATGGCTGAAGCAAGCCCTCCTCGCCGCCCGCCAATCCGCCCAGCCACTCGACGGCCCCGCCATCCACGCTCTCACCGCCATCGCCCGTGACACGCATCTGCACATCGCCGCCGGCCTCCTCGAAGACGCCGGCAATCGCCTCTTCAACACGCTCGTCCTCGTCAACTCCACGGGACTTGCCGCTGCCTGGCGCAAGATGCACGTCCCCATGTACGAGATGCCCTTCTACAACGGCGGCCCCGTACCCACCGTCGCTGAAACACCGCTCGGCAGGATCGGAGCCAACATCTGCTTCGATGCCCTCCTTCCCGAATCCACCCGTCTCCTCGCCGCTCAAAACGTCGAAATCGTGCTCTTCCCCTTTGCCGCAGACCCCGCCGCGGGCACTCCCACGGCGTGGGCCAATTGGGCCCGCCCTCCCCTGCAAGCCCGCTGCGCCGAGAACGGAGTCTTCGGTATCGCCGCCAATTACAAAGGACACGTCACCTGCGCCGGCGTTAGCCAAACCTTCCCGGGCGGCGCGATCATCACCGGGCCCAAAGGGGACACCATTGCTGAAAATCTGGGAGACTCATCCATCCTCATCGCTGAGTTGCACGCCGCCACGCTGCTTGAAGCCCGGGCCGACCCTGACTACCTCTACCGCTTCCGCCGTCCCGAACTCTACAGATCACTCGCCGAATAGATCCCAGAGAGCTGTTCTGTGACTGGCATGAACTGGACGCCCGCAGTCCCCCGCCGCGAGGACTGGCCTCTCCAGCACCTATTGCTTCTTCCGCGCCGGCGCAGATCCCTGCCCCCGCTTCTGGTACCTCTCCCAAATCCGAGGTTCCACGTGCGCCTTCAAATACGCTTCGTATTCCTTGATCAGCGCCGGATCCGACGGCCGCCCGTAGATCTCGCTCGATTTATACTTGCCTTCGTCAAACTTCTTCTTCGTCCACTCATCGTGCACGTGCGTAATCTCAGCCTCGTCCACGATATCCTGCACGAATTGCGGCGGAATGAAAAACACACCTTCGCGATCCCCTAACACGACATCCCCCGGCAGCACGGTCACATTGCCAATCCGCACCGGGACATTAATCCCCGCCACCATCACATTGTTAATCGCCGCCGGCACCGCTCCGCGAAAATATCCGGCCATGCCCGTCGGCGCAATTCCATTCAAATCCCGAATCGCCCCGTCAATCACAAACCCCGCTCCCGTCGTCTTCCAGATATAGTAGGCAAGGTTATCTCCCACTACTCCGCCGGCATTGAGATTCCCGAACGCATCCGCCACAAACACGTCGCCCTTCTGCAACATATCGAGCGCCGTCTGATGCGACAGCCGCCCTCCATGCTTCTCCCGCCACTCTTTCTGATCCACATCCCCCACATCCGGACGCAGCGGCATCAACTGCAACGTCATCGCCCGCCCCACCAGATTCTTCCCCGGATTCAACACCTGGAACCCGTCGGCATACTGATTCGGATACCCCCGCCGGACGATGGAAAGCACTTCTTCGGCGGACATCGCCTTCAACTTCTCCAGCAGCGCATCCGGGACCTTCGGCCGTCCATCCGGAAAACGCTCGAAAGGATTCTGCTGCGTGTATTGAATCAGCTTTTCCCGCGATAACGTATGCATCTGTGCCATCGCCGGCACAAGAGCCAGAGTGAAGAGAATCAGAGGTTTCATGCTTCCACCTAATGATTGAGCCTGTTGCCCCGCGCACGGCGCGAGTCTTCCCAAGCGTAATCGCACCCGATCCCGCAATGCAAATCCCCCACTACGCCCTACAGCATTCCGCAGCGCACGAGTTCCCGGTTCGCCCGCGCCGTAATGTCGCTCTGGATGCGCGGCTCAAACCGGTGATCGTACACATAGCACTTGATCCGCAGCATCAGATACGCCTGCTTATCGAATCCGTGCGTCGTAAGAACCACCACCGGCTTCCGCGCCAGCAAATACGGCGAGCACAGCGCCGCCTGCCGCCCGATCCGCCGCGCCGCATCCGCATCCGCATCCGGAGGCAGGTATATGTCCGTCACCACTTGGCAATCCGGCACTCCCGAATTCGCATTGAATACTCGATCCGTGAGAATCTGCGAATTCGGTATCGTCACCCGTGTATCGTCCGGCGTAGTCAGCTTCGTGCTTCGGAGCCCGATATGATCAATCTCCCCATAGGCGTCCCCGATCTTCACCCGGTCGCCGAGCTGAAAGGGCCGGTCCGCCAGCACCACCAATCCACCCACCACATTCTTCACCAGATCCTGCGCGCCCAAGCCCAGCGCGATACCGAGCGACGCCACGCTCGCCAGAAACGTTTCCCGCGAAGGAGCCAGCAGATTGAAGCACAGCATGATCGCGCTGAACCAGATCGCGATTCGCAGCACCGGCTCCAGCCACTTCACGATGAACCGCGCCCGTGTGCTCCTCCGGCTCGCCAACTCCAGCACGCTCGCCAGCCACCGGATGGCAATCGCCGCCACCGCCAGAATCACCAGCGCCTCTAGAACCATCCCCAATGTGAATTGCTGCAAAATCGGTGTGGAATTCATCGTGCGCCGCTCCTACAGTAGGTTGTTGCGTGTCAGGGCCATGTGCACCAATCGTCCCGCCTCGGGCCGCACACGCAAACCCGGTCCCGCCGGGTCCGGTTCCAGACACTCCAGGTTCGCCAGTTTCTCCAGCCGCACCCGGCTTTCCTCCAACCGGCATTCGAATATTTCGCAATGCTCTTCCGCCGTCAGGCTCCCGTGCTGCACGATCGCCTGAAGCGTGAACAAATCCTCCTGCCGCAATTGCGCGATCAGCGGTTCGTAATCAGGCTCCGCCGGCTGCCGCATATACAGCACCCCGCCTTCCACCCGCTCCATGTAGTGTTGCCACAGTTCGAAGGCGCTCCGGAATATCCCCGACGATTGCCGGTACAGCGAATCGAAAAAACGCTCCTCCGCCGACGGCTCCAGCCCGAACAGCCGCTGCACGTTCGAAAATACCTTATTGGCCTCCACCACCGCGGGAAAATGCAGCCGTAATCCCGAAAGATTATGCCGCAGCAGAATCGCATTCTTCAATTGGTCCGGCGCAATCGACATCGCATTGATCCGGTGTGAGAAATACTCCCCCAAACCAACCGCCGCATCCAGATAACGGTACGACGTCTGGTTCAGGGTCAGGATCCACAATGTCGTCCGGCACGTGCCCGATAGGATGGACAGCAGTTCCTCCAACCCCGCAAATCCGTTCATCCGCCGCAAAAACGTCCGCTCCAGTTCCTCGATCAGAATGATCCGCTTCTTGGCGCGCAGCGCCTCCTCCAGATCCTGCTCCGGCGCCAAATCCAACAATTCCCGCAGAAACCCGCGCATCTCGCCGGCGCTTGCGATACGCGACGTAAAGTGCCCCCGCACCACATCCAGCCCTTCCAGCTCCTGCGCCACCAGGCAATTCAGAATGCTCGTCTTGCCGCTCCCCCGCTCCCCCGCCAGAACCACCGCCACCCCGCGATGCGCCGCCCACAAATCGCGAGCCCGCGCCAGTTCCGCCATCTCCACATCGCGCCCCACCAGAAACCGTGGATCCTCGACCGGCGCCAGCTTGAACAGCCGGCGGTAGATCGCCGGCAAATTCCGAGCTCCCATCTGCAAGCTCAGCACATCCCCCAAATACCCGCGCGCCGAGGCCGGCGCCGAAACCGCTACCGGCGCCGCTTCCCATCCCACCTGCTGGAGAGCCCAATGATACCGGGCCCGCGCCACACTCTTCCCCCAACGCCCAAGGCTCCCCGCATACTCCACAAACCCATTCCACAACTCCCGCCCCGCGCGCACGCCGCTCTGCCGCACGAGTTGCCGCAGCAACCCCAGCCGGCGTTTCTCCAGACTCAGATGCAGCAGCAGAAACGTCGTGGCGATCGCTTCCACCAAGCCCTTCTCCACCCGGTCATGCGGACTGGCGATCGTCTCTTTCTGGTAGGTCACCAGCGACAACGCATTGCCAAACCCCTCGCTCGCAATCTGTGCGCCTTCGTCGGAATCCCCCTGGGCGCTTTCCATACTAAACCGCACGACCTCGCGAGCCTGCTCAATCCCGCGAATCACACCCCTGTGCAGATCCTCCGCTTCCCGGAACCCATCCGTCGCCACCGGACGCCCGACACGGTTCAACACCGACAAGAACTCCTTGCGCGGCTCCAGCCTCCGCCACGGCTGCCGCCATCCCGGCAATGCCCGCTCCGGCTCCACCGCTTCCACTTCCGTAGGCAGCCGCTGCCGCGCTCTCGATTGAATGGTGCGCTCCCACAACCCCACGCGGTCCTCCGCCGATACCAGCCGCGCCACCGGTGGTGGAAACTCACCCTCCAGATCCCCCGCCTGCGCCCGTTCCAGCCAGCCCACCGCCACATCCAATTCGCGCTGCAAATCTCCCTGCTCTTTATCCACTGACCCCAGCGCACGCTCCGCTTCCTGGCAGGCATCCGACAACAGCAACGCCAGTTCCCACTCCAGGTCAATCCCCGCCCTCACCGCGCGCTGCTGCCGCGACCAGAATTGAAAATTCCGCTGCCTCCTCGCTTGTAGTGCCTCCTCCACATCTCCATCCCGTGAAACCGGACCACGCAGGATAGCATCCGCGAGCCGGTCCACCGCGCCCGATTCCCAGGCCCGCAAGGCAGCCAGGTGCCCGTCCATCGTTCGCTCTAACACGCCGCATGCCGACAACCAGTTCTTCTTGCTCTCTGTCCATTCCTTCACGTACGTCTTGTGCCGGCCGAAGCGCTCCAATTCCAGCCGTCGCAGTTCCTGCCACGGCATCATCACCATCTGCGCTCCCTGCGCCAGTGACAACAGGCAACCACCATCCAACCCCGCTCGCCGGTTCGTCTCCTCGCGAAAGTGCCGCTCCACCACCTGCCGCAACGGCAATTCGATGCGGCTCCGCCGCTGCACCAGATATCCCCGGACGCCCTTCCGCCCCCGCCCCAGCGCCTCCGTCAGTTCCGCTCCGCTCAACGCCACGAACTCCGGCACACGCCGCACCAGATCCTCCAGCCGCATCCGGTGGTTCTCCAGTGCGTCCAGCACCTTCTCTTGCGGCCGCACCTTATTGAATGAGCGCACCGCCTCAAAGAAAAGCGGCTCTCCACACCTTTCCATCAGCCCCGACAGCACATCCAGTCCGCACCCGCTTCCCGGCTGCGTTTGCTCCACGCGCTGTTTCATGCCGCTCAGAGTCGCCCGCAAACTCCCCAGACTGGCCTCGTACTGCGCCGTCAGTTGCCGGTTCAGCGCCTCGGCTTCCGCGCGCAGCAAGCTCCACGTCTCGAACATCGTTGCGTCAGGCATGAATGCGTAAGTCCGCCACCGCCGCCGCAAATCCCTCAATCCGGTTCCCACTCAATGTAATCGCCTTCACCTCTTTCCCAATCCGCACTCCCACGCGCGACGCCGCCCCCCGAGTCTCCAACAGCACATTCCCCTGCAACACCACCTGTTCCGTCACGCCCTCAATTTCCACCGCCGCCCCGCTCTCATTTCCGCTATCCACCACCCGGTTCCCCTCAATCCGGTTCCGGCTCGGAGCAAACGCCGGCCCATGTTCCTGCCGCAAATAAATCCCGAATTTCCCGCTCCGCAGCACTTCATTATTCCGAACGATATTGTCCGTGTCGTTGTGCCCGATCGACACCCCGAACCGCCGGTTATCCGCCATCACATTCTTCTCCACCAACCCCCATTTCACGCCCCAGCAGAAAAAGAATCCGATGTCATTCCGCTCCAGACGGCACCCCGTCACCACTGTCCGCTGCGACCCAGACCCCGGGTGCAGCCCGTAGCCCGCATGATCGTGGCTCACGCAATCCTCCACCCGCACGTCGTGGCACACCTGATAGCTGATGCCGTCCCCATTGAAATTCCGCGCCGTCACCTTCTTCATCCGTATCCGGTTGCTCTCCCGCAGAAATACGCACCCTACATAGTTCCCATTCAAGAACTCGCTGTGCGCCCGATTCCCATCCAGGCAAATATCCTCAATCGCCACATCCGCAATCCGGTAGCCTTCAAACAGCGAATGCATCCGCGAAGCCGCCGCGCCCTCCTTCGTCCAGAAATTCTCCTGCAACATCTGATTCAACTTGAACCGGTTTCCGCTCCGCGCCACCAGCGTCCGCCGGAAAATATCCTCCCCGCCGTTATGCGGATTCTTTGTCCGCACCACAATTCCATCCCCCACCGCAAACCCCGAGGCATCTTTTAAAGTAATTTCCTGATCGTACCAATCGGAATTTTCCACCAGCACCGTCTTCACCGTTGGTTCTTGGATGCACACGGTATCCACACCACTTCCCGCCACCCGCACTCCGGACCGCAATTGCACCGCGTTGCGAAAACGGAATACGCCTGGGGTCAAGCGAACGGTTCCGCCGCCCAACCCCGCAACATAATCCACACCCGCCTGCACCACCTTATGATCAGACCCCACCAGGTCGGCCTTTCCCTGCCCCACCGTGATCGTCAACCCCTCTTCCCAAGCAGGTTCCACCCGATCCCCAAACGTAGCCCGCGGCCTCGTCACCGCCGGAGCCTTTGGCTCATCTTCCGCCGCGGCTAATGCCGCGGGCATACCTAAAAAGAGACGGCGTTTCATACACGCAATTCTACATGGATTCCAAATCCTGGAACATCCACTCCGGAATCGCCCCGGCGCGCGACGCCACCACCGCTCCGACCCGGTTCGCAAAGTCCCCCGCCTTGCACGCATCCCACCCCTGCGCCAATCCATGCAGAAACGCCGCCGCAAACGCATCCCCCGCACCCACCGTATCCACCACCTGCACCGCAAATCCCGCAAGCTCCGCGTAATCTCGACCGATGCGGACCGCGCACCCTTTCGCCCCACGAGTCACCGCCACAGCCTCCCATCCACACCGTTCCTGCCAATCGGCCATGAACTCGCTCAACCCACGCGCGCCCAATCCGAACATCGCATCCAACGTCGCCGCCTCCTCGTCGTTCAACTTCACTACATCCGCCGCATGCAGCAAATCCTCCAATAATTCCCGCGAATAACACGGAGGCCGTAAATTCACATCGTAGAATTTCTTCGCGCCCGCCACCGTCCGCATCAACCGGACCGTCAACTCCCGCACATCCGGATCAATTTGATGCAGCGTACCGAAATACATCCAGTCCGGCCTCCAATCCCTCAGCGCATCCAGATCACCCGCGTCCAGCCTCGCCAAATCGTAGGCTGCCGGCCGGTGCAGATAAAAATCCGGTTTCCCCGCCGCATCCAAACGCACAGACACCATCCCCGTGGCCAGGCCGCCCACCACCCGCACATAATCCGTGCGCAACCCGAATTCCCGAGCCCGATCCAATATCGCCAAGCCCCGCGCATCGTCCCCTACCGCGCTCACAAACCGGACATCATGCCCCAACCGCACTGCCTGAACGGAGAAATTGAACGGCGCCCCGCCCAATCTCTCCGACTCAGGAAACACATCCCACAACACCTCACCGATCGCAACAATCTTCGCCATGCCTACGCGAGCGCCTTGCCATACAAGGCCAGCAGCCGCGCCCAAGCCTTCTCCGCCAGCTCCTGGTTATATACTCGCGAGTCTGGGGGGCACCATCCATGCGCCGCCCCATACACCTCGATCTCCGCGCTCAAATGCGCTTTATCGAAAGTCTCCCGCAGAACATCCTTGTCCTTCGGAGACCGCTTGTCATCATTCTCCGCAATCAGGATCAGAAACTGCGCCTTCGTCTTCGCGGCCTGTAAATGCGGACTATTTTCCGCATCGCGCACTAACCCGCCGCCATGAAACGACGCCACCGCGCCCACGCGCCCCGGCACGGCCGCCGCCGTGCGGAAGGCCATGGGCCCGCCCATGCAGTAGCCCTGCGTACCCATCTTGCGGTTCTTCGCCACCGAGTCCTGCTTATCCAGCCATCCGATAAACGCCTTCGCGTCCGTCATGTTCGTCGTCTCATTCAACGACTGCGCCAGCGGCATTACCTGTTGAATCGGTGTCGCCCCGCCGGCCTCCGCCGTCGGAGCCTTCTTCATCCGGTAAAACGGATTCACCACCAGCACCGAATATCCCGATTCGGCCAGCCGCTTCCCCATCTGCCGGAACGCCGGCCGCAGCCCGAAAATGTCCGGCCACACGAGCACACCAGGAGCCGTACCACTCGCCGGATGCACAAAATAGCAGTCCGCGGCTCCATCAGGCGTCGTCACCGTGACTTCCGATTCCGTCACAGCCACCGCATTGGCAACCTGAGGCAACATCATCGCCATCCCAGCCCCTAACACGACGCCGAATTCCTTACGCGTTACCAGACCGCGAGCCTCAAATTGCCGCAGGTCTTCCTCAAAGTGGTTCTGATCGCACATGATCTGAATATGGCATATCCAGTTTGGGATCGCCTCTCCGCCCCCGCGAAAGGCCTCCAATTCATTCCGCGGAGCATGGAACGATTCCGATGGGTCAACCTCCAGCGCCGGCGGGGAGGGCGAGCGGGTCGTATTCGTGCTGGACGAATTGGGCGGTGAAGGCAAGGAAGCGGAGACGGGCCATGGTCTGCATGCCGAGATCGTTGGTTCCCGTGACGCGGAAGCCGGCAACGAAGCCAGTGAGGTTCCCGACGGCGCGGAGGTCCTCGAAGGTGCGGAACTTGAGGTAAGCGGTGCCGAGTTCGGTACGGCCCACATCGGTGAGTTCGAAGACGTGTGAGTAGAGCGTAGTGTAGTCGTCGAGCACCTCCTGGGGTCCGCGGGCGCCGATGGCATCATCCTTTTGCATGTATTTGCGGCCTTCGAGCAGATAGCGCTTGCCGTCGTTGGAGGTGAACTCGAGGTGATAGCGCATCTCAGCTTCGCGCGTTTGCGGGTTCACGCGGAGGTAGTTGAAGTAACTGCGGCGACGGTCCACGGGAAAGGTCGCGTTGGCGATGCCCGCGAACTGGCTGAAGCGGATGCTGCCTTCCATACGGGCTTCGTGTTCGGCCCCATCGATGAAGTCGTTGAGATCGGCGGCAATCATGCGCACGGTGAAACTGACTTCGGGCGCTCCGGCAGGTGTTCCGGACGCGGGAATGCGGCCGGCGATGGTGAGATCGCCGGCGCGGCCGGGCTCGGGCGTGAACTGGCCTGGGAAGTACCAGCCTTCCATGGTTTCGTCGAAGGTCATGCCGATACCACGCGGCAACTGGCGGTCGAGCAGCGGAGAGAGCAGCGCGTTCGTGGGTAGTTTGGCGGCAACACGCGTGAGCAGGTAGTAGAAGCCGAAGCGGTTCGTGCCGGGCTCGCGGTGGAAAATGCCGAGCGAGACGGGAAGCGAATTCCTATCGAGGGTGGGTGGCAGATCCATGACCCACTTTCCGATCATGAAACCGTCGTCGAGCTTGCGGATCTCATCGCGGAAGGGTGTGAAGTCGTTGAGCTGAAAATGGTCCTGGGTGAAGGTGGGAACGATCATACCTTCGATGAGCCCCATGAGTTGATAGCGGCTTTCGAGGCGGCCATCGGGGTGGTTGAGGAATTCGAGGTGGGCAAGGCCGACGCCCTGGTTGGCGTTGGAGATGGTGTCCATGCGCCATGCGCCTTCGAGTTCGGCGGCAGTGGGTACGGCACCCTGCGCGTAGAGGATGCGATGGTCTTCGACAGTGATGTTGTCGAAGCCGTAGACGCGCGACATGGGGAAGGTGAACAGGCGCAGGCCGTTGGGATATTCGCCGAGATACACGCGGCCGATGAGCAGGTCTTTGTTCACCACTTTGAAAACGTCGTAGAAGCCCTGCCACGGGGGATCGAGGTACTGGAGCAGGATGTACTTGCCGGCGGGCAGGTCGCCCTTGGGCTGCTTCAGTTCGATCTCTTCGAGCGAATTGCGGGCATTGATAACGCCATCGGTGTCGCTGGTGATGCCTGTGTACTTGTTGCCCTTCTTCGAGAACTTCTTCTTGAAGCCGGTGTATAAAGCCGCGGACATTTCGTTGAGTACGTGGCCGGAAGGGAAGAAGCCTTTCCAGTATTCGTCGTTGCGCACAGTGCGTCCGGCGAGGTCGACCTGACGGCCGCCGGCGTTGATCATCTCTGCGATGCCTTGGCAGGGTGCGCGTTCGAAGATGCGGTCGAGTTCGGATTCGCTGCGTTGGATCATCTGGCGGGCATCGAGCCCGGCAAAGCTGACGGAAACCGCGGCGGCGGAATAGGGATTGCCGCCCAAGGCTTCGATCTTGCGGGCGACGGCGCGTTCGGCGACGGCGGAGATGGTGAGGAACGGATTGACGCCGAGTGCGGTGGGGATGATGGCTCCATCGATGACAAAGAGGCCATCGTGCACGGAGCCGTCGGCGGCGAAGACGCGTCCCCATTGATCGACGGTACCGGACATGTAGTCGTCGCCCATGGGGCAACCGCCGAGGGGATGGGCGGTGATGAGGCGGCGGGTCTGGAGGAACGACCAAATGGGGTTTTCGAGGAAGGTGCCGCCTTCGCGGCGTGCATGGCGGCGGAGTTCTTCGTTGATGGTTCCGAAGAGAGGCTGGCGGCCGGCATTGGGCCACATCACGGTGACCCGGCCGTCGCGTTCGAACAGCGGCCGCTCCCATTGGAAATAACCGCCCTGATCGTCGATGCCCATGCAGAGGTAGAGCATGGAGTGATTGAGCGCGCCATCGGGGCGATAGGGCTTCTCCTGCATGACGTCGTTGGCGCGGCGGGCGAGTTCGGCGAACTCATCGCCGGCATCGGTGTCTTCGCCGGGCAGTGCGGCAAAGGCGAGTTGCGCAGCGCGGATGTAGGCGGAAGCGAAACTGAGATCTTCGACGGCGAAGCGCTGGTCGCGGGAGCCGGGATAGCGAACGATGGCGACGATGGATGGGCCCGGCGCTGTGGTTCCGGGGTTGGCCCGATTGCCGAAACCGAGTACAGACGTGTTGTTGTTGCCGTTGTAGCTGAGGCCGAAAAAATCGCCGTTGCCGCCAAATCGGGTGCCACAGGTGTGGGAGATGGAGAGCCCGTGCAGATTGGCGGAACGGAGCAGGATCTCCGTGCTGTTGATGGAGCCGGCGGACAGCACGACATTGCCGGCTTCGATGGCGAACTTCTCAGACCGGGTGGGGCTCTTGACGCGAACGCCGTGCACCTTGTAGCCGCCCGTGGAGAGCTTCTCGATCCACTCGACCTTGGTCTGCGTGTAGATCTCGGCGCCCCCGGCGGCAGCCATTGGAAGGTAGTTCATGTAAAGAGTGTTCTTGGCCCCGACGTTGCAGCCGGTGACGCAATCGCCGCAGTCGGTGCACTTCCTCTGCATCACACCTTGCTTATTGGGCTGATTGTCGAATTCGTAGTTAACGGCGATGTTGAGGGCCTGCACTTCGAGACCTGCCTCGCCGGCGCGGCGGGCAAGCGCCTGCACCTTGGGGAGGCTCATGTGGTCGGGGTGCGGTTTGGCGGCCAGCATGATGCGCGCCATGCGGTAATACTGTTGGAGGTCAGGGTACTTGAGCGCGGCAGGCCATCCGGCGCGGGTGAAGGTGTCTTCGTCGGGTTCGATAGCGACGTTGGCATTGACGAGCGAAGTACCGCCGAGGCCGCTCCCCTTGATGACGGAGATGTGCGGGTAGTTAAGCAGTTCGTAGAGCCCGAGGGGATTGGCGGAACTACGCACTTGGCCCAGGTAGCTTTCGAAGGTATCGGGGAATGTGCCTACGGGCCACTCCTTGCCACGTTCGAGCAGGCAGACGGTAGGTTGCGGATTCAAACCCGCGGAGACGAGACGGGCGGCAGTGATGGCGCCTCCGTACCCCGATCCGATGACAACGAAGTCATAGCGCGATTGCCGCGTATTCCAGTCTCTGGCGAGCATGGAGCCTCCTCTGATTGCACCAATCCTATCCCAAATAGTGGCGCAGGAGAGAAGAACGTTACATTATCGTGCGCCGAGGGGTTTCCAGTTACGCTTGCCTTCGAGGTCCTTGTCTTTGACGGCAACCGGTCCGAGTTCGACTTTCTCGATGCGGAGTCCGGCGCCGTTGGTGCCTGCCCCGGGGAGGATCACCTGCGTCTCGCGAGGGTAGCGGGTGTTGCCGACTTTGACGAAATCGCTGAAGAGAATGCGCAGGCCGGCCATGAGTCCGGTGCTTTCGACTTTGATTTCGCGGGGGAGCGACTCGGCGTCAAGGGTAACGAGGTACTGCCGTCCGGGGCCGGCTTCGACGCGGAATGCGTGGCTCTCGCCGTCGTCGTACATGAGCTTAGTGGAAACGTATTTCGAGCCGGGAGCGCGGAGGAGTTCGAGAGTTCGGCCGAACTGGCGGTCGTAGACTTCGCGCATGGCGTCTTCCATTTCCTGACCTTCCTGGCGAGGCTGCTTTTCGTAGGCAAATCCGGCGTCGGTCTTGACTACCTGAATTTGCTGTCCGGAGTTGGTGACGATGAACTTGGCGTCGCTGGGTAGGCGAAAAAGAACGACGGCGGACCACTGGAGTTGGGGCTTGCCTTCGCGGGCGGAGATGAGGCGTGCTCCGCTGGCGCGGACGCGGGAAGCTTCCTTGATGCCGGCGTCGCCGCCGAGAGCCTTCAACATGGAATCGAAAAACTGCTGGCCCATGGCTTCGAGGGCGGCGCGGGATTCCTTGAACGTGAACTCGACTTTATCGGTTTCCTTGTCTTTGATGTAGGAGGTGTGGGCGTCACGGTCGGGCTCCCAGTCTTTGCGAGTGACAGCAACTTTGACGGGGCCTTCGGGGAGCGGTCCGAGGATCAGTTCGCCTTTTTTCGTCATGCCTTGCGGCTTGCCGTCGATGGTGACTTCGCAATCGACGGGCTTGCAGGTAACGGCGAGTTTGCCTTCCTTGGGCTGGGGAGGAGGCGGCGGGGGTTCGGCCTTGGCCTTTTCGGCGGCGCGGGCTTTGGCCAAGTCGCGAATGGCGTTGAGGAAGTTGTCGGATGCGCCGGCCTTCTTCAGCGCATCGTAGTCGCTGTCGGAAGGATCCCAGCCGATGCCGACTTTGCGGACCTGATTAAGGAGGATGTTCTCGTTGAGGTACACGCCCTTGGACTTGCGAATGATCTCGAATTTATCGCGCAGCTTGCCGAGATCGTAGGCATCGGAATCCTGCATGGGCGCGGCGCACAGTGTCAGGGCGGCAAGCAGAGCGCCTGCGATCGTGCCTCTCCATCCGCGCAATGTCATGGGTGATCCTCCTCTCGTTATTTGAGCGCTTCGCGAGCTTTGCTTACCTGATACAGGAATCCGCGGGCGGCGGTATTGTTGGGCGACAGTGCCAAAGCTTTCTTGGCATTGGACTCGCAGCCGTTGAGATCGCCGCTATCCCAGGCTACTTTGGCGTTGCGCAGGAGGATGCGGAGTTGTGCGGTGACGGCATCTTCCTTGGGCGGCTCGACTGGTTTGGCGGCGCCGGATTGCATGGCATCGAGTTCCTTGTTCATGTCGACGACTTCGGCTGAATTGGCTGTGGAGGGGGTTAGCCCGGCGATGGCCTCCCTGGCCTGGGCGACATCGGATTCGTATTCTTCCTTGGGTTTGCCGGCTTCGAGTTTGGACTTGGCGAGTTTCAGGTGGAGACCGGCGCGTTCAAGCAGCGCTTTCTCACTCTCGGCGGTGCCGGGGAAGCGGAGGCTGAAGCTGCGCAGGCGGGTGATAATCTCTTCGGTGCTGAGGCCGCCGCGGTTGCGGGCGGCGTTGAGGAAGGCCCATTCGGAGACGGGGTCTGAGCTCTCCCAAGCGCCGAGGTCCTGGGTCCGGACGAATCCCGGTTTGGAGTTGCGTTCGGGGGTGACGTATTGGACTCGGACGGAGGGAACGTCGAGGCTGGTGAGTTTATCGAGGAGGTTGACCTTGGCGCCCTTCTTGAGCTTCATGATCTCCTTGGCGGAAGCATCGGCGGCGCTGAGCAGAGTGGTTTCCTCGGCTTGTACGACGGCGCTGCCGACGGCGCTGTGGAGTGGTTCAGGAGGTTCCAGGGAGTCATAGGTGAAGACTACGGTAACGACTGCAATGGCGATGACGAGAGTCGACAAAACAAGGAGCTTTGGCCCCAACGGTAGGCGGGCCACCTGGACAAGGAAATGTTTGGGGCTTTGAATTGCGGACGCCAAGATCGTTACGCCTCCTGCTACGATTCTCAACGATTCTATCTATTCATTGCTGGATAAATCCAGATCGGGGGTAAGGGCTAGAGTTTGTAGCGATCGTAGTCGAAGGGCTCGTTGACCATGTGATAGAGCGGCTCACCGGCTTTTTGCAGGTAGTAGGTCTTGAGCATGGTGCGGGGAAAGTCCGACATTTTGCGTTTCACGGGACCTTCGTCGGTCCATTCGTAAACGGGGACATCCCAGGGGTTGAAAGTATCGCTGAGTCCGCGCTCCTTGGCGATGCGGTAGAAGTGGACGTTGCCGGGTTCGTGGCCGCCGAGCCAGAGGCCGACGAGGTCGAGGCGGAAGGGATCCTTGGCGAACATGACGAAGTTGGGGAGGAAGTCGGGGATAGGGTCGGCGGGATCTTCGTTTTTGGCGTAAATGGCCTCGATCATGTGGAGGCCGAACTTGAGGGTGCTGAGGTGGTCACAGGTCTTGTGGGCCCAGATTTCCTGCCGTTCGGGGCCGAGAGGAGCGGCGCTGTCGTAGCGGCTGTAACCCATCTTGCGGTGGTTTTCGAGATAGCGGCCGATACGCTCAACAACTTTCTTTCCGATGAAGGGCTGCATGTGTTCGGGTGCGCCGGTGACCATCGCCCAACCGGGACAGAAGCGCTGGAAGGGCCAGACGGTGAGACCTTGGGCGTTCTTGCAGGCTTGCGTGAGGCACATGCCGTGCGAGCGCCACTTGGCGATGTTGAACAGCCAGGTGTCTTTTTCGTGGATGGGGGGATAGTGCGGAACGCGGGCGTAGACGACGCCGTCATCGGGGGTGGCCCAATTCATGCCGTACTCGCGCCGGTAGTGGACGGGGCGGCGCTGAGGATCGAGGACGTCGACGTGGAAGCGCTCGTGGATTTCGTCGTATTTCGTGGACCAGCGGGAGGATCGGTAGTTGGCCTCGACGTAGTAAAACCGGCGGAGTCCCGTTTCGTGGAGGGAGGTGAGGAGGCCGTCGTAGAAATCGGGATCGGTGCCCCAGTTGACTTGGGCGCCATGCTCGCGGCGGGTGAGCACGTTGGGTTTGAGTACGACGCGATGGGAGAGGGGAATACCGCCTTCATCGCGTGCCTGGAAGATGGAGCGCCCAAGTTTGATGCCCTCGCGGCGCATACCAGCAAAGTCGAGCCGGCTGGCGACGTTGGTGCGCCGGATGAAGACTGCTTTGGGATTGGCTTCGATGAAGGGGTGCAGGGCGAATTGCCGCGTGGTGGCCGCGTGCAATCCAGCGGACCCGATGGCCGCCAATCCGGAACCGAGAAAGCCTCGCCGCGATAGATCCATGTGAGCATCGCCTCCACGGATATCATTTCGCATGCTGGGCTTGGGGGCAAGTGCCCGCACGATTCCGGGCACGGCGCGCTGGAGAGCGCACGATACACATCAGCGGATGATGACGTTGACTCCGATGAGGGGACGGGGAGCGACCACAACCGGGGCCTCGTAGTAGTAGGGATCGTAGTAGACAGGGCGGCGGGGCGCGACAACAATTGGGCGTGCACAGTGGCG
>CAYOBO010000124.1:0-22371 GCA_964402295.1 uncultured Candidatus Solibacter sp. | reverse complement strand
TGCGGAAGTACCGGGGATGGGTGGATGAGGATTTAGGGGCGTCATTTGAGTTTGTGGAGATGACGGCGACACCGGCTCGGGAGACGGCAGACCGCTTTGTGTTAGATGCGGAGGATCTGGCGCATCCGCTGTTGCGACAGCGGCTGACGGCGCCCAAGCCGGCGCGGCTGGTGGTATCGAAGGCGCGGGCAAAGGATTTCGGGAAGTTGGCGGAGGAACTGGCGCGGGAGGCGTTGGCGATGGCGCAGAAGCCGGGGCTACGGCGGATTGCGGTAATGGTCAACCGGGTGAAGACGGCGCGGCTGGTGTTTCAGGAACTGGGGAAGAAGGGGAAGGCGCATCTGCTGATTGGGCGGATGCGGCCTTTCGACCGGGCGAAGCTGCCGGGGGATGTGGAGGCGATGCTTTCGGGCGAGAAGCGGCGGCCTGGAGCCGACCCGGTGTTCGTGGTGGCGACGCAGTGCCTGGAGGTGGGCGCGGATCTGGATTTTGACGCCATTGTGACGGAATGCGCAAGCATTGACGCGATATTGCAGCGATTTGGACGATTGGACCGGATTGGGCAATTGAGTTCGCTGGGAGGGGCCGCGGAAGGCTGCATTGTGGCGGCAGGTCCGGCGACGCAGGCTGGTTTCGAGGATCCGGTGTATGGCAAGGCGCTAGCGGCTACGTGGAACTGGTTGCAGGGTTGCGAGGGGCTGGATTTTGCGCTTGTGCGGGAGGAGGGAGAGTCGATTCGGGAGCGGCTGGCGGCGATGGGGGAAGCGGCAAGCGAGTTGCGGAAGCAGGATGTCATATCGCCGGTGCTGTTGCCGGCGCATTTGGATTTGCTGGTGCAGACATCGCCGGCTCCGGCATTGGAACCCGATATTGCTCTATTCCTGCATGGACTGGAGCGAGGGGCGCCGGAGGTACAGGTGGTTTGGCGCGGGGATCTGGATTTGGGGCGGACCGAGGATTGGGCGGAGATTGTGGGAATGTGCCCGCCTGTGGCGGCGGAGGCAATGCCGGCGACGCTGCGCGATTTCCGCGCGTGGATCAGTGGCGGAGATGCCGCTGGTTTGGCGGATGTGGAAGGGACGGCGGAAGCAGAGGAGGCGACAGGGGAGAGGCTGCGGTGTCCCGTGCTCGTCTGGCAAGGGGAGGACAGTTGGGTAGTGGATCGATTGGAGGATGTGGGGAGGATTCCGGCATGGACCACAGTGGTGCTGGCGACGGAAAGCGAGGGGTGGGACGAGTTGGGGCACAAGCCGCGGGATGCGGCGGGGGATGTGGCGGAGGCGGCGAGAGCGATGCTGCGGCGGGGCACGGTGGTGCGGTTGCATCCGGCGTTGATTGAGAAGTGGCCGGAGAGTGACGGGCGTGGCGAATTGCTGGAGAAGGTGAAGGGGCAGGATTTGGATGCGGATGAGGCGGTGGAACTGTTGGAGAAGTGTTCGGGGCTGGACTGGTTGACTACGATGTTGGCGAAACCAGGAAAGCCTGGTTTGGAGCGATATCCCGGCAAGGATAAGGATAGTGAGGTAGTTGGGTGGATCTTGCGGTGGCCTTCGGCGGAAGCAGATGCCGGCGGCGATGAGAGCTCTTCGGGTGGAGCGGTGTTTCTGGACAAGCATCTGGAGGATGTGGGCCGGGAGGTGGCGGATTTGGCAGGGGAATTGATTCCGGGGGAGCGGGAACGCGGGGCATTGGTACGGGCGGCGCGCTTGCACGATGTGGGGAAAGCGGACGTGCGGTTTCAGGCGCGATTGCGGGGTGGCGATTTGCTGGCGGCACAATTTGCCACGAAGATGCTGGCCAAGGGCATTGTTGCCAGGCGAGACGGGAAGGCAGTGGATGGTAGCGGATTGCCGAAGGGCTTCCGTCACGAGTTGTTATCGTTGCTGCTGGCGCAAAAGGATGAGGGGGCGGCCGGCGATGAGTTGGCACTGCACTTGATTGCGAGCCACCATGGGCGATGCCGCCCATTTGCCCCAGTGGTGCCGGACGAGGGCGTGGATGCTGCGCACGGGGGGTTGCGAATTGGGCGGAGGGAACGTGAGGAGCGTGCCGCGCACCGGTTGGATTCAGGAGTTGCCGACCGGTTCTGGCGATTGACGCGGCGGTACGGTTGGTGGGGGCTGGCATGGCTGGAGGCGGTATTGCGCTTAGGCGATTGGAAGGCGAGCAAGGAGGAGGTGGAGAAACAATCGTGAGCGGAATCGTTTTTGGCGGGATTGACGGGTCGAATCCGCTGGGCTTTCTGGCGGGATTGGGGGCGCACCGGCTGCTGAGTCTGATTTGGCCGGAGCGCGCGGTGGAGATGCGCTGGATCGCGCGGGGTGGCTGGCGGCCGGAGGTATTGGGTTTGGGGATCGGGGAGGAGGAGATTTGCGGAGCTTTGCTCGAGAAGGCTCCGTGGGCGCCGCTCGAATTGTTTGCGCCGTTGGGGAAGAATCTCACGGTGGGACGGGCCTTGTATCAAGAGGTGGTGGAGGCAGTGGAGCGGCAGGCGGTCAAGGGTTCGCGGGAGGGATGCGACTTTGCGGCGGCGTTGGGGAGCGATGTATTCGAGGATAAAGAACGCATTGAGTATACGGATTTCTGCTTTATTACGGGATCGGGACACCAACATTTTCTGGGAACCGCCTCAGGGCTTGCGCAATCGGTGAGGATAGAACATTTGCGGGAGACATTGTTTGAGGAGTGGCGGCATGGGGACAAAGGTTATTCCTTCCGTTGGGATCCGGACGATGCGCGGGAGTATGCGCTACGTTGGGGAAATCCAAGCACGGAGGGCGCTATGACAGTGTGGGGGGCGAACCGGCTGGCGTTCGAGGCGTTACCGTTGTTTCCGACAGTTCCGACGGGGGGAGAACAGCGGACCGTTGGTTTTCGGAAGGAGATGCGGCTGCATGAGTTTACATGGCCGATCTGGACGCAGCCGGCGAGTGTGGATGTGGTGCGGAGCCTTCTGGGGATGGCCGATTTGCAAGAGGAAACGCCCGACCGGGTTAGCCTTCAGGCCCGGGGGATCGCGGAGATATTTCGTGCGCAACGGGTGCGAATCGGGATGGGGGCGAATTTCAAAGTAAGCTTCCGGCCGGCGCGGGCGGTATGAGGGTGTAGTTCGCTCCTACTCAGTCATTCACTAAGAAGCCGGCCCGAAGGTAGCTACACGCCGCTTACACAGTTTCTGTCACAGATCCATAGCGTCGGCGGAAACAAGGCAGGAAGTGCGTAAAATCGCGCACAGCGGGTTGTTCGGCGCAGTCGGGCCGGCCTTCGGCCCGTTCCAAGCGCCGGAAGGGGGCCTTTCCTCTGGCACCCAACGTGCAGTTCTCCACCCCACAGGAGCGTGTCTAGACATGAATCGCCGCTACTTTTTTCTCGGTTCCGCAGCCTCGATCGCCGCGGCGCGCGGCCCGCGCCGTGTCGGCCCCAATGACCGTATCCGTCTCGGCTTTATCGGCCTCGGTGGCCGCGCCACGTGGCTCATCAAGAACGAAGATTTTTCCAACGGTGCGGAGATCGTAGCGCTCGCCGATTGCTACCTCCCCCGTTGCCTCCAGGCGGCTCAACTCAAACCCGAAGGCGAAAAGTGGAAGAGCTACCACGACTATCGCCAGATGTTCGACAAGGAAAAACTCGACGCCGTATTCGTCGAAACCACCACGCACGCGCGCGTCCTGGTGGCCATGCACGCCCTACAGGCCGGCCTGGATGTGTACGCCGAAAAGCCCCTTACCCTCACCGTGGCCGAAGGCCGCGCCTTGGTCAACGCGGTTCGCAAATATCAGCGAGTGCTCACCACCGGCACACAGCAGCGTTCTCTCCCGCCCAACGTTTACGCCAGCCGCCTCGTCCGCCAAGGCGCCATCGGCAAAGTGCACACCGTGATCGTCTGCAACTTCGAATCCGGCAGGGTTTGGGAGCCCAAGCCCGAAGAGCCGGTTCCCGATGGCATGAACTGGGATCAGTGGATCAACCAGACCGCCATGCGTCCGTTCCACACGGAACTACAGAAGCGCTGGGCCTGGTACCTCGACTACGACGGTGGCGGGCAATCCTGGGGTGTCACCGGATGGGGCACCCACTCGCTCGATCAGGCGCAGGCAGGCCTCGGCACCGATGAAACAGGCCCCGTCGAAATCTGGCTGGAAGGCAAAGGTCCGCAAGCCCCGGTCTCCATGCGCTACGCCAATGGCGTTGTCATGAAACTCGAAGGCGCGCGCCGCGACCATGCCGACCTCGGCGCCATCTTCATCGGCGATAAGGGCAAGCTCGAAATCAAGCGCGGTTCCTATACCATCGAGCCTGCCGAACTCGCCGCCGAATTCCAGGGCTACGGCCCCGATCCTTTCCCCGAAGGCCCCGGCGAGAATCAGTTCCACATCCAGAATTTCCTCTCCTCCGTGCGCACCCGACTCCGGCCCACCGCCGATGTCGAGATCGGGCACCGTTCGACCACGCTCTGCCACATGGTCAACATCGTCCGCCAACTCGGCCGCAGGCTGAAATGGGATCCCGCGGCGGAACGATTCGAAGGCGACAGCGAGGCCAACGCGCTGCTCGCACGCCCGCGGCGCAAAGGCTACGAACTCCCGAGGATCGCATGACATCGAGACGCTTCTTCATCGGCGGCGTGGCTGCCGCCGGCGCATCCGCCGCCCCGCGCGGCAGGCTGTCGCCCAATGACATCATCCAAATCGGCTTGATCGGCGCGGGCAGCCGCGGCCGTTATCTACTCGGCGAAGTCGCCAAGTGCACGGCGGAGAACGCCAAGGTCATCGCCGTCTGCGACGTGCACCGGCCTACCGCGGCAACGATGGTTCCCGGGGCCGTCAAACGAGCCACGGATTACCGCGAACTGCTCGCCATGCAGGAACTCGATGCGGTGATCATCTCCGCCCCCGATTTCACGCACAGCACCATCCTCACCGATGCTGTCCGCGCCGGCAAAGACGCTTATTGCGAAAAGCCCTTCGGCATCGACATGAGCGAGGCGCGCCGCGCCTACCTCACGGTGAAGCAATCCGGCCGTGTCGTGCAAATCGGCACGCAGCGCCGCAGCGAACCGGGCCTCATCGCCGCCGCCAAACTCATCCGCGAAGGGGCCATCGGCAAGGTCACGCGCGTCGATATGGAGGTAAATTTCCACCAGGCGCGCTGGCGCCGAGACCACGGCGGCATCCGCCCCGAAGACGTCGATTGGACCTCCTACAAGATGGGCCGTTTCGAACGTCCCTTCGATGCCCGCCGCTACAAGGAGTGGCAACTGTTCCGCGAATCGAGCAACGGCATCGCCGGACTCTGGATGTGCCACTACATCGACCTTGTGCCCTGGTTCCTCGACGTTCCCTATCCGGTGTCCGTCGCGGCACAGGGCGGCGTGTTCCTGTGGAAGGACGGCCGCGAAACCGAAGACGTCTTTCAGGCGCTGGTGCACTACCCCAACGATTGCCTGGCCCGCTTCGCCATGAGCCTCACCAACGACAGCGGCACGCGTAATATGTGGTACGGCGACAAGGGCGCCTTCGATGGCGACAAGCTCGTCTTCCAACCCGGCAACAAGTCCGTCACCGCGGAGCCTGTGGAATCGCACATGGCCAATTTTCTGCGCTGCGTGCGCAGCCGCCAAACACCGCGCGCCTGTGTCGAGGCCGGATTCCGCCACGCCGTCGCCGGCATCATGGCCGCCGAATCGCTACACACGGGACGCGTTGTCCGCTTCGACGCCGAACGTCTCGAACTGGCATGACCCGCCGCGGCTTCCTTGCCCTGACGCCGGCCACTGTGGCCTGGGCCGCTGTTCCGCCCATTCAAAAGGTGGAAGTGTTCCCTGTCATCTACCCTGTCACCGGACACTTTCGGTTCTTCCCCAAACCCGAGCGCCCTGCTGTATTCGTCAAGATCACCTGCGAAGACGGCACCGCCGGATGGGGCCAAAGCGTTCCCACGCACACCTGGAGCTACGAAACCCCGCAAAGTGTCGTCACCACCCTGCGCGAGTATCTGGCTCCAGCGCTCATCGGGCTCAATCCCCTCGATATCGCCTCCGTCCACAAGGTCATGAATCGGGCGATCGCCCCATCGTTTTCCACGGGCATGCCCATCGCCAAAGCGGGCATCGATCTCGCCCTCCACGACATCGCGGGCAAACTCGCCAAGCTGCCGCTGGCACTGCTCTGGGGCCGCAAGCCGCTCGACCG
Source organism: uncultured Candidatus Solibacter sp. (assembly GCA_964402295.1). GTDB lineage: Bacteria > Acidobacteriota > Terriglobia > Bryobacterales > Bryobacteraceae > CADEFT01. The sequence goes on along the minus strand of CAYOBO010000124.1, from coordinate 16,180 downwards.
CATCGCCATGAGTTGGACGCTGAACCCACGCACGCTCGACGAAGCCGCGCCACTGCTGGAGGAGGGCCGCAAGCGCGGCTACCGCCACTTCAACATCAAAGTGGCGCCCAATCCCCAGTTCGATCTCGAACTCGCCCGCTCGGTGCGCAAACTGGCGCCCGATTGCTTCCTGTGGGCCGATGCCAACGGCGGCTACGATCCCACCACCGCGCTGCAAATCGCTCCCAAGCTCGCCGATGCAGGTGTCGATGTGCTGGAACAACCGGTCGCCTCGAATCGCCTCTCCGCTTTCGCCGATCTCAAGAAGCAAGGGGCGCTGCCCATCCTCATGGATGAAGGCATCGTCTCTTCCGTCGAACTGCTCGAGTTCATCAAGCTCAACCTGCTCGATGGCGTCGCCATGAAGCCGGCCCGCACTGCCGGCCTCTTCGATGCCAAACGCCAAATCGAGATTCTCCGCGAAGCCGGACTGATGGTGCTGGGCAGCGGGCTCACCGACCCCGACACGTCGCTGGCCGCCTCTCTCGTCCTCTACGGCGCTTATCAAGTCACGCAGCCCTGCGCCCTCAACGGCCCGCAATTCCTCACCGGCTCCTTCCTCAAGCAGCCCTTTCACCTGCAAGACGGCACACTCTCGACGCCCACGGCGCCTGGACTCGGCGTCGAACCCGATGAAGACCGCATCCGGAGTCAATCGATATGATCTGGCTATCCCTCCTCGTACTGCCAGCCCTGGCAGGCTCATTCCAATGGATCGAGCGCAATGCGGGTGAACTCGAACTTCAGGAATCGGGAAAAACCTTCTTCGTTTACCGTCACGGCCTCGGGCGCGACTGCTGCTATTTGCACCCTGTCAACTCGCCGGCCGGAGTCACCGTTACCGACGACGGCCCCGCGGACCACAAGCATCACCGCGGCCTCTTCTGGGCCTGGCCTCGCGTGGAGCAGAACGGGGTGCAAGGCGACACCTGGCTTGGGAAGAACGCCACCCATCGCTTCGACCGCATTGTGGAAAAGAAGGCATCCGCCGCGGAAGCGCTGCTCCAGGTGGAACATACTTGGCTACTCGATGGCAAACCGGCCATGAAGGAAACCGTCACCTTCCAGGCCTTGCCCAGCCATCGGATGCACGTGTCCCTGCAACTGGAAGCGCTTCAGGCCGGCGTCCGGATCGCCGGAGCACCCGAACAAAACAAAGGCTACGGCGGCTTCAGCGCCCGTTTCGCCCCGCGCACGGAAACCCAACTGCGCGCCGACGATGGCCCGGTGCGGAAAGACGAAGATCACGTTCCGCACTCTTGGGCCGAACTCGAAGGCGTGTACAAGAACGGGCGCGCCGTGCTCCGCATTCAGGCGCACCCGGAAAACCCGAATTACCCCAATGAATGGTGCCTCCGCCACTATGGCTTTGTCGGCGCCAATTTCCCCGGTGTGAACAGCTACACTCTCGAACCCGGCAAACCCGTCACGCTCCGCTACACCGTGTCCGTCGCCGACGTCACGCCTTGACGCCGAACACCTCCTCGGCATACACCCTGCTGCGCCGCATGTTTTCCGTCAGCGGACGCGTAATTTTCGTCCCCGCCTCCCACGCCAGTTCCACCGTCAGGTAGCCCTTGTAGCCGATCTCTTTCAGATACGCCGCCACCGCCCGGTAGTCCACATCGCCATCCCCCAACTCTTCGTCCCACACGCCATGGTGCGAATTGCGCAAATGTATATCCCCAATGCGCGGCCCGCTTTCCCGCAACAGTGTCATCACATCCTCGCCGCCGCGCAGAATCCAATGCACATCCAGACACACCCCCAACCCTTTCACGCGCAGCAGATCCCGCCACTCCCGCGCATTCTCGCTCATCTCCGGAGCATGCTGGTGCAACAGCAAGTCGAGTCCCGCGGCGTTGACTCTCCTCACCATCTCCGCCATCGCCTCGCGCTGCCGGGCCAACTCTTCATCCGTCTTGCGCTCCTTCCGCGCTTTCGGAGCCGTATTGAACACGAGAGCTTTGGTCCCCAGCGGCTTCACCTGCTGAGCGAGGGCCGCCATTGCATCCAGCGTCTTCGGCACGGCATCGGCATCGTGAATGTTGCCACCTTGATACACCACGGGCAGCCGCAACCGGTTCTGCCGGAGCAACGCTACCGTGCGCCCGGCGAGCTCCGGCGCAAGAAGATTCGACGTAATCTGCACCTGCCGGTAGCCTGCCTCACGAATGCTCGCAAAGATCTCATCGAGCCCGGAACCGAGCGTGCGCCGCTCGCGGTTCAGCCACTGGGTGTACACATAGGCCGCCCCAGTCAGCGCCGGCCGATAGGCGGGCTTCGCGGCAAGAAGCGCGGGAGTGAGTAAGAAGCTGCGTCGTCGCATCGAATTCTTCGGTGCACGCCAAGGGCCAAGAGACAGACGCCGCCGGAACTCCATGCTCCGTTGCGTTGCTCCGTTGCGTTCCGCAATCGCCTCCTGGTCCCCGCTCGCCACGGCGGGCACTGGCAACCTTTACATTTCTTACATTGCCAAGGCAAAAAGACTGTGTTATCCGAATCCCACTAACATTTCAGTTGATATACAATGACCCCACTCTTATGCAAAAGCCAACCCTGAAGATTGGACTTTCCCTCCTCCTTCTCGCGCACCTGCTCCACGGGCAGGGCGAACGAGCCACCGTAACGGGTACCGTCGCCGATGCCACCGGAGCCATCGTTCCCGCCGCCCAGGTGAGCATCCGCAACACCGGCACCAACGTCACCCTCAAAGCCGAGACGAATTCCGCGGGCATATACTACATACCCGCGCTGCCCCCCGGCGAATATGACGTCACCGCCGAAAAACAAGGTTTCCGCCCGGCACGTGTCGCCGGACTCCGCCTCACCGTCGGTCTCACTGCCACCGTCAACCTGACTCTCGAGGTCGGCACGGTGGCCGAAGCGGTGGAAGTACGCGCCACGCAGGTGCAACTCGAAGCGCAATCTTCGGGGCTTGGTAAAGTCGTCGAACAACGCCGCGTCGTCGAACTCCCGCTGCTCGGCCGCAATCCTCTCGCCCTTGCCGCCACCGCTCCGGGAGTTATTCCCTCGTACGGCCAGCGCGGCACTGGGCAGGACATCGTCGGCGTCTCCACCACCTCGCAGATCAACGGTGGACTAATGCAGCAGAACGGCGTGCTCATCGATGGCGGCGAATCGCGCGGCACCACCGAGTCCGGAAACGCCTACACGGTCCCCCTCGAATCCGTCGCCGAATTTAAAGTCGAAACCTCCACCTATTCGGCCGAATTCGGGCGCGCCGCCGGGGGCATCGTCAACGTCGCCACCAAGTCGGGCACCAATGACCTGCATGGCGTTCTCTACGAATTCCTTCGCAACGACAACCTCAACGCCAACTCCTGGTCGAACAATCGCAACCGCGTCCCGAAGGGCGAGTTCCGCCGCAACGAGTTCGGCGCCGCCGCCGGTGGACGCATCGTTCGCGACCGCACGTTCTGGTTTGCCAACTACGAGGGCACTCGTCAGGGCAGCCCGGATCAAGTCCTCGGCTCCGTTCCCAACGCCGCGCAGAAAGCCGGCGATTTCTCCACCACGCTCGACCGCAACGGCCGCCTCGTCCAGGTTTACGATTACCTCACAACGCGCGCCGATCCGTCAAATCCCGGGCGCTTCATCCGCGATCAATTCCCCGGCAATCGTATCCCCTCCACACGTCTGCATCCCATCTCGCAGAAGGTGCTCCCTTTCTGGCCCGAACCCAATCGCCCCGGCGAGGCATTCGGCCAAGTGAACAACTATTTCCTCACCGGCACCAACGTCAACCCCAGTGACAGTTGGTTCGGGCGCATCGATCACATCATCAATGACAAGCACCGCTTCTACGGCCGCACCGGAGGACGCCAGCTCACCACCAGCAGTTCGCTGGCCACCAATCCGGCATTTCCGGCGCGCTCCATCAATTCCAATCCCACGCGCACCGGCCTCATCAGCTTCACCTCCACCATCTCGCCTACCATCCTCGGGGAAGGCCGGCTCAGTTACACGCGTCTCCAGTTCGATTCGCATCCCGTCAGCGAGGGCTTCGATGTGGCCTCCCTTGGCTTCGGCCCCGAGGTCACCCGCAACATTCTCTTCAATCAATTCCCCCAAGTAAGCGTGCAAACTTATGCTCAGGGCGCCGGACTCGCCGTCACCCAAGCTGCTCCCAACGAGTTCACGCAACTCGGCGGCGTCGGCCGCAACCTCAATCCCCAGGACACCTGGCATGCTCAATACCACGGCACCTTCATCCGCACGCGCCACAAGATCAAAACCGGCGTCGATCTCCAGTTAATCAAGCTGAACGCATTCAACTCGCAGCAGTCCTCCGGCCAGTACATCTTCGACCGCAACTATACGCAAGGCCCCGATCCCACGGTCACCGCGCTCAATTCCGGCCACGGCTTCGCCAGCTTTCTGCTCGGCGCGCCGCAAGCCGGAGCCATTACCATCACCCGCCCCTTGTTTCTTTACCAGCGCTACTACGGCCTCTACATCCAGGACGATTGGCGCGTCACCAACCGCTTCACCATCAACCTTGGTTTCCGCTGGGAATACACTACTCCATACGCCGAAAAATTCGGCCAGATCGGTTACATCGACTGGGACGCCATCGACCCCGTTGCCGGCGTAAAAGGCACCTTCAAACTGATCGAGCCCGGTGGCTACCAGAACGATCCCAACAAGCGTAATTTCTCCCCCCGCGTCGGCTTCGCCTGGCAACTCAACAAGAAGACCGTGCTCCGCTCTGCCGCCGCCATCTTCTACGCCACCTACGTCGGCGTCAATGCCGCCGCCACCGACTTCGGCAACGGCAGCTTTCTTTCGAATGCGCTCTTCCTGGGCCCGCCGAACACGATGCCCAACACCCCTCCAGTTAACGGATCGTGGTCCAACCCCTTCGCCGGAGGCATCATCGTCCCCGACCGCAACACCAACTTCGCCGGCCAGAACGTTCGCGGCGATACACGCAATCACCCCAACGCCTACCTCGGCAATTGGAGCCTATCCATCCAGCGCATGCTCGGCGGCAACACAATGGTGGAAGCAGCCTACGTCGGTTCCAAAACCACCCACCTCTATTGGAATCGCCAGCACAACCAGAATCGGCCGGAAGACGCCGCCCTCGGCGCTTCCCTACTGCAACCCGTGCCCAATCCCTACTTCGGCAAGATCCCCAGCGGCCCGCTGGCCGGACCCACCATCCAGCGCCGCCAGTTGCTCCGCCCCTATTCCCAATTCCTCGACCTGCTCATCTTCCGCGATCCCTACGCCGACATGAGCTATCAGAGCGCCTACTTGCGCCTCGAAAAACAGTACTCGCACGGCCTTACCCTGACCGCCTCCTACACCATCTCCAAGACCATCGCCGCCACCACGCAATCGAACACCTGGGTCGTCGGTCCGTCCAACCACCTTTACGATGCCCGCTACAACAAGAGCATCGAAGCCAACGACGTGCCGCAGCGCCTTGTCCTCAGCTACGTCTACGACCTCCCCTTGGGCAGAGGAAAGCGCTGGGCCAGCGAGGGCATCGCCGCGAAAGTTCTCGGTGGATGGGGCGTGAGCAGCATCACCGTCCTTCAGGGCGGCCACCCCGTGCTCATCACGGCCCCTGACACGACGAATCTCTTCAATTTCTCGTCCACCAATGGCCGAGCCAACCGCCTGAAGGATCCGGTGCTCGCCGGAGGTCAGCAATCGCTCACCCGCTGGTTCGACACCTCCGCATTCGAGCGCGCCGCCACCTACACCATCCCCAACGATTCGCTCACCCAACCGCGCCTGCGCGGACCCGGCCGCGTCAACTTCGATTCCTCCCTGATCAAGAACACGCGGTTTGGCGAGCGCTTCAACGTGCAGTTCCGCGCTGAATTCTACAACCTGTTCAACAACCCCGCGCTCGACGCCCGCGGCACCAGCTTCGACGTATCGAACGCCTTGTTCGGACAGATCATCACCGGAGGCAATCCGCGCAACATCCAGTTCGGATTGCGCTTCGTCTACTAATCGCTCGCCGCACCGGCCAGCCGGGTCAAATCCTGGCCGAGAATGGAGGGGCGCCAATGCTTCTCCACGTGCCGCACCATCGGTTCCGTACCCGCGGCGTGGCTCACATAGGGCTTCTGCCGCGGGTCATACATGGCATCGGTGAGAGGCACGCCCATCGGCGCCACGTTCCGAATACCCTGCTGCTCGAAGAAATTGTAAATTTCCTCCCCACTATCGCTGACGCCATCCGGCCCGGCAATTTCCAGCAGCGCATTCTGGCGGTGATACCGCCGCACCTTCCCCCACCACCGGATCGTCGCAGGGTCCGTCACGTCATCAATCGGCAGCTTTCCTTCCTTGCCTTCTTCGAGATAACGCCACTTGGCGATCGGCGCCGCAGGAGTCGCCTTGCGCGCCATCGTCATCCGCTTGCGCTGCGGCGTGCCGGCATAGACATCCTTCGTGCCGCTCGGCGCATGGATAATCCGCACCCCCGATCGCCCGGGCCCCTTTTGAGCACCGCATTCATCCGCGGAGCCATCTCCGCCACCCGCTTGGCGGCGTTCTTCAAGTAGTGGTCATCCCACATATCGCAAACAATAATGGCCGTTTCCCGCACCTTCCGCCGCAACGGAGTGACGGCTTCCCAATCATATTTCCGAGACCGTGCCCGTAACGGCAATGTGCCATCCTGCTTGTTCGCCGCGCCGCCACACAGCGCCGCCAACAGGGGTTCGCCGGGCCATAGCGGCGATTCTACTGCATCAGAAGCTGTAGCGCATCGTCGCCAGCAAATGCGAGTTGCTCTTATACTGCCCCAGAAAATCCTCCCGATTCCCCCGCAACAACACAAATCCCATCGTCCCGCGCCAATGCTGCCCGAACGCCTGCGAATATTCCCCCTTCAAGTACGCCCCATCCCCCGTCTGCCGCACTGCCGTCTCCAACGCCACGCTGCGGTTCGTATCGATCGTGTACGCCACCCGCCCCAGAAACGTCCGCGCAATGCCCCGGTCCGGCGCGAAGAACAAGGGATTCCGCGCATCCGTCACGAACTCGCCCGCATATCCTCCGACAAACGACCATTCCCCCTGCTGCCGTTCCAACTGCACCACATACAGCAGAAATTCATCCGTCTCCAGGTTCGACGAAGTGAAATACCCCGCTTCACCCTTCACCGTAAACCAGCGCAACGGCACCGCCGCATCCGCTCCATAAAACCGCAACCGGGGAAAGAACCGCGTCAACGCGACGGCAAACGGACGCCCCGCTACGCCTCCTAATTCGATGGAAGGCAAATGACTGTACCCTTCGAAAAACGAGGTAGACATTTCAAACCCGGGACCCAGAAAATTCCATCGCACACCGGCCTGTCCGCCACCCGGATACCGCACCCCGCCATCCACCATCGTCAACCCCGGCACCGGATCCGGCAACACCACCCACCGCTGATTCCCCAGCGGGCCGCGGCTCGGAGTCATGCGCGGCGTATACACCAGATCGAACGTATGGCTCCCTGCTTCATACACCGCCCGCGCCGCCAGCACGCCCAGATAATCCGTGTTGATCACTTCCAGATAATCCTTCGGAGCAAACCGGTCGGTCGGATTGAGAATGTCCGCCTTTCCCCAGCGAATAAACTGTTTGCCGAACTCCAGGGTCAGCCGTCCCTTTCGATATGTCGTGCTGAATCGCCGCAGCGAAAGGTTGGGGCGCCGGAAGCTCCGGTCCTGCCAGTCCAGGCGAAATTCCCGCTCATTCTGGCGGTGCGTATCCACACGCGCATCCACCGCGCCCGATACCTTCCACGCATCCGAGAGCCGGTAGGATACATCCCAGCGCGCCACCACTTCGCCCACGCCGTTGCTGCTATCGCCGGGCACCGTATCCGGATACGCCAATCCGCGCGTCTCCACGTAGCCGCGATGCACCAGTTTCTGCCCCCACACGGGCGCAGCCAAAAACAAGATAAGTACCGCCTGTATCATTCGCGCCGTAATGCCTGCAATGTGAACATCTCTTCCTTCAACGGAACGTTGTACTCCAGTTTCTCCGTTCGCAGCACCGTCTTGCTCTTCCGCCCGACATCCTCCACTTCCAATGACAGCGGACTCCAGATGTTTTGGATCTTCTGATAGTCGCTGTATTGCGTCCTCCGGATCAACGTGTCCCCCTTGAAGCTCTCAATCCGCAGAAACACATACCGCGCCTTGTCCACCCACAAATGCACGTGGGAATACTGCGAGGACTTCGTTTTTTTCGCCCGCGATTCGATCTTCCAACAGGGCGTACCCGCCACCGTCTCTTCCCCCAGCATCTTGTAATCGTACTGGTTCACATCCCGCTCTTCCAGATCCTCAAAGCTGAAGTCCGTCCCAAAGAAGCGCGTGGAGCGATCCTGAAAGGCAATCCGCCGGTCCCGCTGCAAGGATGGCGTCCACATCCATTGATCCGATGCCCGCTCCGGATGATTCACAATGAGTAGCGCTACGCCCTTGACTTCCGCGGGAGCCGTAAACCGCAGCACCACCTTGCTCTCTCCCGCCGACCCCAGCCGGTCATACGTCCACCGCTTCTCACTGATCTTGCTCTTGCTGTCGATCACCTTCAGCCAGCCTTGATAACGCTGCGAGTTCGATTTCTGCCGGTTCTGCACCTCTGTCATGATCTGCCGCGCGTCCTGCGCGGAAGCGACCGCGGCTAACAACATCAACCCAGCAAGCCTACTCATATTCCAAAGCCTCCACCAGCGATGCGCGCACCGCGGACTCCGCCGGACCCAATGCCGCCGATAGCGCCACCGCCATCATCGTGGGAATCAGAATCAACGCGATCTTCACGGGATAGGTATAATCGAGCCGGATGCCCGCCACTTCCTCGCGAATGATTCCCAGGTAATAGAACAGCATCACCGCCCCCAACGCCAGCCCCAGAATGACACTCACCAATCCGATGCTCAACGCCTCCATCCACACCGCCTGCCGCACCTGACGCCGCAATCCGCCCACCGCCTGCAAGACGCCCAACTCGCGGCGCCGGTCCGTAATCGAAACGGTGAGACTGTTCACAATCCCCAAGATGGCCACCAGCACGGCCACGAAAATCTGCATGTACGTCAGCCCGAAAAACTGGTCCGTCACTTTCAACGCATACGTGCGCAGTTGCTCGTTCGTCATCACAAACAGCTTCCGCTCCGATCCGAAACGATCCAGAATCGCCCGCTTGCCTTGCTCCGGCTCCACACCTTTCTTCAGGTACACCCGGAACAGATTCACCGAATCGTCTTTCCAGTACTTGACGAAAACCTTCCGGTCCATCAGAATCGCGCCCTTCTGATCCGAATAATCGATCGTGATGCCCACCACCGGCAAGCGGATGATCCCGCCCGGCGATGGGATCTCCACCACATCCCCCATCTTGCTGCGCGTCATCAACGCCACGTTATCCGCCAGAATCACACCCTTGCCTTCCGAAGCCAGCCGGTTCATCTCCGTCCGCTCCCCGGCCACCACCTTCGGTTTCACCCGCTGTCCCACCGCGGCAATATCCGTAGCTACCACCATCACCGGCACACCCTTGAATTGCACTCGCGCCGTCCGCACGTATTGCACCTCGTCAATCACGTCCATCTGACGGATCTCATCGCCGAAACTCGCCGGAAAACGATAGCTCCGTTCGGCGATTTGCTCCGAGGTGCCCACAAACAAATCGGGATTCAGCACATTGTGCATCCAGTCGATCAGCGATACATAACTCGCCGTCGACACGCCACCGAGTCCAATCACCAGCGACAGCGACAACATCACCGCGCCCACCGTTGCCGACGTCCGCCGCGGCGCCTGCATCAGGCTGTCCGCCGCCAGCGCGCCTTCCACCGGCAACACAGCACGCAGCAGCGGACGCAACAGCACCACCAGCCAGCGCACCGCCGCGGGAGTCAACAGCACGGCCGCCACAACCACCGACAAATACCCCACATACAGCGGCACACCGCGCGATCCGCCGCCGAACCAGCACCCCAGCGCCACGGCGCATAAACCGAGCGCGGCCCACAGGCGCACCCGGCTCTCATGATCCGAAAAACTCTCGTAGGCCCCCTTGTGCAACGCCTTCACCGGATCCACTTGCGATGCCGCCCGCGCCGGCACCCACGCCGCCAGCATACTCATGAAAATACCCACAAAGAGCGCCAACCCGAGCACTCGCGGATCCGCCGATATCTCTTCCACACGCTGCGTCACGCCATATAATTCCCCGAAAAACGTACTCAAATATTGCGCCATGCCACGGGCTAAGAGTAATCCGAAGAAAATGCCCGCCAGACTCCCGGTTAACCCCAACAGAGCGCTCTCCAGCAGAAACAACCCGCGGATCTGCCCCCGTGTCGCCCCCAGTGACCGCAGCACGCCGATCTCCGAACGCCGTTGCGTCACCGCAATCGAAAACGTGTTGTATATGATAAACAACCCGATCAGCAGCGCAAACAAGCTGTTCAGCGAAGCACCCACCGAGAAAATACTCGCGATCGATTCAAACTGCTTCCCCCGCGACGATGGCGGCTCCACCTGCAATCCGCCCCCCAGCGCCTTTTCCAACGCCGCCCTGCCTTGCTCCACCGTGTATTCCGGTTTCACCGTCAAGTCAATCCGGTCGAACGAACGTCCACGCCCGAAAATGAACTGCGCCGCGTAGATATCCATCACCGCCAGATTCCCGCCGAATGCGCTCGCCATTCCGCCCGGCTTCATGATCCCGCGAATCGTAAATTGCTTCGGCCCGGCAATGGTTTCGAGCTTCAATTTATCGCCCGTGGCTAAGCCGTTCTGCGTGGCGAAATCGCGCGTGATCATGATCGAGTCCGGCTGCGCCAGAAACACCAGCGGATCGTCGATCACCGCCTCTTCCCCGTCTTCGAAGTCATACTCGCGCAGACTGCGGTCGCCCGTCATGTCCACGCCGAGCAGCAGCAAATTCCCCTGCCCCGCCATCCCTGTCTGCACAATCGCTTCAATCACCGGAACGGCGACATCCACCTCCGGGACAGCCTGCACCTTTTCGAGCACTTCTTCGGGAAATCCCGTTTCCCCGGCCGAAACCTGTAAATGCGTCTTGCCGGCCAGCCGGTCCACGGTTTGCTGGAACCCGTACATGACCGAATCGTTGGCCGTGCGCATGCCCACGAAGATCACCACACCCAGGGCGATCCCCGCTATCGTCAGAGCCGTGCGCAGCTTGTGTTTGCGCACGTAGGGCAGTGTCAGCAATCGCAGCAGAATCACCGCCGCACATCCTCCACAATCCGTCCATCGCGCAAACGTATCGTTCGCTGGCAGCTTTCGGCGACCCCCATATCGTGCGTCACAATCAGAATCGTCGACCCCAGCCGCCGGTGCAGATCGTTGATCAACTTGAGAATTTCCGCACCCGTCGAAGAATCCAGATTCCCCGTCGGCTCATCGGCCAGCAGAATCGGCGGATACACCGAGAGCGCCCGCGCAATTGCCACGCGCTGCCGCTCGCCGCCCGACAACTCCTCGGGAAGGTGCTCCACGCGCTTGCCCAACTGCACCAGGTCCAGCAACTCGCGTCCGCGCTCCTCTGCCTTCTTGCGGCTCCACCCGCGCAGGTGCAGCGGCAGCGCCACGTTCTCCAGGCAACTGAGCGTCGGCAGCAAGTTGAAGAACTGGAAAATGAATCCGATCTTATCGCGCCGCATCCGCGTCAGATCGTCGTCCGACACCGCACTCATCGCCTGCCCGTCGATCCGGATCTCGCCGCGCGTGGGCTTGTCCAAGCCGCCAATCAGATTGAGCAGTGTGGACTTGCCCGAGCCCGACGGTCCGATCATCGACACCATCTCGCCCTTTGGAATATGCAACTGCACACCATCGAGCGCCACTACTTTGCGCTTCCCGTCAAATTCTTTATGGACACCATCGAGTTGGATCATCGTTATCGGAGGGCGAAAAACCGCACTGCTCTTCTTATTCTAGGATGCTTCCCGGCAACAACCGGCTGCACGACTTCCCATACATGGGAGAATAGGAACTTCGCCACCGTATGCCGTCCGTGTCCTGGAAGAACCCTGCGTTGCTCATCGAATGGGCGCAATCGGCGCTCCTGTTCGCCGCATCGCTCGCCATCTTCTTCCTCCTTCGCCAGCTCACGCTACAGTGGCTGGCAAAGCAAACCACCGGCCCCGGCCGCCGCGGACGCATCCTCACCACATCCCTCCGCTTTCCCTCCATCCTCTGGTGCTTCGCCGGAGCCCTTGCCATCACCCTCAAGTACGCGGATCTCCCCGGCCGTGCCGCCTCCTGGGCCGCCGCCGGGCTCGTCACCTTTCTCGTCGTCAGCGTCTGCGTCGTCACGTCTACACTACTCGTTCGTCTCGCCGAAACCTATGTCCAGGAACGCGGCCTCTCCATCGCCGTTTCCGGCGTCTCGAAAGCGCTCATCCACGTCTTCATCCTCAGCCTCGGCGCCAGTGTCCTGCTGCGCTATTTCGATGTCTCCATCGCACCGCTGCTCACGGCGTTAGGCGTCGGAGGTTTGGCCCTTGCCCTGGCGCTCCGCGACACGCTCGCCAATTTCTTCGCCGGCATCCATATCCTGGTGGAAGCGCCCATCTCCATCGGCGATTTCATCCGCCTCTCGAGCGGCGAAGAGGGCACCGTCACCGACATCGGCTGGCGCACCACACGCGTGCTCACCACATCCAACAACGTCATCGTCATCCCCAATGAGAAGATCACCTCCAGCATCCTTACCAACTTCGCCCTCCCCAATGAGAAGGTAGTCACCGACGTGCAGATCCTCACATCCTTCGATGCGGACGTCGGCCGCGCCTCCGCGATTGCCATCGAAGAAGCCTCCAAGGAGCCGAACCTCGTCCCCGAATTCGAGCCCATCGTCATCTTCGATCCCGGAGTCACCCCCACCCATCTCCAGTTCAAGCTCATCATTCAGGTCAAGCATCGCCTCAATCAGGGCATGGCGCAATCGAACATCCGCCGCCGCATGCTCGAGCGTTTCCGCCAGGAAGGCATCCGCCCGCCGGACCTGCCGCTAAGGTAGCCAACCATGCGCATCGGAATCGACGCCGGAGGCACATTCACAGACTTTGTCGTACTCCACGACAACGGCCGCATGGAGTCGTTCAAGATCCGCTCCAACCCGCGCAATCCCGCCGCAGTCATCCTCCAGGGCATTGCTCAGGCCGCCGCCGGCAACGGCCGCGTGGAAGTCATCCACGGCTCCACCGTCGCCACCAACGCCCTGCTCGAACGCAAAGGCGCGCGCACTGCCTTCGTCACCACCGCCGGATTCGAAGACATCCTCCACATCGGCCGCCAGAACCGCGCCGCGCTCTACGATCTCACTCCTCCGCCCAAGCGCTTCCTCACGCCGCGCGCGCTTTGCTTCGGAGTCCACGAACGCGCCCATGCCGATGGCGTCATCGCCGAACGTCCGCAACGCGCACACCTGAAGCGCCTCGCCAGGACTCTGCGGGAAGCCGGCGTCGAATCCATCGCCATCTGCCTGCTGCACGCCTACCAGACCCCGGAGAACGAACAAGCCATCGCCGATGCCCTCAAAGGGATCGGCTACATCAGCCTCTCCTCCGAAGTCTGCCCCGAATTCCGTGAATATGAGCGCGGTTCGACAACGCTGCTCAACTCCTATGTCGGCCCGCTCATGGATCGCTATCTCGCCGCACTCGAAGCAGGCTCCCCGCACCCTGTCTCCATCATGCAATCGAACGGCGGCCTGCTCACCGCCTCCGACGCCCGGCGCCATGCCGTGCGCACGGTGCTTTCCGGCCCCGCCGGAGGAGTCGTCGGAGCCTTCGCCATCGCCCGCGAGGCAGGCCATACGCGAGCCTTGGGCTTCGACATGGGAGGCACCTCCACCGACGTGAGCCTTTGCGACGGCGCACCGCGCGAGACCGTGGAAGCCATCGTGGACGGCGTGCCCATCCGCGTTCCGATGCTCGATATCCACACCGTCGGAGCCGGCGGCGGCTCCATCGCCCGCATCGATGAAGGTGGCCTGCTTCGCGTCGGTCCCGAATCCGCGGGCGCGGACCCCGGCCCCGCCTGCTATGGCTTGGGCACAAAGCCCACGGTCACCGATGCCCATGTCGTCCTCGGCCGCGTGACATCGTTCCTCGACGGCCAGATGCCCCTCGATACGGAACGCGCCGCGCAAGCCATCGACACCATTGCCCAGCCCCTCCATCTCACCCGTGTCCAAGCAGCCGAAGGCATCCTCAGGATCGCTAACGCCAACATGGAGCGCGCCATTCGCGCCGTCTCCATCGAACGCGGCTACGATCCCCGCCAATTCGCCTTGATCGCCTTCGGAGGCTGCGGCGGACTCCATGCCTGCGACATCGCCGCCGAACTCAACATTTCCACCGTCATCGCTCCCGCGAGCGCCGGCGTCCTCTCCGCCCTCGGCATGCTGCTCGCCCCGCATGTGCGCGACTACGCCGCCGGAGTGCTCGGCGCACCAACCGCCATCGAAGCCAAATTCGCCGAACTCGAATCCCGCGCCCGCACGGAAAACCCGCAAGCCACACTCCGTCGATACGCCGACGTGCGCTACCTGGGACAGAGCTACGAACTCACCATCCCCTACACCGGCCCAAGAACCACAGCCGCCTTCCACAAAGAGCACGCCAGAACTTACGGCTACGCGGACCCCTCGCGTCCCATCGAAATCGTCACCATCCGCCTCCGCGCCACCACCGCCGTCCGCAAACCCAAGCTCACCCAATCCCAGCCCACTGCCGGCGCCAAACCCGAAATCCGCCGCGTCTACATCGCCGGCCGCTGGCGCAACATCCCCGCCTACCGCCGCGATCAAATCCCATCGAAACCCACCCCCGGCCCCGCCCTCATTCTCGACTACGGCTCCACGACTCTCGTTCCTCCGGGTTGGAGGATCGTGTCTTCCTTCGTCTTGAGCCGGCAGCCTTGAGTGACCTCACAATGCTAGGCCAGTACGCGCTGTTCCAGCCCAACAGTGAGCCGGTTGTCCTCATCTTCAAAGAAGTTCCCGAAACTGCTCCACGGTCAATCCCGCCGACCGAAGAATGGACCTCAGTGTCCCGCGATCCAGAGTCCGGTGATCGGGGACAACCACTTGGCAAAATGGTTCCACGCGGCGCAAGACAACGTGGCTCCCCATTTGCCGGACCATTCGGAACCCTACATGAGCAAGCGCTCGCACGCATTCCCGGCCCGAGATAACAGGGAGGTGGGTCACACCGTTACAAGACGAGCATCGAAATGCTCCTCGGGAACCGGCAGGCTGTCAGCCTCCAATGCCTCGATATAGGCCCGCACGGCCTCTTTCATATTGGCGATTGCGGCATCCTCCGTTTCACCCTGCGTGACACACCCCGGCAAACTGGGACACTCCGCCACCCAGAATCCGTCCTCTCCGCGATAGAGTAATACTTGCCGCATGCACCCATTATGTCCAATTCCTTTCGACGACGCGTGCATCCTTCAACCCCGCACCCACATCCAATCGGTTACGATAAGGAAGTAATCCTGGGCTCATGGCAATTCCCTTGGCAGCATCCAATTACTGGAAAACCCATTCCACGTCCATCCTCTCCTCCATTGGAGACACGCCACTCTACCGCCTCGAACGCATCGGTTCCCAATACCCAGGCATCGAAATCTACGTTAAAGCCGAGTTCATGAACCCCGGCGGCTCCGTCAAGGACCGCCCTGCCCTCAACATGATCCTCGACGGCGAGCGCACCGGCAAACTGACGAAAGACCGCATCCTCCTCGATTCCACCAGCGGCAACACCGGCATCGCCTACGCCATGATCTGCGCCGCCAAAGGCTACAAAGTCAAGCTTTGCCTGCCGCGCAACGCCTCCGAAGAGCGCAAGCGCATCCTCAACGCTTTCGGTGTCGACGTCGTCCTCACCGACCCCGGCGAAGGCTCCGACGGCGCCATTCGCAAGTGCCGCGAAATCTACGAAGCCAACCCCGACATCTACTTCTACCCGGACCAGTACAGCAATCCCGCCAACTGGAAAGCGCACTTCGAAACCACCGCCCCGGAAATCATCCGCCAGACCGAAGGCCGCATCACCCACTTCATCTCCGCCATGGGCACCAGCGGCACCTTCGTCGGC
>CAYOBO010000123.1:0-22680 GCA_964402295.1 uncultured Candidatus Solibacter sp. | reverse complement strand
TTCGGGCAGATTGCCTGGACGCAGGATGGGGCCGCATTGCTCGTGGAACTGTGGCGCGGCGGATGGTCGGCGAACGCGGCGCTGGCGCGCGTGTTGCTCGACGGCAACGCATGGAAGACGATGGATCTGGGAACATCGACGAACGGCTTTGCGGTAAGCCCGGACGGCAAGCAGATAGCTGTAACTCAGTCGAGAGAGCATTACCAGGTGTGGCTGATGGAGAACTTCCTGCCAAAAGCCCCTTGAGCTCAGTTCCGGTGCCGGGCGGGCGCGGGGAAGTTCTTCGACGCGTCGTCCAGCACCAGCACCCAATCGCTGCCAAAGCCTTCCGACGGGCAGGTGAACTCACGTGTCCCGTTGTTCGGAATCGTGCCGATCTCCATGGATGTCCCCGTGCGCGGATTGAACCACGTCGCCTTCAATTGAGCGCCGGAAATCTTGCCGAGATTGACGGTGAACTTTCTGCCCTGCGCGCTGTAGATGAATGCGTAGTCCTCACCGCGCGTCGCCACAATGCGGTCCGCTCCATCGAGAGCATCGGCCACCAGGGATTGGTCCGGGATGCGCGCAAAGAACGGCCGCGACTCGATCAGCCGCCGCAGGTACGGCATCTGCGCCGCGCCGGGGCGGTGGATTGCTTCGTCCCAATGGAACAGCGGCCCGTTCACCGGCTTGCGGTTCGCGGCGTACATCTGCCACACCGAGTGGTTGCCGTAGGTGTGCCCGCAACTGCCCGAGAAGACCGACCAATAGGCCCGCTGCCGGACGTGCGCATCGAAGGAGTAGCCGAATTCCCGCGCGCGAAAGGCAAGCGGGTGATCTTCGTAGAGCGGCTCGCCGTCGAGCACGGGCTTCACGGGTTGGCGCGCATAGTCCTTGGCGATACGTTCCCACGACATTACCGACTGCGCCAGCCCGTGGCCCGTCTGATGCATGTTGAAGTCGAGCCATGGATCGTCGTGAAACCATGTGGATGAGGTCTCCGCACCGCGTGGATGAAAGCTCATCAGCACGGAGCCATAGTCTTCCTTGCCCGCAACGCCGATCGCGATGCCGCGGGCCAGTGCCCGCCAGGTGGCTTCGAATCCGGTAGGAGTGCGGTCGCCACCCAGAATCCAGATGACGCCTTTGCGGCCATAGCGCTTGCCGAGGAACTCGCCGTAGGCTTGTGCGTTGGCCGCCGTCAGCAACGAACGGTCGTTCCGCCCGTTGTTGTTGACCCACCGTCCCCAGCTTGGCAGCAGAGCAATGTAAAGCCCGCGGGCGTTCGCTTGGTCGATGATGTAGTCGACGTGGTCCCAGTAATCGTAGGCCAACTTGTCGCGGGGATTCGCGCCGGGGGTAACGGCGGGACGAGCCGGATCTTCGTCGATCAGCGGCAGGTCGCCGTATGGATTCGGGTCCGTGATGCCGTCGAGTTCGGCCAGCGCCACAGCCTGAATGGCGGTGTAGCCTTGCGCCGCGCGTTTGGTCAAGTATGCCGTAGCCTGATCGCGATCCAGGCGGTGCAGCAACTCCCAGGCCGTGTCGGCGAGATAGAAGAAGGGCTTTCCGTCCGCGGCCATGAGGAAACGTTGATTGGGGCTGACGGTAAGCTTGGGAAGCGATTTGGTCTGCGCCGACACGGTCAACGCACAAATCGCTGCGATGAAGAACCTCATAGCGTCTATTGTGGCGCAGCGTGCCCGCGCCGTGATAATGCTGGTGCATGCAACGACGTGCATTCCTGGCGTGCCTCCCTGGCGCAGCCCTACCGGCGCAACAGCGCCGGCCGAACATCCTCTTCATCACGGCGGATGACCTGGGCCTCCAACTCAATTGCTATGGGGAGAACCGCATTCGTACGCCGCACCTCGACAAACTGGCTGCCTCGGGAGTGCGGTTTGAGACGGCCTACGTCGCTCAGGCTTCGTGCAGCCCGTCACGAAGCGCCATGTTCACGGGCCTGTATCCGCATAGCAACGGGCAGTATGGATTGGCGAACACCGGATTCGCACTGCACGAGAATCTGCGTGACAAGACGATCCCCGCGCTTCTGAAGGAACGTGCCGGATACCGCACGGGCATCATCGGCAAGCTGCATGTCGAGCCGGAAAAGAGCTTTCCGTTCGACATGCGCGACACCGACAACGCCGCCACGCGGCGCGTGCGCACCATCGCCCCGAAGGCCGAGGAGTTCATGAAGAGCGCGGGCGATACGCCCTTCTTCCTGATGGTGAACTTTTCCGATCCGCACGCCTTTCGCGACGCGGCAAAGCCGGGCGGCTGGTTCTTCCCGCCGCAGGTGGATGGGCTGCCGGAGCAGCCGGTAGCGCCTACCAAGGAGACGCTGTTCGATTTCCAGCAAGTGGACTCGCCGGCCGAGCGCGAGCGGACCGCGAACTATCTGAATGCGGTGGCGCGGCTCGACACGGGCATTGGATTGCTGATGGATGCGCTGGAGCGAACCGGCAAAGCCGGCAACACGGTGGTGGTGTTCTGTGGCGATCATGGGCCGCCGTTTGCGCGGGGCAAGACAACGGTCTACGAATCCGGGTTGCGGGTGCCCTTCTTTCTCCGCTGGCCGGGCGTGACGAAGCCCGGGCAGGTGAGCACGAAGTTTGTATCCACGGTGGATGTGCTGCCAACGCTGCTTGACGCCGCGGGGCTGCGTTCCTCCATCCCGCTCCATGGCATGTCGCTGCGTCAGGCGGTATCGGGCAGCCAGTGGCGGGAGTATCTCGCCGCTGAGTTCCACTGTCACGGCATCCGGCCGTTCTATCCGCGCCGGGCTATCCGCGACACGCGCTACAAGCTCATACACAACGTGCTGGCCGGGAAGGCGAAACCCTCGACGGGGATCGACGGGGATTTCGCCTTCGCCATTTCGCGCGAGCCAAGCTATGAGGGAACGGCCGCGCGGAAAGCCTTCGATACGTTTTCCGACCCGCCCGAGTTCGAACTCTACGACCTGCAAACGGACCCGGTGGAGTTCGCAAACCTGGCCGGGAAGCGGGAATATGCGGCGGTGGAGAAGCGCATGAAAGCGGCGTTGCTCCAGTGGCGCAAGGAGTCGGGGGATCCATTCCTGGACATGGCCTTCCTGGAACGGATTTCCAAGGCGGCGGCCACAAAGCAGCCTTAGAGGATACGCTGCGCAGGCGGGGTATAATCGGGAGATATGGTTAGCGTGTTTTCTACAGCCCTTCTGGGCGCCGTACTTGGATTTCTCGGCCGCGGCATGATGCCTTCGAACGATAAGGGTGGCGTCATCACAACCGCTTGCGTCGGACTGTGCGGCGCCAGCATGACGGCCTCGCTCGGATGGCTGATGGATTTCTGGGGCATCGGCTCCGTGACCGGATACGGCGCGGCGGTGGCGGGCGCCGTGGTGTTGTTGATCGTCTACCGGATCTTCTCGGGATTGAAGATCGAAGCCTAGTTCTTCGATTTGGACTTTGCGGTGGCGGTGGTGGAGAACGTGCTGAGTTGCTCCACATCGACACCCTTGACAGTATTGCCGGACAAGGTGTCCGTCTTCATGCGTCCCACTTGAAACACGGCTACCGTCCATGCGCCGTTCTTGTTTCGGGCGACGCTCTGTTCGGATTCCTTTTCCTCGCCGTCGTTTGTTGTGTAACGCAGCTTCACTTTGTAGCCGGCAGTGCCCTCATCGGTGGTCTTCACAAAGACCATGAAGCCCTGTTCCTCGGCGGGGGGACAGATAATGGGAAAGCCGGTGCCAATGGGCAGGGCCTGTCCGGGCTCGCAGGGGATGCCGAGCGGCGCCACACGCGTGGTGACGGGCGATTCCTCCTGAGCAAAGGCCGCGACGGCGGCAAGCGTCAACAATCGCGCAATCTTGTGCATACTCATGTAGTGAACCCGTTGCTGGCGGATTCGTTTCAAACCTCTCGCAAACTCTTTCCTATTGTCTCTCAATCGACGGGCCGCTAGAGGAGGATCCTCGCGTGGCCAGTGACGGGGCATGTCTCCCCTGCGATTTCGCAAGTGTGAATCAAGCAATCGAACTGCCAACCTGGTGGGCCACCGAGATGGCGTGGCGCAACCGGTTCCAATCGGTTTCACCGGCCACCGTGCAGTCGGCGCCAAGAATAAACTGCCGTGGAGCGCTTTTGACGACGCGTCGGATTTCGGCTTCGACCTGTTGCGGAGTACCCTTGGCGAGGATGCCGTGGCGATCGAGGCCGCCCATGTAGGGACGCGCGAAGAAGCCGGCGATCTGGCGGGGTGCGATCTCTTTGCCGACGAGGCGTGTGTTGCAGTTCACCACGTGTCCGGGGTAGTCGCGCACGGCGTCGTAATCTGAGTAGGGTGCGTTGTAATCGCAGACGTGCAGAATGTTGAACGGACAGGAGGCTTGAATCTCGCGCATGGAAACGAGATCGAAGGGTTTGATGTATTTGGCGAAGATCGCGGGCTGCGAGAATTGCCTTGCCTCGGAGCCTTGGGTGGACATATAGAATCCGTCCACGCCGGCCTGGATGCAGGCGCGGACAAAGAGCATCTGGCTTTCGGTGAGAATCTCCATGCCGCGTTTGACGGCATCGGGATTTTCCTCGAGGTGCTGCTTCAGCAGGGGAGATGTGGCGCAGTGGCCGGCGCACATGTAGGGCGAATAGAGCGTCATCAGAATCAATGCGTCTTTCTTGGCGGTTTTCACCAGTTCTCGCACGGTGACCAGCAGCGGCTCGTAGAAGTCGAGCTTGCGCAGGGTGAGCTTGGCCCAGTCGGCGGGTTTGTGCAAGAACGGCTGCCGGCTGTAGGTCTGCTCGAATTGGATCTTGACGAAGTCCATATCCGTGTGGCGGAAGTAGTCGAGGTGGCGGCGTGCCGCGGCAATGCCGTTTTTGTATTCGTTGCCGAAGTGGAGGAAGAAAGCGGCGGGTGTGTAGTTGGGATCGGTCTTTCCGGCCAACCACTGCATCATGCGCTCGCGCTTGTTGGCGATGGGCGCGCCAAACAAGCGGCCGGCGGCGAACGTGGAGACTCCGAAAAACGCGCGTCTGTTCATGTCTGTAGAATACGCCGGATGGCGCGCGAGATACTATGTCCATGATGGACCGCCGGATGTTTGGCACACTTCTCGCCGCAGCGCCGCTCGCGGCGGCAGAACCGATGGATTGGAAGGCGAAGCGCAACCAGTACCAAAAGGATCTGTTCGAGGACTACGTCCCATTCCACGAGAAATACGTTGTGGACAAGCAGTATGGCGGGTTCCATTGCACGGTGACGCCCTCCGGTCAACTGCTGTCGACGGACAAGACAGCGTGGTACGAGGGCCGCGGCACGTGGGTGTTTTCGTATTTATACAACCATTTCGGCAGGGAGCAGAAGTATCTCGACATTGCCGCGCGTTCGCTACGGCTGATCGAAAAGAGCCGTCCCACGGGCGATGCGTTCTGGCCCAAAGCGCTGGCGCGGGATGGCACACCGGCCAGTCCGCCGGACACGGAAGTGTATGGCGATCTCTTCATTGCCGAAGGAATGGCCGAATTCTCGAAGGCGGCGGCCGACAAGCGGTACTGGGACGACGCCAAACAGATCGTGCTGAAGTGCGTGCGGCGCTATGATCTGCCGGACTATCATCCTTCGATCGGACAAACCTACCTGGGGCCGAATGCGCCGGCTTTTCCGGGCGCCCGTGTGCTGGGCGTATGGATGGTGCTGATTCGGGCGACCACGCAGATGCTGGCAATGCGCCCGGACGCGGAGTTACAACAGATCAATGACCGCTCGATCGACGCCATTCTGAATCGCCACTACAATCCGCGTTTTCGGCTACTGAATGAGCTGATCCGTCACGATTACAGCCGCCCCCAAGATGACTATGAGAAATTCGTCTATGCGGGCCATGCCATCGAAACGTTATGGATGGCGATGGACGAGGCGTTGCGCCGGAAGGACAACGCGCTATTCGACCGCGTGGCCGCCCTGTTCGAGCGCCACTGCGAAGTAGCTCAGGATCGTGTGTTCGGCGGCTTGCTGCGCAATCTGCGCAATGTCGATACGAATGACTGGACGCTGGACAAGACTCTGTTTCCGCATCAGGAAGCGCTGATCGGCGCGCTGATGATGATCGAACAGACGGGCGATGCGTGGGCGCGGCGCTTTTACACCACGCTGGAGGAATACACGCGCGCGCATTTTCCGATGAAGAAGCTGGGGTCCCCGCTGTGGCAGGTGATCGGCGACCGGCACGTCACACCCACTCCCGACATGAAGCGCGCGGAGAATTACCACCACCCCCGCTACCTGATGCTGAACTTGCTGCGAGTGGAGCGCTTGCTGCGGCGCAACGGAAAGCCGCTGCGTTCGGATCGGCGAGGCTAGGAAGGCTCACTTGGCTTTGTAGCCCTGCCAGACGTACTCGAGGGCGAGCGGCAGGGTCTGCGCCTTCACGCTGCGGTCGCAGTGGCCGGCGTTCTTGGCAAATACAAACTGGTAGGGGTAGCCTTTTTCGGCCAGCACTTTGGCCATCCTTTCGTTGGCCAGCACCCAATCGTGATAGTTGTCGCGCGTATTGAGGTTGTCGCGGTCACTGACATGCATCCAGATGCGCAAGGGTTTTTTGGGGCTGTTCGGAATGAGGGTCTCATGGAAATCCCAGGCGCCGTGCGGGGTTTCGGGATTGTAGGGCCATTGCTGGTAGACGAACGTGCCGGAGTAGCTCAACACGCGGTGATAAAGGTCGGTGCGGTACCACGCCATGATCATGGCGGCAGCTCCGCCGGAACTACAGCCCATGGTGGCTCTTCCTTCGGGATCCTTGGTCAGCTTGACGTTGTACTTCTGTTCCACCAGCGGTAGAACTTCGCTTTCGACGAATTGCGCGTAGAGGCCGGACATGGTGTCGTATTCGAGTCCGCGCTGGCTGCCTTGTGCATCGCCGCCTCCGTTTCCAATGGAGATGGCAATGATGACGGGTATACGTTTCTGGGCAATGAGATTGTCCAGAGCGGTGAAGAGCATGCGGTCGGGGCCATCGGCGCCGACCAGGAAGGGGGCTTCGGTACCGGGTACGTACTGGCGCGGCACGTAGACGGCGACACGGCGGGTGTAGGGTGCGGGATAGCTGTTGACGATCAGCTTTCCGGGATTGTCGGGATCAGGCCGTGCGAAGGTGTTCGGCTCACGCGCGATGCCCGGGTATATCTTGCTGTCTTTCGACTCCATGGTGAACTCGAAGACTTGGCCTTGTGGCACGCCTTCCTGCACGGACATCTCGGGGGCCGCGGGATGGGTGGGGCCGATGATGAAGTTACCGTCCTGCTTGGGGGAGGGGATCTCACCGTCGGGGAGTTCCTTGGCCTTGACGTAGCCGGGCGTGTGCGGATCGCGCGTGGGGGCGGGCGGGCGAACGCGGCGGGCAGGCGTGGCTTGGGCCGGCTGAGGCGCGGCAGGCTGCTGCGCAAAGCCATCCCAACAAGAGACGGCAAGGGTGAGAACCAGGAGTCGAGACATTCCCCCGATCTTAACGCAATCTCCATTTCTGTATTGTGGTGGAGGGATGCACGGGAGCACTTTGTCTGGATTTGCCGTTGCCCTGCTGGGAGAATAAGAGAGATGGTTCGAGCTGTGCAGGGCTTCAGTAAGTTGCTGCGTCCGATGCAGCGGCGGTTGGAACAACTGGATCTGGAAGAGCATGAGGAGAAAATTCTGCTGCTGCTGGCGCTGGTGACCAGCGCTGTCGTCGGTCTGATCATCGTGGCGTTTGTCGCCGTGACGGAGAGAATGAGCAGCATCCTGGTGACTGCCGGCCCGATGCAACGGCTGCTGAGCCCGATCATGGGCTCGCTGATTGGCGGATGGCTTCTGTGCAGATTCTTTCCGGATGCCCGGGGCAGCGGCATCCCGCAAACGCGCGTGGCGCTGGTTCTACAAAATGGCATCATCGGGTTGCGCACGGTTATTGGGAAGTTTATTTGCTCGTCCATATCTCTGGGCAGTGGAGTGGCGCTGGGGCGCGAAGGTCCGTCGGTGCATATCGGCGCGGGAATTGCCTCTTTCGCCGGGCAACGACTGGGCCTGAAAGAGGAGCACCTGCGATCGCTGATTCCGGTGGGAACGGCCGCTGCCGTGGCGGCGGCATTCAACACTCCGCTGGCGGCGGTGCTGTTCACGCTGGAGGAGATCCTTGCGGATCTGCATGCCCGCGTGGTGGGGTCGGTGGTGATTGGGGCGGCCACTTCCTGGATTGTGTTGCGGCTGATTCTGGGAGATGAACCCCTGTTCCACGTACCCTCCTACCAGCTTGTGCACCCGCTGGAATTTCTTGTGTATGCCTTGCTGGGCGGATTGGGCGGGCTGGTGGCGACAGGATTCGTGAGACTGCTGCTATGGCAGCGCGCATTCTTCCAGAAGGCGCCACAGCATTTGAAGCCATTCAGCCCTGCCGTGGGCGGGCTCACCGTGGGATTGCTGGCGTTGGCCGCGCCGGGCGTACTGGGGGTCGGCTACAACCTGGTGAACGATGCGCTGAACGGGCAGATGGCTTTGCAGATGATGCTGTTGCTGCTGGTTCTGAAAATGATCGCCACGGCGACTTGTTATGGATCGGGGAATGCCGGCGGCATATTCGGTCCGAGTCTTTTCATTGGCGCGATGCTGGGAGGCATTGTCGGGCAGGTGGCCCATTCTCTTTTTCCGGATCACACCGGCAACGCCGGCGCGTACGCACTGGTGGGGATGGGAGCGGCGTTCGCCGGGATTGTGCGCACTCCCATGACCAGCGTGATCATGATTTTCGAGGTGACGCGCGACTACACGATCATCGTGCCGCTGATGATTGCGAACCTGTGCAGCTATTTTCTGGCACAGAAGCTACAGCGCCTGCCGATCTACGAGGCATTGTCCCGCCAGGATGGCATCGCGATGCCATCGGCGGCGCACCGATTGGAACCATTGACGGTGGAACGCGCGATGCGTCCACTGCCCGCATCCGCCAAGGACATTCCGAGGCTGCCCGAGAACCGCCAGGTCCACCCGGACGATCCTGTGGATTCGGCCTTACAGCGGATGGGAGAAGCGGGCATCGATCAAGTGGTTGTGGTGAGCCGCGCGGGCGCAAAGGAGATTGGTGTGCTCACCACGCAAGATGCCCTGCAAGCATATCGGAAGCTGTCGCGCGCGACGGGACACGGCCAGGCCCCCAAACGCAGCCAAGACTGGCTTCCCGTTGTCGCCGCCATCACCGTGGCTGCCATCCTGCTTGTGTCCGGACTGCTGTTCTGGCAACGTTCTCACCGCAGCGATCAGGGATTGGAGGCCTACCGGACAGGCAAGGAATTGTTGCAGCAGGGACAACTCAACGATGCCGTGGCGGCATTTCGCACCTCGCTGGCGCATGTTCCGCAGGACGTCGAGACACGGGCCGCGCTGGGGTTGGCGTTAGTCCGGACAGGCCACTATGGTGAAGCCGCTTCCTACTTGAGCGCGGTAGCCAAGGTGCAACCTGAGAATGGCCCCGTTGCCTTGGGTCTTGCCGAAATCGCTAGAGCGGGAGGCGACAAGGAGAAGGCAATTCTGCTCTACCGGCAGGCGCTGGCGAAGGAATGGCCCGCGGAGGAGGAGCCTCGGCGCCGGAGCGCGCAACTCGATTTCGCAGCGCTGCTGGCTGAGTCGGAACGCCGTGGCGAGGCCGTGTCGTTGCTGTTGTCGATGATTGGCCGGCGAGGCGACGATCCCACATTGGGAAGAAGAGCGGCGGAAATGGTGAAGGAGTATGGATCTCCGGAGCAGGTGGAAGAAGCCTACGCGGCATTGGCTGGTCATTTTCCGGCGGATGCCGGCGCGTGGATGGGGCTGGGCGATGCCCGGTTGGCGGAGGGCAAGGATGCTTTGGCACTAGAGGCGTACCGGCGCGCAGCCAAAGCGGACCCGGCCAATGCGGAAGCGCAGAATGCGGCCGCTCGCGTGGAAGAAATCCTGCGCCTGGATCCCACGCGCCGCGGCCTGCCGGCACGCGAACGGGCACGCCGCTGGGATGCCATCCTGTCACGCGTTGTGGAGGCGACAAGGGAATGCGAACCGATTCCGGAACTGGCACAGGCAGCGAACCTGTTGAAGAGGCGCGCGGTGACGATCGAAGTGACGGATCAGAAGATGGAGATGGCGATTCGAATCTGGAAGGGCGCCGGCAGCGCTTGTAGAAAAGACGCCGTCCTGGCGCACATTCTGTCCAAGGTGGCGGAATAGAGCAGGCTATTCGGCGAAAGTGGCCAGGACGCGCTTCGGGTCGATGCGCCAGACGGTCTGGCTTTCCGTATTCACCAGCCAAAGGGCGTTGGCGCCGAATCGCAGCGATCCACCGCCCGCGCCGGCGAATTGTTGCATGACCTGATCCGTTTTCGGATCGATGCGGGTGAGCGGGAAGCCTTTCGCGGTGACCCAAATGGATCCCGCGCCGGCCGTGATTTCGCCCTCGGCGCCCGGGATCTGGAGTTCCACCGTGGCCGCCACCTTGTTCGTTTTCACGTCCACCTTCGAAACCTTGCCGTTCTCGCCGCCGAGCACCCAGATGGAGCCATCGGCGAATACCGCGGAGCGAGGGCCGCCGGTGATCTCGATGCGCTTGTCCACAAGGTTGGTGAGCGTGTTGACACGAAGTAATTGTCCAGCCTGAGGGCAGGCGATCCAAAGCGACTTTTCGGCGTGGATGAGACTGGTGCAGCCCGCGGGAAGGCGTGTTTCGGCCACAATATTCGCTGTCTCGGGATCGATGCGGGAGAGAGTTCCTTTGCCGTCGGTGAGAGCCCAGATGCTGTCGTCGCCGGCGGCAATTCCCTGAAGGACGGCAACGGCTCCAGAAGCGACGGCGGTCTTCTTTTCACCGGTCTTGGTGGCGAGGCGGAGGATTACACCGCCGGAGCAATCGGGAACCCACGTGCTGTCGAAGCCCGTGGCCAATCCCGCGCATGGGGCTTGCAAGGATGCGATCCGTTCTCCTGCCTTGTTGGTCTTCGTGTCGATGGGTATGGCGCCGGATGCGGCTCCCACCCAGACGGCATCCGGAACGCCGAGAATGGCTTTGGCGCCGGCTATGGGAATCTCGGCTTCCGGCTTCAATTTGGCGATGGGGATCTGCACGCCTGGTGTGCTGACGCCCGCCTTCGGTGGAGCCTGGATGCGTTTGCGGTCCGCCGCGGAAACGATGGCAGCAATGGCGAGCAAGAGACAGATGGGTCGCACTAGGGTGATCCTTTCAGGCAACGATCGAGTGGATGATTTCGCCATGCACGTCGGTGAGTCGGAAATCCCGCCCGCTATAGCGGTAGGTCAGCTTCGTGTGGTCGATGCCCATCAGATACAGAATCGTGGCGTGCAGGTCGTGAACGTGTACGGGCTTGTCGATCGCCTTGAAGCCAAAGTCATCGGTGGCGCCGTAGATGGTGCCGCCCTTTACCGCGCCGCCGGCGAGCCACATGGTGAATCCGAACGGGTTGTGATCGCGGCCGCGGCGGATGCGCTCACCGCCGCCGCCCACTTCGCGCACGGGCGTGCGTCCGAACTCGGAACCGCAGATGACAAGCGTGTCGTTCCACAATCCGCGAGACTTGAGATCCTTGATAACGGCGGCGAACGCCTGATCGGAATTTTTCGCATTGACCTTGTGAGCGAGGATGTCGGCATGCGCATCCCAGGGGTCGCCCTTGGCGTAGTAAACCTGCACCATGCGGACACCCTTCTCGGCGAGTCGTACGGCGGTGAGGCAACCGCGCGCCGTGCTACCGGGCCCGTAGAGTTTCTGGGTGGCTTCGGATTCCTTGCGGATATCGAAAACCTCGGGAGCTTCGGTCTGCATGCGGTAGGCAATCTCCATCGATTGGATGGCGGCTTCCACCTGCGGATCCTGCGGCCCTTCGCCGCCGCGGATGCGTTCCAGCTTGCCCAGCAGATCCAATTCGCGGCGCTGCTCGTCGAGCGTGAACTTGTTGTTGCTCACGTTGCTGATCAGCTTTTTGGGATCGAAAGCTTTCTCGACAACGACCTCATCCTTTTTGTCGGGCGCCGGTGGAGGCTCGTCCGGGCTCGTCTGGATTTTGTCGGAGATGTAGGTGCCCTGGTTGATGGCGGGGAGGAACCCATTGCTCCACAACGGAGGGCCGACGGTGGTCGGGATATCCGGGCAGAGCACTACGTAGGAAGGAAGGTTCTGATTTTCCGAGCCCAGGCCATAGGTGATCCATGCTCCCATGGAAGGCCGGCCGGCCTGATTGGCTCCGGTATTCATCATCAAACATGCCGGCTCATGGTTGGGAATGTCGGTGTAGACGGAGCGGATCCAGCAGATGTCGTCCGCGACTTCCGCCAGTTTCGGCCATAATTCGCTGATCTCCATCCCGCACTGGCCATATTTCTTGAAGGTGAAGGGCGACTTCATGAGCGCGCCGGTTTTGCGCTCGGTTTTGATTTCCCCACCGGGCAGCGGCTGGCCATCGTATTTTTCGAGCATGGGTTTGGGGTCGAAGCTGTCCACCTGGGAACAGCCTCCGTTCATGAACAGGAAGATGACCCGTTTGACGCGCTGCGGGAAATCGAGTTTGGCGGCGCCGACAGCGCCATCGGGGGCTACGATGCCTCCTGCCCGGGCGATGGAGTCGTTCAGCATGCTAGCGAACGCCATCATGCCGAAGCCGTTGCCGATGCGGCGCAGCGCTTCTCTACGTGTGGTCGGAGCGGATGCCCTGTGTGGATACATATCTTCCTCTCAAATTCCCGTCAGTTGATGAAAAGAAACTCACTTGAGCTGAGGAGCACTTTGGCGTATCTGCCCCAGGCAGTGGGTTCGTATTCGACACGAGGCGGAGGCGGCGGCCCCTGGGAACGGGTTGCGCCGAAGCCGAAGCCGAATCCGGGGACACCGGCCATCATCGGCGAGGCCGGCGCCTCATCGGCCGTGCCTGCTATTTGTCCTTCACCCTCCGCGGCAGGCGGTGCGGCTTTGGACATCAGGCCGGCATCGCCCTTGCGTGGGCCCTCTTTTGTTTCCGGCTTTTTCTTTTTACTCTCTTCGTATTGGAGCATCGGTTCCGTGCTGAGATAATGCAGGCCGGCCTGGATCTCGGCTTCGAGCGGTGTGCGCCCATAGAGGATCTGGTACAGCTTGCGGATGCGGGCGCGGTTGTCGCCTTCCTTTGCGACCCGTTTGGCGAGGATCTCGGCTTGGGACTGTACGAAGTCGCTATTCATCAAGAACAGTCGCTGGAGCGGGACCGTGGTGGTGAAGCGCTTCTCGGCGCTGATGCTGGGGCTCGGAAAATCCCAAAGCTGTAGGTACTCGTCGAGCTTGTAGCGGCTCACTTTTCCGTAGATTGTGCGCCGGTTGAAGGAAGGTGCGAGTTCCGCGGAAGGGCCACCCAGGGATTTGTCGAGGGAACCGGAGGTGAACAGAATGGAGTCGCGAATCTGCTCGGCGTCCATGCGCTTGCGATTGGCCCGCCAGTAATAGCGGTTGGCGGGATCCTTCTCAAAGGCTACGGCGTCGTTGTCGCTGCTGAGCTGATAGGTGGCGCTCAACATGATCTCGCGATGCAGGCGTTTGACCGACATGCCATTCTTGCGGAAGCTCGAGGCGAGGTATTCGAGCAGGTCGGGATTAGTGGGTTTTTCGCCGGTCATGCCGAAGTTGCTGGGTGTATCGACGATGCCGGTTTCGAAATGCGCCTTCCAGATGCGGTTGACGAAGACGCGATACGACAGCGGCTGGCTGACGATGGCTTCGGCAAGTTCCATGCGGCCACTGCCCTTGGAGAATGGCTTGGCGCCTTCCGGCGAAAGCACGAAAAGAAAGCGGCGCGGCACCTCCGGCCCAAGGTTTTCCGGATTGCCCCGGATGCTGATGCGGAGGTCAGTGCAGTTGTCGGCGTCGCGCACTCCATGAATGTAGGGATAGTAGGGCTCGAGTTTCTTGCGTGTTTCTTCGATATCCTTGCGTACGGCGGCGATCATGTTCTGGGATTCCGATCCGATGCGGGATTCGAGGCCCCAGTTACGGAACATGAGCACGCCGGGCTTGCCCATGCGGCCGCCCATGGCCATCATGGCGTTGGGATCGTCGGAGTCGCTGAGTTCGCGCTGAAAGATCTCCGTCCAGAAGCTCATGTCCTGTTCCGGCATGCTCTTGAGTTGGAGTCCGCAGCCGGGGCAGAAGTCGTCGTTAGTGATGAACTCGTTGGGTTTGTTCGCGCGCTTTTTCTTTTTTGTTCCTTCCAGCGATTTCGCCGTGATGATCTCGTTTTCTTCCGCGAGATCCTGCTTGGCGAGCATGACGCGGATGACGTCGGCCTGGAAGGCCTCGGCGAGTTTTTTGGCTTCGGCCGCGGTGCCGCCCTTCTTCATCATGGCTTGCCAAGGTTCCTTGTAGGCATATTTGTCGGTGACCTTTGCCATGTAGCGCATCCAGCGGTCGAGCAGTTCGAAATCGAGCTTGCGGGCTTCCACCACGGCCGGCATCTCCTTTTTCTGCGGACCGGCGACTTCCCAGACGCCTTGCAGATAGTTGGCGGTGTGGAAAGCCAGAGAGTGGGATAGCTGCTCGCTGAAGTTCTTCTGCATTTCGGCGAGAATTTTCTGCTTCTTCTCGATTTCGTCTTCCACTTGTTTGTACTTGCCAAGCACCGATTTGGGCACCTGAGGATATTCGTGGTAGATGGAGTTCAGGAAGACGCCGCCAAGGGCGTAATAGTCCTCCGTGGAGATGGGATCGTACTTGTGGTCGTGGCAGCGGGCGCAACCCACGGTAAGTCCGAGAAAACCGCGCGTTACCACATCGACGCGGTCATGGCGCTCGTCGGCGCGCGTGACTTCCACGGCGCCGTTGTCGTAATACCAGGGGCCCAAGCCCAGGAAGCCGGTGCCGGCAAGCATCTTGTGGCGCTCGGATTCCTCCATCAAATCGCCGGCGAGTTGCGCCTTGACGAACTTGTCGAAAGGCAAGTCGTCGTTGAACGCCTGCACCACCCAATCGCGGTACAGAAAGGCATTCGGATAGGGATTGTAGCCGCGGCGCATGGGGTCGAGACTGCGGTAGTCATCCTCGCCGTAGCGTGCGACATCGAGCCAGATGCGCCCCCAACGCTCCCCGTAATGGGGCGAAGCCAGCAAGCGGTCGACGACCGTCTCGAAGGCCTTGGGCGAGGAATCGTTCTCGAAAGCCGCAATCTCTTCCGGTGTGGGAGGAAGGCCGGTGAGATCCAGGGTGGCGCGGCGGATGAGGTCGCGTTTGCCGGCCATGCGGACCGGCTTCAAGCCTTCCTGCTCCAGCTTGGCCAAAACAAAACGGTCAATATTTGTTTTTGGCCAGCGCGTGTCCTTGACGGCGGGAGGGGCCGGATCGCGCAAGGGCTGAAAGGACCAGAAGTTGCGCCGGTCGGACGCAATCGCCGACGAGTTCTTCGCATCGGCGGATTGGACCGCGGGCCATACGGCGCCGGCCTTGATCCAATCCTCGAGGGCGGCGATTTCCTCGTTTTTCAGCTTGTTGCCCATGGGCATTTTGAGGGAAGCGTCGGTGTGCCGCACGGCGGCGATGAGCAGGCTTTTCGCGGGGTCGCCGGGAACAACAGCCGGCCCCCGTTTGCCACCCTTGCGCATGGCCTCGGAGGAATCCAGGCGCAGGCCGCCGAGATTGGAATCGGTGTGACAGCCAAAGCAGTTATTGGCCAGAATGGGCCGAATCTTGTTCTCGAAGAAATCCGGGGAGGCCGCGGGCGTGCTTTGCGCTGCCGCGGAGCAACAGAAGAGGGCTACGCCGCAGAGGGCGCTCCAAGACATTTTCGGCATATATTGTTCCGAAGTAACTCCAAACACACGTTTCCTGTTGGCCCGAAACGTGGGGCTCGTGAACAAATGACCGGCTACAAAGGCGGGAAAGCTGGTTGACCCCGTTTACACTCGCGCAGTGTTTCAGATGGCAACCGGACAGGGATTGCCGGGGAAAACCGCTTCTCTCTGAGTAGCACGATCAGCGCTTTCTGTCAAACCTGTTCCAATGTGAAAATCGCCGGCATAAAAGATTTCTATTGGATACGCGCCTCGGTTTTTCGTATCCTCAGGATCAGGTGGCATCCAGGTTTTGGGCCCTGTGAGCCATGATCCCGCCTTGCTCCCCGCCGAGCGTTTTTGCTTCTCCGTCTCGCAAAATGTGCTGCCCCGGCGACAAAGTGTTGCAGCACGAAACCAACTCAGCTCATTCAAAAGGGGTAAATTTGATGCGATCCGTATTCACAGCTTTTTCCATGCTGGCCTTCGTCACAGGCACAGCGTGGAGCCAAGCTACCACGTCGCTCCGAGGAACAGTATTTGACAAGGCCGGCGCTGTCATTCCCGGCGCTTCCGTCACACTCACACAAGTCGAAACACAGTCCAAACGAAGCACGCTCACTGACGAAGCCGGCGTGTATCAGTTCCCACAAACCGCGCCTGGCAGCTATCAGGTCAGCGTGGAAATGAAAGGTTTTCAGACGCTCGTCAAGAACAATGTGATTCTCCAGGTCGGCGTGCCGGCGACGGTGGACGCAGTTCTGGAACTAGGCCAAGTCGGCGAAGTAGTCAATGTCGAGGCCGACGCAGCGGCGGTTAACACCGTCAACGCCACCATCGGCAATGCCTTCACACAGGTACAGGTGCGGCAACTGCCGCTGCAAACGCGCAATGTGGTGGAATTGCTAAGTATTCAGCCGGGCGTCACACCTAGTGGAGAAGTGCTGGGTGCGCGGCGCGACCAAAACAACGTGACGCTCGACGGCGTCGACGCCAACGACAATCAGAACTCGGGCATCAACTCCACCAGCGGTTCCCTGGCCAACGGATCGAACGCCAACGGCGTTCCATCGGAGGCGGGATTCAACGCAGCCCTTCCGGTGCCGCTCGATTCGGTGCAGGAATTCCGCGTTACGGTTGGCGGTCAAGGCGCCGAATTGGGCCGCTCTTCCGGCGGCCAGGTGACGCTCATCACCAAAGGCGGAACGAATAGCTTTCATGGAAGTCTCTACGAATTTCATCGCAACACGGCGACCAGCGCGAATAACTGGTTCAGCAATCGCGCGGGCATCCAGCGCGAGGCCCTGGTTCGCAATCAGTTCGGCGGCTCGCTGGGCGGCCCGGTCATCAGGAACCGCGCATTTTTCTTCCTGAATTACGAGCAGCGCATCGATGCCAGCGCGCGGTCGCAGGTACGGACGGTTCCTTCGGCGGCGTTGCGCGCCGGCAACCTGACGTTCCGCACCACGGACGGAGCAACGCATACGCTGACTCCGGCGGAAGTCCGGCAGGTGGACCCGCTCGGAATCGGCTTTTCGAGCGCCATGCAACAATTCCTCTCGTTTTATCCGGCCGGCAACGATCCGGCGCGCGGTGGAGATCGAGGACTCAATTTCGACGGCTTTACATTCAACGCGCCCTTCCGGCAGGACGACAAAGCCTACGTCGCCAAGTTCGACTTCAATCTGGATACCGCCGGACGACACACGGTAAGCTGGCGTGGAACATTGGCCGACAATGCGCAGGATGTTCAAGTGGCGCAGTTTCCCGGCCAGGATCCCGCCTCCAGGATGCTCAACAATAGTAAGGGTTTCGGCGCCCGCTATACGGCGGTGGTCACGCCGAAGATTGTCAGCGTAACCGCCGTCGGATTGACCCGCCTTGGTCTGGAACAATCCGGGACCGTCGGCCCGTCACTCACGTTTGACGGGATCTCCTCGCAGCAGAACTTCGGGAACGCGGCGCGCGGCTTCGGACGCAGGCAGCCGACCTGGAACGTGACCAACGACACCAACTATATTCGCGGCACGCATACCATCAGCTTTGGCGCGAACCTGCGCTTCCTGCGCTTCGACCGGAACTCTTTCTTCAACTCGTTCCCGTCGTTCTCGATGAGCCGCAACACGCTACTGGGACTGGGTTCCGACATCAACAACCGCGTGTTGGAATTCATCCAGAACCGCACCGGGAACCCGTCGCTGCGGCTTGCCGATGCGGCGAACGTGACACGCGGCATGGGTGCGTTGCTCGGAATCGTCAACCAGTACTCGGCCACTTACAACTTCAACAAAGACGGCTCGGCCATTGCGCTGGGTCTGCCGGTTTCACGCAACTTCGCCAGCAACGAGTACGAGTTCTATATTCAGGATTCCTGGAAAGCAACCAAGGAACTCACGCTGACCTACGGGATTCGCTACGGAAACTACACTCCTCCTTACGAGAGGAACGGGGTCCAGGTGAACTCGACGGTGGGCATCGACCAGTACTTTGCTGAACGTATCGGCGCGATGCAGGCGGGGATACCCAACTCCGCCCTACCGAACGCGTTGCTCACCTACGATCTGATCGGGCCCGCCAACGGCCGTGGGAATTGGTACAAGCGCGACAACAACAATTGGGCGCCCCGCCTGGCGATGGCCTATGCTCCGCAGGGCGACGGCTTCCTGGCGAAGCTGCTCGGCAAAGGGAGCGTGCTGCGCATGGGCGGCGCAATGGTCTATGACCGGTTTGGCAGCGATCTGGTGACGGAGTTCGACCGCATCGGCTCTCCCGGACTCGCTACGAGCGTGACGCAGCCGCGGAACACGGACTTCACGACGTCGGCGCGATACGCCTCCGGATTGCCGGCGCTCCCGACAGCGCCGCAGGGGAAATTCCCGTTCACGCCTCCAGCCGTCGTCGGTGGCTTTGGCAGCTATCTGGGAATCGACCCGAACCTAGTGGCTCCCTACTCGTTCTTGCTGAATGCCAGCTATGCCCGCGAACTGCCCGGAAAGATGACCATCGAGGTTGGCTACGTCGGGCGGTTGGGCCGCAAGAATCTGCTGCAAATCGACACCTTCCAGCCCCTGACGCGGTTCAAGGACCCCAAGTCCGGACAGAGCTGGGACCAGATGGCCGGCAACCTGTACAACCTGTATCTCGGCGGACTGACGCCCGCGCAGGTGAGAGCGAATCCCTCGCTCGTACCCGCGCAAGCGTGGGTGGAGAATCTTGCTCCTGGCATGGCGGGCTATCTGTTCCCGGGCAGCGCCACGGCGAACTACTACAACCTGGTCTACGACACCTATGGCGGCAGCGACCTGGATGCGCTCAACGATCTGGACCGGCTACGCTCGGCGAGGTTCCCGAACTGCATCATGGTGACGGGTTGCAACACCACGTTTGCCATGCAGAACGCGGGCAACCGCACGTGGCGGAACGTGGGTTTCTCGAACTTCCATGGAGCCACGCTGTCGGCGCGGCGGGCGCTGTCGAATGGATTCGCGTTCGACTTCAACTACACGCTGTCGCACTCCATCGACAACTCGAGCACTCCGGAATCGGGCGCGGGCGGCAGCGGCGCGGTGGTGCAGGACGCCTTCGACTACGGATCGTTCCGCGGCTCGTCGGATTTCGATATCCGCCACAACATATCCTCCAATGCGCTGTATGAATTGCCCTTCGGCAAGAACGGCAAGTTTTTCTCCGCTGTTCCGGGATGGGCGGATCAAATCATCGGCGGCTGGCAGCTATCGACGATCATGCGCTATCGCAGTGGACTACCCACCACCATCTCCAACGCCGGTTTCTACCCGACGAACTACCTGAATTCGGCCATCGCCATACTCAGGCCGGGCATCAGCAGCGCTCCGGAGGCGAAGACCACGTTCAACCAGAACGGCAACCCCAGCGTCTACGCCGACACCAACGCGATTCGCAGCTTTGTGGGCCAGTATCCCGGCGCCACGGGGACGCGGGCCATCACTCGTGTGGACGACATGATGAACTTCGACATCGCCGCCGCAAAGTTCTTCCGCCTGCCGATGGAAGGGCACCGGTTGCAATTCCGTGCCGAAGCCTTCAATGCGTTCAACATGGTGAATTTCTTCGACGCGCAGTTGCGGCTGGATCGTCCGGCAACGTTTGGGGAGTATCAACGGGCGATGCCGGCGAGAGTGATGCAATTCGCCCTACGCTACGAGTTCTGATCTCCCAAGCATCGGAAAGCAACACAGGGGCCACGGGGCGCTTAGCGTCCTGTGGCCTCTTCTGCTTCGTAGTAGATGGGTCGCTCAGGAGTGGCGCGCAAGCGGGCTAAGGTATGGCGATCGAAGGCAAACGATTCACTGAGCAGATCATTCTCGGCGAGGCAGTCCTTGGCCACCCCGCTCAAGGCATGCGTCTTCTCCTGCGCAAGGAAGTGGTAGATCTCATGCCCCAGGACGCGTGCCAGAGCGCGCCCCAGGAGAGTGTGGCGGCGGTACAGCGGTTCGCGCTCCAAGGCTGCCGCCAGCAAGCCGCGGATGCGGCCGCAGAACAGCTCAGTGTAGGGCAGAATCCGGTTACCCTCCGCTTGCGTCGAGGCGAGTGGGCTACGCTTCTTGAGCGGCGCCGCTTCGTCGAACACGTCACAACTCCCACTCAGTTCCACCACCAGCAACCGGTCAAACGATTCACCGGCACGGCGGTCTTTCAGGCTGCGCAGTTCAATGGAAACGCCCGTTTCCTTGAGAAGGTTACGGAGTTCTTCGCGGAAGGAAGCAGCGGCAGGTTCAGGGAGGGGATTGTCTAGATACACGCCCAGCGTCTCGGCATGGAGGCAACCAGAAACCGACAAGACAACGAGGCTTGCAATACGCAGCAACATGGCGGGGCAAACGTTGCCCAGCCAAATTTTATCGCAAAGCTAGCGCAGCATGCTGGGGCTGAGGCGCCACACGTTCTGCTCCCGCAGATTGGAGAGCCAGACGGAGCCATGGCCAAAGCGGATGGCGTCTCCGCCGGCCCCCGTCCACTGGCGCACTACCTTGTTCGTCTTGACATCGATTTTCGTGATAGGGATTTGGAACACAGTGACCCAGATGAATCCGCCACCGTAGGAGATCTCGCCGCCCGTGCCGGGGATGCCGCATTCGATGGTGGCTATGACTTTGTTGGTCTTCGCATCCACGCGGGAAACGGTGCCGTCGCCCTGGTTCAGCGTCCAGATGGAGCCTCCGCCGGCGGTCAGGAATCGCGGCCTTGGACCGACGGGGATCAGCGCGGCCACGGCATTCTTCTTCGGATCCACGCGAATGAGCTGGTTGCTTTCCGTACCGGAAATCCACACGGCCTTGTTGGCATAGACGGCAGCGAAGGAGCCCGCTGGAATGGGAATCTCGGCCGCCACGGCGTTCGTCTTCGGATCGATTCGGGAGAGCTTGCCGGCGGGATCGGAGGGCAACCACACAGCATCTTCGCTCACGGCGATTCCGCCCTCGGAATTCGCGGGGCCAACGGGTATGGTGGCCACGACGGTGTTGGTTCTCATATCCACGCGAGAGACGGATGCGTCGCCGCAGTTGGGCACCCAGATGCTGCCGAAGCCCGCGGCGAGTCCGGAACACGGCTTCTTTCCCACGGTAATGTTGGCCGTCACCTGATTGGTCTTTGCATCCATGCGATGCACGGTGTTCTTGGGTCCATTGGAAACCCAGACCGCGTCCGCGGTGACCACTTGCCAGTCGGGCACGCCGGGGACGGGGAACACCGCATCGGGCTTCAGATCCGTCATCGGGCTTTGCACGCCGGGTTCCTTGATGCCGGGGCGCGGGGGCCGCTGCATCTTCTTCGGCGGCGCTTTCGGCACTTCATCGCCAAGAACCGCCGCGGACAAAGCCGCGGCCAGAGAGATCGAGCGGACGAATCGTAGGGTCATGCAAGCTCCAGGGAGTCGGCTGGCGCGGTAGCCGTTTCGCGTCCTTGCGTCAGGGTGCAGACGGTCCAGAACGTGGCCAGGCTGATGGCTGGGGGAATCAACGTATCGAGCCCCGCCCAGGCGGCGGGTGTGAGAAAGTGCGCGGCCACTCGCGCCCCGGTTCCGGCAAGAATCGCGCTTACCGCCGCCGGAGCGTTGGCCTTACGCCAATACACTCCCAGCACGAGGGGCGCGACGCATCCCGCAAAGACGATGTCGAAGGCGATCACCAGCAGGATGCCGGGTTCGGGACGCAAGTAAGCCAGCAGCGCCGCCAAAGCAGCGGTGGGAATCGCCATGGCGCGTGTGATGAGCAGCGCGGCGGAATCGCCCAGGGGCTGCTTGCGCCAGCGCACGACTATGTTCTGCGTCAGCACCAAGCTGATCACGAGCATCGCTCCGTTGGCCGTGGACATGGATGCGCCCAGCACACCGAGAAACACCATGGCGCCCATCCAGAAGGGAATATGGCCGGAGGCCAGCAGCGGGAGCACCATGCGCGGATCGCCGGTATTCTTCACGAGCGCGATGCCGGCGATGCCGAGAATCGATGCGCACAAGCCGATCACCATCGTCAGTGTCGCGGCGTAGTAGCAGCCGTTGCGCGCAGTGTCAGGACTTTTCGCCGCGAAAACCCGTTCCATGAAATCGAGCGCCATCGCATTGCCGAACGCCAATGCAATCGTCCCCGCCCAATTCGGCAGCGCGCCGGAACTCATCTTCGTCATGCCATCCAGGCTGAGGATGGTGGCGGGCACTCCGGCGAGCAGGTTGTCCCAGCCGTAGTAGGCCACCACGAAGATCGCCGATGCGATGAATCCGATGAGTGCCACGTGGATCTGGAACAGGTCGGTCCAGATGGCGGAATAGAGGCCGCCCGCCATGGTGTAGGCCACAATGACCGCCGTGGAAACGCACAGGGAACTCGTATAGCTCCACCCGGTGGCCACGGACACAATCCACGCCACGGCCGACAGATT
>CAYOBO010000122.1:11673-22719 GCA_964402295.1 uncultured Candidatus Solibacter sp. | reverse complement strand
GGATTCACTCCCAGTGCCCGCGCCTCCTCGTCCGTCATCACCTGCCGCCCCGGCATGAACCGCGCCGCCAGCGCAATATAAATGTGCGGAGCACGGTAGTAAGGATGCGTCTGATTCACATACATGTGCTCCGGCGGTGCATCCCCGAACGTCATGTCCTGTGGCTCCGCCCAATGCACGAAATCATCGCTCGTCGTCCGGCTGATCCACCGCACGCCCCGCCCGTTGAACCGCTTGAACGTGCGGAAATACATCACATACTTCTGCTCCGTCTCCGACCAGAACGCCAGATTCTGCGAATCGAACGCCCCGGCGCGGAACACCGCTTCCTCGCGCATCTTCTTCCACCGGATCCCGTCCGCCGATTGAAACGCCACCAGCCCCGTGTCCCGCGTTCCCGCCAGCGCCTTGTAGCGCTGCTCGGCCGGCACGCCCGGACGCGTATCGAGCACCGGACTGAAGTTGCTCGTGTACGGCGCCATGTTCGCCAGAATCAGATTATTCTTCCGGCTTCCCCGGTATTCATGCAACCCCAGATCCGGCCGCGTGAAGTGCTTGCCGTCCTTCGATACTGCATAGCACGTCGATTCCGCACTCGTCAGATCCTTGCCCGATTCCGGAATCCCGCGATAGTACAGCCGGTATTCGCCCGCATCGCGGATCACCGTGACGTAGTTCGAAAACTGGCCCTCCCAGGGCCGGTCCAGAACCAGCGCATTCTCCTCCCGGCGCGGCGTTTGCAGCCGCATCGCAGCCCCGCTCAGCCGCTCGATCAGATACCGGTCCACGAACAGCTCCCGGCGCGAACCCAGTGCAATCGTCTCCGCCCCGCGCGCCGGCAGGGCCGCGGCTCCAGTCAATGCAAACAGTTGGCGTCTTGTCATGGCTAGAAATCAAACCGTCCCACCAATTGTATATTCCGCGGACTGGCAAATTCTTGCCGGCCCAAACTTCCCTACCGATGAGAGAAGTTTGGGCTCAAGGAACTGGTTGGGTGGGATCTTTGGAAGGTGTAAAGGCTGGAAATCGCAGGGGTTAGACTTACTGCTGGGGGATTCTAGGAGAGGGACAACCTTCGTTCCTTGAGCCTTTCCTTTTTTTCATACGCCTTATCCTATTGCAAGTCGCGGGCCAAACTCTAAGTAATTGATTTGTAGTACCTTCGTCCTGCATCGTCCCAATATGAAATCCGGTAATTTCTTCCTGCCATTTCTTTCTGACCCGATTCGAAACACCGCTCTCCCCCATCGGCCGGTCACACCACTCGAAAAAAAATCCGTACCACCCAACTTCTACAAAACAAACTCCCTCCCAACCCGCGCCCACCACCTTCGAGGCTCCCGCGCAAACCCGCCAGTCTACCCTCGAAGCAGGTATGAAACCCTTTAGCCCCGCACAGATCACGGTCCTTCAGGCCCTCGCCGCGGGCGCCACCGTGACCGCGGCTGCCCAGCTCGCCTCCGTCTCCCGACCCACCGTCTACCGCTGGTGCGACAACCCCGCCTTCCAGCAGGCGCTCGCCTTCGCCGAACAGGAACATGCTCTCACCATCCGCGGCCGCCTCCAGTCTCTCCAGGTCAAAGCCCTCGACAAGCTCGAACAGGTTCTCGACCACCCCAAAGCCTCACCCTCGGTCATCCTCCGCGCCACCATCCTCCTGCTCACCAATAAGAAATGGAATCTCCCCGAGGCCGGCTTTACAAAATTTGACACAATTTCCGATTCTCACCCCGAACCGCCCGAACCGCCCCAACCATCCGAACCAGCCGTGCAAAACGAACCCAATCCGCCCCAAACTCCGCGCAACGCCCCCTGCCCTTGCGGCAGCGGCGCGAAATACAAGCGCTGTTGTGGAAAAACGGCCCCGCCGGTGCTCCACCGCGGGGCCGTATGAACGCTTCGCATTCGTGGACGGCGCCCGGCTTCACCGCCAGAGGCGGGATGCCGAGCGGCCGGCGCTCAGAACAGGATCTTCAGCACCAGCACGGCGATGCGCGGCTGGTTGTCCTGCGCCGGATCCAACTGCCCAAACCGCGAATCCTGCACGTTGTTCGGACGGCTGACCAGGCGGCCGAAGTAGGCGTAGTCGAAGGCGTTTTGGAAATCGGCCCGCAATTGCAGCCGCAGCCGCTCCCGGATCGGGAATTCCTTGTATGCCGATACCTCCCAGCTTTGCAGGAAGGGGCTCCGCACATCCGGGAACCGCGTCGGGAAGTCGCGCAGCGTGAACGGAGCCTGCGCCCGGTTCGGGAAGATCGTCGTGTCGAACCACTTGTCGAAGAACGGATTGAACTTGTCTCGCCCCGCCTGGCGCGCGCGCTCGTCCCGTTCCGCCTTCGTCAGCTTCGCGCTCCGGGCCTGCGTCGGCGCGGCGTTCGGAAACTCGATCGGCTGCCCCGACCGGTAGATATACTGCACGTTCAGGTTCCATCCGCCCACAATCATGTTCGCCGCCGGATGCGCCGAAGACAGGAACCGCTTGCCTTTGCCGAACGGCAACTCATAGGCCACCATCCCCGAAAACGTATGCGGGATATCGAACTCCGCCAGCCGCTGCTCCAGACCCGTCTTCCTCAAGTCGCCCAGAGTCGTGTCCTGCGCGTTCAGCTGCGACACACGCTCCAGCATCTTCGACCACGTATAGGAAACCTGCGCCGCCACGCCGTTGCCGTACCGCCGCGTGGCTTTCGTCTGAAGCGAATGATAGCTCTGCGCGCCGATCGGCAGGTTGCTGATGCTCACCTGGCTGAAATGCGGATACGCAAACAGCAACTGCTGCCGCGGAACCGTCGCTCCATTGAAGGCCGAACCCGGCAGCAGCCCGCGCATCGGATTCGGCACCTGCGCGTTGAAGTACGCCTGGCGCTGCTCCACCGGCAGGCTCGTCAGCACGTCCGCCGGCAGGAAATTCAGATTCGTTCCAACCGGAAGCTTCTTCGTCAGGTTGCCCACGTACGATGCGTCCACCACCCACTGGCCGGGAACCGCCCGCTGGATGCCGAACGAGAACTGGTGCGAATAGGGCAGCGGCCGGTCCAGAAATTGCGCCGCTGCGCCCAACCCCAGGTTGGTCGCCAGCCCCTGCGAGCTTCCAATCGGCTGCAACAGCCCGCTCGGAAACAGCGAACGCGGGAAAGGATCGGACAGCGTCACCGCCGGAGTCAGGTTGTTGTCCGTCGACGCGATCAGGTCCGTCCGGCGGCTGAAACCCGTTGCCGGCCCGGCCGCGTTCTGGCCCAGCATGAACAATCCGTATCCGCCACGCACCACCCACTTCGGTGTCACCGACCAGGCGACGCCCACCCGTGGCTGAAAGTTGTTGCGGTCGCGGTTGAAGGCCAGCCGGTCGGTTCCGCTCGACCCGGCATACAGCAGTCCGCCCCGCAGCGTCAGTCCCTGCACCTGGTTGGCGATCGGCGATGGCTGGTCGAACGCGAATCCGCGCACCTGCCGGTTGTAGCGCTCGTAAATCGGTCCTTCATAGTCCCAGCGCAGCCCCGCGTTGATCGACACATTCCGCCGGATCTTCCAGTCATCCTGCAAGAAGAGCGCATAGTAGCGGTTCTGATAGGCCGGAAACATGTTGCGGTCCACGTAGCCCGAAGTCGGGTTGCCCAGCAGCATCGTCGCGAACACGTTCCCCGACAATGCATCGGCGCGCTGCGGATCGGCCTGCGTCCAGTTGCGCCCGAACGTGTAGTTGCCCGCCGCCGACGCTGGGCTGATGTTGTTGTTGTTGTACAGCCGCAGTTCCGCGCCGAACTTCAGCGAATGGTTCCCCCGGATCATCTGCATGTTCGGCTGCACGCTGTAGGTGTCCTGCGTCTCGTAGCCGCTGGTCTGCGTCGCCCCCAGCGGACTGAAGTTGTTGCCGCTCAAATTGAAGCGTGGGAACTGAAGGCTCGTGAACTGCGAGACCAGCGCCGACGGGAAGCCGAGTTCCGTCGGGTTGTACCCGCGGCCGAATTCATTGCCGCTCGATCCTTCGTAGCGCGCCAGTCCGCCGCGCACGTTCAGCACCACCGACGGGCTCAGCGTGTACGTCCAGTCCGCGCCCCAGTTGCGCGAGATGCGCGTCGACGGATACTCGCCGCTCGGTTCCGCCGCGTTCGTGCCCCATTGCACACGCGCGTAGTTGTACCACGGCGTCTCGCCGTAGCGGCCGCTGATCCGGCTCCGGCTCGTCAGGTTCGCATCGAACTTCCCGATCCATTGGTTGTAGCTGTTGCGCGAGCTGTTCACGAACAGGTAGTTGTTTTG
The DNA here is from genome assembly GCA_964402295.1 of uncultured Candidatus Solibacter sp. Lineage (GTDB taxonomy): Bacteria > Acidobacteriota > Terriglobia > Bryobacterales > Bryobacteraceae > CADEFT01. The sequence goes on along the minus strand of CAYOBO010000122.1, from coordinate 18,459 downwards.
GCCGTCCGGGCTTTCGCTCACCCGGTTCGCCGCCGGGTAGAAGCTTGCCGCCTTGGCCGCCACCGGATTGATCCGCGCCCCCGGAATCACGTTGCCCGCAAACGGGGTCCGCACAAAGCTCGCACCCTGCTGCCGCGTGCTCAACGGGTCGTAGATCGTGATCTGCCGCCGCGCGTTGTCCACCAACTGCGAAAAATCGCCCCGCAGTTCGTTCGCCGTCGGCACCGTCCAAAGTTGCGTCTGCGGATTGCGCTCCCGCAGCGCTTCGAGCGACAGCATGAAGAACAGCTTGTTGCGCCCGTCCAGCAGTTTCGGGATATAGATCGGCCCGTCCACCGTGAATCCGAACGTGTTGTTCTTGAACTCGGGCTGCTTCAGCCCCACCGAGTTGCGCGAATACCCGTTGGCTTGGATGTTGTCGTTCTTGAAGAATTCAAAAAGCTGTCCGTGCAGCGTGTTCGTCCCCGTGCGCAGCGTGACGCTGGTCACCCCGCCGCCGAATCGCCCATACTGCGCATCGTAGGAGTTGGTGAGGATGCTCACTTCCTGGATGGCGTTCAACGCCGGAGCAAACGTCGCGCTGCGGCTCCCGCGCACCGACGACACGCCGTCAATCAGCGTTTCGTTTTCCCCCGAACGTCCGCCGTTGATCGAGATGCTGTTGATGTTTCCGAACGCATACAGTTCGAACGATCCCCAATAGCGGCTCGCCTTCGTGACCCCCGGCAGTGTGAACAGCAATTGATACAGGTTGCGCCCGCTCGCCGGAATATCCTGCACGAACTTCTGTTCGATCGTTGCCGACCGCGATGCCGTTTCCGTCGACAGCAGCGGCACTTCGCCCGTCACCGTAACGCTGTCCGCCACCGCGCCCAGTTCCAGCCGTATGTCGAGATTCAAGCGGTCGACGGCCGACAGTGTGATGCCTTCGCGAAGGGCTTTCTTGAAGCCCTCTTTCTCCACGCTCAGCGTGTAGCTGCCGGGAAGCAGGAATCGTGTGACATAGCGTCCCGCCTCGTTGGTGTCGCTGTCAAACGTAACCTTGCGCTCCACGCTGGTCACCGTCACCTTCGCCCCGGAGACGGGCGCTCCGCTGGGGTCGCTCACAATTCCGGATATCTGTGCCCGAAATTCCTGGGAATACAGGGAACACGTAAAGAGAACTGGCAATATGCTTCCGATTAACCTCATGGCGGATAGTATCGCAAATTGTTTCGTGAGAAGTTTGTCAATGGGTCATCGAATAGATGACGGTATTGATACCGATCCGAAACCCCAGCGCCGAGTAGCGTTCCGGGTACCGCGGATCGTCGGCCCACTCCCAGGAGTCCCCCACGTCGTGGTTGAACGTGATCACCGCCACGGCCCGCCCCTTGTCGTCATACACAGCGCGGAAGTGCGGCACCGAACCGTCGTTGCGGTACGTCGTTCCCCGCCGCAAGCCCCACTGTCCCGGAATCTGGTATTGCTCGGCGATGTCGTAGACCGTGTGCAGTACCTCGTCCTCGGGGTCGATTTCCAGGATCGGCTTGTCCGGATACACCATGCGCCACGATTCCAGGAAGCGCTCCCATTCCTCGGTGCCCCAAAAGTCGTCCATCATCAGGAAGCCGCCGCGGTCCAGAAAGTCGCGCAGCTTGGATGCCTGTTGCTGCGTCAGCAGCCAGTCGCCCATCTCCCCGGCGAACAGGAACGGGTAGTTATAGACATCGTCCTCCCATTCGAGATTGATGGGTTGCTCGACCGAACGCACATGGATGCGCGTCAGCCGCCGCAGGATTTGTGCGAAGTGGCGGTCGCCCCGCGGATAATCCTGGGTCCAACTGGTGCCCCCTTCGCGCCAGTCCAGCACGCGCCCGTAGCCGCGCGCATAGCGGCCGAACCGCGCCTCCGGATGCTGCGGATACATCAGCCGCCCAAAGACCCACTCGGTCTTCTCTCGATAATCCGCCGGCAGCGGCACGTTGTCGTAGGGCTCCATCGAAGGGTACACGCGGAACGGCCGGCTCTGAAAGGCATAGACGGCGCCCAGCATGGCGAGAGCCAGTCCGATGGGCCGGGCCAGGTCAGCGGCGTTCATAGAGCCTCCGGCAGAGTTCGCCCCTCGATGGTAACGAACTCAGCTCGGCGGCGGTGGCCTCGCGGCCCGTGGCGATGCGGATCCAGCGGCGCGCCGTGTCGCCGTCCACGGGATCCTTCGACCGGGCCTCGTAGTCGGGAAAGAAACCCCGCGCGCCGAAGTATTGCATGGCCGCGAACGCGGGGTCGCTCTGGTCGATGTCCCTAAAAAACGTAATCACCTGTTTTTGTTTTAGGAGCTCGCGTTGCAGCAGGCTCGTATCGAGCGCCCGCGGCTCGACACCTCCGGCGATCGCCAGATGCGCCGCCGTGCCCGCCGCCTGCCCCAGCGCCATCCACGTCGGCTCCACGCGAACCGTCGAGAACGCCACATGCGTGGTCGATGCCGCCACCGGTACGATCAGCCCGTCCACCGACTCCGGAATCATGATGCGGTAGGGAAGCTGATACGGCCGCGTCAGGTTGTCGAGCATGAAGATGTACCCCTCCAGCGCCGTGTCGTGGCCTTTCTCCCGCTTGCGGACCGGAAAGCTGTCCACCGGGAATTCCCCCGCCGCGATGCTGTCTTCCTGTATCTTCGTGCGGCCCAGCTCCGGCCCCACGATCGTGTCGTTCTCGGTGAGCGTATACAGCCCCCGCAATCGCCGGGCCTCCCGCACATAGAGCTGCCAGGGGAAGTGCCCGTTATCGGTGAACTCGTCTTTGGCCAGGTGATACTGGCGGGCCAGCTTGCGCTGTTCCGGTGGAATGGCCTCGTCGTTTTGCAGAAAATACAGCAGCCCGAGGGTCAGGTTGCGAATGCGCGCCGTGATCTTCTCGCGCTCCTCCCAACTCGCCTCCGGATAGCCGTAGTTCTCCTCCGCAAACGGGAACCCCAGCGGCCGCGGATTCATATTGACGTCCGTCTTGCGGTTCGGAATCTCGGCGATGGAGAGCGCCCGGACCACGGTGTTGAACGTGGGGCCGAAGTAACCCACGCCTTCCTTCATCACCTTCGGCGGTCCCATGCGGCCCGCCTTCCAATCGTCGATGTAGCCCGCGTAGTTCTTGCGGTCGTAATCCGGCGGCGGCTGTGTGAGAACGAAGCTGTTGGCCGGGTCCGTCGTCAGGCACAGCCGGAAGGTGTACGCCGTCAGCCGCTTGTCGCCTTCGCCCGTCGTGCCCGCAAGGAACGTCCGTGTCTCGTAGTCCTGATAGACCACGCCGGCGTGCAGTTCGTTGAACTCCGCCCGCGATTCGCGCCCCAGCCGGTAGCGCGCTCCGGCCCCGGCAAACAGATCGCCTTCATAGCTGCCGTCGACGAACACCTTGCCCCGGAATTCCTCCGGCTGGTTGGTATTGCGGTTCGTCGCCCGGATCGCCGCCACGCGATTGCCGGACCGCGTCACCTCGTCCAGCCGGTGACGCAGGAACAACCGGATGTTCTTCGTCTCGCGCACCATGGCGAGCAGCGTTTGCTCCGCTACATGCGGCTCGTAGTAGTAGCCGTCCTTGCTCTTGCGCGCGTTCTCCGAACCGGCGCCGTATCGCTCAATGTAGTGTGCCTTGACGCGCCCGACGAATTCCCGGAACAGGCCGCCGATCGCCTCCTTGGTTTCGATGTCCGACTTGCCCAGCCCGCTCGCGGTCATCCCGCCGATGTGGTTGTGGTATTCCACCAGCGCCACCGACCGGCCCAGCCGCGCCGCCGCGATAGCCGCTGCCACGCCTCCGGGCGTTGCCCCGTAGACCACCACATCGAACGTCTGCGCGGCAGGGACCGGCAGCGCGAAGGCGGCCATTACGAGATAAGGGATGAGCCGCATCGCTTACTTCACATCCCACAGAACGGCGCGGGAACTGGACGTGGCCAAGGCATTCTTCAGATCGTCCACCTGATAGTAGACCGTGACCACCTTTCCGTTGCCCACTTCCACCGAACTCGGATAGCCGCAGTCGCCATTCGGCGCGCTGTCGGAGAGCACAATCCGTTTCGACTTGTCCCACGTGCGCCCATCGGGGCTGACCATCGCGTGCACGCCGCGCGGCGCATTGCGCTGGCCGTAAACCATCAGCACGCGCCCGTCGCGCAGTTGAATCAGATCGGCCGGATGCTCGTTGTCGGCGGTGAGTTGGTTCGGCTTCGACCACGTCTTGCCTTGATCGGTCGATTCGGTGATGGCGATGTGCCCGCCCTTTTCCGAACGCATCGCCGCCAGCAGACGGCCGTCCTTCAGAGCCACAATGCCGGTCTCGTTGAAGTGCTCGCCGAGCAACACCGGCTCGCCCCAGCTCTTGCCGCCGTCTTTCGAGCGGAAGATGTAGCTCTGGTTGCCGCGCGCATCGAAGAACTCGAAGTACACGGCCATCAGCACATCCCCGTTGGGCAGTTGGATGATCTTGCCATAGGGCGAGATATGGCCCTTGTTGGCATAGAAGTTGTAGATCGCCGGATCGCGCACGGGCTTCGACCAGGTCTTTCCGTTGTCCTTGGAAAAGATCAGGTACACGCCGTCGAAAACGCGGTCGCTGCGGCCGCCCTTCAAACGCAAGCCCGACTCGTCGTAGCCCGAAAGGATCGCATAGGCGAGGATGATGGTTCCATCCTTCAACTGGCCCATGGCGGGATTGCGGTCGTCGTACGGCTCGTCGACAGCGGTCCAGGGCGCCGACCATGTCTTGCCCTTGTCGGTGGAGCGGATCAGGTCCAGCCGTCCTTTCACGCCGACGTGCGGCGCGCCGCCTCGGATCACGGCGAGCACGTCGCCGTTCTTCAGAGGAATGGCGACTGGGAAGTAGCCGAGTCCTTGGGTGAGGACTCGATTCGGGAAATCGGCGGCCGCGGTGAAACCCGCGCAGATCAGAAGGGAGAGAACAAGCTTCATGGTAGCTTTCGATATTGTTCCATTGCCGACTTGGATTTGTCCTGCTGCCCCATGCGGCGATAGCTGAGCGCCAGTTGATACCAGCCTTGCTTCAGGCCGGGATTCGCGGCAACGGCTTTCTCGAAGTGGCTTGTGGCTTGGGCGTCCTCGGAGCGGGCCGCGGCCAGCTTGCCGAGTTCAAAATGCGCTTCAGCATTGGCGGGCTCCAATCGCACCGCTTCTGCCAGCATGGCGGCGGCCGGATCGGGCTTCTGCAACTTGGCCAGGTTGCGGCCGAACTTCACGCGGTATGCGGCGTTCGCCCCGTCCAGTTGCACGGCCTTCGCGTAAGCGGCCTCGGCTTTGTCGAGTTCGCCGGTGGCATCGTACACGTCGCCGAGCGCGGCCTGCAAGTCGGCGGCATCCGGCTCCAGCTTGACGGCGATTTCATAGGCTCGCATGGCCTCATCGTTCTTGCCATTGAGGTAGGCCACCATCCCCGCGGCGGCATGAAACTTTGCCACCTTCGGGAAGCGTGCGCGGGCTTGCTGGAGCAGTTGCGTGGCCTCGGCCGATGCATCGAGCCGCAGCAGCGTCAGGGCCAGATCGTAGAGCGTGTCGGGATTCTTCGGGTCTAGCTTCGTAGCCTGGCGCAGCGACTGCGCCGCTTCGGGAGCGCGGTCCAACGCATTCAGCACAGCTCCCTTCAGGGCGAAGTAGTCGGCATTGGCGGCGGGATGCTTCTCCAGGGTCGCCAGCGCTTCCATCGCGCGGCCCTCCTGAAGCAGGGCGAGCGAGAGGTTGAACGCCGTCTCGTCGAGCTTCGGGTTAAGCTTGAGCGCGGCCGAGAATGCTTCGATGGCTTCCCGCAGCCGGCCTTGGGAGGAGAGGAACAATCCGTAGTCGGAGTGGAGCCGCGCATTGCGGGGATCGGCGGCCAAGGCTCTGCGCAAATCCTGCTCGGTGGGCTGGCCGTAGGCGGCGGTTGCAGCGAAAAATACAATTACCACTGCAAAAAAACGTCCCAGCATCGCTATCGAGTATACAAGGTTCGTGTATAGTGTCTAGGTACCCACTTCCTGGACGAAGTCTCACCCGTTAGTAAAGGAGCGTACGCTACATGCTTTTCTCGAGCCAGGGGCATACCCGCCGCTTGTTCTGGGTTCTGTGCCTGAGCGCTTCCGCTTTGATGGCACAGGTGCCGACCGCGGTGCTGACCGGAGTTGTGAAGGACTCCACCGGCGCCGTGGTTCCCAACGTGAAAGTCACGGCCATCAACACGGGAACCAATCTCAGCCGGTCCGCGGTAACCGATGATTCCGGCAACTACCGCATCGCTCCGCTCAATCCGGGCCCGTACCGCGTGGAAGCGGAAGCGAGCGGGTTCAAGAAAGCGACCGTTCCCGACGTGACGCTCGAAGTGAGCCAGCAGGCTCGCATCGATATTGAGTTGCAGGTCGGCGAAGTGACGCAGACGCTCGAGGTGACGGCGCGGCCTTCGCTGGTCAACACGGAGAGCAACCTCATTGGCGGCGTGATCAATCAGTCGCGCGTGTTGAGCCTTCCGCTGAACGGCCGCAACTTCATGGAACTGACCACGCTGACCGCCGGGATCGCGGAGGGAACCGGATCGGCGGCGATCGTCAACAAGCGTGCTCCCACGGCGGCCGGCATGCCGCACCAGGACAACAACTATCAGTTGGACGGCGCCGACAACAAGGAAGCGTTCTTCAATAGCTGGAACCTCGGACCCTCGGTGGACGCGATTCAGGAGTTCAGCATTCAGGTGGGCCAGTATTCGGCGGAGTTCGGCGCCGGCGGCGGCGCGGTCATCAACGTGGTGACGAAGTCCGGCACGAACGAA
>CAYOBO010000122.1:0-11573 GCA_964402295.1 uncultured Candidatus Solibacter sp. | reverse complement strand
CGGCGCCGGCGGCGGCGCGGTCATCAACGTGGTGACGAAGTCCGGCACGAACGAATTGCATGGGACGCTGTGGGAGTTCATGCGCAACAACAAGTTCGATGCCCGGAACTTCTTCCTGACGCCCACGCAAACCATCGCTCCCCTGCGGCGCAACCAGTTTGGTGCGGCTGTGGGCGGACCGATCGTCAAGAACAAGATGTTCCTGTTCGGCAACTACGATGCGACGCGCATCCGGCAAGGCCTGTTCCGCACGGCGATGGTTCCGACGGCGGCGCAGATCGGCGGCAACTTCGCTGGGTACAGCAAGACGATCCGCGATGTTCGAGCCGGGCAGCCCTTCCCGGGGAACGTGATCCCGGCCGCGCGCCTGGATCCGATTGCGCAAGCGCTGGCGAAGTTCTATGCCGCGCCGAACCGGGACAATCCGGTGCAAAACTACAGCATAAACGCTTCGAGCCGGAGCGATGTCGATTCCGGCCTGTTCCGCTACGACTGGCGCATGACCGACAAGCACGACCTGATGGTGCGCTACGGCATCCAGAACATCGACAACTACACGCCGGGCACGTTCCCGCTGGTGGGCGGGCTGGTTGTTCCGCAGAAGCCGCAGAACCTGGCGGTGAACCTGACTTCGATTCTGTCCTCGCGCCTGTTGAATGAATTCCGCGCCAGCTACGGGCGGCAGATCCACCGCCAGCGCGGACAGAACTCGGGCAATCCCATCGCGGCCAACGCCGGTGTGCCGTTCGCGCCCAAGGAGGGTAGCGGGGCGGGCTTTGTGGAAGGCATCGGATTGGGGAACACCATTTTCTCGACGCTCGGCGAGCAGCAGCCGTGGTTCCTGACGGTGAACAGCTTCCAGTGGTACGACGGGATCACGTGGTCGCAGGGCAAACACAACATCAAGGCGGGCTTCGATATCCGCCGCCACCGTGCCGATGCGTTTCTCGGGACGCGGTTGAACAACCAATACACGTTTTCCGGACAGTTCTCGGGCGACGGATTCACGGACTTCCTGCTGGGGAACATGTCGTCTTCTTCCGTTGCGCTGGCTCCCAACGAGACGGGCCGGTTCCGCAGAACAATGTTGGCCGGTTATGTTTTGGACGACTGGAAGGTCAGCCCGAAGCTGACGTTGAACATCGGGGTGCGCTACGAATACGGGCAAGTGCCGCGCGAGTTGGGCGGATTGACTCCCACCTTCGATCCGTCGCTGGCCAACGGACAGGGCGGCTTGCGGTTCCCGAAACACAATAAGAATGCCGAGCCGTTCTACCGCGGCGTGCGGCCCGACCTCGGGTTCGGATTCACGGACCGCGAGACGCTGTTCACATCGGACAAAAATAACATCGCACCGCGCTTCGGATTCGCCTACCGTCCGTTCAGCGGCAACCGCACGGTTCTGCGCGGCGGCTATGGCTTCTTCTACTCCGGGCCGCAGTTGATGAACCTGGTGCAGAACTCGGTGACGGGTCCACCGGCGCAGTTGTGGGCGGGCTACACCTCGGCCGCCACCACGCCGACGCTGACGTGGGCGGGGGATGTGAACAATCCGAACGGTTCCTTGGCGACGGCGATCTTCGGCGTGCTGACAAGCCCGGAGAACAACTGGATTGACGGCTACACGCAGCAGTGGAGCTTCAGCGTATCGCAGGAATTGAGCCGCAGCACGGTTTTGGAAGTGCAGTATCTCGGATCGAAGAGCACGCACCTGGAGAACTCGATGGACTACAACGCGACGCAGCCCGGGCCGGGCGCGGTGCAACAGCGCATCCCGTGGCCGAAGTGGAATCGCGTGTTCGGCTTCAACTCAAGCGGCGCGGCCAACTACAATGCGCTGCTGGTGACCGCCGAGAAGCGCATGGGCAAGGGCCTCATGTTCAAGGGCGCCTACACGTGGAGCAAGACGCTGGCCAAGAACGGGGCGCGTTCTTCGGGTAACGTCGGGCAGGTGCAGAATCCGTTCGACCTGCGGCAGAACGACGGCTTCTCTTCGGACAACATTCCGCATCGCTTTACCGGCAACTACCTCTATGAGTTGCCGTTCGGACGAGGAAAGGCGATCGGATCGAACTGGAACAAGATCGCCGATTTCATCGTGGGCGGCTGGACCCTTTCCGGTATCCTTACGCTGCACAATGGCTATCATCTGGTGGGTCCGACGATCGCGGCGGCAAACTGCAACTCATCGCCGACCAACGTTTGCAGGCCCGATGTGTTGCGCGATCCGCTGATCGGCGGCAACGGGCTGGTGTCGCCGCGTTGGGACCGCGACGCCTTCGATTGGCCGTTGAACACGGCGAAGCATCCGGCGCAGGCGCCGCGATTCGGTTCGGCGATCATGAACATGCTGCGCGGCAATGCGGTGAACACGATGGATGCGGGCATCTTCAAGAACTTCGTGTTCCGGGAGCGCTACCGCTTTGAGTTCCGCACGGAGATGTTCAACGCGTTCAACCATACGAATTTCGCCAATCCGAACGGGTCGGTGGAGAATCCGAACTTCGGCCGGACGTTCTCGACATCGGTGGGTCCGCGGACCATCCAATTCGGGTTGAAATTCTATTGGTAGACCATAGCTATCGCTGGAAGCTGGTGGCGCTGCTGTTTCTCATCGGCGCCACCAATTACGGGGACCGGACGGCGATCTCGTCCGTGTTCCCGTTGTTGCGTTCCGAGTTCCAGGCGACCGATGTGGAGTTGGGCGCGATCGGGACTTCGTTTCTGTGGGCATACGCGATGGCTTCGCCCATGGCGGGGCTGTTCGCGGACCGTTTTTCGCGCAGCCGCATTGTCGCCGGGAGCCTGGCGGCGTGGAGTCTGGTGACGCTGGTCACGGCATTCGCCACCAGCATCGGACAGATCCTGGTAAGCCGCGTGATCCTCGGGTTCACCGAGGCGGCATATCTGCCGGCGGCGATCGCGCTGATTGCGGATTATCACTCCTCGAAGACGCGCGCCACGGCCATCGGGCTGCATACGGCGGGGCTGACCTTCGGACTGATTGCGGGCGGCGCGGGCGCGGGGTATATCGGTGAAACGTACGGGTGGCGGACAACATTTATTCTGCTGGGTGTTTTGGGCCTGGGGCTGGCCGCGTTCGCATGGTTCTACCTGAAGGACAACCGGCAGGAGGCGCCCTCCGAGGAAGCCGCGGTGAAGAGCGAACCGTTGCTTCAGAGCGTGGGTAAGCTGGTGCGCATTCCGAGCTATCTGATCCTGCTTTCGGAAGCGATGATTGTTTCCGTGGGCACATGGATCTTCCTCAACTGGCTGCCGCTGTTCTTCAAGGAGACGTACGATATGAGCCTGACGGCGGCGGGCTTTGCGGGAACCTTCATGTTGCAGGGCGCGGCGACGGTGGGTTTGATCTGCGGCGGGATGCTGTCGGACAAGCTGTCGGGGACGCAGCCGCGGCGGCGCATGTTGATCCAGGCGGTGTGCTATGTGTTGTGCGCACCGTTCCTGCTGGCGTTTCTCGGCAAGCCGAACCTGTACTTTCTGAATGCCTGTATCTTCGCGTTTTCGTTCGTGCAGCGTGTCGGATTGTCGAACGAGACGCCGCTTGTGTGCGATCTGCTGGATCCGAAGAACCGGTCGACGGCGGTGGGACTGATGAATACGCTGAACTGCTTTGCCGGGGGAATCGGGATCATGGTGGCCGGATTCCTGAAGTCCTCCTATGGGCTGGGCGCCGTGTTTGCGGGGATTTCGATCATTATGATCGCCGGCGCGGTGCTTGCCGGAACGGGGTATGTGAAGTTCCTGGGACGCGATCTGGAGCGGCGCAGGGCGGCAACGCCGGCGGTGGCAGGGGTCAGTGCTTAGTCCGCTTGCGCCACAAGGGAAAGCAAGGCAACGAATTCCGCGGTGACATCCATGCGGGCGACGGCCGCATCGGAGGGGTTCTCTTCGTAGACGCCCTTGGCGTTCCAGGAGCCATCGCCGCACTGGAGCGCGGAGAGGCCGTCGACGACGGCGGCGGCGAGCGCGGCATCTTCCTTGCGGCCGCTGAGGCTGTAGGTCCAGGCCGCGCCCCAGCCGATCTTTCCGCTTTGCGGCGTGCTGTAGCGGTCTTCACGGCAGTGCGCGCTGGCATGGAGATATTCGCGGGCGAGGGCGAGCCATTCGGCTTCGCCGGTCGATTTGTGGAAGGCGGCGAGGAAGGCCGCACTGATGCCGTATTGGAAGTACCACTGGCGCAGTTGGCGGGCGTTGACGAGAAACCAGACGGAGCCATCGCCTTCGGTCAATCCGACTCCGGGCTTGCGCACATGGAGGAGTCCGCGGGTGAGGTCGGGTTGTTCGCGCATCGTCTGGCGCAGCCATTGCGCCACGCCACGGGCGGCGTCGAAGTGGCCGGCGCGGAGGCAGGCGAGTCCGGCAATGCTGGTGGTCATGATCTCTTCGGCGCCTTCGGCATCGGCGCGAAAACCTCCGCTGTCCGGGTTGCGGCGGGAGAGCAGGAAGGCGGCGAGTTTTTCGGCGATGCCGGCGCGGCCCAGTTCGACGGCGCCCCATGCGAGCCAGGCGTGCGGATAGATGCGGAAGCGGTCGTACCAGCCGACGCCGGATCCGTCGAGATCCCCATCGGGTTGGAGGAAGCGGCCGGCCACGAAGTCGAGGATCCTGTTCGCTTCGGCGGAGTGTCCGGAAAAATGCAGGGCGCAGGGGGCTTTGTAATAGGCATCGAGCGCGGGTGAGCCTTGGAGGGAGCCATCGGGTTGCAGCCATTGGAGCAGCCATTGTGCGCCGCGTCCGGCGGCGGCGCGAGCCTTTTGTGAAACGTTCGATTCGGGCATGGCGAAGTTCCATTCTCGCACCAGCGCGGGTGTGCGCACCCGTGGCATGATGAGACCTATGCCAAGGATGGCGATGCGCGCGCTATTGTTGACTACAGCGATGACTGCCGCAGCCGGGAATCTGGAATGGATGGAAAAGGCGCCGCTGCCCAAGGCGCAGGCCGGGGGCGCCGTCGGCATGTTCGGCGGAACCATGGTGATTGCGGGCGGGACGAATTGGGAAGGCGATGTGAAGCACTGGCTCGGCGATGTGCAGCTTTATGACACCAGCACCGACCGCTGGCGTTCGGGGCCGGCGTTGCCGCAAGCGATGGGCTATGGGCCGTACACGCAATCGGCGGATGGCCTGGAGATCTACGGGGGCAGCGATGGCGTTACCACGTCGCGCAAGATCGTGCGGTTGGATGCGGGGATCAAGGGGTGGGCCGTGACGGGGGAGACTCCCGCGGGGACGCTGCTGGGCCATGCGGCGCGCGTGGGCAAGAGCGTGTATCTGCTGGGGGGCTGCGAAGACGTGGCCGATTTGACGCGCTGTACGGACGCCGTCTGGAAACGCGAAGATGGCGGCCAATGGCAGAAGGCGGGGCGCATTCCCAACGGGCCGCTGGCGCTGGCTGCATCGGCGGTTGTGGACGGGCGGGTGTATCTCTTTGGCGGTTGTTCGATGCCGGGGGGCAAGCTGCGAAACCATTCCGAGGCGTGGATGTTTCAGCCGGGGACGGGCGAATGGAAGGCATTGCGGCCCCTGCCGGCGGCGAACCGCGGGATCACGGCGGCGGCGGTGAACGGGCGGATCTATCTTTTCGGCGGCTACACGGACGGCGGGTTCAGCGCGGATGTTCTTGTGTACGATCCGGCGGCGGATGCCTACAGCGCGCAAGGAGCGATGCCGCTGGCGGCGGTGGGATTGCAGTTCGTGCCGCATGCGGGCAAGCTGTGGGGGGCGGGCGGCGAGCACCGCATGCGCGCGCGCTCGGCGAAGACGTTTGCCGCCGCGCCGGCGCCGGTGCGATGAAACATTTTTTCCTGCTTCTGTTTTTTCTGTGGCAGGGCGCGGAGGCGCCCGAAGCGATGCGGCTGGCGCGGCGGGCCTACGATGCGGCGAAAGCGGGAAACCTGGATGGGGCGGCGAAGGACCTGGCGGAAGCCGCGCGGCTGGCCCCGAGGAATCCGCTGTACCGTTCCGGGTTGGGCGGAATCTACGCGCGGCTGGGACGGATGGAGGAGGCGATCGGGGCGTTTCGCGAAGCCGTGAAGCTGGACCCTCAGAACACGGCGTTGCGCGGGAACCTGGAGAAACTCTCTTTGGAGCACGGGGCGGCGCTGGCGCGGGCGCGGCGGTTCCGGGCGGGTCTGGTACTGGCGCGGGAGACGGCGGCGCTGTTTCCGGACTCGGCTCCGGCGCATATCATGCTGGGATTGTTTGAAACGCGAAACCAGCAGAATGTTCGTGCGGTGGCGGCCTACGGGCGGGCATTGGAACTCGATCCGGCGTCGGCGGAGGCGAGCGTGGGATTAGGGATCGCGCAGTCGAGCGCCGGAATGCTCAAGCAAGCGCAAGCCACCTTCGAAGCAGGGCTGAAGCGGTTCCCCGAGGACGCCATGCACCGGCAGGCGTACGGGGTGCTGCTGGTGAAACTCGCCGAGGAGGGCGCGGCGACGGAGGCCAAAGCCGTGGAGATGCTGCAATCGGCCCTGCGGCTCGATCCGACGCTGGCCGAGGCGCACTATCAGTTGGGGAGTCTGGCGCTGGGGCGCGAGGATCTGGAGACGGCGGCATCGGAGCTGGTGGCGGCGATGGGCAACGGGCTGGACGATTCGCGGATTCACTACGCGCTGGCGCGGCTGTTGCGGCGGACGGGAAAAGCGGCCGAGGCGGAAAAGCACCTGGTATTGTTCCGGGAGCGCAAGGCGCAAGAGTCGACAGAGGCGCGCCAATGAGCAGGGTGTGGCTTTCGCTACTGCTGGCGATGCCCGCGGGCGTTGGGCCATTCCGCGAGATCACGGCCGAGTCGGGGATTGGGTGGCGTCATTTCAACGGGCTGTCGCCGGACCGTTTCCTGGTGGAGTCGACGACGGGCGGCGTGGCGATGCTGGACTATGACAACGACGGCCGGATGGATCTGCTGTTTGTCAACGGCGGTGAGACGCCGCGCGGGAAATCGAAAACGCCGGTGCGGCATGCGCTGTACCGGAACGCGGGCAACGGCACGTTCGAAGATGTGACGGCGCGGGCGGGCATCGGCGCCACGGCGTTTTACGGGATGGGCGCCGCTTCGGCGGATTACGACAACGACGGCTTTCCCGATGTTTATATTTCGGGGTATCCATCGGGGGCGTTGTTTCACAACAACGGAGACGGCACGTTCACCGATGTGACGGCGCGGGCGGGCGTAGCGAATACGGGCGAATGGGGCACTTCGGCGGCGTGGTTCGATGCGGACAACGATGGGAAGCTGGATCTGTTTGTGGCCAACTACGCGCGGTTCTCGTTCGCGGAGAAGAAAAGTTGCGAATTCGAGGGAAAGCCGGTGTATTGCGCGCAGACCGCCTATGCGGGGAGGCCTTCGCGGCTGTACCGCAACCAAGGTGACGGGAGTTTCGCGGACATCAGTGCGGCGAGCGGCGTTGCCTCTTTGAGCGGGCGTGCGCTGGGCGTGGTGGCCATCGACTACGACGGCGATGGGAGGCAGGATTTGTTTGTGGCGCGCGATGCCTCACCCAATCTGCTGTTGCACAACGAGGGCGGCGGCAAGTTCATCGATGTCGGGCTGGAAGCCGAAGTTGCTTATAATCCCGATGGCATTGCCCGGGCGGGTATGGGTGTGGATGCAGGCGATGCCGATGGCGACGGGCGGCCCGATTTCGTGGTGACGAATTTCGATACCGAGTATCATGCGCTGTATCTGAACCCCGGGCGGCTGCCGTTTCGGGAAGCGACCGTGGCATCGCGGCTGGCGGCGTTGACGAAGCCGTATGTGGGTTGGGGTGTGCGGTTTCTCGATGCCGACAATGACGGCGATCTGGACCTGTTCATCGTGAACGGGCATCTGCACGAGATGATTGCGCAATCGAACCGCAGCGTTTCGTACCGCGAGCCGCCGCTGCTGCTGGCCAATGACGGGGCGGCACGATTTTCGCGAATTGACGCGGGGCCGGTGTTTCAGACATCGTATCTGGGGAGAGGCATGGCGAGCGGAGATCTGAACGAAGACGGAGCGGTGGACGTGGCCTTCGTGTCGCTGAACGAAGCGCCGGTGGTGCTGCGCAACGAGGGGAAAGGGCAGTGGATTGGCGTGAAACTGCGCGGGACGGTGTCGAATCGCGACGGCATCGGCGCGCGGATCACGCTGCGCGCGGCGGGGCGCACGCTGACGCGTTGGGTGACGGGCGGGGGCAGCTTTCTTGCGTCGCACGACCGGCGGATTGTATTCGGGTTGGGCGGGGAGACGGCTCGGGCGGAGTTGGAAATCCGCTGGCCTGCGGGCACGGTGCAGAGGGTTGCGGGATTGGCCGCGGGACGTTATCACGAGATGGTGGAGCCGAAGGAATAAGACTTGAGATACCCACAAGGCATATTGATCAGTTGCGAGATTCCCTGGGACGAGCAGGAGAATTTTCTGGAGGATGCGTTCCGGTTACAGGTGCGGCACGCATTGCAAGCGGGATTCCGGTACTTGTACACGTTCGGGACGGCGGGCGAAGGCTATGCCGTGGATCTGCCGCGGTTCACACGAATCGCCGAGGTGTTTCGCGAGGAAACGAAGGGGGAAGGCATTCACGCGCAGATCGGGGTGATCGCGCTTTCGGTGGCGCAATTCCGGGAGCGGCTGCGCATTGCCCATGACATCGGGTTCCGCGAGTTTCAGATCTCGCTTCCATCGTGGGGCGCGTTGAACGATACGGAGATGCTGCGCTTCTTCGTGGACGTATGTTCTTCGTTTCCCGATTCGCAATTTCTGCACTACAACCTGATGCGCACCAAGCGGCTGCTGAACGGGGCCGATTACCGGCGGATTGCCGATGAAGTGCCGAACCTGGTGGCGACGAAGAATACGGGAACCACGGTGCAGGGGACAATGGAGCTGCTGCGCAATGCCGGGGATTTGCAGCATTTTCTCGGGGAAGCGATGTTTCCGACGGGGTGCCTGCATGGGGAATGCTCCTTGCTGTCGAGCTTCGGGCCGCTGTTTCCGAAGCGAACGCAGACGATGTTCGACTACGGGGTTACGAAACAGTGGGACAAGCTGTTCGCCTACCAGGCGGAGTATTTGAAAGGCGTGGAGGAAGTGATCGCGCCGCTGCGGCGGCAGACGCTGATGGACGGCGCCTACGATAAAACTCTCGTCAAGCTGGCGGGTGTGCCGATGACGTTGCGGTTGTTGTCGCCGTATCAGGGCTTTTCCGAGGAAACGTACGAGGAGTGCCGGCGCATTCTGCACGAAAAATACAAGCACTGGCTTTCGGCATGAACATCACTGCTGTCACTACTACGTTGTTGACGGGACCGTCGACAAACGACCGCTTTCTGCGCGAGGCGCGGAAGCTGCGCTCGGCGGCCTTCATCGAAGTGCATACGAAGGAAGGGCTGACCGGGATCGGCGAGACCTACGCGGGCTATTTTTGCCCGGAAGCGGTGCCTCCGCTGGTGGATTTTTATGCTCCGATTGTGATTGGCAGCGACGCCGATGTTCCGGAATTGTGGCAACGCATGGTGCGCTGCGGCAATTACTGGAATCGCGTGGGGTTGGGGGCGGCGGTAATCAACGGGATCGAGGCGGCGCTGTGGGATTTGAAGGGCAAACAGGAAGGCGTGCCGGTGTACGAATTGCTGGGTGGGGCAAAGCACGCGAAACTGCCGGCTTATGCCACGGGCGGGCCATCGAATTATCCGCTGGAGAGGCTGGTGGAGAAGGCGGATTATTATCTGGGGCTGGGGTTCACGGGCTTCAAGGTGGCCACGGGATCGTACACGCCGGGAGAGGGCTGGTATTCCGCGTTCGATCCGGCGGAAGCCGCGGATTTCGAGGCGCGCAAGATCGAACGCCTGCGGCGCCATTGCGGCGATGGGGTGAACATCATGCTCGACGGGCATATGGGCAACAGCGTGGGCAAGACTTGGACTTTGGAGACCGCGCTGGCGGTGTGCCGGGCGCTGGAACCTTACAACCTGTTCTTCTTCGAGGAGCCGCTGCACTATACCGACCCATGGGGCTACGCGGAGTTGTGCCGCGCGACGGAGGTGCCGATTGCCGGCGGCGAGTGCCTGACATCGATGTATGAATGGCGGGTGTTCGCCGAAGGCGATTCCTTCGACATTGGGCAGCCCGATGCTTCCTTCACGGGCGGGCTCGGCGAATTTCTGCGGGTGGCGGAAATGCTGGATGCACGGGGCCGCGGGGTGGCGACGCATGCCTGGGGCGCCGCCGGGTCACTGATGCAGAACATCCATTGCGGCTTTGCGGCGCCGAACACGCGGATCTTGGAGGTGGCTCCCGATTTTGCGGGGCTGCACGCCGATTTGCTGGACGGCGCTTTCGCGATGCGCGATGGGTTCGTGTTGCCGCCGGACCGGCCGGGGTTGGGTTTGGTTCTGACCGAGGAGATCAAGGCGCGGTATCCGTTCCGCCCGGGTTCGGGGGAATTCAATAGCGTTCCGGGGAAGATATTACGGGATTGAAGATGCCGCATATTTTTCTCGATGTCGCCGTGCATCCGGCCGTGCTCGATTCGATTCGCGCCGCCGGCGGGGTTACCGTGGATGTTTTCGAGACGCCGGAGGAGCGCACGCGCGCGCTGCCCGAGGAGCGCATTGCGGCGGCCGATATTCTGTTCTGTACGTTTCCGCCTTCGAATTTCGAGGCGATGCGGCGGCTGCGGTGGATCCAGATTGCGAGTGTGGGATACGCGCAGTTGTTCGGGCTGGGGTTGGTGGAGAAGGGCATCGCGGTGTCGAATGCGCGGGGGTGCTTCGATGTGCCGATCGCGGAATGGAACATGGCGATGATGGTGAATCTGGCGCGGGATCTGCGGACGATGATCCGGCATCAGGAGGCGGGGATCTGGGACCGCGGGGCGCGGTTTCAGAGCGAGATCCGGGGCCGCACGGTGGGGATTTGGGGATATGGGGGAATCGGGCGGGAGACGGCGCGGCTGGCGCGGGCGATGGGGATGCGGGTGCATGTGCAGACGCGCAACGGCGTGGGGCCTCGGGGGGATGTGTATGCGGTGGCGGGCACCGGCGATGCCGACGGGTTGTGCCCGCACCGCGTGTTCCGCGCCGGAGAGGAGATGGAGTTTCTCGGCGGCCTGGATTTTCTGATTGTGGCGATGCCGCTGACTCCGGCCACCCAGGGGCGGATTGGGGAACGGGAGTTGCGGGCGCTGCCGCCGGCCGCGTTTGTGCTGAATCCGGCGCGGGGGCCGATCGTCGAAGAGCAGGCATTGTTGCGGGCGCTCGCAGAGGGATGGATTGCAGGGGCGGCGCTCGATACGCATTATGCTTATCCGCTGCCGGCGGAGCATCCGCTGTGGCGCTTTCCGAATGTGATTCTGACGCCGCATATTTCGGGATCTTCGCTGAGCACGCATTTTCAGGCGCGGCTGTGGGACATCTTCGCGGCAAATCTGAAGCGGTATCAGGCGGGGGCGCCGCTGCTCAACCGGTTGACGGAGCGGCAACTGAACGGGGAATAGGGCCGTGGCATAATCGAGCCATGCTTCCTTGCGCGCTTCTGGCCTTGATCGCGATGCTGGGGGCGCAGCCGGTGC
>CAYOBO010000121.1:0-22832 GCA_964402295.1 uncultured Candidatus Solibacter sp. | reverse complement strand
GAGCAACATTTGCGCCATCTCTGAAACGGCGTTCTGGCCCGGCTGGCGACGGTTTCCGTCCCGCTCGGCGATCTCCAGTTTCCGGCCGACCGGCGAAGGCCGGACTTTCGCTTGCAAGGGAGCCTCCGGAGCACTGTGCGTGGACAGGGCCGCTTCGAGCGAGCTGAGTTGCACGGCAACATCCCTGGCCGCCGGCATGCGGATCAACCGGCCGTCTCCGAAAACCGGCATCCGCGGGGCGAGTGCCCAATGGAGGGGACCGAATGCCTCCACCAGTGACGCCGCCCCACCGCGCACGGCCTGTGCGGACACCGGGCACAGCAGCATAGGCGCCGCCTCAGCGCTGTCGCGCCGCGCCCGCGCCGGCGGAAGCAAGATGTCCATCGCGGGCGGCTCGGGCGCCGGTTCGCCCGCTGTCCAAGGGACCGCTTTCGGATCCCCTTGGAAGCCGTTCATCGGAAGTTTACCGGCTTCCGCCGGGTATGCCTGCAACTGTACCGAGTCTTCCGGCAGGATCCGCACCGCCTCGGCTGGAATCGGCTCCGAGGCGATGTCCCGCCTTCCCGTCCACTGCGCGGCCTGGTGCCTCCAATCCACGAAGCCCGGCTCGTCCCTCAGGTCCGGCACCTTATCCGCCTCGGCACGCTTCTTCGCCTTTCCCGAATCCGACAGGCGCGCCAGCGCCATCTGCTCCTGTTCCTTCTGAAAGGCGCGGCGGTGCGCGTCCGTGCAAAATTCACTATCCGTGAGTTTGCGAAGCAGCGCCAACCGTTTGCCGCAATAAAGGCACTTCATGCCGGAGGTAGTTCCTGACTCACTTTCATACTAAGGAGGAGTGTGCGGATAATGCTACGCGTGAAAGGCCTTAGGAATTTGCGAATTATCGTCCAGGGATGAGGAAGACGCCTAGGATTGCGGGTAGGGTAAACCGCCCAGGCGTCCGTTACGCATCTGAGTGGCGCGATGCGAGCCGCCCTCTGTGTTGGCCCCGTCAATACGTTACACTAACTACTTCCCATGTCCCTCGAAATCCGGCAGCGCGAAAAAGACAACGTGACCATTTTGGACATTAAAGGCCGTCTCACGGTGGGCGATGCCGTGTCCTCGCTCCGAGAGCAACTGACGCAACTGATCTCATCGGGCAAGTCGAACATTGTCCTCAATCTGGCGGGTGTCGACTACATCGACAGCACGGGTTTGGGGAGCATGGTGATCTGCTACACCACGGCGAAGAAGAACGGCGGGATGCTGAAGCTGCTGAACCTGAGCCGGCGGAACATCGAGCTTCTGGTGCTGACGAAGCTCACCACGGTGTTCGAGGTATACGAAGACGAGCAGAATGCGATCAACAGCTTCTTTCCGAATCGGGAGACGAAGCGATTCGATATCCTTTCGTTTCTCGAGCAGCAGAAGCAGGGTAACGAATAGCGCGCCATGCGACTGGTGGTCATCGGCGGAGTGGCGGCGGGGCTGAGCGCCGCTGCGCGGGCCCGCCGGCTGGATGCGTCGCTGGAGATTACGGTGTTGGAGAAATCGCCGCATATTTCCTACGGCGCTTGCGGGTTGCCCTATTACATCGAAGGGCAGGTGCGTTCGCTCGATCAACTGCGCGTCTATACGCCGGAGTATTTTGCGCGGGAACGCAATATCCAGGTGCGAACGAAGGCGGAGGTGATCGGGATTTCGCATGCGCGGCGCGAGCTGACGCTGCACGGTGGAGAGCGGGTTGCTTACGACAAGCTTGTCCTGGCGACGGGGGCGCGGCGCGACCTGCCGCCGCAGGAGAATCTCTTCAAGCTGGATACGTGGAGCGATGCCGAACGGCTGCATGCGTTCTTGCAGCAGCGCCGGCCGAAGCGGGCGGCGATCATCGGCGGTGGGTACATCGGGCTGGAGGTGGCCGAGGCGCTTCGCGCGCAGGGTTTGCAGGTGGAGATTCACCAGCGGAGCAACGATCTATTGAAGCGGCAGGATGGGTGGCTGACCGCGCTGCTGGCCAAGCACCTGGAGCGGTGCCGCGTGACGATTCATTGGAACAGCAACGTTTCGGCTCCACCCGATGCGGACGTTGTGATTCTGGCGGCGGGCATGAAGCCGAACGTGTCGCTGGCCGTGGAGGCTGGGGTCGAGGTTGGGCGTACGGGGGCCATCCGCGTGACGGAGCGGATGGAGACGAACCTGTATGGTGTGTATGCGGCGGGCGATTGCGCCGAGGTGAATCACCTGGTGACGGGTCGTGCGGTGTGGATGCCGTTGGGAACAACGGCAAACAAGATGGGGCGCGTGGCCGGGGCGTGCGCCGCGGGGGGGCGGGAACGCTTTCCCGGGATCACGGGCACGAGCATTGTGCGGGTTTGCGGGCTGGGGGTCGGGCTGACGGGGCTGTCCGAGGCGCAGGCTCGCCGGGAGGGCTTCGATGCCGTTTCGACGCATGTGGAAGCGCTCGACAAGAGCCGCTATTTTCGTGGGCGTCCGTGCCATGTGCAACTGACGGCGGACCGGCGGACGGGGCGATTGCTGGGTGGGGCGGTGGTGGGAGAAGACAATGTGGCGGGGCGGACGAATGTGATCGCCACGGCGCTTTCGCAACGCTGTACGGTGGAGGATTTTGCCTCTCTCGATCTGGCTTACGCGCCGCCGTATGCGACCGTGTGGGATCCGCTGCTGATCGCGGCGCAGCAACTCGACAAGTTGCTACACTGAGGGAAATGGCGGGAAAATCCGGCAAATCGATGCTTGCGGCGGGAGCCTCCACTCCTTCCGTGCAGGTGCGCGATCTGGCGGGGAATGCCGTTTCCTTGCGAGAGATGGCCGCCGAAGGTCCGGTGTTGTTGGCGTTTTATAAGGGAAGCTGCCCGGTATGCCAATATACACTGCCGTTTCTGGACCGCGCCAAAGACAACGGAAAGGTGAAAATCGTCTGTGTGTCGCAAGACAGCGCGCAGGATACGGGCGAGTTCGCCGCGGCCTTCCGCCTGAGGCTGCCGATGTTCATCGATGAGCGCAGGGAAGGCTATCCGGCCAGCAATGCGTTCGGGATTTCGTATGTGCCGACGATGTTCCAACTGGAACCGGATGGCACGGTGTCGCATGCATGGACAGGATGGTCGAAGGCGGACATGCAGGCGTTCGGCGAGCGCACGGGTGTGGCGGTGATTGGCGCCGGCGAGCAGGTGCCGGTTTTTCGTCCCGGTTGAGGGTCGCGCAATTAGAGTCTCCCGGGTGGATGAAGGATAGATAGAGGATTTATGGCGTCGAAGATACAAGAGGTACTGGGAAACGCGGCCGCGCTGGCCAAAGGAATGAGCATCACCTTCCGGGAGATGCTGCAACCTACCATTACAGAGGACTACCCGGACGGTCCGGCGCTGTTTCAGGAGCGCTTCCGGGGCAAGCACGAGTTGCAGCGCGATGAGAACGGGATGGAGAAATGCGTCGCCTGCTTTCTGTGCGCGGCGGCTTGCCCGGTTTCCTGCATCTACATCGAAGGGAAGGAAAACACGGACAAGGTTCGTATTTCCGGCGGGGAGCGCTACGCCGAGGTGTACAACATCGACTATTCTCGCTGCATCTTCTGCGGGTATTGCGTGGAAGCCTGTCCGACGGATGCCATTACGCACGGGCACGGGTTTGAGTTGGCGACCTACAGCACGTCGACGTTGATCCAGCGCAAAGAGGACATGCTGGTGCCGATACCGGCGGGCGCCAAGCCTCCGGCGATGGAAGAGGCTCCGGCGGCCGGCGGCCACCACTAAGGCAAGCAGGGGCAGGCGAATCGGCCTACCCCATGTTGCGTTTCGATTTCCGGCTTAGAATTGCAGCCGCAACTGGAACTGCCAACTGCGTGGCGGCTCCTGTGCGGTAACGGTTCCGAATGCGCTGCTGGTGGCGCTGGTATTGGGTCCACGGAGCACGACCTCATTCAAGGCGTTGAAGGTATCGGCGCGGAACTTCATGAGGTAGCGTTCCGTGATGCGGAACGTTTTGACCACACCGAAATCCCAGCGGCGTTGCGAATCGGCGCGGATGTTGGAGAACCGCAGCGGGTGTGTGCGGACGTTGCTTGCCAGTTGCTGGTTGTTGACGCGGTTGAAGACGCTCGTGTTGAACCAGCGGTCGGCTCCGCGGTTCGGTGAAGACAGGGCGATGGTGGAAGAATCGCCGATGTAGAGCATCTGGCCCCAGCCGAGCGGCGCACCGCTCTGGTGCTGATAGACGCCGTTCAACTGCCAGTTGCCGGCGAAGAACTCGAGCACGGGATGCATTTGCGATCCGAACTTCTTCCCTTTGCCGAAGGGGAGTTCCCAGATGCCGCTTCCGGTGTAGCGATGGGCGCGGTCGATGTCAGCCAGGGACTCGTATGGCATGGGATCGAAGGCATTGAGGAAGGTTGTCGCCTCCATTGCTTTCGACCAGGTGTGGGATACCTGGAGTGTGTAGCCTTGGGAGAAGCGCTTTTCGAGACGCGATTGCAGCGAGTGGTACCAGGAATAGCCGGCGTCGTCGGGGTAGGATACGCTGCCCAGATGCGGGTAAGGACGGAGCAATGCCTCGCGAGACGTGTTGGCGCCGGTGAACTGCGGATTCAATCCGAAGAACGGGCTGCGGAAGGTCTGGGAGAGGAAGTTGATGGTGGCCTGATCCCGCGTGGGCGAAGTGCTGAAGTACTGTGCCGGGGCGTTGTTGATGTTCCGCGTAATGGGGATGTTGACGCCGCGGTTTCCGACATAGGAGGACTCGATCACGAATCCGCCCTTTGTCTCCTGTTGGAAGCCGAAGCTCCAGCGCTGGGCGTACGGTTGACGGCGGCTTTCGGGGAAGAAGGAAGTCGCTTGCCCGAGGGTGGTTTCCAGGCCACCGGCGGCGCCCAGCGGTTGCAGCAAGCCATTCGGCAGGGGATTGGCCAGGGTGGCGATGAAGGACAGTCCGTTGTCATTGGAGGCCACGATGGGGGTTGTGCGCGAGAAACCGGCGAGGTTGGAGTTGGTGCGGTTCACGCCGATGGATCCGTAGAAAAGCCCGTAGCCGGCCCGTATCACGGTTTTCGGCAGTGCCTGATAGGCGATGCCGATACGGGGCATCCAGGTGAGGGTTCTGCCGTTCCAGTATTCGCGGGGCCGTCCGTTGGCTCCGGCAAACAGCACGCCGCCTTTGGCGGAGAATGCCGATACTGGCAGTTCGGGAATCGGATTGCGTGCGTAGTTGGCTATGGCCGCCGCTTCGATGGGGCTAGGGGTGACGGCGTCAAACTGCGTGATGGAGCGGTTGAAGCGTTCGGTGATGGGCGACTCATGTTCGGCGCGGAGGCCGAGATTGAGGGTCAGTTTGCGGCTGACTTTGTAATCGTCTTGTACGTACAGGCCAAAGTAGACGTCCTGCTCGGCGTAGCTGCCGTTGATGGCCATGCTGCCGCCGGGAATACCGAGGAGCGCCGCGACCATTTCCGCTCCCACCTGCGGAGCGGGATCGCTATCGAGGGGCCCGCGCGCCCAGAGGTTGCTGAAGCTGAGATCGGGTGCAGTCCCTGTTGGGAAGCGATTGCGGAATTCGCGGTAGACGCGCAACTCGGGCCCGAAGCGGATGTTGTGATTTCCCCGTAGCCAGGTGAAGTTACCCATGAAGCTGTGCGTCAGGGAAGCCGTTGTGCCATCGCCCGACTCCCATCCGCTGAGTGTCGTTAGAGAACCGATGGCTGTGCGCGGGAGCGTCGCCAGGCTCTTGTCGGCGAGGTTCGCGAGGTTGGAAGAGAAACCGAGCGATGTGAGGTCGAAGCCGCGGCTGACGCGCCGTTCCGGGAACTCCTGCTGCGTGAAACCATAGCGGAAGTTGATGAGGAAGCCGGGGCTGAAGACGTGTACGTCATCGAGAGCGACGCCGCGGTTGATGCGGTTGAGGATGATGCCGTTGATGTCGTTGCCGAAGCTGCGGTTCTTATCTTCCTCCCAGAAATCGCGGTGCACGCGGATGAACATGCGGTTCTTTTCGCTGAAGGCGTGGTCGAAGCGGCCGATCGTGGTCCAGTAATCTTCGAGCGCTTTGCCGGAGAGGAAGAAATTCAGGCGTCCATCGGCGGTGCCGGGAGCGTTGGGCAAGGGATACAGATTGAGGAGGTTCCTGCCCACCGCGGTGAGGCGGCTGGCAGGGAGGATGTTGCCGGGAATCGGTTGGCGGCTGAAGCGGCCTGCCGGCGCCACCGCGATGGTGGCCGGATCGTAGAGTTGATAGGCCGCGCCTAAGCGCAGCAAGTCGGAAAAATCGCCGTTGCGCCATGCTTGGCGCGGCACGGTGGATGTGGAAGCGCCGACGTTCGGATCGCCGAATTTGTTGGCTTCGTAGGTGAAGAACCAGAAGGTCTTGTTCTTACCGTTATAGACTTTTGGGAGATACACCGGACCGCCGCCGGCGATTCCGTAGCGGTTGTCCTGGTAGACCGGGAGCTTCTGCCCGGAGCGGTTCTGGAACACGGTGGGGGCATCGAGTTTCTGGTGCCGCAAAACCCACCATGCCTCGCCCTTGAGATTGTTGGTGCCGCCTTTCGTCGATACGTTGACGAGCGAGCCCAGCGTGTGGCCCACGGATGCGTCGAAGGACGAAGTCTGCACTTTGAATTCGGCGAGCGACGCCACAGGCGGCGAGAACGCCACACGGGGGCTGGTTCCATCGGAGTATGTGTTGGACACACCGTCGATGGTGAATTCGTTCTGGTAGTTACCGCCGCCGTCAGTGGAGAATTGCGACGGAGCGTTATTGAACGGGGCTTTGCGCAAGCGCATGTCGGTGCCGTTGACCGTGCCCGGCGCCAAGTGGACCAAGTCCATGGCGTTGCCGGCAAACAACGGGAGGTCGTTGATGCGGCGCTCGTCGACGACCTGGCCCAAAGAGGCTTCGGCCGTGGAGAGCAATGGCGTCTCCGATGTCACGTTGACGGATTCGGCCACGTCGCCGATCGCCATGGTGATATCCATGGCCACCATGTCGTTGACTCGGATTTGAATGTTTTCCCGTAGGAACTTTTTGAATCCCTGCATCTCCACCTGCACGGTGTAGGTTCCGGGAATCAGATAGGGCAGTGCATAGTTGCCGGAGGCGTTGGATCGGGCCGCGGCAACAACCTTTGTGGAATTGTTGATGGCGCGGACTTCCGCATCGGGTATGCTCGCGCCGGTTGGATCCATTACGCGGCCGACCAGCGTACCGCGCGCATCTTGGGCATAAATAGAAAAGGACGCGGTCAAGGCAAGGACCAGCGTCCGGATCAAGTTCATATTATTAAGCAGGGCCATACGGCCTCCTGAAGTCTATTTGCCTTCATGATACTCCTTTTCGTGGATGGTGGAATAATGAGGTGCAGATATGCAAAGTTTTCGCTTCGAGTGTCAGAAGGGTTGCATTCGCTGCTGTGAGGCGCCAGGAGTAGTGCGGTTGGCGAAGGGCGATGCAGAGAATGCGGCACAGCACCTGGGTGTGGAGCTTGCAGAATTTTATACAAAATACGTTATGAAGGCCGCCGACGGGATGTTTCTGCGGACGGTGGACGGGACACGATGTCCGTTTTTGCTGGCGGACGGATGTGCGATTCATGAGGCCAAGCCGACGCAGTGCCGGTTGTACCCGTTCTGGCCGGAGATTGTGGAAACGCGGTATAGCTGGCGGAGGACGGTGGAGCTTTGCCCGGGAATTGGAAAAGGGCCGCTGGTGCAGATTGAGGATGCCGTGGAACGGGCACAGGAGATGAAGCGGGCGTTTCCGGAGACGTACGGGCTTGGTTGAGGCGGCCTACTTCACGTGACCGGCCAGCCAGGAGACAGCGGTGAGGAAGTCCGTGGCATGGCCGCCTTCGAAGATCGTGATGCGCGCGGGACCGGCGGAACGGCGCAGCAGGGCAGGGAATTTGCCTTCGGGTTGGGGTTGCGGCAGTGCGATGGCAGACGGTACTTGTTCGCGTTCGACCATGTAGCGAATTTCGTCATCGGAGAAGGCCATGGCCGGTTTGCCGTTCGCCTTGGCAAGGACATTGAACGCCCACAACGAGTGGCTGACCGGCACGGAGCCGGCGTGCCCGTCGTGGATGCCGACATGAATGGAGACGGGCAAACCTTTTGCCTCCGAGAGGTGGGTGAGTGGCGAGCGTTTGCGGTACTCGGCTTCGGTGGCGGGACCGGGCGGGCCGCCGCAGCATTGTTCCATCATCTGTGCGTAGCGGAGTCCTTTGGCCTTTGTGCTGGCATGCCAGGCGGCGAGGTCGACGATGGGAACCCAACTGGAGACGGCGGTCCAGAGTTGGGGATGACGGCCCGCCATCATCAGGGACATGTGCCCACCGCCGGAACCTCCGATCAAGTAAATGCGCCTGGCATCGATTCTAGCGTTCTGTTGCGCGTATGCCACCGCATCGACGATATCGGCCACGGCGAGATCGGAACCGCAGGCCTCCGGGCGGTTGTTGGGGCCGCGGAAATCGGGCGATAGAAAAACCCAGTTGCGCCGCGCGGCTTCGGCCCGCACTTCCTTTAATTCACTGGAGTTGTTGTAGGTGGCCGACCAGCTATGCAAGTGCACCAGAAGAGGGAAGGGACCAGCGCCAGCGGGCACATCGAAGAGGGCCTTTTGGCCTTTGATTTCGATCTCGCCAGCAGAGGCGCCGCCGAGCAGCAGGGAGCACAGCAGAAGAATCACCGGCCCGTCTCCGTGCGGAGAAGGTACCCTTCAATGGTGGTTACGTACAGGACCCCGTCATTAGCGAAACAGCAGTTTGTCGGGCGCTTGCAGGGAACGTCATGCCGCTCGATGACGGCGCCATCGGGAGCGAATACGTAGATGGAGGGACCAGGGCCGCCTAATTCCCAACCGGCCGTGGCAACGATGTTTCCCTCACGGTCGAGGCACATGCCGTCGATGCCGCGATGGGCTCCGAAGTCGTGGAGCACGGTGGCCTCGCCGAGCGAGCGGTCGGCCTTTACGGGATAGGCGCGCAATTGGCGCAGTTCCGTTTCGAGGCGTCCGCTTTGCGCCACGTAGAGCACGGAGCCATCGGGGGAGAACAGAAGCCCGTTCGGGCGTGTGGTGTCGAAGGTGAGGCGGGTGACGGAGTACGATCCATCGGGTTGCGGATCGAGGCGGTAGACGGATTCGTGATCGAGGTCCATGTGGGTACGATCGGCGCTCCAGGGACCGGCGGCGCCTTCGTAGAAGGGATCCGTGAACCAAACGCGCATGCCGGCATCCACGACGAGATCATTTGGGATGTTGAAGCGCTTGCCTTCGAAGCGGTCGGCCAGGACGGTTTCCGAGCCGTCATTTTCATATCGGACGACGGCGCGATGATGCTCGTCGGCTCCACCCCGGCAGGCGTACAAGCGTCCGAGTGCGTCGTATGCCAGGCCGTTGGCGCAATTCGTATTCTCGCGAAAGACGCTGACCTGGGAGGTGGCCGGATCAAAGCGCATGATGCGGCTTTGCTGAATGCGTGTGTAGAGAAGCGAGGCGCCGTTCCAGACAGGGCCTTCGCTGACGCCGCCGTAGGGCGGGTCGAGAACTTCAAATTGCCAATTCACTTCCGATAGCGTAGCGCAGATCGGGTGGCGGATTACCACTCGCCGGCTTTGATGAGCTTCTTGATTTTACGCCGGATGAGGTCGCGCTTGAGGGGGCTCAAGTGGTTGAGGAAGAGGATGCCATTGAGGTGGTCGATCTCATGCTGCATGGCGCGGGCGAGCAGTTCCTCGCCAGTGATCTCGATGGGATTGCCGTGGCGGTCGCGAGCGCGGACGGTGGCTTTCCTGGCGCGCGAGACATCTTCGCGGAAGCCGGGAATGCTGAGACAACCTTCTTCGCCGACCTGTGTGCCCTCCGTGGAGACGATCTCGGGATTGACGAGCACGATGCGCTGGTCTTCGTTCTCACCGGCGGAGCAGTCGATGACGGTCACTTGCCGCGATACGCCGACCTGAGGGGCGGCGAGGCCCACACCTTTGGCAGCCCACATGGTTTCGAACATGCCGTCCACGAGTTCCTGCAATTCGGGGCCGAAGTCTGTGACTGGTTGGCACGGCTTTTCCAGAATGGGATCGCCGTACTTCACGATCTTGAAGGTCATCTTTGTTTTCATTTTAGCAGGGGATCGTTAGCCTGGTTCGACGGAAAACGATCAGGGCCGGCGGGAGTTTTGGATGGCGGCGGCGAGATCCCGCTGGAGTTGCGCGGCGCGAGTGTGGAGGGCGCGCAGTTGGCGCAAGTCCTCTTCGGCGAGGGATACGGCGTTTTGAATGCGTGAGAGTTCGTTGCCGGCGGCAGCGGTGCCGTCGCGCATGGAATCGAGGCGCAGACTGAGAGCGCGGAAGAGATCGGTAGCCTCGCGGTAGCGGAGTTGGATGTTGTTCATGAAGGCTTCGCGGCGGCGGGCGAGGTTATCCATGTCATCGAAGACCTGCTTGAGGCGGGCGGCCTGTTTGCGCGCCTCATCGGTCTGCTTCCGGAGGTCGCCTTCGAGTTGCAGCAGCCGTTTGTTGCGAATTTCGAGGTCTGCCTGAGCCTGCGCCGAGGCCTTTGACGCGGCTTCGAGTTTTTCGGAGAGCACGGCCATTTCCGCTTCGCGGCGCTTCAATTCCGCCAGTTGCTGCTCGCGGGTTTCCGCTAGCTGCTGCTCGAGGTCGGCGATCTTGAGGCGCAAGTCGGCAAGCGCCTGGCCTTGCATGGCCAACTCACGATCTTTGCCTTCGATGAGGCGGAGCAATTCGGCAGGCGATGCGCCAGCAGGAGGTGGCGCGGTCTTGGCGCTGGGACGCGGGGTTGGTTCGTGTTCTTCGGGCGTGGAGCGCAAGGCGGCGAGTTCTGCCTTGAGCTGTTCGATTTCCCGACGCAGAGCCTCCTCGGCGGCGGAGGGGAGTTGCGGCGGGGGCGGGGTAGCGGCGTTCCGCGAGCGAGCCTGGAAGAACAAAACGGCGGCGATTGCCAGCGCCGCGAACGAGACGATCGGCAATAGGCGTTTCATTGCGATTGGGCCCCTCCCCGGGGCTTGACGACATCCGCCAACGGGGCCTGCCTGCGGGCGCGGAATTGCAGCTTGCGGCCTTCGGCCTGGAGTGACACATCCAACTGTTTCTGTTTTCCGGGACGCCATTCGGCGTCAACGCGGTGCAGGCTGACGATGGCCTGCATCGATTTGGCAATGGCAGCGGGAATTTCGACCAGGCTGCGGCAGAACTCCGCCGCGCCGCCACTGGCCGCGGCGAGATCGAGGATTCCGGTTTGATAGGCAGTGTTCAAGCGGTCAGTGTAATAGTTTAACTGGACGGCAAAGACCGGGGTATCGCCGCGATTGAGGCGGGCGGCGATTTGGCGGATCTTTTCCTGGATGAGGGCTTCCGGGAAGCGGCGGCTCATATCGCCGGAATCGCTGGAATTGACGACAGGGTTAGTGTAGTCTTCGCGGTAGTTGCCGATGGCGCCGTCACTGATGAAGAGGACGGCGACGCGGACTTTGGCCTTGGAAGCAACGCGGTCACCCAGGAGTTGGGCGGATTCGATGGAGTTGAGAAGCCCGGCGCGTCCACTGACGGGCAGAGTCTGCACTGTCTCGATGAGCTTCTGGCGGTCTTGCTGGGGATCGACGAGAACGCGCAACCCGTCTTGGGCGCGGAGGAGAGCCACGCTCACATTGGGGGGCAGCTTCTGGAGTTCCTCGATCAGTGCCGCGCGGGCCGGATCGACGAGTGTCAGATCGCCGGCCCAATCGAGGACGAGGAGCAGCAACAGGTCGTCGGACTGGCTGAGCAAGCGGGTGACTTTGGCGGGTTGGCCATTGACGAACAGCTTCACGTCCGGGGCCTTGGGCGATTCGCCATCGGCGACCCAGAATGGCACGCGGATGCCTGCCGCGGGAGGATTCCTTGCGGGCGGGGGTGGCTCGGCCGGGAGTGGCGCAAGCGCCAGGCACAGCATCGTGAGTAGCGCTGGGATTCTCAAAAGCTGAACCTCATGCCCAATTGGATGACACGGCCGCCGCGCGATCCGATGATCTTGCCGGCGTTGACGTTGGGAGCGCTGGCAGGGCCGATGACGGTATCGGGGTCGGTCCAGTTGGCGTGGTTGACGAAATTCAAGCCGACCATGCTCAGTTCGACGCTCTTCTCACTGCCGAGCGGGATGCGTTTATTGACCGCGAGGTCGTGATTCTGGCTGGAAGGCATGCGAAGAGTGGGGTGAGTGCGCGATGCGTTTCCGATGCTGAAATCGGGCGGCTGCGCGAATGCCGCGGGGTTGAACCAGAGTTCGGGTCCGGGGTCGGCTACGTGGGGATTCACCCCCGGGACAACGTTGACGTTGAGCGCATCCACAACGTTGCCGGTGTTGTTGAATTGGGGCCGCAACGCCACGGGCTCTCCGCTGATGAGCGTGGTGACGCCACTCAAGCTCCAGCCATCGACGAAATAGCGGCGCCATCCGGGAAACGAGAGCAACATGCGGTTGCTGCCGATGGGGAGTTCGTAGTTATAGGTGAGTGTGAAGCGGTGGGGATTATTGCTGGATGTGAGGGACCATTCGTTGTGGCGATTGTAATAATCCTGTACGCCGTATGGACCGGAGTAGTTGTCCATTTGTTTGGAGAACTCGTAATAGGCGGACAGGGACAATCCACCTGAGGCGCGCTTGTCGACGCGCACATAGGCGGCATCGCGCTTGTAGCGGCCTTCGGGCCAGGAGGCGTAAACATCGAAGCGCCGGTATTGCGGGTAAGGACGCAAGGAGCGATTGAAGTCCTCGTCGTTGAGTTGGTCGCGGTACTGGAGTGCATCGAGGTGAATGGCGTTGGGATTGGCGCTGCCGCTGCCGAGCAAGAGATTTCGTCCGTAGGCGTGGCCGGCTCCGACAGTCATGAGGAATGACCCGCGGAATTCGCGCTCCACGGAGAGCCCCGCCGATTGATAGGTGGGCTGGCGTCCGGTGGGTTCGATAAGATCGGCAACGGTGTCATTGGCGGCTTCGGGGCGAAAGTCAGGGAACTGCTGGCGGGACACTAGTCCATCGCGCAAGCGCACGGCGGGCTCCAGTTGGGGGTTCTCGCTGATCCAGGTGGGGGAGCCGTTGAAGGCTTGGGTGCCCCATTGCACCGAATAAATGGGGATGGCGGAATAGCTGCGGGAATAGGACGCACGGAGGACGGTATTGGTTTGTCCGAGCAGATTCCAGGCGAGGCCGGCGCTCGGCTCGGCGTTGACGAGCACGGGCTGGAAGGCTCGTCCCTGGCCGTTTCGGCCGGCGACGATGAGCGCGCCGGGGCGGCCGTTGGCGGGATTGATGGCGGTGAGGGAGATGGTGGACTGGCGGTCATAGCGTTCCACGCGGGGCGTGTTCACCTCCATGCCCAGGCCGAAGGAGAGATTGAGCCCCTTTCGTATTTCGAACTGATCGGACCCAGAGATGACGAACCGGGTGCGGCGGAAATAAGAGGGGGAGGCAACGACGCTGCGTTCGGCGAAGTTGGAGAGTCCCAGAAGGAAGCTGGCGAAAGCGTGTCCGGTATTGACGATGCCGGGGAGGCTGGTGAGCCCGGATGTGAAACTGAAAGAGCCCTCCGGGTACTGTGGGGCGAAGATATTGACGCGTTCCCGCGTGATGCGGCCCACGAGGCGCATGCGGTGCTTCTCCCTTCGCGTGGAGAGCGCTTCCGTAAAGGTGAAGGTGCTGCGAGCGCTCTTCATCTGACCTGTTGGCCTACCCATGGAGAGGTAGGGGGAGAAGCGGTAGTTGGGGAAGACGCGGCCGGCCTCATCGAGCTCGGGCTGATTCTCGATTTTGTCGGAGGAGGCATCGAAGCTCGAAGAATGAATGGTTTGGGCAGACTTGGTGAACACGTAATCGAGGGTGGCGCGGCGGCTTCCGCGGGAACGAATGGCGTTGCCGGGGTTGGCGAGGGTTTGGAAGAGCGGAGCCGCTCCGTCAATGCCGTTGGAGGAATTGATGCCGCCTCCGATGCGGTGGCGGCTCCCCTGGTTGTGGTCGATGCGGGTGATGATGCCGTTGGCGGAGTTGATTTCGGGCAGGAAAACGAAGTAGTTGTTGCGGAAGAACGGCCCGGCATCGGAGTTGGGCTCGGGATAGAAGGTGAGGGCGCGGGCAGCGACGGGATCGATGCGGGTGGCTGGGATGCGGTTATTGGGAAAAGGCAGACGGTTGTACTGGAGGTTTTCGGTGGATATGGCTTGGTTGGGGCGGTAGGCTGGATTGAGAGCCGTGGTGTCCGGATCGAAGATGGGAAGTGGGACGCCTGCTGCGTCGACGGTGGCGCTCCAATCGCCGGTGCGTTCGGGCAGGGTGGGGATCGTGCGCAAGGAGGATCGCCCGATCTTTTCGCGCATGCCTTCGAAAGTGAAGGTGAAGAAGGTGTTGCGTCCGCCGTCATAGAGACGCGGCAGCACGACGGGGCCGCTGACGTTTCCTCCGAATTGATTGCGGCGCAGGATGGGCTTGCGTCCGCCTCGCTGGAATACCTCGTGCGGGACGGCGTCGAGGAAGTCGTTGCGGAAGTTCTCAAATAGACGCCCGTGCCAGCGGGTCCCTTTCTGGCCGCTGGAGACCGCTTTCACGGGGGAGTCCTCACGCAACCCCATCGCGCGCGATTCGGCGCGAAAGACTTCGGCTGCGCGTTCCAACTCCGGCGAAGGTTGGGGTTTGTTTTGCCCCAACGCCGCGCACGCCCAGATGAGCATCGCCGCGCCACGTCGCAGAGCGCTCATGAAGATATTTTAACCTTTTGAATGGGGTGAGGGGAAGGGGTGGTGGGCCCTGTAGGATTCGAACCTACGACCAACGGATTATGAGTCCGCTGCACTAACCGCTGTGCTAAGGGCCCAGATGGATACCGATACCCATTCTCGCAGAAAAATGGCCGTTACCGGCAGCGCCAGAGCGGGTTGTTGGGGTATGACGTAACGAATGTAGCATGAATCGGATGGGGAGTCTGCCGCTTGCGAGATGGGCTGACGAGGGGACGGTACACCGCGCCGGACTCTTGGCGTGGGACTTTGATACACTTCGTCCACTCCGGTTGCGATATTCCGGTACGGGTAGGGTGTGACTGAAATGCATCAATGTGGGACAGTTGCCATTTCGAATCGGCGTGCGGAGGAGTCCAGGCGCTGGTGGGCGATGGGTCTCATCTTTGTGGCGGTTCTCATCAACTACGTAGACCGCGGCATCCTCAGTGTGGTGGCGGTTGCCCTGATGGAGGAACTCAAGATCACCCCAGCGCAGATGGGCGGGCTGCTTTCGGCCTTCTTCTGGACCTATACGCCGATGCAAGTGCCCGTTGCCAGCGCATTGGTCGGGTGGGCGGGAAGTTTCGCGGAGAATTTTGCCTTGATGCTGCTGCTGGGGATCGGAGAGGCAACGGCGCCGCTGGTGTGAGGCGGCCGCAAGTTCGCGGACTAGGCACGGGGCGGCGCTCGCCGTAAATGGATGCCGGCTGATGGCGGATCTGCTTTGGGGGTTGTTGCATGGGGAGAGCAAGGAACGTGTGCCGGCGGGTGGATACTACTCGGGGGCGAAGTTGCATCCGCAAATGGCGGCTCTCGCGGCGGGGAGTTGGATCGGGAAGAGCGCGAACGATTTGAGAAGCAGTGGCTTTGTCCTGCACTCCCTGCCGATACAGTGGGAGCGATCCATGGCCAGTTCGCCGGGGCGTATTATGGCGCGAGTGGAATCCCCGGCGAATGGCTGGACCGGTTGTTCGAGAAAGACAGGTTAGCACGCCTGGGCCGCGACCTTTATCGGCTTAGTCGAGAAATTGCTTGATTATTCGAGCGTAAATTCATCGCCACGAGAGGGAATGGTGACCGGGACGCCATAGGTTCGCGCGATCGCCTCAGCTAGTGCGCGCTGCTGGAGGGGTTCGCCGTGAACGAGGAAGACGGTTTTGAGTCCTTTGGCGATGGGCTTGATCCATTCGAGCAATTCGCTCTGGTCGGCGTGTCCGGAAAGTTCGTTGATGCGCACGACTTCGGCGCGCAGGCGCATGAGTTCACCGAAGACCGGCACTTCGGGCATTTTGTCGACAATCTTGCGGCCGAGGGTATTTTCGGCCTGAAATCCGGTAATGAGGATGGTATTGCGGCCATCTTCGATGCTATTTCGCAAGTGGTGCAGGACGCGGCCGGCTTCGCACATTCCGGAGGCAGAGATGACGAGGTAGGGATGGCGCAGATCGTTCAAAGCCTTGGACTCCTCGACGCTGCGGACATAGCGCAGCATGCGGAATCCGAAGGGGTCGGAGCCGTTGTCGAGGAACCTGCGCGTTTCCTCGTCGAACAATTCGCGATGCTTGCGGAACACGTCGGTGACATTGACAGCCAAGGGGCTATCGACATAGATGGGAATGGCCGGAATGCGTTTCTGCAAGACGAGGTCGTGGAGAAGGACGACCAACTGCTGCGTCCGTCCCACGGCGAAGGCGGGAGCGATGATCCGACCTCCGCGGGCGGCGGTGCGGCTGACGACATCGGCGAGTTTGTCGGCTACACTGTCGAGGGGTTTGTGGAAACGGTCGCCGTAGGTGCTTTCGAGGATCAGGTAGTCTACCGGGGGGAGGGTTTCGGGATCGTCGATGATGGGCAAGCCGACGCGGCCGACATCGCCGGAGAAGCCGAGCCGGACGGGGCGCCCCGATTGGCTGAGTTCGAGGGAGACACAGGCTGAGCCGAGCATGTGGCCCGCGCCGTGGAAGCAGAAGCTGAGTCCTTCGATGAGAGGGGTGTCGGTGTGAAAGGCCGTGCGGCGGAAGAGCGGCAACGTGTTCTCGGCGTCCTCGACTGTGTAGAGCGGACAGTCCTGGCGGTCGTCGGTTTCCGCGCCGATCATGCGGCGGCGGTGGCGGCGTTTGTTGAGAAACTCGCAATCCTTCTCCTGCACGAAGGCGGAGTCCTTGAGCATGGCCTCACAGAGGTCGGCAGTGGCCGCGGTGCTGTAGATGGGACCGCGGAAGCCTTGCTTATAGAGCATCGGGAGGTTGCCGCTATGGTCGATGTGGGCATGGGAGAGGACTACCGCGTCGACTTCGCGGGCGTCGAATGGGAGATTGCGATTGCGCTCCTCGGCCTCGCGCCGACGCCCTTGATAGAGCCCGCAGTCGAGCAAGACGCGCTTCCCATTGAGTTCGAGAATGTGCATGGAGCCGGTGACGGTTTTCGCGGCGCCCCAAAATCGAAGTTTCATCGGTTACTGCAAGTATACTGGGGACAAATGCTTCGCTTCAGCTTTGTATTTCTGTTGGCGCTTGGGCTGCCGGCGCAGAAGAAGCCCGTGACGCTGGAGGCGCTTGCGGCGCAGGCTCCGCCGGCCGGCGTGCAGGCGATATGGTCGCCGGATGGGAAACGGATTGCGTTGCGGCAGGAGGGCAATCTGCAACTGGTGGATGTAGCCTCGCGGTCGCGCCGCCATGTGCTTTCGCTGAGCGCTCTCAGCTCCGCTGCGACACCCGTGCCGCCGGCGGCTGCCTTCGGATGGGAGAACCGGCGGGTGAGCGAACAATCGCTGCAATGGACGCCCGACAGCAAACGCATGATTGCCTCGCAGGGCGGGGATGTTTTTCTGATCCATCTGGAGGCGGGCGGGTTTCAGCAACTCACGGCGACGCCGTTTGCCGAGCGCGATCCGAAGCTTTCGCCGGACGGCAAGAAGCTGGCCTACCGCCGGGACCACGACCTCTACGTGCTCGATCTGGCGACCCGCCAATCGCGGCGGCTCACGGCGGATGGTTCGCCCACGTTACTGAACGGGGAACTCGATTGGGTGTATCCGGAGGAATTGGACCTCGGCACGGCGTACTGGTGGTCGCCGGATTCGCAATCCATTGCATACCTACAATTCGATATCAGCCGGGAGATGGTGCATCCGCATGTAGACATGTTGGGATTATTCGCCAAAGTAGAGCCACAGCGGTTTCCGAAGGCGGGCACTCCGAATGCCGATGTGCGGTTGGGCGTGATTCCGGCACAGGGGGGCGCGACGAAGTGGATGGATCTGGGGGAAACGCGGGACCGGCTACTGGCTCGCGTCTACTGGACACCGGATGCGAAGGGGCTGGCCGTGTTTCGTCTGAACCGTGTGCAGAATGAGTTGCATGTTTTGGGCGCGGAGGCGGCGACGGGCCGATCGAAGATCGTATTTGAGGAGAAAGATCCGTGGTGGATCAACATCAAGAACGACTTTGCGATATTACCGCGCGCGCAGCAGGCGATTCTGGGAAGCGAGCGGGACGGCTACCGGCATCTCTACCTGGTGAGCCAGAACGGAAAGCAATTGACGCCGATCACGAAAGGCGATTTCGAGGTCACGGAACTGGTGCATGTGGATGAGGAGGGGCGCAGGGTTTGGTTTCTTTCGACCGAGCAGAGCCCGCTGGAACGGCATTTGTATGTGGTGGGAGGCGACGGGCAACGGAGGAAGGTGACGCAAGAGAAAGGCACGCATGCCGTGGATATGAGTCCGAATGGGGATTACTGGATCGACACGTTTTCGAGCATCGACGAGCCTTCGCGGACGGTGTTGCGGGATGCGGCCGGCAACGTTGTACTGACTCTCCGCGAGCCGAACAACAAGCCGCGCGAGGAGTACGACATCCTGCCGACGGAGTTTCTGCAATTCAAGGGCAAGGACGGAACGCTCTACTACGCGCGGATGATCAAGCCGAAGCATTTCGATGCGGCGAAAAAACATCCGGCCATCGTGATGATTTATGGCGGGCCGCACGCACAGACGGTGCGGGATACGTACGCCGGGGTGACATGGGACCAAGTGCTGGCGCATCGCGGCTTCGTGATCTGGCAGATGGACAATCGCGGATCGGCGGGGCGGGGGCACAAATGGGAGGCGGCGGTGAACCGGCGGTTCGGGAAGCAGGAACTGGCGGATCAACTGGAAGGAATCCGGCATATGACTTCGCTGGGTTTTGTCGATGAGAAGCGGATCGGCATTCACGGCTGGAGCTATGGCGGGTATATGACGCTGACGGCCATGTTGCACGCTCCGGACGTGTTCCGGGCCGGCATCAGCGGCGCTCCCGTGACGGATTGGCGGCATTACGACACGATCTACACGGAGCGCTACATGGGCACACCGGAGCAGAATCCCGATGGATACAAGGAAAGCTCACCGGTGCACTACGCGGCGAATCTGAAGGGGAAACTCATGCTGGTGCACAACTACGGCGATGACAATGTGCTCTACCAGCACAATCTGCAAATGCAGGTGGAATTGCAGAAGGCGGGGAAGCATTTCGAGCTGCTGGTGTATCCGCAGAAGGCGCACGGAGTGAGCGGCGCATACAACAAGCACATGCGCGAGGCGATGACGGAATTCTTCGAGAGGCACCTCAAATAGACAGCTTGTGGAAGCGCTCGTAGGCGGCATCCCAGGCTGCGCCGTCCGCGGGCTCATGCGTGGCGACGGGGAAGGAATGGCGCACCACTTGGCGGATAGCGGCGAGCCCGTCGAGATCGCCCGCGCCCATGGCCTGGACGAGGATGTTGCCGGCGACCGTGGCCTCGGAAGGTCCGGCGACGACCAGGCGTCCGGTGGCGTCGGCGACGAACTGGTTCAACAGTGCGTTGCGGCTGCCGCCACCGACGATATGAATCCGGCCGATGCGGCGGGCGAGGAGCGATTCGAGGCTTTCGAGCACCTGCCGGTAGCGGAGGGCAAGGCTTTCCAGAATGGCGCGGCAGAATTCGGCATGCGATGCGGGAGGCGTCTGGCCGTTGGCCTTGCAATGGGCGGCGATCTTGGCGGGCATGTCGCCCGGCTCGAGGAAAGCATCGGGATGGAGTACGGCGGAGAAGGGGCGTGCGGAGGCAGCCATCTCAGCCATTTCGGCGTAGGTGTAACTATATCCTTCCAAGGCCCAGGCTTTCCGGCACTCCTGCCAGAGCCAGAGTCCGGCAATGTTCTTGAGCAGGCGGACACGTCCTTCGACGCCGATTTCATTGGTGAAGTTGAGTTCGGCGGAAC
The DNA here is from genome assembly GCA_964402295.1 of uncultured Candidatus Solibacter sp. Taxonomy (GTDB): domain Bacteria; phylum Acidobacteriota; class Terriglobia; order Bryobacterales; family Bryobacteraceae; genus CADEFT01. Next base: position 2,831 of record CAYOBO010000121.1, on the reverse strand, counting down.
GGGAGTTGACAATGGGTTCGGGCAATTCCACACCCATCAAAGACCATGTGCCACTGCTGATGTAGCACCAGTCCGGGGCGCCCTCGACCGGGACGGCGGCAACAGCGGAAGCGGTGTCGTGGCCGGCCACGGCGTACACAGGGACTCCGCCGTCGAGCGAGGGGCCGAGGAGCGTTCCGGGGTGCACGATATCGGGGAGGATGCGCGGGTCCAATCCGAGGCGAGATAACAATTCGGTGGCAAAACGTTTTTTCACCGGATTGTAGAATTGCGAGGTGCTGGCGATGGTGAGTTCCGCGCGCTTCACGCCGGTAAAGAAGTAGTTGAACAGATCGGGCATGAAGAACAGCGTTTCGGCCACATCGAGCGCGGGGGCCTTCTGCTGCGCCATGGCGTGCCATTGGAACAGGCTGTTGATCTGCATGAACTGTATGCCGGTTTCGGCGAAGATCTCCTCGCGTGGGACGACGGCGAAGGTGCGCTCCATCTGGCCGTTGTTGCGGGCATCGCGGTAGTGGCGGGGATTGTCGACGAGCGCGCCATCGCGGCCAAGGAAGGCAATATCCACGCCCCAGGTGTCGATGCCGATGCCGTTGAGGGAGAGCTTGCGCTCGCGCGTGGCGATGCGCAGCCCTTCGGTCATCTCGTGAAACAGGCGCAGGGTGTCCCAATAGAGGCCCGTTGGGAGGCGCACGGGCTGGTTGGGGAAGCGGTGGAGCTCTTCGAGGGCGAGCTTGCCGTCGACGATGGCGCCCAACATGGCGCGGCCGCTTTCGGCGCCGAGGTCGAATCCGAGATAGTGCTTCATTGCGCCACCTCGATGACCACCTTGCCCACGCCGTCGGCGTAATCGGCGAGCAGTTCGAAGCCGCGCGGCGTCTGCGCAAAGGGCAGCACGTGCGTCACGAGGGCGTCGGAGACGCGGCCGGCGGCGAGCAAGCGCGCCGCGGCAGCGCCTTTGTGATTGGAGCGCTTCAAGGTGCGGATGAGGATCTCTTTGTTCATGGCGGTTTGCAAGTCGACGTCGAGGACGTGTTCGCTGGGGATACCGATGAGCATGTACGTGCCGCCGGGACGGGTGATGCGGATGCCCATGTTGATGGTTTGGAGGGCGCCGGCAGCATCGAGCACCAGGTCGACCCCGCGGCCGCGCGTTTCATCCATGACCGCTTCTTCCATTTGGCTGACGGGGACGCAACGTTCGGCGCCCATCCGGCCGCCGAGCGCGAGGCGGTGGGGAAGTTTGTCGCAGAGGAAGACTCGCGACGCGCCGGAAAGTTTCGCCATAGACGCGCAGAGCATGCCGATGGGTCCCGATCCCATGACGGCAACGGTGTCGCCGACGGCGATCTGGACAAGTTCCATGACGTGGACGATGACGGCTACGGGTTCGATGAGAGTGGCCTGGGTCCAGGTGAGCGTGTCGGGGACGAGATCGGCGTTGTGTTCCGGGACGAGGGCGTATTCGCGGAACAGGCCGGGCGCGGCGGGGCTGCCGAGGAACACGCAATGGACGCAGTTGTTGTGCTGGCCGCGGAGGCAGTATTCGCAGTGGCCGCAGGTAATGGAGGGTTCGATGGAAACGCGGTCGCCGACTTTGCGATGGTGGACCCCTTTGCCGACGGCGATGACTTCGCCGGCGGGTTCGTGGCCGAGCACCTGCGGGTAGACGGCCTTGCTGTGGCCGATTCCACCTTCGAGATACCAGTGCATGTCGGAACCGCAGATTCCCACCTGGCGGATCTTGACCAGCACTTCGCCGGGACCGGGATCGGGCGGGTCCGGCAGCTTGTATTCTTCCAATTTTCGTCGATCGACCAGGGCAAAGGAGCGCATGAAGAACGTTATTGTAACGCGAGTGGACGCCTAACCGGGCGAGGGCGGGGGCGGTGGATAAAACATTGGAGTGTGAAAATGTTCAGACGGTGTGGTATGCTGGAGTTTCAATTCGTTTTTGTATTATGTCCAAAAAGAGCAGCAAATCCGTTACCGCCGCCGAGCCGAAAGTTTCGGCTCCGGCTCCTGTAAAGGAAAAGAAAACGCGCGTCCGCAAAGTAGCGGCGCCTGCCCCAGTTGCGCAAAATTATGAATCGCTCCAGCAGGAAATCGCCCGCATGGCGTATTTCTTCTGGATGGAGCGCGGCCAGGAACACGGCAAAGCCGTGGAAGACTGGCTCCGCGCAGAGCGTGAAGTGATGAGCAAACTAGCGGTACTTTCTGAGCACCGCCAGTAATTTCCCCTGTATTTGCAGGTCTTCCATCGGCACCAGGATAGGCTGCATGGCCGCATTGGCGGGTTGCAGCCGTGCCATTCCATTCTCGCGGTAGAAACGTTTGAGCGTCGTTTCCGCGCCTCTCACCAGGGCTACGACGATGTCGCCGTTGCGCACGTCTTGCGTCCGTTCAATCAAGACGAAATCGCCGTCGCAGATGTGATCTTCTATCATCGATTCGCCACGAACCTGTAGCGCGTATAGATCCCGGTCGCTGAGCATTTCCGTGAAATTCAGCGTTTCCCGCGCGGCGAATGCTTCCACGGGTGCGCCGGCGGCGATGCGTCCCTGAATGGCGATTTCCAATTGTTCCCGCGCGGAACGCTCCTTTTTCCAATCGCGCAAATAGCTGGGGGACAGTTCGAGCGAGCGGCTCTGGTTGAAGCCGCGCCGCAGATACTGTTTGGTTTCGAGGGTCTGAATGTGCTTGTGCACGGTGGCGAGCGAGGCGAGTTGCATGCCGTGGGCGATTTCCTCATAGCTGGGGCTGTAGCCGTGTTCCTCGACAAAGCCCGCGATGAAGTCGAGTACTTCTTTTTGCCTGCGTGTCAAAGCCAT
>CAYOBO010000120.1:0-23098 GCA_964402295.1 uncultured Candidatus Solibacter sp. | reverse complement strand
AAGGGGATCGAAACCAAGCTCGCCTGACCACCGCCGCAGTTCAGATCGGCGCTGGAGGCCGGCATGGATCGAGCGGATGGCAGGGGCGCACGACAATGCGGTTCCGCGCCCGAATCGCGTTAGCGGGCGAACATGCGGGCGAGGAGGCCTTTTTTCTTTTTCTTTGGCGGGGTGATGCCGAGGTTGGCGAGGATGGGGGCAGCCTCGTCGTCGGTGATGGGTTTGGATTTGTTGATGAGGAAGTCGGCTTCGCGGATGCGGCAGAAGTGGTCGATGCAGAACCAGCATTGCTGCAAGTGGAACTCGTAGTCCTTCTTCCGCTGCCAGGTGATGCGGCCGTCGAGGGTATCCAGGAAGGCTTTTGGGGGGAGGCAGCGGTCGCCGCGGGCGGCGGTGGCCATGCGGCCGAGGGAGAGGCCGTTTTCGGCAACCAGGCCGCGCTTCCAGCGGTCGAGGACGCTGCGAAGCGCTTCGTCGGCTTTGGCGCGGGCGGCTTCGGCAGAGGTGACGTCGAGGTTCATCATCTCCGCAGTCACTTCGTTGGAATACCCCATCGATTCGAGCCAGACGTATTGGCGCTCGATGACCGTGAACGATGCCAGGGCCTGGGTGAGTGTGTCGAGGTCGAGTTCGATGGAGGGCGCGGCACTGGCTTTGTCGAGTTCGACCAGACGCAGCAGTTCCTGGCGGAGAGCGGCAACGAAGATGCGCTCCTCGGCGTGGCCGGGCGGGGCCCAGAGGCTCGATTGCGGATTGCAGAGTTGCTCCAGCATGCGCTCGATCAGGCCGGGACGGGCTTCGAAGTATTGGGCGAGGAGGCGGCGCATGACAGGCACATAGCGGGTGACCAGATAGGTCCAGCCTTCGGGCCGATTGTCACGGCAATCGCGGATCATGTCGTAACAGGTGTAGATGGCCAAACGGTTTCTCGTCCTTATTCGGAAATATCGAAGGAAATGCCTTGCGCCAGCGGCAGGTCATCGGACCAGTTGATGGTAACGGTCTGCCGCCGCATGTAGGCTTTCCAGGCGTCGCTGCCGGATTCACGGCCGCCTCCGGTTTCCTTTTCGCCGCCGAAGGCTCCGCCAATTTCCGCGCCGCTGGTGCCGATGTTGATGTTGGCAATGCCGCAATCGCTGCCGCGGGCGCTGAGGAATGTCTCAGCCGATTGCAGGTTGCGGGTGAACATGGCCGAACTCAACCCCTGCGGCACGTTGTTGTGCCAGGCAATCACTTCGTCCAGTGTCTCAAACTCGATGACATGAAGGATAGGGGCAAAGATCTCCTCCTTGAGGACGGGCATTTGGGGAGTGGAGCGGACGATGGTGGGTTCGACAAAATGGCCGGGGGTGTTGAGGCGGCTGCCGCCGTGGAGGATCTCGCCGCCTTGCTCCTGAATGGTTTCGAGCATGTGCAGCATCCAGCGGACGGCGGCCTCATCGATGAGCGGGCCCATGTGGGTGTCCTTGGCGAGGGGGTCGCCGATGCGGACCTGGCGGTAGGCCTGCTTGAGGTCGGCGGTGAACTCGCCGGCGATGGATCGATGGAGGAAGAGGCGGCGGATGGAGGTGCAGCGCTGGCCGGCGGTGCCGATGGCGCCGAAGAGGACGGCGCGGAGGGCAAGGTCGAGGTTGGCGTCGGGCATGACGATGACGCCGTTGTTGCCGCCGAGTTCGAGGAGGGTACGGCCGAGGCGGGCTCCGACGACTTCGGAGACGCGGCGGCCCATGGCACAGGATCCGGTGGCGCTGATGAGGGGGAGTCGTTTGTCGGCGAGCATACGTTCGCCGACGGCGTCGTTATCGCCGATGACGAGGCTGAAGACGCCGAGCCAGCCGTGGCGCTCGAGGACACGGTTGACGATGTGCTGGACGGCGATGGCGCAGAGCGGGGCTTTGAGGGACGGCTTCCAGATGGTGACGTCGCCGCAGACGGCGGCGATGAGGGCATTCCAGCTCCAGACGGCGACGGGGAAATTGAAGGCGGTGATAACGCCGATCATGCCGAGCGGGTGCCACTGTTCGTACATGCGGTGGCCGGGGCGCTCGCTATGCATGGTGAGTCCGTAGAGCTGGCGGGAGAGTCCGACGGCGAAGTCGGCGATGTCGATCATCTCCTGGACTTCGCCCAAGCCTTCGGCGAGGATTTTTCCGGTTTCGAGGGAGACGAGCGCGCCGAGATCGGCTTTGTGGCGGCGGAGTTCGTCGGCGATGTCGCGGACGATGAGGCCGCGTTGCGGGGCGGGCAACATTTTCCAGCGCTGGGCGACTTGGGATGCTTGCCATACGACGTCGTCGTAATCCTCTTCGAGGGCGAGACGGACGGTGGCGATGGGCGTGCCGGTGGCGGGGTTGAAGGATTCGAGGCCGTCGCCGGCGGGGTCGGGGATCCACTCCGCGGCGCAGCAGCCGGAGTTGACCTTGTTTAGTCCGAGCTTGTCGAGTATGTCAGCCATTCAAATCCCTCCGGGCCGGTGGCGAACTTGCGTCCGGCCAGCGCGGCTCTTTGTTTCATCTGTTCCACGATGCGGGCCTGGAACGGGGCTTGGAACCATTCATCGTGCCCGTGCTTGCCGGCGATGCGGAAGGCCTGTTCGCGGGTGGTGGCTCCGTGGGGCTTCACATGGCGGAGGTGGAGCGGATCCCCCACTATGGGTTCGGTGGTGACCTGGAGAGCCAGGTCGATGAGGCGCAGTGGATCGCAAGGCAGCAACGGAGCTAGTGTCGCATGGACGGCGAGTCCGGCGCTGCGGAGGCGCTCGATGACGGCGAGGCGTTCGGGGATGGGAGCGCAGTGGGGCTCGTAGAGGCGGCGGACGGTGTCGTCGTCGGTGGCGATGGAGAAGCTGATGCGGAGGCTGGTGCGGCGGTGGAGTTCGGTGAGGAGGGGGAGGTCGCGGAGGATGAGGGGTCCGCGGGTTTGGATGGTGCAGACGGCGGGCGGGCGGCTGAGGAGGGCTTCGAGGATCCGGGGCATGAGGGACTGCTGCTCTTCGGCGGGCTGGTAGGGATCGACGAGGGGGGAGCAGTAGATGAGCATGTGTGGTTTGAGGGCGCGGGCGAGGAGTTGGGGGGCGTTTTCCTTGAAGGTGGTGAACTGGCCCCAATGCTGCCAGTCCTCGGGTTTGAGGCCGCCGTAGATGCGCATGGTAGGGACGTAGCAGTAGGTGCAGGCGAAGGTGCAGTTGCGGGCCGGGGTGAGGGAGTGGGTGAAGCCGGCTTGGGCGATGAAGCCGGAGGTGCGGGCGAGGATGGAGCGGGTCGGCTGGGCAAGGATGCGGAAGCGGCTGGCCATTTCTTGATTATGTGCCGATGTGCGATGGCCGGGCTGCCAATCCGCCCCGTTTCATTTGCGCCGGAACTTCCCTTTCCTTCGCTGACTGTGATAAAGTCATGCCCTATAAGTAGGTCCGAAATCCATGGGGGGTCCATCCATCATGCGAACCATACGAACTTTCTCCATTAGTGCCCTGTTGCTCGCCACGGCGGGCATGATGCACGCACAATCCACAACCCAGTCCGTGCAGGGACTGGTAACAGACACCTCCGGCGCAGTCATCGCGGGAGCGAAAGTCACATTGACGAACACCGGCACGAACGTCTCGCAGACGCTGACCACGAACGAAGCCGGGTTGTACAACTTTACCCTGGTCCCTGTAGGCAACTACCAAATGCGCGTCGAGATGCAAGGATTCAAGACGGGCCTTGTGAACGCGTTACGCGTCGAGACGGCGGCGCAGGTCCGGCAGGACTTCACGCTCGACGTAGGGCAACTGGCCGAATCGATTGAAGTAGCGGCATCGGCCGTGTTGCTGAACACGGAGAACGCAACGACCGGCGGTGTGATCGAGAACCGGCGTATCGTTGAGCTGCCTCTGAACGGGCGCAACATGCAGAACCTGGCGGTGCTGGTGCCGGGTGTGCAGTTCGGTGAGCGCACGGGGCGCGGCGACGGCAGCGGCGGATTCCCGATCCCGGGGCAAGGTTTTTCGGTATCGGCGAACGGGCAGCGTGAGACGCACCAGGTGGTGTCGCTCGATGGCGTGGACGCGAAGGATCCGCGCATTCACATCACGAACTTCGTGCCTTCGATCGAGGCGATCGAAGAATTCAAGATCCAGACCAACGCGTACACTGCCGAGTATGGTTTCGGCGGCGGGGCGCAGGTGACGATTACGATGAAGAGCGGAACGAACAATCTGCACGGGACGTTTTTCAACTTCCTGCGCAACGATGTGTTCGATGCCGAGAATTACTTTTTGAACTTCGAACTGGCGCCGGGAGCGACGCGGGCGAAGAAGAATACGCTGCGGCAGAACCAGTTCGGGCTGGTGTTGAGCGGTCCGGTGCTGATTCCGAAGCTGTACAACGGAAAGAACAAGACGTTCTGGGCATTCAACTACGAGGCGCGGCGGACACGGCAGGCGGTTGTGCAGACGGCGGCGTGGCCGATCGATGAATTCCGGGAAGGGAATTTTTCGCGGCTACAGCGGGGCTATACGGCGCTGGGGCGTTTTGTGCGGCCGACGATCATTTGGGATCCGAACACGGGGCTGCCGTTGCCGAACAACACGATTCCGCGGTCGCAACTGCACCCGGGGGCGCTGAACGTGATGAATCTGTTTGTCCCGAGGGCGCAGTTCGTGCAGGAAGATCCGCTGGACTTCACGGCGCGGGCGGCGGTGCCGCAACCGATCGATGTGAACACGTACTTTGCCCGCGTGGACCACAACTTCAGCGAGAAGGACCGTGTGTTTGCACGGCTGGCGTGGGACCGTTCCGGGTTGACGCGCCAGAACATCAATCCGAATCTGCCGGTGTTTGTGGATTCGAAGGTGACGAATCTGGCGACACAGTGGATTCACTCGGTGAGCACGAGCATGGTGAACGAACTGCGTGTCGGGTTCAACATTTCCGACGATTTGACGTCGAATCCGCGCACGGACAACACGTCGTTCGACCAGAATGCGCTGGGTGTAGGGACGTTTCTGATTCCTTCCGACGGGAACCGCAAGCTGACGCCGCGCGAGCACGGGATTCCGCGTTTCACGGGGCTGCCGTTCACGTTGCAGGAACTGACGAACGGCAACGGCTACGACAACATGGACACGATTCAGATTGGCAACCACTTCTCGTGGTTCAAAGGCAAGCACAACCTGAAGATGGGCGGCGAAGTCTACCGCATTTCGATGGAACGCGGGGCGGCGAACCTGGAAGAGGGATCGATCGGGTTTTCGTCACAGGAGTGCGGATATTCGTTTGCGTGCTTCCTGATGGGGCAGGTGAACAATTCGGGTACTCCGGAAGGATTGCCGCTGACGTTTCCGCGGGCGAACCGGTTTGGGCTGTACATCAACGATGACTGGAAGGTGACTCCGCGGCTGACGTTGAATCTGGGGTTGCGCTACGACTATGTGGGCTTCCCGGTGGATTCGAAGGGGTTGTGGAGAACGCTGGACTTTCCGGGCTTCGGCACGGAAATCGGGCGCGGTAAGGGATTCCAGGCACCTGGCGGACAGGTAATTCCGGCGGTGTTTCCGGAGCGCGTGGATGAATCGGGGGCTGTGAAGCTGACCCGGCAACGCAACGTGCGGTTCCTGATGCCGCGGTTTGGATTGGCGTACCGTCCGACGGACAAGTGGGTGGTGCGCATGGGCGCGGGCTGGTTCAACAATATCCAGCACGTGAACACGTGGACCATTTTCAACCTGATGCCGCCGAAGGCGGGCAGCGAGACGTACAACGCGGTGACAGTACCGGCGCAGAATCTGTCGATTTTGGGAGCGGATGGGAACACCTATCCGATCACAACGCGGCGCTATGCTCCGGGTACGCTGCCGATTTCGCTAAGCGATCCGTACTTTACGCGGACGCAAGGATCGAGCATCGTGCGTCCGGTGAGCGTGCTGTACCTGCCGCCGGATTATGTGGACGGCGATGTGTGGAAGTGGAGCTTCGACATCCAGCGTGAACTGCCGTTCCAGGCGGCGTTGACGATCGGGTATGCGGGCAGCAAGGGCTCGCACATTGGCAATAGCATTGGGAACCTGAACGATCCGCGGAATCCGTCGGTGGCGTTCCGGCAGGAGAACCGGCCGAACCCCTTCTTCTACGACGCAGCGAACGCGCAGAAGGGCGTGCAGGGGTTGGCGAACATCCGGTGGATCGATTCGTTCGGCGAATCGTTCTATCACGGGTTGCAGATGAAGGTGGACAAGCGGTTCTCGCGCGGGTTGACCTTCGGGTTGGCTTACACGTATTCGAAGACGCACGGTGACGGAGAGGATGGCGGACAGGAAGGCGCGGGCATTACGGACGCGCTGGACCGGCGCGGATCGCGCGGGTTGTTCCGGTTCGACCAGACACACCGGACGGTGGCGAACTTCGTGTATGAACTGCCTGGGAATGGGATCCAGAGCCCGCTGCGGCACATCGTAGGCGGATGGCAGATGAATGGAATCGTGACGATCGCTTCGGGATTCCCGTACAATGTCAACCAATCCGCTGGAGATATTGGGTTGTCGTCGAGCCCGGTGCGGCCCGATGCGGTCCGGAATCCGGAGCTGGATAAACCGACGCGCGCGCGGTGGTTCGATCCGCAGGCGTTCCAGCGAGTGACCTGCCAGATCGCTTCGCGGCCGGACCTGTGCCGGCGGGGAACGTTCGGCTACAACGCGTTGCGTGGACCGGGACAGCGGAACGTCGATTTCTCGATGTACAAGAATTTCTACATTCGGGAGTCGATGCGGATTCAGTTCCGGTATGAGGCGTTCAACTTCTTCAACACTCCGTGGTTTGGCGATCCGACTGGAATCTCGTTCTCGAACCTGAACCAGTTGGTGCCGGATGGAGTCAGGAACGGGGAGATCCGATCGATCCGCACGCCGATGCGGATTCAGCAGTTCGGATTGAAGTTCACGTTCTGATTTAGGAGAGGAAGTCAGAAGAATAGCCTCGGGCCCTTTTGGGGTTCGGGGCTTTCTTCTTTTTAGAGGGAGAGTTTTTGGCGGACCTGGGTGGGGATCTGAGTGTAGTCGGGTTGGAGGAGGACTTCGAAGCCCGCGGCCATGGCGCTGGCGGCTCCGGCTTGGGAGTCTTCGATGACGAGGGGGTTGCGGACGGCGAGTCGGGCGGCGGCGGTTTGGTAGGGCACGGGGGAAGGCTTGAGTGCGGTGACGTCTTCCCGGCAGACGAGGGTTTCGAAACGGTCGAAGAGGCCGATGGATTCGAGGATGGGATAGACATGGGTGCGGCGGGCGGAGCTGACGACGGCGAGGCGGTAGGAGCGGAGATCGTCGAGCAGGGCGCGGACGGCGGGGCTCATGAGTTGCGACGGGTTTTTCAGGACTGTGTCGCGGAAGAGGTCGTTCTTGAAGTCGTAGTAGGATTGCACGGCTTCAAAAGGAAGCGGTGGGTCTTTGAGGCGGCAGAGCGCTTCGAGCAGAGGCGTGCCGGAATGGCCGCGGAGGGTGTTTTGATACGTGGGCCAGTCGAGATCGACACCGAGGCGGCCCATCACCTCACGCCAGCAGAGATGATGGACCGGCTCGCTGTCCACAAGAACGCCGTCGAAGTCGAAGAAGATTGCGTCGAAGGGAGGCACTCTTCCTAGTGTAGTGTCATCGCCAGTTGCGGCCGCGGTTGCGGGCGTCGGTGAGTTGAGATTGGGAATAGCCACTGATGCTGGGAATGGTGAGTTTCTGGCCGGGGACGATCTTGTTGGGGTCGGGGCCGACGACGGATTTGTTGGCGTCGTAGATGATGGGCCAGAGGAGGACGTCGTTATAGAATCTGCCGGCGATGGCGGAGAGGCTGTCGCCGGAGACGACGGTGTATTTGGAGCTGTTGGTGGGAGGCAGCGAGCTTCCGAACCTGGAGGGCGCAGTGACCTTGGGGGTACCGATGGTGACTCCGCCGGTGGGGGCGATGGGTTCCGGGAAATCGGAGACGAAGTAATCGGAGAGGGTGGTGTTGACGACGCGCCATTCGTGGTGGCGGGGGATCTGGCGAGCCCAATAGTTCCCGGTGTAGAAGGTGCGATTGCGGATGCAGGTTTCTTTGTAGCCGATCTGCTTCCATTCGCGGCTGCGGGCGCCGGAGCCGGTGAATTCGTGGATGCCGTAACGCATTTTTTCCTTTTCCCCGCGGTAGAGCATGATGTGGCCGGTGGTCCAGAGAAGGTAGAGACCTTCGCGGGGCCAGCGCACGGAGTTCTTGTCCGCGTCCCAACCGAAGAGCAGGTCGTAGAGTTGAGGGCGGCTGACGCCTTCGATGCCGACGTTCACCGCGCCGAGGTCGGCGGCGAGGTTGAGCGCGGCAAAGTTATTGTTGGGCGTTTGGCCGTCGACGACGGTGTTGAGTTCAAAGAGGGCGCGGGGGAAGGTGGTGCAATCGAGGCCACGCATGCGGGGATCGGATTCGAGAGCGCTTCCGTATTTGAAATAGTAGGCGCAGCCGTCGAGCTTTTCGAAGTCGAAATAGCGGCCGACGCCGGTTCCGGTATAGGTGAAAGCGATGGGATCGTTGGCAATCATGCGCGTGGTAAGCGGACCGCAGAAGGGTTGCACGGGGAGGGTGAGGGGCAGAATGTTCGAGGCGACGTTTCCGGCTCCGGCAGGGGCGACGCCGCCTTCGAGCCAGCAATCGACGGATTGGCTCCAGCGATTGAGTAGGCGGAAACAGCGGGTGAGGGGAAACAGTTCTCTGCGGGTGAATCCTTTGGTGACATCGACGAAGTTGTCGCGGCGACCGACGCATAGAAAGATGCGGTGGCCGGCGGGCAGATCCGCCTTCCATTCGATGTTGTAGTAGCAGTCCTTTTTTCCGGGCGCCAGTTTCTTGAATTCGAGTGTGTTGTTTGGCAAGTTTTTGCTCCTCCTGAGGGGTTATCGTTTGTAACGCGGCGAACGGAAGAAAAAACGTTACACGGAGCGAATGGGGAGGGCGCGGGCGCGGAGTTCGCCGAGTAATTGGGTGACGGCCGTGCTGTGGGGCTCTTCGGAAGGGACGACGATGGCCCAGGCGAGGTGTTCGCGGAAAGCTCGGGTGCGGATGGACCAGGGGGCGAGCCGGGGATCGGGCGGGCGGAGGGGCATGGGGTGCGCCCATTCGCGAACGAGGGCTCGGGCGATTTCGGGAGAGGGTTCGGGGCCATCGACGATGAAGTGATTGGCGCCGTAGACGAGGAGGCCGTAGGTCATCGCTGGCATTGGGGACAGAAGTAGGTGGAGCGCCCGCCTTGCGGGATACGGCGGATGGGGCGGCGGCAGGTGAAGCAGGGCTCGCCTTCGCGATCGTAGACGGCGCAGGGGAAGGATTCGCCTTCGGAGAAGCGGCCGGGTTCGGAATAGGCGGCGACGGCGGATTGGACGGCTTCGGTGAGGACTTCGACGATAGCGGTGTGGAGGGCGGCGAGCCTTGGTTTGGAGATGCGGCAGGCGGGTTTGCGGGGGTGGATGCGGGCGCGGAAAAGGGCTTCGGCGGCGTAGATGTTGCCGAGTCCGGCGACGCGGCGCTGATCCATGAGGAAGAGCTTGGCGGGGAGGCTGGTTTTGCGGGCGGCGGTTTGGAGGTAGGCGAGGGTGAAGGCTTCCGAGAGCGGCTCGATGCCAACGTCTTTGAGGACGCTATCCAGAGTGCCGGTGGGGTGGAGGTGGACTTTGCCGAGGACGCGGGAGTCTTCGAAGATGAGGCCACGGCCGCCGGTGAGTTCGATCCAGAGGCGGGCGGTGGCGGGGCGAAAGCGAACGTCGGGGATCACGTAGAGGTTGCCGGTCATCCGCAAATGAACGTGGAGGGTTTGGCGGCCGGTGAGGTGGATGAGGATGTTCTTGCCGCGGCGCTCGATGGATTCGATGGTGCGGGTGGGGGTTTCGGCTTCGAGCAGAGCCGGGTCTTGCGGGCGAGTGACGGAAGCGCGCTCGACGCGGAGTTGGACGATGGATGCGCCAAGTGCGTCGCGGCGCAGGTTGCGGCAGACAGCTTCGACCTCGGGGAGTTCGGGCATCGGCTACCAGAGGGTGAGGTCGACGGGGGCGCCGGGGCCGACGCCGAGGCGTTTGGCGGCGTTGTCCTGATTGATGCCGATTTCGAGGTAGCCGGAACTGCCGAAGATGACGAAGGGGACTCCGTTGGCGGCCTGCGAATAGCTGCTGACGTATTGGGAGACTTTTTCGAGTCCGACGGCGAGTTCGAAGGGTTGTTCGAGGCCGAGGGTGGGGAAGGCATCGCGGTGGAAACTGGTGATGATGTTGCCGAAGTGGTCGATTTTGAGGATGGCGCCGGACCAGACGCGCTTGCCGGTACGGGTGACTTCGCCGAGGGTGAGGCGGAGGGCGTCGGTGATCTTCTTGCCGAGCTTGGAGGCGGCGAGTCCTTTGGCGAGGTGGGCGGCGACGGGGGCGAACACATCGCGGCCGTGGAATGTTTCGGAGACGGGTTTGAGGAAATAGCGGGTGTTGGTGAGTTCGCGCACCGTGCACTTTTCGCGGGCCATCACCATGCTGAAGATGCCGTTATCGGGGCCGACGAAGGAATAGCCGCCGCCTTGGACGACGATGGGACGGCGGAGGCTGCCGACTCCGGGATCGACGACGGCGACGTGGACGGTCTTCTTGGGGAACCATTTGTAGTGCTGGGCGACGACAAAGGCTCCCTCGGTGACTTCGTAGGGCTTGATGCGGTGCGTGATATCGACGATTTCCGCGTTGGGAGCAATGGAGAGGATGACGCCTTTCATGACGCCGGTGAAGTGGTCTTCCAATCCAAAGTCGGTGGTGAGAGTAACGATCGGCCTGGGCATGCTTGTTATGATGAAAAGACAGGTTCAACCGCCGCCGCAAATCCCATGGAGCGCTGTTATTTCGACCATAACGCCACGACTCCGCTTCGCGAAGAAGCGATGGAGGCGCTGTGCGCGGCGCTGCGGGATGTGCACGGCAACGCTTCCAGTATCCATCATTACGGACAGGAAGCGAAACAGAAGCTGGAGGCGGCGCGGCGGCAGGTGGCGGAGTTGCTGGGGGCGAACGCCAAGGAGATCGTGTTCACGAGCGGGGGCACGGAAGGGAACAATCTGGCGCTATTCGGAGTGACGAAGCCGGGGGATCATGTGGTGACGACGGCGATCGAGCATCCGGCGGTGTTGAATCCGTGCGCGCGGCTGCGGGAGTGCGGCGTTGCCGTGACGGTGGTGGCTCCGGGAGCGGATGGGGTTGTGGATCCGGAGGAGGTGGCGCGGGCGATGCGCGCCAATACGCGGCTGGTTTCGGCGATGCACGCCAACAACGAGACGGGGGTGGTGCAGCCGGTGGCGGCGATTGCGGAAGTGGCGCATCGGGGCGGGGCGCTGATGCATGTGGATGGGGTGCAGGCGGCGGGAAAGTTACCAGTGAATCTGTCGGAGTCGAAGTTTGACTTGTACACGGTGAGCGGGCACAAGCTGAATGCGCCGAAGGGAATCGGGGCGTTGTATGTGCGAAAGGGATTGACGCTGCGGGCGCAGATGCTGGGCGGACATCACGAGCGGGACCGGCGGGCAGGAACGGAGAATGTTCCGGGGGCGGTGGCGTTCGGCGCGGCGGCGCATTGGTGGCTGCATCATGGACGGGAGGAAGCGGTGCGGCTCGCCGCGCTGCGGGACCGGCTGGAGGCTCGGGTGCTGGCGAAGATTCCGGATGTGCGGGTGAATGGGGGCACAGCGCTCAGGCTGGCGACGACGACCAATCTGCGGCTGGATGGAATCGAGGGCGAGGCGGTGGTGATTGCAATGGATTTGCGGGGGTATGCGATTTCGAGCGGGTCGGCCTGTTCGAGCGGAGCGGTGGAGCCATCGCACGTGCTGTTGGCGATGGGATTGACGAAGGAGCAGGCACGGTCGAGTATCCGCATTTCGTTGGGGTTGGGGAATACGGAAGAACAGGTGGACGGCCTGGCGGCGGCGCTTGCGGAGGCAGTGAAGCATCTGCGGCGGATTGCCCCGGCATACACGCATGCCTGAAACGAAGCCGATTGCGGTGGCGATGTCGGGTGGAGTGGACAGCTCCACCGTGGCGGCGATGCTGCGCCGCGCGGGACGGCACATCGTGGGGATGACGATGCAGTTGTGGAATCAGCGGCGGCTGCCGGCGCTGTCGGTGGAAGGGGCGACGGGGCGATGTTGTTCGCTGGACGATGTGTACGATGCGCGGTATGTGGCCGAGCGGCTGGGGATTCCCTACTACGTGGTGAACTTCGAGAAGCGGTTTGAAGAGCAGGTGGTGAAGCCGTTTGTCGAGGATTATCTATCGGGGCGGACTCCGATTCCGTGCACGCTGTGCAACAACTTCGTGAAGTTCGATCATTTTCTGGAGCTGGCGGAAGGGCTGGGGGCGGAGCAGATTGCGACGGGGCATTACGCGCGTATCCGCCGGGATGAGCGGACGGGGCGGTATTTGCTGTTGCGGGCGGTGGATGGATCGAAGGATCAGACGTATTTCCTGTGGGGATTGACGCAAGAACAATTGGCGCACACTTTGTTTCCACTGGGGGAGATGACGAAGCCGGAGGTGCGGGAACTGGCTCGGTCACTGGAGGTGCCGGTAGCGGAGAAGCACGATTCGCAGGAGATCTGCTTCGTGCCGAACGGGGATTACGCGGCGTTCATCGATGCGTATTTCGAGGAGCAGGGATGGGAGCGGGAGCGGACGTCGGGGGAGATTGTGGATACGTCGGGGCGGGCTCTGGGGCGGCACGAGGGGACGCATCATTTTACGGTGGGGCAGCGGCGCGGGTTAGGGATTGCGGCGGGAGAACCGCTGTATGTGATCGCCACGAAGCCGGAGACGCAGCAGGTGATTGTGGGGCGGAATGAGGATCTGCTGCGGGGGGAATTGACGGCGGGGCGGGCGAACTGGATTGATTGCGAGCGGCTGACGGAGCCGCGGCGGGTGGCGGTGAAGATCCGGAACAAGCACGAAGCGGCGGCGGCGACGGTGCATCCCTGCGAGGAGGCATCGCGGTTCCGGGTGGTGTTCGATGCGCCGCAACGGGCGGTGACTCCGGGGCAGGCGGCGGTGTTGTACGATGGCGATCTGGTAGTGGGTGGGGGATGGATTGAGTAGGTATTCAGGATAGGAGCACTGATCACTTGAAGGCTGATATTGGAATTATTGGCGGCAGCGGGCTGTATCATATGCCCGGCTTTGCAGCACAGGAAGAAGTGGCGGTGGATACGCCATGGGGCGCGCCGTCGGACCCTTACGTGGTGGGCACATTGAGCGGGAAGAATGTGGCGTTCCTGGCGCGGCATGGCAAGGGGCACCGGATCAGCCCGTCGGAGTTGAATTTCCGGGCGAATATTTACGGCTTCAAGAAGCTGGGCGTGCGGCGGATTGTTTCGCTGAGCGCGGTGGGGTCGTTGAAGGAAGAACATAAGCCGCTGGAGTTCGTGCTGCCGGACCAGTTTTTCGACCGCACGCGGGGGCGTGTGTCCACGTTTTTCGGCGAAGGGTGCGTGGCGCATATCAGCTTCGCGGATCCTGTGTGCGGGGAGCTTTCGGAGATTGTGCATGCCGCGTGCCAGGAAGTGGGCGTGACATCGAAGCGGGGTGGGACGTATCTGTGCATGGAAGGGCCGGCGTTTTCGACGAAAGCGGAGTCGAACGTTTATCGCAGTTGGGGGATGGACATCATCGGGATGACCAACCTTCAGGAGGCGAAGCTGGCTCGCGAGGCGGAGATGTGTTACGTGACCGTGGCGATGGTGACGGATTACGATTGCTGGCATCCGGATCACGATGCGGTAACAGTGAACGAGATTATCGCGCATCTGATCAAGAATGCCGAGAATGCGGCGAAGGTGGTGGCGGCGGCGGTGGGAAAGATTCCGGAAGCGGGGGCATGCAAGTGCCAGTCGGCGCTGTCGCATGCGCTGATCACGGATAAGAAGGCGATTCCGGATGCGACGCGCCAGAAGCTGGAGCTGCTGATTGGAAAATATCTCGCCTGACGAACTGGCCATAGAGTTACTGAACCAGTGCCTGCGGGGCAATGCGCACTCTTCGGAATTGCTGGAGATGCTGCTGCGGTATGCGCTGAGCGCGGACCAGGCGCAGGCGCGGCATGCCTCGCACGCACTGTTCGGGATCGTGGTGGAACGGCTGGGCGATCTGTTTGAGCCGTGCCTAGTGGATTGCTACGCGGCGATGTTCAGCGAGGTGATTTCCTACGCGCTGCCGGATTTGCGGGCGGAGGATCTGCTGGAGCGATACCGGCGGGTGAGGATGCCGCGGCGGTTTTCGGGGAAGGATCCGAAGACGGTGTATGTGCTGAGCCGGGTGACACTGGGAGCCGATGTGGCGGTGACGAGCGTGGCGATGAATGCGGCGAAGGAGCGGTTTCCGGAGGCAGAGATCGTGTTTGTGGGCCCGGCGAAGAATTACGAGATGTTTGCGGCAGATGCGCGGATCCGGCATTTGGCGAGTCCGTACCGGCGGGAGGGATTGTTGGGGGAGCGGCTGGGAGTGTTCCCTGCCCTGGCGGCGGCGTTGGATACGCCCGACTCGATCGTGATCGATCCCGATTCGCGGCTGACGCAGTTGGGATTGCTTCCGGTGTGCGATGAGGAGCGGTATTACTTTTTCGAAAGCCGGAGTTATGGCGAGTATGGAGATGCAACGATAACGGCACTGGCAGGGCAGTGGTGCGCGGAGACGTTGGGATTGGCGGAACGGCCGCGGGCGTATCTGGCGCCAGTAGGAGACGCGGGACGGGCGGAGGCGACGGTGAGTCTGGGAGTGGGGGAGAATCCGGCCAAGCGCGTGGGGGACCGGTTCGAACGAGAAGCGATACGCATGCTGGCGGCGAAAGCAGGGAGTGTTTTGGTGGATCGCGGAGGAACGGACGAAGAATCGGGGCGAGTGGACCGGGCAGTGCGGGGATTCGGGAACGTTTCGACCTGGACGGGCGCATTTGCGCCATTTGCGGCATCGATTTCCAAGTCGGAATTCTATCTCGGCTACGACTCAGCGGGGCAGCATGTGGCCGCGGCGAGCGGGGTTCCGATGGTGGTTGTGTTTGCGGGACACGCCTCGGGGCGGTTTCTGGCGCGGTGGAAGCCGGAGAGTACTGCCAGTACTCATGTGATTGTAATAGAAGAGGATAGCAAGGCTGACTCGGAGCGGCGGGTGGAGGAAGCGCTGGCGGCAGGGCCATGGGGGATGCGGACGGGGCGGGACTAGGAAAGAAGATTGGACTTTTCCAACTTTTTCAGCCAGAATTAAGGTACAAAATATAGTGCAAAAAAGCTCGCCCCGCAGGGAAGGTATTGCCTGTACGAGTAGCGGAGATCAGAATTGCCGTTGCCACCGCTGAGAGATCTTTGGCCCTCACGTCAACCGGAACCCGGGAGCATGGACGAACTCCTGGACTTGCATTCTTCCGACATGCCGGACCTCGCTTTCCGGTGGGTGCTCTTTTTCTCGTCTCTGTTGTTAGTGATGTTGGCTCCCTTCGGGGTGTGGTGGTTGCGATTCGCGGCAGTGGGCTTGAGTGCGAATGCGGTGGCCTATGTGGCGTTCGCGAGCCTGCCGGGGGGCCTGACGGCACGGCTGACGGCGATGGTGGCGTTTCTTGCGATTCCGTCCGCGGCACACTCGGTGGACCCGCTGTACTATCCGTTGCTGGCTGGATTCGGTGTAGTGGCGCTTGGCTTATCCTGCGATACTCGCGTACCGTTGTACGGGGGAGCATTGGCGATCGGAGCCCAGGCGGCTCTGGCATTGTATGTACGGCAGGGTTGGCGTGAGGCCGTATTTTCCACCTGTGCGCTGGTGTTGTTATCGACGATGAGCGCAATGCTGGCGGCGATTCTGCGCAAGCAGGAACTGCGGGCAGGAGCGAGCGAACGGCGGATTCCGCAATTGGAGGCGGAGGTTGCGGCGGCGCATCAGCACGCGGGGCAAGCGTTGCGCATCAAGCATGACCTGCTGGCGAATTTGAGCCACGAGATCCGGACGCCGCTGAACGGGGTCCTGGGGATGACCCGGTTGTTGATGGATACGCGGCTGAGCGGGGAACAGCGGGAGCTGACGCAGACGCTGGAGCGGTCGACGACGGCGTTGTTGGACATCATGAACGAGGTGATCGACTTTTCGGCGCTGGAGTCAGGGCGGGTGCAGTTGGAGACGCAGCGATTCGAGTTCCACCGGCCCTATGAGGATGTGGTGGAGTTGCTGGGTCCGATGGCGCAGGGCAAAGGGATCGAGATGTTGATGGAGTTTGACCCCACGATCCCGTTGCAGGTGTCGGGAGATGCACGCCGGTTGCGGCAGGTGTTGTTGAATCTGGTGGGGAATGCATTGAAGTTCACCGAGAACGGGCATATCTTGATCCGCACGGGAGTGGAGGAATGCCTGGAGGATGAGATTGCGATCCGGACGGAGGTGGCGGATACAGGTCCGGGGATCTCGCAGGAGGATCACGGGCGGATTTTCCAGCCATTCGCACAGGGGAAGACGGAATTCGCAGGCAAGTATGGCGGGGCAGGGCTGGGGCTGACGATTTCCAAGCGGCTGGTGGAGATGATGCGCGGGGAAATCGGGTTCAAAAGCTCCTATGGAAAAGGAACGCGGTTCTGGTTTACGGTGCGGTGCCGGCGTGTGGAGAAGGAGAGCTTTTTGGATACATCGGCGCTGGCGGGGCAGCGGGTGCTCGCGTTCAGCCGGTATCCGGCAGCGGCTGGAGTGACCGCGAGCCAACTGCGGTTATGGGGCATCGATGCGTTTGCGGCGTCGCAACCGGACGCGGCGCTGGCGGAGTTGATCCGCGGGCGGCAGTCGGGCAGACCCTACGATGTTGTCATCCTGGATGGGGACGCGGGCGGGGCGCATAGCGCCACGGCGCTGCTGGAGCGGGTGCGAACGATCGGGCGCATCACTTCCGTGGGAGTGCTGCCGTTCGGGCAATGGAGCACAAGCGAGGGTCAGGGGGCGTTTGGGTTCGATGCGGTAGTGACCAAGCCGGTGCGTCCATCGCAGATGTGGAAGTCACTCTGTCTGGCGCGATTCGGACCGGACCTGCCGCCGGCGGAGGCAGAGCCAGGAATACCGGCGGCGGGCGAACACTCTCCAGGGGCGCCGCGCATCCTGCTGGTGGAAGACAATCCGATCAACCAGAAAGTGGCGCTGCGGATGTTGGAAAAGCTGGGGTATGAGGCGGAGGTGGCATCGAACGGGCGGTTCGCACTGGAGATGATGAATGCTGGAGCGGCGTACGATGCGGTGTTGATGGATTGCATGATGCCGGAGATGGATGGCTTCGAGACGACGCGGGAGATTCGGGAGAGGGAGCGGGGAAGGCGGCACATACCGATCATTGCGCTGACGGCGCACGCATTGCACGCCGAGAAGGAGCGCTGCCTGAAATCGGGAATGGACGATTACATCACCAAGCCGGTGCATCTGGATGTGTTGCGGCAGACGCTGGAGCGGTGGGTGGGGCAAGGGCGTGCGCGAAGCCAGGTAAGCGGGCAGGGGTAACCCAACCGGGACGCGCGAACGGCATACAATAGGGGGTTATGTCGAAACGCATTCTCACGCGCATCGCGCTTTTCGCCGGCATCTTCGCCCTGGGATTCTTCGCGGGGGAAGAACGCGGCAAGGCTGCCAAGAAACCTATGGTGTACGAACTCAGAACCTATTACACATATCCGGGGAAGCTGAACGACCTGCTGGCGCGCTTCCGCAATCACACGACGAAGATCTTCGAGCGGCATGGAATGAAGAACGTCTGGTATGGCGTTCCGCAGGATGCTCCGAAGAAGGACAACACGTTGATCTACCTGCTGGCGCACGAGAGCCGCGATGCGGCCAAGAAGAGCTGGGACGCATTCCGCGCGGACCCGGATTGGAAGAAGGCGCAGGCGGCATCGGAAGTCAACGGAAAGATTGTGGAGAAAGTGGAATCGGTGTTTCTGGATCCGACGGATTTTTCCGCGCTGCAATAGAGACGGTGGCTTCAGGGCCGAGGCGCCAGATGCAGGGTGCGCTCGGCCTTGGCATACCAGCCTTGCGGGGCGTACTGGCTGGTGTGGAGATAGCACTGGATGCGGAGCCGATTGCCTTGCAGAGTGAGCAGGCGGCTCATGGGGACACTGGTGCGGATGTGATGCGCGGTGAGGGCGGAGACGTTGAGGAAGTGGACGCCCCAGCGGGTTTCGCAGTGTGACTTGTTGCCGGCGCGGTCGTCGGGATGGGTGTGTGTGTGGCCTCCGAGCCAGAGGGCGATGGCTCCGGGGTTTGCCGCGAGGTAGTTTTCAAAGGCCTGTGCGTCGGGCTTGCTGTCGACCCAAAAAAGGTAGGACGCGCCTTTGGGGGAGCCTTGCGGGAAGTAGCCGTGATAGTGGGACCGCCAATTGCCCTGCTCGTCCTTGCGCAAGCCTTCCCATTCCCCGCTGGCGACGGTGGTGTTCTTGAGCATGTAGTGGTGGGCGGAGACGATGATGCTGCCGCGATTGGATTCGACCATCTTCTTCCACCAGGCGAAGGTTTCGCCGGAAACGACACCGCCGGGATTGCCACCGAGAGTGCCGCGTCCGATGGTTTGGGAAGGCTCATTAATGTCGCTCATCATGAGGAAGAGGACGTTACCGACGCGGAAGGCGTATCGCTCCCAGGTGCCTTCGACGGCGAACCGGCGGCGGTGATTGCGGACGCCGGAATAGCGGGGGTTTTCGCCGGTGGGATCGAGCCATTTGCGCCACCATTGATTCTTGGGCTGATCGAGTCCGCTGCGGTCATGATTGCCGCAGAGGCTGTAGACGTCTTCGCGGCGGTGCTTGCGAAGAGCTTTGAACTGGCGCACGACTTCTTCGCCTTCGTCATCCTGAGGAGCACCTTGGCCGCCGGATTGATCGCCGAGGTCGAGGGCGATGTCCCAATCAAAGGGCGGTCCACCCTGATCGCCGCCTTGTTCGGATTGGGTGATGGCGGCGGCGAGGCTTTCGCGGCCGTGGCGTTTGTCGGTGCCGACGTGGGCATCGCTGAAGGCCCAGATGCGCAGTGCCGGCGCGGCCGCGGATTGCGCGGCGGCAAGCGGGGTTTTGAGGAAATCGCGGCGGGGGATAGCGCTCGATTGAGACACGGGATGAGCCTTTCTAGGCGAGGATTTCGCGGATGGGGGTTCCGAAGTCCATGTCGAGGCGCTTGCGGCCAGGGACTTCGAGTTTACGGGGGTCGAGGCCGAGTTGGTGGAGGATGGTGGCGTGAATGTCGGTGACGTAATGGCGGTTTTCGACGGCGTGGAAACCGATTTCGTCGGTGGCGCCGTGAGCAATGCCGCCCTTGATGCCACCACCGGCGAGCCAGACGGAGAAACCGTAGGGATGGTGATCGCGGCCGTCGAGACCTTGCGCGCCGGGGGTGCGGCCGAATTCGGTGACGAAGGCGACGATGGTGTCGTGGAACATGCCGCGCTGCTTCAGGTCTTTGAGCAAGCCGGCGATGGGCTTGTCGACCTGGGCGCAGAGTTCGCTGTGCGTCTTTTTGAGCTTGCTGTGGCCGTCCCACTTCCCTGCCCCGCCATTTTGGCCATGGAAGACTTGAATGAAGCGGACGCCGCTTTCGGCCATGCGGCGGGCGGCGAGACACATTTGACCGAAGGGTTTCGTGGTTTCCCGATCGAGGCCGTAGAGCTTGCGCGTGGCTTCGGTTTCCTGTTCGAACTTCATGAGTTCGGGAACCGCGGTCTGCATGCGGAAGGCGAGTTCGTAGGATTTGATGCGGGCGCGCATGGAGGCGTCGTCGGGATACTCGGCGGCGGCGAGTCCGTTGAGTTCGCGGAGGAGGGCAAATTCGCGCTCCTGGCGTTCGCGGGTGATTGCGGCGGGGGGTGTGGCAAAGGGCAGTGGATTGGCGGGATCGACGGCGATTTGGACGCCGTTGTGTTCCGGGCCTAAGTAGGATGCGCCGTGGGCGGCGAGTCCACCGCAGCAGGTGTCGATGGGATCGCCGAGGACGACGAATTGGGGCAGGTTGTCGTTGAGCGAGCCGAGGCCGTAGTGGACCCAGGAGCCGATGGTGGGGAACTGACCTTCGAGCACGTGGCGGCCGGTGTGGAACTGCATCTGCGCACCGTGGTTGTTGTCGGTGGTCCAGAGGGAGCGGATGACGGCGATGTCGTCGATGCAATCGCCGACGTGCGGGAACCAGTCGCTGACGGCGATGCCGGATTGGCCGCGCGGCCGGTAGCCGACCTGGAGCGGGTATAGGCGCGAATGCTGTTTGTGGAGGCCCTGGATGACTTCGCGGAGATTCTTTTTGACGAACGGGTTGTCGCGGGCGCCGGCGTAGGGTGTTTCGTCGTAGGAGAGGCCGCCGTATTTGTTGAGTTCGGGCTTGGGATCGAAGGTGTCCATGTGGCTGACGCCGCCGATCATGAAAAGCCAGATGACGCGCTTGGCTTTGGGGGTGAAGTGGGGTTTGCCGTCGGGAGGACGCCAGGCGGCGGTGGTGGCCGCACGGGCCACGCCGTCCCGGTTGAGGATGGCTCCGAGGGCGAGGCCGGTGAATCCCATGCCGAGGTCGGCGAGAAATGCGCGTCGTTTCGTGTGCATTTTCGGTATTTCCTTATCGTATTGTCACGAAATCGTTGTGGTTCATGAGGACGTGAATGAGGTCTTCGCGGTCCTGGCCGGTTTGGAGAAAGGCGAGGGAGGATTGGCTCTCCTTGGGCGAGGGCGGGCGGCCGAGGATGGTTTCGAAGGCGGATTGAACGAATTGAGTGTTGTTCTGGCCCTCGTCTTGGAGCTGTTTGGCGAGGAGCGCAGCCATGCGGCGGCTGAGTTCGCTGTTGGCGAGGGCGAGAGCCTGATGGGGGACGACGCTTTCCTCGCGCCGGTAGCATTCGGCGGGGTTGGCCTGATCGAAGATCTTGAGGAATGGGACGGGGACGTCGGGGGTGTGTTCAATATAGATGCTGCGGCGCGTGAGTTCAAGGGCTTTCGTGCCATCGAGTTCGGGTCCGCCCATGGCGGTATCGAGGGCGCCGGCAACGGAAAGCAGGCTGTCGCGCACGGCTTCGGATTCCATGCGGCGGGGGTTCATGCGCCAGAGGTATACATTGTCGGGGTCGGCTGCGCCGTTGGCGGATTCGGTTGCGCCGGCGGTGGAACGGCGGCGGTAGGCCGCGCTGGTGACGATGAGGCGGTGGAGTTTCTTCATACTCCAGTTGGAGTTCATGAACTCGACGGCGAGGTAATCGAGGAGTTCGGGGAGGACGGGCTTCTTACCGTTGACGCCGAAGTCGGCGACGGTGGGGACGAGGCCTTGTCCGAAGTGGCGGGTCCAGATGTGATTGACGGCGACGCGGGCGGTGAGGGGGTTTTGCCTGGAGGCGATCCACCGGGCGAGGGCGAGCCGGCGGCCGCTGGATTTTTCGGGATAGGTTTTTCCGATGGGAGTGAACTGGCCTTCGGGGGCTTGCTTGAGGGCTTCGACGGCGGCTTCGAGTTTCTTCTGGGCTTCGGCGAGCTTCTTTTCGACGGCGGGTTTGGCGGCCATGGCGGCATCGAGTTCGAGTTGGGCGCGGAGGAGGTTTTCGTGGGCTTTGAGTGCTCCGGCGGCGCGCTCGAGTTTGCGGGCCTCGGCGGCGAGTTCCTCGGCTTTCGGGTCGGGCGGACGGCTGTATTTGGCGCGTTCGGCAGCGAGGCGGGCTTCGAGCGCGGGGATGTAGGCTTTGGCGGATTCGAGGGCGCGTTCGGCGATGCGGCGGGCGTTGCCGTCGTTCGCTTCGGCGAGTTCCCTTTCGGCTTTGGCCACATCGGCGCGGGCTTTGGCGAGCAGATCGTTTTGGACGAAGGGGCGGAGGTCGGGGTAGTACTGCTCGACTTTCAGAGGAATGGGAGTGATCTTGAGGGAAGGGCCGCCGAGAAAGGCAGGGGTGGCGGGCTGGATGTTGGAATCGGGGTCGGGGTTTTGGATGTCGCCGCGGATGAGGAGTTGGGTTTTGGCGTCGGGGTTCGCGTCGTAGACACGCGAGACACCGTCTTTGTCGGTGTCGGTTTGGCCGGGGACTCGATCGGCGCGGACTTCGTAGGGTTCGAAGAAGGCGCGGAACTGGAAGTAGTCTTCTCGGGTGAAAGGATCGTATTTATGGTCATGGCAGCGGGCGCATTTGAGGGTAACGCCCAGGAAAGCCATGGCGGTGTGATCGACGGCATCCTGGAGCCAGCCGTGGCGATCGTACTTGGAAAAGCTGCGGGCGAGGTAACCGGTGGCGCGGAGGATTTGCGGATCGCCTGGCGCGACTTCATCGCCGGCGAGCATTTCGACGATCATGCGGTCATAGCCTTTGTCGGCGTTGAGGGATTCGACGATCCAATCGCGCCAACGCCAGAGGAACTTGGCGGAGTTGCGGACATCGTTGCCGCGGCGCCAGCCATACCAATCGCTATAGCGCCAGATGTCCATCCAATGGCGGCCCCAACGTTCGCCGTACCGCGGGCTGTTGAGGAGGCGATCGACGAGGGATTCGTAGGCTTGTGGGGATTGGTCGGCGAGGAAGGCGTTGAGTTGGCCGCGGGTGGGGGGCAGGCCGGTGAGGTCGAGATAGAGGCGGCGGGCGAGGGTGCGCTTATCGGCTTCGGGGACGGGTTGGAGATTGCGTGCGGCGTGTTTGGCGGCAAGGAAGGCGTCGATGGGGTGGTTGGATTTGGCGGAGGGGATGACGGGGCGAACGGGCGGTTGAAAGGCCCAGTGGGTGGATTTGGGCTTGGGGGCTTCGGTGCTCTTGAGGGCTTCGAAGGGCGCGCCTTCGTTGATCCATTCGGCGAGGGCGGCGAGGTCGGTGTCCTTGAGTTTCGAGGCCTTGTAGGGCATGTGGGGTTCGGCTGTGTGGGCGGCGACTTTGTAGAGGAGGCTTTGCTCGGCGTTGCCGGGGACGATGGCAGGGCCGCGGTCTCCGCCACGGAGGAGGAGATTGCGTGAGGTGACGTCGAGGCCGGATTTTTTTGCTTTGCCGGTGTGGCAGGGGGCACAGCGCTGTTCGAGGACGGTGAGGCCGGGGTGCTTCTGGGCGAGCGCAAGCGGGAGCGCGAGGAGGAGTGTTCCCAGGAGGCAGTGCAT
>CAYOBO010000119.1:12934-23486 GCA_964402295.1 uncultured Candidatus Solibacter sp. | reverse complement strand
TATGGAAACGGGTCAGCCGTAAGGCTGAAACCGCGCCATAATCTACCAATGCTCATTGTTACCACCAACACCCTGGAAGGCCGCAAGATCCGCCAATACCTCGGCATTGTCACCGGCGAGGCGATTCTCGGAGCCAATCTCTTTAAGGACTTCTTCGCCGGCATTCGCGACATTGTTGGTGGCCGCTCCGCCGCCTATGAAGGCGAGTTGCGAAAAGCCAAGGACATTGCCATTGCCGAAATGGCCGACCAGGCGCGGCAACTCGGAGCCAACGCCGTCATCGCCGTCGACCTCGATTTCGAGGAGATCTCGCCCGGCGGCGGCACGATGCTCATGGTCAGCGCCAGCGGCACCGCCGTGCAAATCGAATAGCACCCACGCACCGTCCGCCACCGCAAACAAAGCGTTCCCCCATACTGTGCTCTAATCGCGATTATGTGGATTCTCGCGATTGCGTTGAGCCTTCTTGCCTGTGCCGAGAAGCAGCCGGTCACCGCCACTGACCTCCTGAAGATCCGAAAAGTGACCGCCGTGAAGATCGCCCCAAACGGCGCGTTCGCTGTCTATGCCGTCCAGTCCATTCACAACGAAAAAGACCAGTACAGCTACCGCACCCACCTCTGGTTCATCGATCTCAACACCCGCGGCGCCAAACCGCGGCAGTTGACCTTCGGCGATCGCAACGATAGCGGTATCGCCATTAGCCCGGACGGCAAATCCCTCGCGTTCGTGCGTGCCGGCGAGAAAGGCCTCCCTCAAGTGTGGATCATGCCGCTCACCGGCTCCGGCGAGGCCCGTCCCGTCACCCGCCTCGAATACGGCGCCGCCAACCCCGTGTGGCATCCCAAAAAACGCATGCTCCTCGTCACCAGCCGCACTCCGCTCGGCAAGATCGAGGGAAAACCGCACTTTGACCAGGAGCGCCCGCGGCGCGATTGGCGCGACACCGATCTCAAAGCCGACGCCAATCCCGATGGAGACCGCAACGCCATCCGCATTTGGCTCGAAAAGAACTCCGCCAAGGAAAACCCCGTCACCATCAACCGTCTCAGCTATCAGGGCGAAATGGGCCTCGAAAACGAGATGCGGATCGCCCACCTCTACACCGTCGATCTCGATCCGGAACCAAGCACCACCCAACTCACCAAGGACTCGGCTTCACTCAACAATTGCAGTTACTCCCCCACCGGCGATTCCATCGTCTGCACCGGAAGCCCTGCCGGCCGCCGCCACCCCGATCGCCAACGCCGCACCGCCATCTATCTCCTCAATGCGGATGGCTCCGGCCTCCGCCCCATCCTCGACAACGAACAGGAAAGCTACTCAAGCGCCGTCTTCTTCAACGACGGGCAAACCCTCCTCGTCACCGCCCAGCAACAGGATGAACCCATGTTCCGCCAGTCCCGCCTCGGCCGCTACCACATCGCATCGCGGCGCATGGAATGGATCAGCAGCGCCTGGAGCGGAGAAACCCAGGATGCACGCATCGCCACCGACGGCTCGGTGCTGTTCACCTCCCCATGGCATGGCGCGGAGCCGTTACTCCGCCTCCACGGCGCCAAACTCCAGTATTTGGTGGACGGACCCGTCGGTGTCAGCGAATACGATGAAGCCGCCGGGCGCATCGTCTACGCACAAATCAGCGTCCCCAACCCCAACGAACTCTTCCTCCGTGAGAAGAACGGCGCCACCCGCCGGCTCACGGAACTCAACGCCGGCTGGCTCGCCGGACGCATCGTTTCCCTCCCGCAAGAGAAGTGGATCGCGCGCCCGGACGGCATCAAAGTCCAATCCTGGGTCATGAATCCTGTACATGCCGAAAGCGGCGGAAAATACCCTTGGGTGCTCGAAATCCACGGCGGCCCAACCGCCATGTGGGGGCCTGGCGAGCTGTCCATGTGGCACGAGTTCCAACTCCTCTGCGCCTGGGGCTACGGTGTTGTCTACTCCAATCCCCGCGGCAGTGGCGGCTACGGCTACGAACACCAGAAAGCGAATTACCGCGACTGGGGTGAAGGTCCGGCCTCCGATGTCCTGGCCGCTCTGGATGACGCCGTCAACAACTCACCCTATGCCGACAAAGACCGTCTGTTCATCACCGGCGGATCCTACGCCGGCTACCTCACCGCCTGGATCATCGCCCACGATCATCGCTTCAAAGCCGCCGTTGCGCAACGCGGCGTCTATGATCTCACCACCTTCTACGGCGAAGGCAACGCTTATCGCCTCGTGAAGAATGCCTTCGGTGGCCGGCCCTATGAGCCCGAGATTCGCCGCATCCTCGATGCCCAATCCCCTTTCACCCACGTCGCCAACATCCGCACACCTCTCCTCATCCTCCACGGCAGTCAGGATCTCCGTACCGGCGTCTCGCAAAGTGAAATGATGTACCGCGCTCTCAAGGATCTCGGCCGCGATGTCGAATATGTTCGCTACCCTGGCGCCGGACACGAACTCACCCGCTCCGGAGCACCCCTCCAGCGCATGGACCACATGCTCCGCATCGTCGAGTTCTTCGAGCGCTACGCGCGCAACGATGCCGCAGCCGCCGTCAGCCGGTAAGCTACTTCTTTGCCGTTACCGCGAACGTCGCGGTCATGTCGTCTTTCGTACCCACGGTCCCAAGCCCCGCGCTCGGCGGCTTGATGCCATATCCCGTCATCTTGAACACCGACTTCCCGTTGATCTTCATCGTCGCCGGATCCAGAGTTGCCTCCATCGTCACCGGCTTTCCAACCCCGCGAATCGTCAGCACGCCTTCTACCTGAAAACGATTCCCGCCCTGTGCCGTCACCTTCGTCGACGTGAACCGTATGTCGGGATATTTGGACACCATCAGGATATTGCCCAATGCCTCATCCTGAATCTTCTTCAGATCCTTCGGACTCACCCATGTGTCCTTGCAGACCAGACTGGCCGCGTCGATTTTCAACTCGACGCGAGAGTTCGCCGGCGTCTGCGCATCGTAGGTCAGCTTGCCCGAGTAGTTCGGAAATTCGAAGTTGTGCTTCTTTCCCTTCAGAAATCCCGTCTTTTCCACTTCAAGCATGATCTTGTCCTGCCCGCCGGAGGAAATGCTGTAGTCCACCGGTTGCGCGAACGCGGACGTAATACTGAGAAGTAAGATTACGAGTGCCATACGCTTCTATTATGCATACTCACGCGCGTTGATTCTCCCACAAAGCTCCATGTCAAAATGGAAGTTTTCATGAAGATTCGCATCGGACGGCATCTTTCCGTAGCCGGGTCTCTCGCCACTGCCGCCGAACGCGCGAGAGAGATTGGCGCCGATACATTACAGATTTTTTCCTCCAGCCCTCGCATGTGGCGCGGGTCCATGCCTGCCGCGGACGACATTCGCCGCTTCCGCCAACTGCGGGAGTCCTACAACCTGCATCCCCTCGTCATTCACGACAACTACCTCATCAACCTCCCCGCCGCCGATCGCGAAGTGCGCCGAAAATCCATCGCCGCCTTCCGCGCCGAAGTCGAACGCGCCGCAGCCATCGGCGCGGATTATCTCGTGGCCCATCCCGGCAGCTACCGCGAGCAAACCATCGACTCCGCAATCGCCGCCTTCGCCGATTCTCTCGAAGCCGCCACCGGCAGCCTCAACCACGGTTCCGTCACGCTGCTTCTCGAATGTACTGCCGGACAAGGCAGTTCGCTCGGCCGCACCCTCGAAGAATTAGCCCGGCTTCGCGACGTATCCCTTCCACGCACCCCGCTCCCCATTGGCTTCTGCCTCGATACCTGCCACTTGTTTGCCGCGGGCTACGACATCGCCTCCCCAGACGGTCTCGAGGACACGCTCGATCGGGCAGACCGTCTCCTCGGCCTCTCGAACATCCCCGTAATCCACGTCAACGATTCCAAAACACCGAACGGCTCCCATCGCGATCGCCACGAAAAGATCGGCGAAGGATATATTGGCGAAGAGGCGTTCCACCGCATCCTCACCAGCCCGCGGCTCGATGGCAAGGCCTTCCTGCTCGAAACGCCGGTTGAAGAGGAAGGAGATGAAGAACGGAGCGTCGCCACACTCAGGCGATTGGCAACGAAATGAATCGAAGAACATTCCTTACCGCAACATTGGCCGCCGTGGGCGCCGGCACGGCCCAGCAGGCGCGTCCCAACATTCTGCTGATTCTCGCCGACGATCTCGGCATCGGAGATCTCTCCTGCTACGGGGGCACGGAAGTGGAAACGCCGCATCTCGATGCCCTCGCCCGCCAAAGCGTTCGCTTCGTCAACAGCTACTCCGCCAGCGCTGTCTGCTCTCCCACGCGCGCCGCCTGCATGACCGGCCGCTATCCGCTGCGCTTCAACATCCGCGCCCATTTCACCGACCGCGAAGAGCATCTCCCTCCCGGCGTCCCCACCTTGCCCAAAGTCCTCGCCGCCGCTGGTTACGGAACGGCTCATGTCGGCAAGTGGCATCTCGGCGGCTTGAACCGCAAGCATCTGGCCGATCGCGCCGCCAGTATCCCCGGCCCCTTGCAGCACGGCTTCGCGCACTACTGCGCCATGGCCGAAGATCCCGCCGAGCGCGCCCCTCTCGTCAAGGAGCGCTGGCTCTTTCGCCGTGGCGTGGAGCACTTCGTCCGCGATGAAAAGCCCGTCGAGGATCGCGGCATCCACCTCACCGATTTCGAAGCCGACGAAGCAATGCGCTGGATGGCCCACTACCACCGGCGCAAGCAGCCTTTCTTCGTCAACCTCTGGTTCGATGCTCCCCACTTCCCCTTTGAGCCGACGCCCGGCGGCCACCTCGACAAATACCGCGGCAAAGCCGAGGCCGATGACCTCCTCTACCGCGCCACTGTCTCTCACCTCGACTCCGCCATCGGACGCCTCATGGCCAAACTCCGCGAAATGGGCATCGAAAACAACACCATCGTTCTCTTCTCCAGCGATAACGGCCCCGCCATGCAAGGCAGCCCCGGAATCTACAAGGGAAAGAAGGCCGACCTCCACGACGGAGGCATCCGCGTTCCATTGCTCATCCGCTGGCCCGATAAGGTCAAGCCGCGCGAATCCACGCAACTGGCCCACACCGCTGACTATCTGCCAACCCTTTGCGCCGCCGCCGGCGTCAAACCGCCCGCGGACATTGACGGCGTCAACCTGCTCCCCCATCTCCTCACCGGACGTCCCATCCAGCGCGGAATGCTCTTCTGGCAGATGAACGTGTATGCGTCGCACTGGCAAACCGGCGACAAGCCCCGCCCCTACCGCAAGCCCGAACCCTACGCCACCGAAGTCGTCCGCGATGGCGACTGGAAACTGCTCGCCAAAGACGGCGAGCCGCTCGAACTCTTCAACGTCGCCGAAGATCCTCGCGAGCAACACAACCGCATCGGCCAGGAAAACGCCCGCGCCCAGCGTATGGTTTCCGCTTTGCGCGATTACCTCAAACAGCCGCGCCTCAACTGCTGCGCGCTACCGTAAGAGAATGCCGACACTCTACGCTGGGACATCGGGCTTTGCCTACGACGCCTGGAAGCCGGACTTCTACCCCGCCGGCGCCAAACCCAAGGACTACCTCCACCACTACGCCGCACGCCTCAATGCCGTCGAAATCAACTACACGTTCCGCCGTCTGCCCTCGGGTTCCACCCTGGAAAACTGGGTACAGGCAACCTCCGAAGGCTTCCTCTTCGTCATCAAGGCGCACCAGCGGATCACTCATATCCAGCGCCTCAAGAAGGCCGAATTCACGGAGATATTTTTCAAGTCCATCGATCCTCTCCGCGTCGTCAAACGCCTCGGGCCGGTCCTCGTCCAACTTCCGCCAAATATGAAATGTGACCTGGACCTGCTTGCAAGCTTCCTCGAAGAAATCCCCGCCGGCTTCCGTTGCGCCTTCGAATTTCGTCACGCCTCCTGGCTCCACGATTCCGTCTATCGCCTGCTCGAAGCCAAAGGGATGGCTCTTTGCCTTGCCGAATCCGACGACTTCGTGGTCCCCGAAGTCATCACCGGCGGCTTCGTCTACTGCCGCCTCCGCAAGTCCGAATATACTCCCGCTGACCGCGCCGCCATCCAGGAAAAGGTGCGCAACCTGCTTGCCTCGGGCAAGGACGTCTACGTATTCTTCAAGCACGAGGACACTCCCGCCGGTGCGCTCTACGCGGAAGAACTCCTTGAGGCGAATGGTTCCACCTTGTAACTCGCCGCGCGCGCTCTTCGACGTTCCGCTCAAACCGGCAGCCTTTTCCTGCGTGGAAACCAAAAAAACAGTACTCAATAATAAAAAACTAAAATAAATATTGCGCCAAGGCGAAAAATATACTACTATCGTTTCCAAAGGAGCAAGCATGAACACCGCGCCTGCCTCCAGTCTTTCTCCTGTTCAGCAGAAAGTCCTGACCCTCCTTGCCTCTGGAGCCCCTCTCTCTCAAGCCGCCGAAGCCGCCGGCGTTTCCCGCCAGACCATCTATAACTGGCAAAATTCCACCCCCGCTTTCGCGCAATCCCTCCAGGAAGCCTTGGCCGAATACACCGAAAATCTCAAGGATAAGCTCCAGCTTCTTTCCGCCAAAGCCCTCGACGCCCTCCTCCAGATCATCGACGATCCCAAAGCCCCCTCCGGCGTCCGCCTCCGCGCCGCCCTCGCCATCCTCAAACGCCCCACCTCTCCCTTTGCCCGGGGCTGGAATCTCCCCGTCCCCCTCGACCCCAATGCCCAGCAACTCCAGGACGAAATCGATTACCTCCAGGCTTCGGAAAAACACTATCGTTTGACAAAATTGGACACGATTTCACAGCGCCAGCCCGAACCAACCCCGCGGCAATCGCAGCCCAATCCACAGATCCCCCGCAGTGCGCCCTGCCCCTGCGGCTCCGGCGAAAAATACAAGCGATGTTGCGGTAAGGACGCCCCGCCCGTCCTCCATCACAACGCCGCCTGAGCCGTCACCCAATCGGTCACCATCGAACTCGCGATCGTCGCCCGCAACTCCGTCCCATCCAGCACATGGGCCACGAAGTTCTCCACGCACGGAAAGTGTAGATTCGCATGCGCAGGCAGCATCTCTTCCACATCCCCGTACCGCAGCGACGGCCCGTTCAGCGGCGACAGGTCCATCACGCCGTCTGTCCCCGTGATGCGGAACTCATCGCGCCCCACGCGGCAATGCCACCGCACATCCACCACGCCGCGCACGCCGCATCGATATTCCATCAGCACCGTCGCCGCATCTTCCACCGCGCGCCGATGGACATGGTTCGAACGCTGCCCCACCACCGCCACCGGCTCGCCAAAGAAATCGTTCAGCAAATCGATCCGGTGCGACCCGATATCGAACAACGGCCCGCCGCCCGCCATCGCCGGATCCACCAGCCATTCCCGTCCTTCCTCCGCGTTGAACCAGTCATGGCAACTGATCTCCGCCAGCACGGGCCGTCCGATCGCGCCGGCGGCCAGCAGTTGCTTGGCCCGCAACACCTTCGGATACGTCCGCCGGTAATAGGCGATCCCCAGCACGCGCCCCGTCTCCAACGCCGCATCGCGCATCGCACAAGCCTGTTCATACGTCAATGCCACCGGCTTCTCGCACAGCACATGCTTGCCCGCCCGCAGCGCGGCAATCGTCTGCGGAGCATGCATCGCTACGGGAGTCGCCACATACACCGCATCCACCCGCGCATCGCCAATCGCCTCCTCGAAGCTCTCCCAAACCTTCACGCCGTAGGCCTCGCCCTTCGCCCTGTCCCGAGTCACCGCCCCATACAAACGGCTCCGCGGCTCCGCCAGTATCGCCGGAATCACCCGCTTCTTCGCAATGTCTCCAATACCCGCTACAATCCAGTTCAGCATCCCGACAATCGTACACTGGGAAGTGATGATGCTGCTGTGGTTCGCAAGCCTCTCCCTGCTCGCCCAAACGCCCGCCCCTGTAAAGGCCACCGTGGGCGCTGCCGAAGTCGCTTACCTCTACGCGCCCGGCAAATCCGACGCTGCCCTCGTCGTGCTCCCCAATCAAATCGACAAGCCCGACGTCGAATGGAAATCCTGGAGCGAGATTGCCGCCACCCGCGGCTGGCACATCGTCATGCCGGTCTCCGCCGCCTCCGGCGACAACGGAGCCAAGATGCTCGACGCCATCGTCTCCGACGTCCGCGCCAAAAACAAACTCACCGGCGCCCCCTTCTACTTGGTTGGCGCCGGCCCCCTCAGCCCCATGGTGATGTACGTCATCTGCCGCGCCCCGCACATCTTCAGCGCCGGACTCGCCATCGGCGGCTCCGCCAAACCCGCCGTCGACACCGACCGTCTCTTTGCCGCCAACACCAGCCTGACTCCCATCGCCTGGGCCCTCACTCCAGAAGAGCGGGCCGAACAGGCTCCCATCTACCAGAAAATGGTCACCCGCGGCTTTCGCCTCGAGATCCTCGAATCCCCCACCATCCTCACCGCCATGAACTGGCTCGCCAAGCACACCTACACCGAGTACCCTCTCAAAATCGACTGCGAAACCGGCAACCCCAGCCTGGCCCGCTGCTATTGGATTCAACCCACAGACTTCGATCCCACCCTCCGCAACGACGCGCTCCCCTCCACGCGCATCGCCCCCGAAGTCACCGCCTCGCTCGACTTCGGCGGCTTCGGCTACTCCGCCAACAAACCCGGCCCCGGTGTCGTCGTCGAGTTCCTCCCCGAAAACTACAAGGGCCCGCTCAAACTCGGCGACCGTCTTGTCGCTCTCTCCGGCAAAACCATCCAGGATCCCAAACACTACATCGAAATGATGAGCGAAGTGCGCGAAGAGAAGCCTGTCGCCGTCACCATCGAACGCATGGAGGGCAAGGAGAAAGACCGCATTCGCCTCGTCACCCGCTACGTACTGCGCAAGCGCGAAGAGGTCATCACCACGCGCATCCAGGCCGAATACCTCGCCGACGCGAAAGAGATCGTCATCGTCACCCGCACTGTCGCCGCCCTGCGCGTCACCGTCCCCGAGGCCTGGGCCCCGGCCACCATCAACTGGAACGGACAGCAGGTCGCCACGCCGCACAATGCCGGCTGCTATCAACTCTCGCTCAAGGAAGGCGGAGCCTCCAAGCCGTGCCCGCAGCCTTAATCCTTCTCCTTGCCGGCCTGGCTGCCGCGCAAGATCTCACCCAGGCTCGCGCCCTCTATCGAAAGACCGAATACGAGCAGGCCCTCAAAGCCATCGGCAATCGCCGGGACCAGCCCGCTCTCCAACTCGCCGGACAGTGCTACATCGGACTCGAAGACTACAAGAAAGCCATCGACGTGCTCGAAAAGGCCGCCATCGATTCCGAATCCCACATGTGGCTCGGCCGCGCCTACGGACGCCGCGCCGAAACCGCCATGCCCCTGCTCGCCCCGCGCTACGCCTCCAAAGCCCGCCAGGCATTCGAAAAGGCCGTGGAACTCGATCCCAAAAACATTCTCGCCATGAATGATTTATTCGAGTATTACCTCCAGGCCCCTGGTTTCCTCGGCGGTGGCAAAGACAAAGCCGAAGCCATCAGCCTGCGCATCGCCGCCCTCGATAAAGCCGAAGGCCACTACGCCCAGGCCCGCCTCAAGGAAGACCGCAATGACTACATTGGAGCCGAAGCCGAATACCGCGCCGCCATCGACGCCGACCCCAAGGAACCCGGCCGTGTTCTCGACCTCGCCCGCTTCCTCGCCCGCCGCAACCGCATCGTCGAAAGCGACGCGGTCTTCGCCAAGGCCGAAGCCCTCGCCCCCAATGCTCCCAAAGTCCTCTACGCCAAAGCCGAAACCTATATCGAGCAGAAACGCAACCTCGCCGAAGCGCGCCGGCTCCTCGAACGCTACCTCCAGTCCCATCTCACCCCCGACGACCCGTCCCGCAAACAGGCCCGCAAACTCCTCGAGAAGGCGCGATGAGTCAGCTCTCCACAATCTCCACCAGTTCCAGCACGGCCTTTCGCGCGGGCTTCATCAACGGCAGCGCAGCCACTTTCAGCAACAGCATCACCATCCGCAGACTCGCCCGCAGCAGCCGCTGCGTCCGCTCCTGCCCGTCGCTCCGGTCATACATCCAGAACAGAACCAATCCCATTTGGTACATCCACAACAGCTTCGGCAAATGCGGCGCAAGGTCGGCCGCCACCGCCGTGCCTGTCTCCTCCACCGCCCGCGCGAAGTGCCCGATCTCGGCCTCGCGGATTGCCTTCGACGGCTCTCCGAACGGCGACAGCGGACTCGCGGGATCGGCCGCATGACCCATCAGCGCCCCCAGAAACAGCCGGTTCGGCTCAAAGTAGCGGAACTTCGCCGTCACCAAAGCCTCCATCCGCGCATCGAGTTTCTTCGCCCTGTGCGCTTGCTCGAGTGCCGGCCCCAACTCCGCGTATGCCCGTTCGTAAAAGGCCAGCACAATTGCTTCCTTCGATTCGAAGTAATAATAGGCCAGCCCTGTCGCCACGCCCGCGCGCTGCGCCACGTCGCGCATGGTCGTTCCCTCGAAGCCCTGTTCGCGAAACAACTCGAGCGCCGCCTCCAGAATCTTCTCTTTCTTGGTCATCGTCTGCACCCAGCTAATCGTAC
>CAYOBO010000119.1:0-12834 GCA_964402295.1 uncultured Candidatus Solibacter sp. | reverse complement strand
GCCCCAATCTGTATACTGGTGTGTTCATGAACGCCCCATCCGCCACCGCCCTCCTCCTCGATCCCGTCTACCGCAAGCACGACACCGGCGAAGGGCATCCCGAAGCCATCTCCCGCTACACCGCCATCACCGAAGCCCTCGAAAAGGAGAAGCTCACCGCCACCCTCCCGCGCATCGAACAGCGCCCCGCCACCGACGATGAAGTCGCCCTCTGCCATTCCCGCTCCTACATCGCCACCGCCAAACGCGACATCCGCTCCGGACTCCACAACCTCACCACCGGAGACACCGCCGTATCCGAAGACTCCCTCGATGTGGCCCTGCGCGCCGCGGGCGGCGTCTGCAACGCCATCGACGCCGTCGCCGCCGGCAAAGTGAAGAATGCCTTCTGTGCCGTGCGCCCTCCCGGCCATCACGCCACGCCCAATCGCGGCATGGGCTTCTGTGTCTTCAACAACGTCGCCATCGGCGCGCGCTACGCCCAGCGCAAGCACGGCATGGCGCGGGTCCTCATCGCCGATTGGGATGTCCATCATGGCAACGGCACCCAGGATATCTTCTACGAAGACGGCTCCGTGCTGTTCCTCTCCACGCACCAGCATCCCTGGTATCCGGGCAGCGGCATGCCCGAGGAGCGCGGCGAAGGCAAGGGCGAAGGGCGCATCCACAACTTCCCCTTCCCGGCCGGTACAGGCCGCACGGAGATCCTGCCGGTCTTCCAGAAACACCTCGCCACCGCGGCCGAAGCGTTTCAGCCCGACCTCGTTCTCATCTCCGCGGGCTTCGATTCCCGAGCCGGCGATCCGCTCGGCCGCTTCCGCCTCACCGACGCCGACTTCCGCGACATGACGCTCGCTCTCATGGAGATTGCCGACCGCCACGCCAAGGGCCGCCTCGTGTCCGTGCTCGAAGGCGGCTACTCGCTCAGCGGCCTTGCCGCGGGAGTCACCGCCCACATCAACACCCTGCGCGGCGCCTAGCTGAGCAGGTGGTCCAGCGCCTCAATAAAGAAGTACTCGCCCCACATCACACTCTCATCGACGCCCAGGTCTTTGTGCAGGTGGTACACCCCGCCCTTGAGGATGCCCTCCCAACCCGGCTCCCCATGCGAGACATAGTTCTGGCATAGCGACCGCATGATCCGCGTCGCCGTGCTCCAGTAAAAGTGCCCCTTCACCGGATCGTGCAGCAGCCGCGACAGCCGCATCAGTCCGCTCGCCGCGATCGCCGCCGCCGAAGTGTCCACCATCTTCCGGCTCTCCGCCGGCGCATTGAAGTCCCACGGTGGAATGCCATCCGCGTTGGCGTGCGTGATGTAGTAATCGGCGCAGCTTTCCGCCGTATCGAGGAACCGCGGATCGCGGCTGTACTCATAAGCCGTCGAGAACCCGTACAGGCTCCACGCCAGTCCGCGTGACCAGCAGGAATCCCCGCGGAAGCCCTGATGCGTGGTCTGCTTCAGGAACTCGCCCGTCTCCACATCGAAGATCCCTTCGTGCGCCGTCGAGCCGTCGCCCCGCACCAGCACCCGCCGCGTCGTCAGGCAATGTCGCAGCGCGATGTCCCGCAACTTCCGATCGCCCGTCTCCCGCGCCGCGTAGAAGATGATCCCCACGTTCATCATGATGTCGATGAACAGCGAGTTGTCCGACACGAAGCTCCGCAGATAATGGCCCTTGTCCATGAACCGCAACGCCAGCGTCTTGCCCGCGTCGATGATCACCTGCTGGATGTCCGGGTTCTTCGTCAGCCGGTACCAGCGCAGATACGTCGACAGGAAGATGAAGCCGAGGTCGTGCACATCGCGGTCGTTCTTGCGCGGCTCCAATGGCTTCGTGTAGCGGATCGCCTGTTGCAGCCAGAACTTCTCCTCGTCACTGCCCGCCGGCGCATGCTTGCGGAACACCCACATCATGCCCGGCAGAAAGCCGTCGCACCAATGTGTCCACGCCGGACCGTCATGCTTCCACTTGCCTTGTTCCGTATACATCGGATAGAAGTCCGGATACTTCTCGATCAGGTTCCGGACACGCGATTTCCCCAACTCCATGGCGGAATGCAGCAACGACCTGTCATTGTCAGGCTCGAAATGAATCACGGTGTCTCCTCGTGGGAAGGCGGCAAGGTGCGCCAGTACAGGCGCGTACCCACAGGAAGCTTCCCCCGCTCGCCTTTCAGATTCAGGATACCAATCCTCGGGTTCTCCAAGGGTTGTTCCCGCACCACGGTGTACTGCCGCAGCGCGTCCACTCGATCCCATGCCTGCGACACTCCCGGCAACGGAGGGATCAGCCGCGCATGGAACTCCCCAAGGAAGCGGTCGAAGGAGAACCGCTGGAACAGCAGCCCCACCGTCCAATCCGTGCGGTAGGAGGTCTGCCGCCGCTCCAGCTTCCAGACGCGCCCCGTGACCTTCGCGCCCTTCGGCAGGTACAACGTTCCCTTCCGCTTCACATCCTTCGTAACCACGGCATCCACAACGTCACCCACTGCCGTCACTCCGGCCTCCACCTCGGTTTGCAACGCCAACTCGAGATCCAGATCCGCGGGCAGCTCCACTTGCCGCGGAGCCTTCCTCGCTTCCACCTCCGCGCCCGGTGCGTCCTCGAAGCTCAACACCGATTCCCCCGCGAACTGCCGGCATTGGGAGAACTGCGTCCGGTTGCGGCTTTCGTTGCCCAACAGATCCACGATGACTAGCTCCGAGGATTGCGGCAGCAGGAACGTCCCGCCGCCGATCGGTACGCGCCGATACTCCAGCACCTCCGATGCGGCCGACACCGGAAGGTGCGGCGGGATCTCCGTTACCTCAATCGCAATGCGCGCCAGATCGAGCGTCGCGGCATCCACCCACACCGAACCCTTGTAGCCGACGATGCCTTCCTGCGGCCGCACCCGCATGCGGTAGCCGCTGTGGATCAGCGGCACGCGGTAGTCCCAGCGAATGGTGGCCCGCCCATCCCGGATGCGCTCTCCCACGTACGTGAACTCGGGCGTACCCGACAGAAACAGAGACCGCGCATGCAGCGCGAAGCTCCCGTTGCCGATGGCGCCATGCCCCACCATATCGGCGATGTCCTGCTCGGTGAACTCGCCCGATCCCGGCCAGGCGAACAGCTCCTTGCGATTCACCAGCCCGACTTCCAGGCGCAGCAGGTCCACCAGTTCATAGCGCCGCGAAGACACCCGGCGGCGCGAGCGCTCAATGGTCTCCAGGCAGGTGTAGTTGGGCAGCCGTTCGAGATTCTCCGCCGCCCGCAGCTTCACCTTGGCGAGCAGCAGCACCTCCGGCGCCAGACCCTGTTGCGCGGGCGCAACCTGCGCCGCTACAAGGAACGCGACGTGCACCCAGTCGATCCGCATTCGCCCTCATTATAGCCATGCCCTCTGCTACCATCGGGGAACATGCCTGATACAAAGATCACCGTATTGAACAACGGTCCGCTGCGCATCGAGGGCGACATGACCATCCTCGACGCGGCGGGCAAAGCCTTTGGATTGGCGGGGCGCACCGTGATTTCGCTGTGCCGTTGCGGGCTCTCCGAAAACAAGCCTTTCTGCGATGGAGCCCATGCCCGGCAAGGCTTCCAGAGCCAGTGCGAAGCCCGCGACCTGCCGCCGCCGAAGCCGAAGCTCTAACTCGCCTTGTCGCGGAATAGCAGCGGCAGAAACTCCGACAGATACCGGCGCCACACGGTCCACGTGTGTGCGCCGGGAGTCTCCTTCCACCGGTACTCGACGCCCTTCGATTTCAGAAACTCCAGGAACTTGCGGTTCGCCTCGATCAGCCGGTCCTCCACGCCACAGGCGATCCACAGCAGCCGCAGCCTGTCATTGGCCTTCGCATCCAAACCCGCGAAGGCTTTTTCGAGATCGCTGCCCATGCCGCCCGATGAGAACGCCCCAATCCACGAGAAGCGCTCCGTGGCATTCAGCCCCACGAACAGCGACTCGGCGCCACCCATCGACAGCCCGGCAATCGCGCGGTCCTTGCTGTGCTTCGAGGCACGATAGCCCTTCTCCACCGCCGGGATCACTTCGCGGAACAGCGCATCGCGGTAGCGCTCGAAGCTGCGCTCGCGCAACGCGGGGTCGCGCATCGAACCGCTCGATCGGGAGACGATCTCCGGCGCGCCGTAGCCGAGGGTCATCACGATCAGCATCGGCTTCGCCTTGCCGTCGGCAATCAGGTTGTCGAGAATCGTGTGCGCCTGGCCCACCGCGGTCCAGCCGCTGGCATCGTCGCTGAAACCATGCAGCAGGTACAGCACGGGATACAGCTTGCTCGATTTCGCATCGTAGCCGGGCGGCGTGTAGACGTAGTAATCGCGGTCGTCGCCGACAATGCCGGAGTGATAGAAGTGGCGGTGCACGGTCCCCTTGGCAACATTGGCTCGCACGTCCCAGGGGTTCGTGCCGCGCACATGCACCATGCTCTGCGGGTTGAGCAGATTCGGCTTGATCAGCGGATTGTTGGGGTCCATCATGTTCACCCCATCGGTGACGAAGGAGTAGCCGTAGTAGTCGGGCTCCAGCGGATCGGTGGTGAGCGTCCAGAGTCCGTTATCGTCTTTCGTCATTGGGACACGCTGCCCGCCTTCCCGCGACAGGATGACCTCCTTGGCATTCGGCGCGCGGAAGCGGAAGGTGACGCGGCGGTCGGGATGCACCTCCGGCGAGATCACCGGCGGAGGCGCCTGCTGGGCCACCGCCAAGGCACAAGCGGCGAAGATCAGTGGGAGTTTCATGACGAGATCTATTGTAGGGCTAATCCGCCTGGGGCGGT
The DNA here is from genome assembly GCA_964402295.1 of uncultured Candidatus Solibacter sp. Lineage (GTDB taxonomy): Bacteria > Acidobacteriota > Terriglobia > Bryobacterales > Bryobacteraceae > CADEFT01. Next base: position 8,048 of record CAYOBO010000119.1, on the reverse strand, counting down.
TCCGCGGACTTGGTGCGCGGCATGCGCAGGATGAAGCGCGCGCCTTCCCCTTCCTGCGGTGCGGCCCACAGGTCGCCGCCATGATCGAGCAGCGTCTGCCGCGCCAGCGCCAACCCGAGCCCGAGCCCGTTCTTCTTGCCATGGCTCACGAAGGGCTGGAACAACTGGCTGCGTACCTCATCGGCGATGCCGGGTCCGGTGTCGGCCACCTCCACCATGGCAAACGATCCCTCCACCGCGGCGGAGATCCTCACCTCGCCGCCCTTCGGCATCGCGTCGAGCGCGTTCTGCACAAGGTTGACGAAGACACCTTCGATGCGCGGGCGGTCGGCGAGCACATCGATGCCGGCATCGATCTCCACCTCGATCTTCACCGCTTGCCCGTGGGCGGCGGGTTCCAGCGTGAGCAGCGCCTCGCGCACCAACTGGCGCAGGTTGCAGTGCTCTTCCATGCTCGTCTTGCCGCGCGTGACGCGCACCAGATCGTCGAGCAGTTCCTGAATGCGCCGCGAGGCGCGGTAGATGTTTTCGGCGATGCGCCGCGTCTGATCGGCGGTGGGCTGCGTGTCCACCAGCATCTCCGAGCCGCCGTAGATGGCGGCGAGCGGGTTGCGCAGATCGTGGACGATGGAACTGGCAAGGCGTCCGATGGTGGCGATGCGCTCGCGGCGGATGAGTTCCGAGCGCGCCGCCTGCAACGACTCACACATCTTGTTGAACGTGGATGCGAGGCGTCCGAGTTCATCGTCGCTATCGACGGCGACGCGATAGTCGTAGTTCTGCATGGCCACTTCGCCGGCGGCGGTGTCGAGATCCTTCACCGGCTGCACGATGCGCCCGGCGGCCACGTAGGTGAGCAGCAGGCCCATCGCGATGGCGCCCATCCAGATGAACAGCATCCGGCGGCGCAGGCTTCCCAGGCTATCGCGGACGCTTGCAAACGAGCGCAGGATGAAAAGCCGGCCGACGGGCTTGCCATCGAAGTCGAGCAATTCGCGGTCGACGGGCACGTACTCGTGAGAGCCATCGCTCGCTATGCTTGCCCGCGGGGAGCGCGTCAGTTGGCGGACCACGTTGCCGGTGGCGTTGTCGGAGAGCGTCGAGGCAAAGACCTGGCCGCGGGCAACGAAGATGAAGTCGCTGCTGCCGGTGGACTCCTTGAGATCGCGCGCCACATCTCCGTTCACCGAGAAGCCGGCGATGGCTGTTCCCGCCGGCTCGCCCACTCCGGGCGCTCCGCTGTGAAAGGGAGTGACGACGATGTGGTGCAGGATGCTGTTCTGTACGTAGAAGCCCGTGCGCCGCTCATGGGGCGCCTCGGCGATGCGCTTCAGGATGGGCGCGGTATCGAGTGGCGCCGCGCCTGCCGCGGGCAATCCCGACAATACGTACCCTTTGCGGCTGATCAGCATGACGAAGCCGGCGCCGCGCATCTCGCGCGTCGCGCGCACCCACGATTCCAGCAGCACCTGCGTGCCGTCGCGATGCTGTCCTTCGAGCGCCTGCAAGGCTTCCGGCATGCCGCTCATGAAAGCCGCCAGCGACTCGAACAGTTGCACCTTCGATTCCCACAGCGCCTCGTACGCCTTGAGGCTCGCCTGCACTTCTTCCTGTAAGCTGCGCGTGGCCGTTTCCTGCACGCCGCGCTGCACAATGTAGCCGATGGCGGCGAAGAGCACCGTAAGCGCCACGCTTGTGGATAGCCAGATCTTCCAAAGCAGCGATAGCCGGCGTAGGTTCATCGCAAGCGCATCAGGCCGATGGGGGCTGGGCGTCGAGCAACGAACCCAAATGATCTGCTACGGCGACGGGCGAGTATGGCTTCTTGTAGAAGGCCTTCACCCCGAGTTGCGCGAGTTGGCGGGCGATCGACGGATCGGCGTCTCCGCTGACCGCAACGACCGGCGTGGACGCCAGCAATGCATGGCGTTTCACGCCGCGGATCAAATCCATCCCGTCGGCATCCGGCAACCGCATATCCGTAACTATCACCAGCGAGTCCTCCGGACGCACTTCCGCAAGCAGCGCCCAGGCTTCTCCGGCTCCCATGGCGACCTTTACCTCCACGTTGCGGATCGCCATGCAGGCGATCTCCAGATTCGCGGCCAAGTCGCGCGAATCCTCGACGATCAACACCAACCGGCGGGACACGAATCATGCCCCCCTTTCCGTAATTAGAATGGTGGTAGCACACTCGGACAGCTCAAGGCAAAAAGCGGTAGCCGACCCCATGCACGGTAAGGAAGTGGCGTGGCGATTCGGCGTCGGGCTCCAGTTTCTGGCGCAACTTCACGACATGGGCATCGACGGTACGCGTGTTGGGCAGCGCGTCGTAGCCCCACACCGAGTTCAAGATCATGTCTCGCGTCAGGGCGCGGTCGGGGTTGGTGAGAAAGTAAACCAGCAGGTTATACTCCGCCGGGGTCATCTTGACTTCCGCATCGTCGCGGCGCACAATGCGGCGTTCGAGATCGACTTCGACACTGCTGAAGGTCATGGAGCGCGGGGTTTCGGGCAGCGTGCGGCGCAGCACGGCGCGGATGCGGGCCAGCAGTTCGCGCCGGCCGAAAGGCTTGGTGACGTAGTCGTCGGCGCCGATCTCGAGCAACAGGACTTTGTCCACTTCATCGCCCAATGCGCTGAGCACGATGATGGCGCTCTTCATCCGCGCGGCGCGCAGCCGCTTGCAGATCTCGACACCCGGCAAGCCCGGCAGGCGCAGATCGACGAGGATGAGGTCGGGCTTGTGCTTCAGGGCCGCCTCGAGGCCCGATTGCCCGTCGGCGGCCTGATACATGCGAAAGCCTTCCTGTTCGAGCATGACGGCGATCGTGTCGCGCACGTTTTCGTCGTCGTCAATCACAAGGATGCGCTGAATACCCAATGAGAGAATTTTAACGAAAGCGCTGCACCCGAATCGAGCCATCGTGCATCCTGTTCTACGATGGGATTAGGGCCTGTTATGTACATACGAACACTATCATCGATTCTCATTCTGGCTGCGGCGTCCTTGCAGGCGCAGTATAAGGCGGAGCCGGCAGCGGCGATTCCGGGCGCAGTGCCCGCCGCGCTGGCAGGTGTTTTGGAGAAGCAGGGCACGAAGATTCTGGATGGCAAGGGACAGGTGGTGGCGGAACTGTGGTTCCGTTCCACGCCTCCGCCGGCTTCTCCGCAAAAGGAAGATTCGGTCACGTGGACGGGCGTGGCACATGGCACGCTCATCGGCGTAGCGCACTTCCCGGCGCGGTTCGCGGACCGTCGCGGGAACCCGATCAATCCTGGGGTTTATACGATGCGGTTCAGCTTCTATCCCGTCAACGGCGACCACCAGGGCGTGGCGCCGCAGCGCGATTTTCTGGTGCTGTCGAAGGTGGAAGACGACGCGGATCCAAACGCCACGATCCCTTTTGAAGCCTTGATGGGGTTGAGCAAGAAGGCGGCCGGTGCTCCGCATCCGCTCGTGTTCAGCATGTGGAAGGAAGACCAGATGTTTCAACCCGGCTTCGCGCAGATGGGGGAGACGGATTGGGTTCTGCAAGTGAAGGTGGGCGGGACGCCGCTGGCGATCATCCTGGTGGGCAAGGCTGAAGGGTAAGCCGGGATTCACGGCGTCTCCATGCCAATCCTCCACGTCATCCTTCTCACCGCAACCGCGGGCCAATCCGCCGATCTCGCTCATCATTTTCCGAACCTGGAAGCGACTTTCGTTCTCAAGAACAGCGCCACGCAAGCGGTCACCGTCCACAACCCCCAACGCGCCAAGCAGGCCTTTCCGCCCTGCTCCACGTTCAAGATTCCCAATACCCTCATCGCCCTCGAAACCGGCATCGCCACCGGCCCCGATTTCCTCATCCCTTACAACCCCGCCCTCAAGCTGGAAGGACGCGGACCCGACGGCGCATGGGGCCGCGACAACACCCTCCGCTCCGCCTATCGAAACTCGGTCCTCTGGTTCTATCAGGAGATTGCCCGCCGCGCCGGCCTCGACACCATGACCCGCTTCGTCCGCCAGTTCCACTACGGCAACGAAGACACCTCCGCCGGAGTCGACCGCTTCTGGCTCGGCACCAGCCTTAAAATCTCCGCCGAAGAGCAAATCGCCTTTCTCGAACGCCTCAACGCCGACAAACTCGGCGTTTCCAAACGCACCACCGAAATCGCCAAGGACATCATGCTCGCCGAATCCGGCAAGGGCTGGAAACTCTACGCCAAGACCGGCGCCTGCCGCGAACCCAACCAGCCTGTTGCCCTCTGGTATGTCGGCTTCGTCGAGCGCGGTAGCACTACGCACTACTTCGCCCTAGAAATGGCCGCCCCCGACTACGAACCGCTCATGCACCGGCGCGTCCCCATCGCCAAAGCCATCCTCACTGAACTCGAGCTGATCGGCCAGTAGCGCGCCGCAGCATCGTCCACAGCGCCACAACAAAGATCGCCGCCAATCCGCCCATCCACTCAAACGAGCCCGTCTTTGCCAGGATCACCACCACCGCCGCAATCCCTGCCACCAGCCGCTCCCACCACGCCAGCGGACGCCGCGCATGCCCCACCAGCGCCGCCGCCCAAGCCCCCGTCGCCACCGTCAAACTTGCAAACGCCAGCGCCACCAGATGTACGGGGCCCTGACCCAACAGCGCCCCATCGAAGGCAAACCCAAACGGAATCAGAAACAGCACCAGACTCAGCCGGAAGGCATGCACACTCGTCTGCATCGCCCCCGCGCCCGCAATCCCCGCCGCCGCGAATGAAGCCAGCGCCACCGGCGGAGTCACCATCGACAACACGCAGTAATACATCACGAAGAAATGCGCGCCGAGCGTGGCGATCCCCAGTTTCACGAGGGCCGGCACGAACAGCACCGCCCCGATGATATACGCCGCCACGGTTGGCAATCCCATCCCCATCACAATGCACCCCACAATCGTCAGCAGCAGCGCCGCATACACATTCCCCCCGCCGCCTTCGATCAACCGCGCCGAAAACCGCAGCGCCAGATTCGATTGCACCGCCACCGCGATGATCATTCCAATCGCCGCAATCGGGATCGCCACCTGGCCCGCCTGCTTCGCCACTTCGCTCACCGCCTCGCCCCAAGCCTGCATCGAAGGGCGCATGCCCCACCGCAAGTACCCCGCGGCAACACAAACGGCAATCGAGGCGATCACGGCATAGGTTGCCGATTTCCCCGCCGCCAGCAATCCAATCAAAACGAACGGCGGTAGCAGCAGATGCAGCCGCGGAGCAATCGGAGCAATCCCTGCGATGTCTTCCTCCGGCACTGTGCCGATCCCTGCCCGCCGCGCCTCGAAATCCACCGTCAGAAACAGCGCCCCATAAAACGCCGCGGCCGGAATCACAGCCGCCAGCGCAATCTGACCATATTCAATCTGGAGCAACTCCGCCATCACAAACGCCGCCACCCCCATCACCGGAGGCATCAACTGCCCGCCCGTCGATGCAATCGCCTCCACTCCCGCCGCCAGATCCGCCGCATACCCCGCCCGCCGCATCAACGGAATCGTGAACACACCCACCGAAACCACATTCGCCACTGCACTCCCGCTGATGGTCCCCATCAGACTGCTCGAGACCACGGCCGCTTTCGCCGCTCCGCCCGTGAACCGCCCGCTCGCCCGCAGTCCGATATCCAGAAACAACCGCCCGCCGCCAATCACTCCATACGCCACGCCGAACACCAGAAAATAGAACACGAACTGCACCGACGTCTCCGTGGTGACTCCCAGGAATCCGTTCGTGGTCATGGTAAGAATCTCGACGAAATCCACAAACGAAAACCCCGAGAATCGAGACCAGCCTGGAAACCACGGCCCCGCGAACCCATAGAGCAAAGTCACGAGCAGCAGCGCCAGCAAAGACCATCCCACCGCCCGCCGCACACCCTCCAGCAGCAGCAATGTCAACGCGCACCCAGCCACCAGATCCACCGTCCGCACGGTGCTCACCGCCTCAATCCGCCCATTCAAGAACTGCGCCGAAGCCAAGTAATAGGCGCCCACGGCCAGCGACCCGGCGATGCAAACCCCATCCAACACCCGGTGCACCCGGCTCGACAGGAACAAGGCCACCAGCGCCAGCGACAAGTGCAACGACCGCTCCACCAACGGCTGCTGTGGCCAAACCACAATGGCGAATTGAAATACCAGCCACACCGCCCCCGCGGCAAACAACGCCCGCTTCTCTACAACCATCCCTTCTCCCGGTAATAGCGCTCCGCTCCGGGATGCAGTGGAATCCCCGTATTCTCCAACCGCCCGGCCGCGGCCGGCTCAAAGTCCGCCCATGCCTTGTGCGCCCGCGCCATTGCCTCGCGATTCTCGCATATCGTCTTCGTGATCAGGTATGCCACCTCCTCCGCCAAATCATCCCGCGCGATCAATATCGTGCCGCAATCGGCCGCCGCCACCGCGCCCTGTTGCCCTTTGAACCACTTGGGCAGCGGATCCGGCTTCAGCCCGCGGGTGCTGAGAAACTCCAGCATCCGCTTCGATAGCGGATAAAACACCATCGGCGTAGTCGTCGTCACCTCCGTCAAGGTCGGATGCCCGCGCACGGCGCCTTCGAAATAAATGTCCGCCCGCCCATCGGCAATCCGGTCCGCAATCTGATTCACAGCCAGTTCCAGAATCGCCCCGCCATTGCGCCGCACCGTGTCCCGCGTCATCCCCAACGATTCCAGCACCAGATCAAACACCGCGGGTGGAGCGCTCCCCGGCGGCTTGATCACGATCCGCGGCCCCGGCTTCGCAAGCAGCGCTTTTTCCAAGGTGTCGTTCCCCGTCCGCCGCACATATTCCTCGCGAGCCACCGCCGTCATGCGCACCGCATTCAATCCGCCGGCCAGCGCCCGCAACCGCCGGTGCCGAACTCCCCGATACACCCCATCTCCATTCCATGCCCATACCGCCGTCGCCAATTGCGCAATTCCGACCTGCGTTTTCCCGCGCTCGACCAGCGACGGATTCCCGATTCCTCCACCCCGCGCGAAGATCTCCACCGCTCGTCTCTCTCCCAATTCAGGCTCCAGCAACTGCGCCAGCGTTGCCCCAAACACATACCACGATGTCCCGGGCTGCATCGCCGCAATGCGTAGCGGCGCCTCGGACGTGTAACCTTGTATCCCCCGGTAGACGCCCCAGGCGGCCGTAATTGTGATAACAATGAAACACACGGAACGCAGGGGCCTTTGAGGCATCAGTCCGTATTCTACATTTTGTGAAGGGGTCGCTTAGGATGCTCAGAACATTTTTCGTTTCCATGTTTTGTGCGGCCACGCTCATGGCGCAGTCTGCCGAGACGTTGTTCTACCGCACGGCGTTATTGCCGTCCAATGAAGTTCCACCGCTCGATATCAACGCGAGCGGCGCTGCCACCATACGCGCGCACGTCGTGCGCAATGCAGCGGGCGAGATCGTTTCCGGTACCGTCGATTTCCTCGTCAGCTATTCGTTCCCAAGCTCCGTGGAACTCACCGGACTCCACATCCACCGCGGCGCGGCCGGCATCAACGGCCCGGTCGTCATCAACACCGGCATCGGCGGAGCCAACGGCAACATCGTCAGTTCCACCGGACGCGGGTCCATCGACCGCTCCGCCCAAGTCACGCCCGCCGACACCAACGCCCTCGCCGCGCTCCGCGACCTCGTCGCCAATCCGGCGGGTTTCTATGTCAACCTCCACTCGACGGTGAATCCGGGGGGCGTCATTCGCGGCCAACTCCAGAAGCCCGAAATCGTCACCTATATGACGCTGCTCTCGCCGCGCAACGAGGTCCCTGCGATCACCACCACCGATGCATCCGGCGTTGCCTTCATCACCGCCATGCGCACCTTCGCCGCCGACGGCAGCATGGACTCCGCCCAGGTTCTGTTCGAAGTCGACTACGATCTCGGCGGACCCAAGACCATGACCGGACTCCACATCCATCGCGGTCCCGCCGGCGTCAACGGGCCCGTGGTCATCAACACCGGACTCGCCAGCACGCCATCCACCGAGAGCGGACGCGGCTCGCTACTCTTTCCCGTCGAAAT
>CAYOBO010000118.1:0-23514 GCA_964402295.1 uncultured Candidatus Solibacter sp. | reverse complement strand
GACATCGGCCCATCCGAAGCCGATACCAAGGGCGATTGGGCCGTACTCAATGACGAAGCCGCCGTCGCCGCCTTTCTCCAATCCCTCGACGCAACCCGCCCCACCGCCGTCGTCTATTCCATGGCTGCCGACGGCGAACTCGCCCTCGAATCCATGATCGGCATCGCCCAATCTCCCAAATCCGGCCGCGCCATCCCCGAACGTTGCTACACACTGCTCAAGCCCTTCCTCGCCAACCCCGCCTTCCCCAAAGTCACCCACGACGCCAAGTCCCTTCTCCTCGAACTCGCCCGCCTCGACGCGCCCATTCAATCCATCGAGCGCGATGTCATGCTCGAAGCCTTCCTCCTCAACCCCGAGCCTTCCGCCGCCGACCTGGCCAAGCTCTCCGAGCGCTACCTCGACCGCCGCCTCGGCGGAGCCGTCGAACAGCGTGCCTCCGGCGTCATCGAACTCGCGGCCTTATTTGACACGCAACTCCAATCCCGCCCCAGTGTCGCCGCCCTGTATCGCGACGTCGAAATGCCCCTCGCCTCCGTCCTCGCCCGCATGGAGCGCACCGGCATCCGCATCGAAACCGCCCAACTGGGCTCCCTCAGCAAGCGCATGGACGCCGAAATCCAGCGCCTCTCCGCCGAAATTCACTCCCTCGCCGGCCACCCCTTCAACATCAACTCCCCACAACAATTGGGCAAGGTTTTGTTTGAAGAGCTGGGCCTCCCCATTCCCGTCCGCTACGGCAAGGGCAAGCAGATCTCCACCGCCGCCGAAGTTCTCGAAGAGCTGGAACACCCCATCGCCGCCAAAGTCCTCGAATACCGCCAGCTCGCCAAGCTCAAGGGCACCTACGTCGATGCCCTCCCCCTGCGCATCGACGCCCGCACCGGACGCCTCCATACCTCCTTCCATCAAACCGGAGCCGCCACCGGACGCCTCTCTTCCTCCGACCCGAACCTCCAGAACATCCCCATCCGCACCGAACTCGGCCGCGAAATCCGTGCCGCATTCGTCCCTGAAGCAGGCTGGCTTCTCCTTGTCGCCGATTATTCGCAAATCGAACTTCGCCTCCTCGCCCATCTTTCCCGCGATCCCGTCCTCATGGACGCCTTTACAAAAGGGCAGGACATCCATACCCGCACCGCCAGCGAAGTCTTCGGCGTCGCCCCCGATGCCGTCACCGCCGACATGCGCCGCATGGCCAAGGCCGTCAACTTCGGCATCGTCTACGGCCAGACCCCCTTCGGCCTCTCCATGCAGCTCGGCATCAGCCGCCAGCAGGCCGAACTCTACATCCTCAACTACTTCGAGCGCTACCGCGGCGTCAAGGATTACATCGATCGAACCATTGCCGAAGTGCGGCAAACCGGAGTCTCCAAAACCATGTTCGGCCGCGAACGCCCCATCCCCGATATGCACAGCCGCAATCCCACCGCCCGCGGCTTCGCCGAACGCACCGCCATCAACACGCCCATGCAAGGCGGCGCGGCAGACCTCATTAAAATGGCGATGATCCGCATCGACCGCATCCTCTCGGAAGGATGGCGCACCCGCATGCTCCTCCAGGTCCACGACGAACTCGTTCTCGAAGCCCCGCCCGAGGAAGCCACCCGCGCCGCGGCAATGGTCAAACAGGAAATGGAAGGCGTCTACCGGCTCGCCGTCCCACTGGTGGTGGAAACCGGAATCGGAGAAAATTGGCGTGATGCGAAATAGCTGCCTCCTCGCGCTCGCCCTCCTGCTCGCCGGATGCGGAGCCGCGCCCGAAGCCGAAAAAAAATCCGAAGCCCCGAAGAAAATCCTCCTCCCCGATACGTACCGCGTCAAACTCGAAACCACCAAGGGCGACATCGTCATCGAAGTCAAAAAAGAATGGGCCCCCCGAGCCGCCGAGCGGTTCCACGAACTCGTCGCCGCCGGCTACTACGACAACTCCCGCTTCCATCGCGTCATCCGCGGCTTCATCGCCCAATTCGGCATCGCCGCCGACCCCCGCCAGGGAGCCCTCTACCGCGACCTCAAATTCCCCGACGAACCCGTCGTCCTCTCCAACAAGCGCGGCACCGTCGCCTTCGCCCACAACGGCCCCAACACGCGCGCCGTGCAAGTCTTCCTCAATCTCAAAAACAACTCTATGCTCGACAAGCAGGGCTTCCCCGCCTTCGGCCAAATCGTCGAAGGCATGGATGTCGCCGACAAGCTCAGCTTCCTCTACGGCGAACTCGCTCCCAAAGGCGCTGGCCCCGACGGCATCCAGGCCGAACTCCGCGGCAACGCCTACCTCGACCGCGATTTCCCCCGCCTCGACTCCATTCGCAAAGCCACCATCCTCCCCTGAAAATGAAACCCGTATCGAACCAGGAGTTGATCGCGCTCGCCACCGCATTCCGCGCCAGACTCAAAGAGCAAAAAGCCAGACTCGCCGACCCGCGCTGGGAGTGGTACCCCTACGACACCCTCTCCAACTTCACTCACCTCGCCGACGTCCTCGCCGCCGCCGGCCTCGAGTTCCGCGATCTCGCCAGCCATGAACCCGTCGCCGACATCGGTTGCGCCGACGGCGATCTTTCGCTCTTCCTCGCCGAACTCGGCTGCCAGGTCGACGCCATCGACAATCCCCTCACCCACCACAACGGCATGCGCGGCGTCCGCCTTCTCGCCGAAGCCCGCCAGGCTTCCGTCTCCGTTCATGCCGCCGACCTCGACGATCAATGGTGGCTCCCCCGCAACCGATATCGGCTCGCTCTCTTGCTCGGCGTCCTCTATCATCTGAAAAACCCCTTCTTCGCCCTTGAAACCCTTGCCGAGCATTCGCAGTACCTGCTCCTCAGCACCCGCATCGCCGGCCAGTTCCCAGGAATCCCCCAAAACGTTGCCGCCGTCCCCGCCGCCTATCTCGTCGCCGAGGACGAGATGAATCGCGACAATAGCAACTTCTGGATCTTCACCGAAGCGGCCCTCCGCCGTCTGCTCCACCGGGCCCACTGGCAAGTGCTCGCCCTCATCGTCAAGCCCGCCGGCGGCGGCGATGAACGTGCCTACGTCGTCGCCGAAAGCCGCTACTCGCTCACCAACGTCGAACTGCTCCGCGGCCTCTATGAAGACGAAGGCCAAGGCTGGCGTTGGACAGCCCCCGATTTTACGCTCCGCATCCCGGTGAAAGGCCGCATCCCCAAGCGTATGACGCTCAAGATCCACCTTCCGGAACCCACCGCCGAACGCACCGTCACCATCCATTGCGCCGGCCAAAACCTCGGCGCCGACACCCTCGCCCTCGGCGGCGATCACCTCCTCACCCGCGACCTCCCGCCCGCCACAGGCCCACACCTCGATGTCGATATCTCCGTAACGCCGCCCCTCCAGGAATCGAAAGAAGGCCGCGCCCTCGGCGTAATTCTAGCTTCCGTCCAAATCGAAACGTAAAGACCAACCATCCTCCGTGTGCATTCGTGCCCATCCGTGGCCAATTCCGTCCTACCGCGCCGTCAGAGCCGCTTGCAGCATCGCTTTCGTATACGCGACGTTATAAACCTCGCCCACATATCCGCCCCCGCCCGGATAGTAAGCGCTGAACCCCGGCCGCTCTTTGTCCGCATCGAGCAACCGCGGATGCTCCGGATAAATCGCCCGCGGATACTTCTGCCGCACCAGTTCCCGCATCACGGCGAACATGTTCACTTGCCCTTCATCCGGGAACACTTCCGTATAATCCACATACGGCTTCCGCACCCGCACATTCCGGAAATGCACGTGATTAATCCGGTCCTTTGCCCCAAAATACCGGCACACCGCCACCGGATCCTCGCCTAATTCCCGAGTCACTCCGCAGTCGTACGTAATCCCGTTCGCCGGATCGTCCACGATATCCACCAGCCGTTTCCACCCCGCCAGTGTCGCCATGATCTGCCCCGACCCGCGGCTCAACGGCACCGGCGGATCGTTCGGATGCAGCGCCAGCCGCACCCCCACCTCCTTCGCCACCGGCACAATCGCCTTCAGGAAATACGTCACGTTCTTCCACAGCGAATCGAGATCGTGCACTCCAATTTCCGGCAACGGCGGCAAATGTTTCGACCGCTCGTAATCGTAAGCCGTCATCCCCGAATTGGCGCGCCCCTTTTCTTCGTAATATCCTTCCACCAACCGGTGCGCGTAGAAGTTGTACTCCACCACCGGCAGCCCAACCTTCGCCGCCGCGCGGATCGACTGCTGCACCTTCTCGATCTCCGCATCCCGCCCCGGCCGCCCGTAAATGCAATTCGGGAATCCCCCGATCATCAGATTGCACACCGTCAGCCCGCCCGCCCGGAACCGGTCCATCAATGCCCGCAGGCTTTGCTCCGTCCACGGAATCGGCGGACCTCCCGACAGTACGTGATTGATCCCGATTTGCCGGATCTTCTGCATTCCTGCCGCATCCAGATTCGCCGGCACGCCGAGACACAGTTTCGGCACACCCGCCCCCTCCGCCGGGGGCCACTCGGCGGCGGCTGCAACCGCCCCGCCGAGCATTCCAAGCGCAGTTCTCCTGCCAATATTCATGGAAGGGGCCTCCTCAGCCCGCGAACTTCCAGCCCTTTCTAAATTTCGGTTTTAATAGTTCATTCGCCGCTGCATTATTGGTGAATTTCCCCGCCGCCGCGTCCCATTCCAACTTGCCTTCAAATCGCATCGAGATCACGCCCAGCAGCATCCACTGCACAAAAGGCCCCGCCACGCCGAAATTCGAGCACGCCGGTTCCCCGCCCTTCGCCGCCCGGATCCAATCCCGGTAGTGCCCCGGCGACCGCGTCAGCACCGGATCCGGCATCTTGTAATCCTGCATCTTCGCCGCCGGAACCAGCCGCGTCCGCTCCCCATAGCAGCCCGTCGTCACCATCCCCTTATCGCCGATGAACACGCTGCCGTTGATATCGCTGTCCCCCAGCAGTTCCCCTTCCGGAACCCCTGGAATATCCGGCTGCTTGTTCATTCCGTCATGCCAGAACAGCTTCACCGGCGGCATCGATCCCCGCGCCGGAAAATCGAACCGGATGGTCGTCGCCAGCGGAAACGTGTATTGCCCTTTCCCCTCCTGCCGGATGCATTCCACGCTCGTGGGCGCACCCAGCCGCAGCGCCATGTTCGGAGTCCCCAGTATATGGCACGCCATATCCCCGATCGCCCCGCAGCCAAAGTCCGGAAATCCCCGCCAGTGATGCGGAGCATACGCTGGGCTGTACGGCCGGAATGGCGAACCGCCCAGCCACGCCTCCCAATCGAGATGCGCCGGCACCGGCTCTTCCTTCGGCACCACGTCCGGACCCTGCGGCCAATACTTCAGCGGCCGGTTCGTCCACGCATGCACTTCCCGGACGTCCCCAATCTCCCCGGACCACAAAATCTCACAACACTGCCGCGCCCCTTCATTCGAATACCCTTGATTCCCCATCTGCGTGGCCACCCCGTACTTCTCCGCGGCCGCCGTCAATTGCTGCGCTTCCCAAACCGTGCGCGTCAGCGGCTTCTGGCAGTACACATGCTTGCCACGCACCATCGCCCACATCGCCGCCGATCCGTGAATATGGTCCGGCGCCGACACAATCACCGCATCGATGTTCTTCCCTTCCTTGTCCAGCATCTTCCGGAAATCTTTGTACCGCGGCACATTCGGATATTTATCGAACGTGCGCGCCGCACGCTTATCGTCCGGATCCGCCATCGCCACCAGCGTCTCCGTGGCACAGCTATTGATATCCGTCCAGCCTTTTCCGCCCGCCCCGATGGCAGCGAAATTCAATTTCTCATTCGGTGAGCGGTAGCCCATGTGGCGCAGCGACGCAGTACTGCCGAAGCCTCCCACCGGAACCGCGCCGGCAAACAGCGAGCCGATAAACACGCGACGAGGAGTAGATTGCGATTGAGACATGATTGGTATGATTCCTAACTCCTATTAAACTCCTTCCGGAGATCCAACGGGGCGCAGCGCCTGCCAGTGCCGCCTCACCCCCTTCACGCTCACCACCTGCTTCCACCGCGCATTGAACCGCGCCGCGATGTCCGGCCGCGACCCCAACAGCGGCCCCAACCCAAGCTGTATATGCGGCTCCACCACCACATCCTCAACCGCCAGCCGGTTCTCCACTTCCTCCCACTCATTCGTCAAACCACCCGAATCGAGAAGCACCACCCGGTCCTCCACCACTCCGAAATTCTTCAAATGCGCATCCACCGAAAACAACCCCATCCGCCACCCCTGCTGCCGCAAATCCAAAAACCGGTTGAGCCACGTCTCCATCTCTTCGTAACGCCCCTCCCGCGCCAGCGCGTTCAGCCGCTGATGCAACGTGCACTCCACCCGCTCCGTCGCATGATCCACCGTCAGCCAGTACGGCCACCCCTGGATACGCACCTGCGTCCGCGGAAACGCGATGTGCCCCGGCACCAGACTCGTCCCCATCAAGTAATCCCGAGCCAGTTTCTCCCCACGGCGATCCTGCTCCCGGTACCGTTTCCACACCGTCCCGATATGCGTCGCAAACCAAACCCGGTCCGGCAGCACCTTCACGATCAACTGCGTGAACACACGCAAGATCCGGATCCGCCGTGAAGGCCGTTGCAGCAGATGCCGCCCTAAACCCACGGGCAGGAATCGCTCCCAACGCCGCAGCAGGCGCCACAGAACGATCAGTGCAATCACCTCCGAATCGCTCCGCACCCGCTTCACCACCCAATGCGGCGAAGCATACACCACCTTGCCGATGCCTTCCCCCAACCGCACCAGCGGCTGCGTCAGCAATTCCTTCGGAGCATTCGCCAGAATGCGTGCCCCGCGCGAAGCTTGCCCGGCAGGCCTTGGCATGTCGCTCGCTTCCTACCCCTGACTCTACACCCACATGCAAGAAAATGCCAGCGAACTTTGCCTCTCCCCATGCTCCCCCCAAATTGGTACCGGCCGTTCCCCTTTCCCCACAATGCGGGTAACGTCCCTAGGAGTATTACGCCCCCGCCTTCACAATACTCCCACAATGGGCAAAATCTGCCCCTCGGGCTACACTTGAATTACCTGATTTCGGAGGCAGTTTCTCGGAGGACCGTACATGCTCAGAACAACAGCCTTGTTGGGAGCACTTCTTGTGCCGGCCATTTGCTTCGGCGGCACGCTTACCGCAACTACACCAACCGACGCCGATGGCGGCATCTTCCTCAATCTCACCCCCGCCGCCCACCAACTCTGGGCCACACCCGGCCTCACCGTCACCGTTGACGCCGCGCCCGGTTCCTACATCGGATTCGACAGCAGCGAGGTGAGCCAAACCCTGCGCGAAACCCTCGCCGCCATCGGCGCCGGCACTTCCATCTCCCGAAACCCCACGAGCAACACGGCCATCGATCTCGTCGGAAATGACGCCCGCCTGACCCATCAATTCGTCTCCGGCGGAATGTCCTTCCTCCCCACCCACTCGCTATTGCCGTTATCGTGAGGCCGCGCCGTCACACGGATATTCTTCAGCAATCCCTCAATCTCCTCCACCACCTTCGCATTCTGCCCCGCCACGTTCGTCCGCTCCTTCGGATCCCGCGTCAGATCGTACAGCTCCAGCGCCGCCCCCGGGCTATTCCGGATCGCCTTCCAATTCCCCCATCGCACCGCCTGCGCCAGCGTCCCCGGCCGCAGGAGCCGCGTCTTCGAGTCCCACCGCTCCTGCTCCCAATACAGCACCCGCCGCGCCATCGGCTTCCCCATCAGCACCGGCACCATCGAAACGCCATCGATCCCTGCCGGCGCTTTCACTCCCGCAATCTCCGCCGCCGTCGGCAGAAAATCCGCGAAATACCACGGCGTCGCATCCACCTTCCCCGCCGCCACTTTCCCCGGCCACCGTACCACCATCGGCACCCGCAATCCGCCTTCCCACAACGATCCTTTAAATCCGCGCAACCCGCGGTTAATCTCGAAAAACGACCCCTCATTATCGTCGTCCGGAGGCTTCACCCCGCCGTTATCGCTCGTGCAAAACACCACCGTGTTCTCCGTCAGCCCGTACTGGTCGAGCAGCGCCAGGATCCGCCCCAACTGCGCATCCGCCATCGTCGTCATCGCCGCGAACGCCTTCTGCCCCTTCGTCCACGGTTTGTCGCTATACGGAGCATCCGTCGGCGGATGGAACAGCGCATGCGGCAGCGTCGGCGTCGCATACAGAAAAAACGGCCGGTTGCGATGCTTCTCCACGAATTGCGCCATCCGCTCCCCGATCAGCGTCGCGCTGTAGGTCCCCTTCTTCCGCCCGAAATTGGCCGGCAGCGATTGCTTCTCCTCCCCATCCCGCAAATACTCCGGCCAGTAATTGTGCGCGTGCGTCTGATGCAGGTAGCCGTAAAATTCGTCGAACCCCTGCCGCGTCGGAGCCCCCGTCGTTCCCGCGTCCCCCAACCCCCATTTCCCGAATCCACCCGTCGCATACCCCGCCTTCTTCAACACTTCCGCCACCGTGAGATCCGAGTCCTCAAACGGCACCGTCTGCGCATTCGCCCGCACCGGCGTATGCCCCAAATGCTGCCCCGTCATCAGCACGCTCCGCGACGGCGCGCACACCGATGCTCCCGCATAACACGCCGTATAGCGCGTCCCTTCCTTCGCCAGCCGGTCCGAATGCGGCGTCAGAATCTTCTCCTGCCCGTAGCAGCCCAGTCCCGCCGACCCCAGGTCGTCGTACATGAACCAGACGATGTTCGGCAGCCGTTTCTGCCCAAAAGCCAGCGTTGCCGTCGTGGCCAACAGCGCGCGTCGTGTCATTCGTGAGTGCAGCATGGTGTCAATGGCAATCCTACCCGCATCGCACGGCCCCCGCAACTCCCCTTCACCCGAACCCCGGTATAATGGCTCCAACAGGTGGCTGTTCACGGATGCTGGCGAATCTGAATTTGCCAGGAGGCCTTTCCATGGTTGCCTTCACTCGCCGGGCTTTCATGCCCGTCCTCGCCGCGCCCGCACTCCTTCCCGGCGCCATCTATAAACAACGGGACATCCTCAGCAAAGGCTGGAGCGCCGAAAAAGTAGCCGCCGCTCTCCTGCCCCGCAAGGATTGGAAACCCCTCCCCACCGCCGCCGACCGCGCCGCCTGGGACGCCGTCCCCTCCGACACCCGACAGTCCATCCTCGACGCAGCCGCCGCCACGCAACAGGAACCCTGGGCCACCCTCCCCGCCTCCGTCTACCTCGACTTCGCCCGCAACGGCAATCGCTCCCGCTATGAAGGCATCCGCTTCGCGCGCCGCCGCAAGCTCAACACCCTCGTCCTCGCCGAATGCCTCGAAGCCAAAGGCCGCTTCCTCGACAGCATCGTCGAAGGCGTCTGGCTCCAATGCGAGGAAAGCACCTGGGTCCTCCCCGCCCACATCGGCGTCCAAAAAGCCGGCAAGGGACTCCCCGACGTCACTGAGCCCATCGTCGACCTCTTTGCCGCCGAATGCGGCGCGCAGATGAGTTGGATTCACTACCTCCTCGCGCCCCAACTCGCCCGCGTCTCCCCCCTCATCCCCCAGCGCATCCGCCATGAAGTCCACCGCCGCATCCTCACCCCCTGCTTCGAGCGCGACGACTTCGGTTGGATGGGCCTCCAATCCCCCCGCCGCTACCTCAACAACTGGACCCCCTGGATCAACTCCAACTGGCTCACCTGCGCCCTCCTCCTCGAAGACGATCCCCAACGCCGCGCCGCCCACGTCGCCAAAAGCCTTCGCAGCATCGACGAGTATCTCTCCGACATGCCCGACGACGGCGGCTGCGATGAAGGGCCCGGCTATTGGGGCCGCGCCGGCGCCTCGCTCTACGATTGCCTCGAACTCCTTCAGTCCGCCTCCGCCGGCAAAATGACCTGGTGGAAAGATCCACTCATCCGCGAAATCGGCCGCTACATCGTCAAAGCACACATCGCCGGCAAGTGGATGGTCAACTTCGCCGACGCCTCCGCCCACGCCACACCCGACGGCTACCTCGTCTGGCGCTACGGCCACGCCATCGGCGACAAGGACATGATGGAATACGGAGCCTGGGTCGCCCAGGACCGGCATGGCATCGGATCGCAGGATAGCCCCGCCCGCACTCTCATGGGTCTCTTCCACAACGCCGGCATGAAGAACACCACCCCGCGCGCGCCGCTCCCCGTGGAAAACTGGCTCCCCGATCTCAACGTCCTCTTCGCCCGCCAATCCGCCGGCAGCGAGCAAGGCTTCTACCTCGCCGCCAAAGGCGGCCACAATGCCGAAAGCCACAACCACAACGACATCGGCAATTTCATCGTCTTCCACAACGGCGAACCCGTCCTCGTCGACGTCGGCGTCGAAACCTATTCCGCCAAAACGTTCTCCTCCCAGCGCTACGAAATCTGGACCATGCAATCGGCCTGGCACAACTGCCCCACCATCAACGGCCACATGCAGGCCCCCGGCCGCGAATTCCGCGCCAACAACGTCCAGTTCCGCGGCGGCGCCGTCAGCGAGGTCTCCATGGACATCGCCGCCGCCTACCCCGCCGAAGCCCGCGTCGAATCCTTCCGCCGCCTCATGCGCCTCGACCGCAATCGGCAATCCGTCATCGTCGAGGACGCCTGGAAACTCGCCGCCTCCGGTCCCATCGAGTGGAACTTCATCACCCCGCGCAAGCCCGTTCCCTCATCCGCCGGAATCATCCAACTCGCCGCCGGAAGCGCACTCCGCTACGACGGCGCATCGCTCCAGCCCACCGTCGACCAGCACGACGCCTCCGACGCCCGCCTCCGTGGCATCTGGGGTGGAACTATGTACCGCATCCGTCTCGCGCCCCGTGAGCCTAAGCTCCAAGGCCGCCTCACCTTCACAATCTCCCGCGCCTGATTGTTCGCGTGTTCGGCAGCGCAATCGACAACTCCGGTCACGACTCGCGCGTCAGGGTCAAATTCCCTCCGGATACCACCGCCGCAGCCATTCCTCCACAATCTCGAAAGGGTTCGCCTTCCGTCCCGCCACCCGCTCGGCCCCGGCTCGCAACTCCTCCACCGGCATCCGGTCCAGCAGCCGCTCGCGCAGCATCTCGCGCAGCCGCGCTGTCCACAGGTCCGCCCCATTTCGGACTAACTTATCCTTAACAGCCCGCACTGCTTCCAGCAGTTCCGCCGTCCCCTTCCCTTCACTCGCCACCGTCCGCACGATCGGTGTATCCACCCGCGCATGGTCCGAGGCCAGCAGCAGCATCGCCCGCAGTTCCCGCTCCAGCCGGTCCGCTCCCGGTTGGTCCGACTTGTTGATCGCGAACACATCGGCGATCTCCATGATCCCCGCCTTGATCGTCTGCACATCGTCGCCCATGCCCGGCACCAGCACCACCACTGTGACATCGGCCAGCCGCGCGATTTCCACCTCATCCTGCCCAACACCCACCGTCTCGATCAGGATCGCCTCGCGCCCCGCAGCATCCAGCAGCAGCGCCATCTCCAGCGTCCCGCGCGCCAGCCCGCCCATCTGCCCGCGCGTCGCCATCGAGCGGATGAACACCCCGGCATCGCCATGGTGATGCTGCATGCGGATGCGGTCCCCTAGAATCGCCCCGCCCGAATACGGGCTCGACGGGTCCACCGCGATGATCCCCACTGTCTTGCCTTCCGCCCGCAGCGCCCGCGCCAGTTGATCCACCAGCGTGCTCTTTCCCGCCCCGGGCGCGCCCGTCACGCCCACGATCGTCGCCCGCCCCGTATGCGGGAACAGCGCCGCCAGCAACGCCTCCGCCTCGGGCCTCCGGTTTTCGATCGCCGTCGCCGCCCGCGCCAGCGCGCGCACATCGCCCGCCAGAATGCGCTCGGCGTCCATCACGCGTTCAGCAACTGCCGCGCGATCACCAGCCGCTGGATCTCGCTCGTCCCTTCCCCGATCGTCATCAGCTTCACGTCCCGGTAGAACTTCTCCACAGGATAGTCTTTGATGAAGCCGTACCCGCCATGGATCTGGAGCGCCTCGTTGCAGATGTCCACCGCCGCTTCACTGGCGAACAGCTTCGCCATCGCCGACTCCGTGGTCACGCGCCGACCCGCGTCCTTGCGCGCCGCCGCCTTGTACGTCAACAGCCGCGCTGCTTCGAGCGCCGTCGCCATGTCCGCCAGCTTGTGCTGGATCGCCTGAAACTCCGAGATGAACCGCCCGAACTGCTTCCGCTGCTTCGAGTACTTCAGCGCCGCTTCATAGGCGCCCTGCGCCAGCCCGACCGACAGCGCCGCAATCGAAATGCGCCCCCCGTCCAATATCCGCAGGCTGTCCACGAACCCTTCTCCCTCCTTGCCCAGCAGTTGCGAGGCCGGCAGACGGCAATTCTCAAACAGCACCTCGCCCGTGGAGCTCGCCCGGAACCCCATCTTGTTCTCCTTCTTTCCCAGCCGGAATCCGGGCGTGCCCTTCTCAAACAGGAACGCCGAGATGCCGTGCTGCGAAGCGGCACGGTCCGTCACCGCCATGCCCACGCACAGGTCCGCGTTGTGCGCGTTGGTGGTGAAAGTCTTCCCCCCGTTCACGATCCAGTCCTCGCCATCGCGCACCGCCACAGTCCGCGTGCCCGCCGCGTCCGATCCCGCTTCCGGCTCCGTCAACGACCAGCAGCCGATCCACTCACCCGTGGCCAGCTTCGGCAGATACCGCTGCTTCTGCTCCTCGCTGCCTGCCAGATAGATGTGGTTCGAACACAGCGACGTGTGTGCCGCCACGATCAGCCCCACCGACGGATCCACCCGCGCCAGCTCCTCCACAATGATCGCGTAGTCGATGTAGGTGAGCCCCGCCCCGCCGTACTGCTCCGGGAAGATCGCACCCATGTAGCCGAGCTCGCCGCACTTGCGGATCGCCTCCGTGGGGAATGTCTGCGTCTCGTCCCACTCCTTCACATGCGGCCCCACTTCGCGCTCGGCGAAGTCCCGCACGCTCTTGCGCAGGTGCTCCTGTTCCTCGCTGAATTCGAAGTTCATGCCCGCCTAGACAATCTCTTCCTTCGACGCGTCCCACTTCACCTGGCGGTTCTGCCGGTAGCTCTCCACCGCCATGCGGCAGGCGATCGACACACGGTAGCCCAGCTCGAACGGGCAGTTCGGCTCCTTGCCCGACCGGATCGCATCCAGAAAGTTCTGCATGTGCGCCCGCGGCTCCGTCCGCGACTGCCCCAGCACCTCCTCGTCCTTCGGACGGTTCACCTTCTGCGGCGTCATGCGGATCTGCTGCGACTTCACGATGGTTGCATCCGTCCCCAGCACATGCTCGGCCACCCCAAGCTGGTTGTTGCCGAACCCCGATGCCCACGTGAACAGGATCTCCTCGGGATGCTCCATCGACACGTTCATCGTGTCCGGCACCTCGCGCCCGTCTTTCCACAGGTACACGCCGCCCGTGGTGGTCGCCGACTTCGGGATCTGGAGGTTCAGCGCCTTGTACCAGAAGGCCAGTTGATGGCACATGTTCTCGTAGAAGTTGCCGCCCGAGTAGTCCCAGAAAAAGCGCCAGTTGATATAGCGGTTGGCGTCGAAGTCGCGCTTCGGCGCTTCGCCCAGGAACTGGTTCCACAGGATGTTCTCCGGATTCATGTCCGGATATACCGGCCGCGCCCACTGCGGCTTGCTGTGCGGCGTGTTGCGGAACATGTGCGCCTCGATCATCGTGATCTTGCCCAGCTTGTTCGAAGCAAGCATCGATTGTGCATCGGCCATCGTCCCCGACGAGACGCCCTGGTGCCCGATCTGCACCGTGCGCTTGCCCGCCACTTTCTGCCAGGCCGCCCGCATGCGCTTGGCATGCTCCACCGTGAAGGCCATCGTCTTCTCTTGATACACGTGCTTGCCCGCCTCGAGCGCCGCCACGAAGTGCTCGCAATGCAGATGCTGCGGCGTGGCGATGAGCACCGCATCGACGTTCTTGTCATCGAGCAGGTAGCGGTAGTCGAGATAGGTCTTGGCGTTCGGCGCCACGCTCTTGGCTTCTTCCAGCCGCCGCGTGTAGATGTCGGCAAATGCCGTGAACTCCGTGTTCGGACAACCCATCGCCTCGCGCACGATCTCCATGCCGCGCGCGCCCGGACCGATGATGCCGAGCCGGATACGCTCGTTGGCGCCCAACACCTGCGGCGGGGCGAGACTGCCGGCCAAGCCGGTGGCGACACTGCCAATGAACTTACGGCGCGAATCCATCATGTGGGGGAATGAGGCTCCTTCATCGTTCATCGTATCATTGCTGTGGAGGTTGGTAATGAGACTGTTCGTCTGGCTGGCGCTGGCAGGGTGCCTCCTCGCCCAGCAGCCACAAAAGAAGAAGAGAGCCCCCGTGGCCGGCGACGATCGTCAAGGGTACACCGATACGCCACAGATCCCGGGACAGAAGTGGAAGGTGCACGATGCCGCCCGCCCGCGCCCGCGCAAGGTCGCCCCCGCGGCAACGCTCGGCAATCCACCCGCGGACGCCATCGTGCTCTTCGATGGCAAGGATCTGTCCCAGTGGACCGCGCGCACCCGCGAAGGCCAGCAAGTGCCCCCCGCATGGAAGGTCGAGAATGGCTACATCGAGATCGTGCCTCGCACCGCGCGGCTGGTCACCAAGGAGAAGTTCGGCGATGTGCAACTGCACGTCGAGTGGCTCATCCCCCCGGGCCAGGAAGGCGCCGGTCAAGGCCACGGCAACAGCGGCATCGAACTGATGGGCCGCTATGAGATCCAGGTGCTCGAGTCTTTCCAGAACCTCACCTACGCCGATGGACAGGCCGCCGCCATCTATGGGCAGTGGCCGCCCCTGGTCAATGCCTCGCGGCCCCCGGGCGAATGGAACGTCTACGACATCTTCTTCGAGGCCCCGAAGTTCGATGGCGAGAAACTCGTCAAGCCCGCCTACGTCACGGTCATCCACAACGGCATCCTCGTCCATCACCGCCAGGAGATCCTCGGCCGCGCCATCCACCGCCGCGTCGCCACCTATGCGCCCCATGCGCCGGAGGAACCCCTGAGCTTGCAGGACCACGGCCGCCCGCTGCGCTACCGCAACATTTGGATCCGCCGCCTCAAGGGCTACGACGAGTAAGCTACTTCGATATCCCCAATGACATAACTGTTAGCATTGGGCAGCGCGACATGCAGGGCTGGCGAGTCCGCCAACCGCCACGGACCTTGAGCGCTGCCCGCCGTTGTCGCGGCGAGTTCTCTGCCCCTGGCATCAGGTTGTCAAACGGCCTTTCACCCTCCACCGGTCGAACACGCTCGGCACATAAAATACGAACGGCCTGGGCTCTTCGCCCAGGCCGTTCGCGTTTCGAGAGTTGGCTTCTTCTTACGGGAAGAACGCGCGCACCAGGAAGGTCATCAACTGACCGCGGGTGAGCGTTTCGTCCGGACCGTAGGTACCCAGAGCGGTCGGCGTCGAGAGTGCCGTGCCGTTGGAGATACGCAGCTCGCGCATCTTCTGGATGAAGGCGAAGAAGGTGTGGTTGTTCGGTACGTCGGAGAAGTACGGGTTGCAGCCGACGAACAGACCGAACTGGTCGCCAACCTGCGTTACCTGCGTCCCGGTCGGGGAGCAGGAAGACGTGGTGGCGGCGCCGGAGGTCACCGTCGGGAACACGCTGTTCATCTTCGCGCGGATGATGAACGCCGACATCTGTGCGCGGGTGAGCGGATCGCCCGGGCAGAACCGGCGCTGCGGATCCGTCGTGGCGTTGCAGCCCTTCGTGTATCCGCGGCGGTACATCAGTTCAATGTAGCGCCATTCGCTGGTGCCCGTCGTGTTCGCCACAGGACCGCTCGTGCCCGGGCACTGCACGTCCGCAAAGCTACAGAAGATACCGCCCGTGGCATTCAGGTAGTTGGTGATAGCCTGCTCATCCATCTGTGCGCGGACAACCCACTTCGCCATATCGCGCCGGACCACGCCACCATCCGGATTGAACGTCGTGGCGCTACGGCTGCCAGGATCGATTTCCGTCTGCTTGGCGGTCTGGATGTAAACGAAGAAGGGGTGGCCCGGAGGCACGTCCGTGTAGCTGGCGATGGAGTTGTTGTAGGGGTCGCGCAGCGGGAAGGTCAGCGGATAGTGAGCCACGTAGGTGCCCCACTGGCCGAAGCCCGGAACCGAAGCGAGACGGCCCTTGGCGTATGCGCCGTAGGTCCACATGCCGAGGTTGTTCGGGTCAGTCGCCGCACCGCCCCGGATTCCGAACGGAACCAGTTGGAAGTTGGCAACCTGAGTGCGGAGGAAGTACTGCTCCGGCAGGTAGGCGCCCGTCACCGGGTGACGGAGCGACAACTGCGTATCGTAGGAATCCTCGCCGCAGCGGATGTCGAACAGGCCGGGGTACGCACGGGAAGCCGTGCCGACGCCCGGTTCCTGGCCCTTGCAAGCAGCCAAAGCCTGGCCCGAGATCAAGCCATAGGAGAATGTCCGAGGATCGGTGGGAGCCAGCGGCGGATAGGTCGTACCGACGAACAGCTTCTCGAGGAAGGGCTGCACGTTGATCGGCGAGATCGCGCCGTACTGTACCACGTTAGCCGGCGTGTCATGCATCGGCGCGTAGAAGTCGCCGTTGCCCCATGCCGTGTTGTAGATTTCCGCGGCCGGACCGTTGAAGCTGAGCTTCTGCACGATGTCGTAGATGACCGTGCTATCGGAGGCAGCGCCGGAGAACTGCGCGAACTGAGTCTGCTGTCCGACGCGGGCGATGTAGCGGTGTCCTTCGCGCGAGATCACGCGATGGGGGCGGTCATCGCCAACGTAGAGGAACGGCGTTCCCAGTTGGCTGTTCGGACTCGGCTGGGTCAGCTTGTTACGCTGAGTCACCGAGTTCGGGTTGGTGAACGCCGGAACGGTGTGCTCCTGAATTGGCTGGAGGGCGGGGATGCCACCCTGGATCTTGGTGTTGTTCACGGTCGACGGGATGGCGGATACGTTGGCGCCGAGATCGCCCGCCACCAGGTGGGTGTAGGTGATCGTGCGGTTATAGATGTGTTGCTGCGGCGGAGCGGTGATGCCAGGGCCCTGATCGACGGTGCCCCAGATAGCGTAGAACGGAGTCCCGAACACGCCAACGTTGGCATTGCCGTTGTAGGTGGCCAGCGACCGGCCGCGAACATGCTCGGGCTCGTAGTGGAGACCGACGCTGGTACGCTGCGTGGTGCTGTTGATTACCGTCTGGGTAACGGTCTGGTCAAACGCATACGGACGCGGGGAGTTGCCCCACAGGTCGTACAGGTCGCCCTGCACCGGGGTGGGAGCCTGAGCGGCGCCCGGAACCATCGGAGTGTTCGGCGCACCGGGGACGCTGCTGACGCCCGTGTAGAAACCGGCCTTCTTCAGCACGCGAAGACGGGTGCCTTCCCATGCCGGAGACGCGCTGTTGGGGTTGTTGAGCACCCAAACGCGGGCCGACACCGGAATGTTGTCGTTGATCACGCTGGACACGATATAGAGATTGTCATTGTCGATACCGAGGCGGGCGCTGGTCGGCATGTAGCAAACCGACTGCGTGTTCACCGCGGTGTTGCGGCAGTCAATCGTAACCGCGCCCTGGATCGTCGGCGGGTTGGCAACGCGAGTATCCGTAATGGAGTTGATATTCCCATAGTTGCAAGTGGCATCGCAGGTGCCGTCGGTCCTGCCCCAGTAGCCCATCCAGTTGCCGTTCAGGCCACCGCTGTTCGGATTGCTCTGATTCGGACCGGGAGGTTGCGGGGTGGTGAAGAACTCGGTGTTGCCCACCAGCCCGGAAACGGCCGGAGTGGTGTTCGGCACGCAAACGGAGGTAAACCCGCCGCCGGTGCCCTGGCAGCCCGTGGCCCAGCGGGACACGATCAGCACCCAGCTCGCCTTGCGAGTGAGGGTCGCGTTCACGCCGGAGGCGGTGTCCAGACAACCGAAGCAGTTCAGCAGCGCGTTGTCAACAACCGTGAACAGAACCACGAAGCGGCCCTGCAACTGATCGTAACGGACGCTGGCGTTGTCCACAACGCAGGTCGCGTTGGTGCGCGGCTGCGTGGGGCACAACTCGTTCAGCGCGGCTTCGCCCAGCCACACATCGAGAAACTGCCGCGAAGTGGGCGGGAAGTAATTCGTGCCGGATGGATTGTAGGTCACCGGCACCGTGCCGCCGTTGTTATCGAACTGCGGAGCGTTCGGGTTGGGATACCGGGCGATCGTGCGGTTGACGATCGTCAGGATATCGTCCGGACCCACGGCGATATCGGGGTTGGGCACGACAGCGAGCGGTTCGATTGTGAAGTAATCCGTGGATGCGATACCTTCCCATTCACGGCCACCCTGCGAATCGCAATCGCCAGAAGCTACAGCCGGACCAGTCGTCAATCCGCAAGTGGGATTGATCAAACCAGGGCGATTGGCGTTGCCTTCGCGTGCGGAAACATTAAACGGCCCTTCCGGCCCGGAACCCACAAGACGGGGTCCGGTCTGCGCTTGTGCCATGTTTGCGAACAGGCACAGCGCCGCCGTTGCGGGCAAAACACTTGACCACCAAAGACGTCCTTTCATAATTTGCCTCCAAAGTGATGCTGGATGAAACTGGCTCATCCTGCTCTCCAACATGGTACATGAAAACTGCAAACCACTCCTCGGGACAGCGGCTGTACCACGTCCGCCGCCCAGTGAAAACCGGAAACTCAAACCGGAATGCAAGTATACAAGATTTGACGGAGGGTGTATACGCCTAACCTCCTCCGTTATAGTTTATCCGATATTCCACCTCTACGGATGACCCCCTCCCCATACCTCTGCCGGAGGAGGTCGATCGCGCCGGCAAGACGGTGCAGCGCGCCGCTTTCGCGCTTCGGTTCGGCGAATAAAGAAAGCTGCCGCGAAGGCCTGTACATGCGGCTTACAAGTAAGGTGGCCGAGCGCAAACGTACGCGCCGGCGCCAGGCCGAACGCAATAAAGAAGGAAGCAGAGGAAGAAAATCCTCATCGAGAGAAGAAGGATGTGCCAGCGAAAGCGAGGCCGAGGACTCCTCGCGGTCCGTGTAACGAAGGTGCAGCGCGAGCTTGCGCGCTTCCACCTGATGTTGACGGACGCGCGCGAGGATGCGCTCCAGAAGAAGCTTCAGGGAGCCAAGAACGGCCGGCTCATCCCAAACCTCTTCGGGAAACTCGATCGACTCCCGCCATTGCGATTGGGATGCATCCCGCGACCGCACGGGAGTCTCATCGACGCCCTGCGCGCGGCGTTGCAGTGGCAAGGCGCCGCGGCCGAGCGCGAGTTCCAAGGCATCGATGGGCGCATCCGCCAATGCCCCGAGTGTGCGCACCCCGGCGAGTTCCAGCGTGTCGCGCATGGCCGGACCGATGCCTTCCAGGGAATGAATGGAAAGCGGCGCCAGAAACGATGCTTCCTTGCCCGGAGCCACAATGACAGTGCCGTGCGGCTTGCGCAGACGCGCGGCAATCCGCGCCACCGTCTTATTGGCGGCAATGCCTGTCGAGATGGAAACGCGCAACCAGCGTTGAATGGTGTCGCGCAACTGCGCCATCGTGGAGACCGCTCCTTGCCGATGCAGAGCGCCCGTGCCGGTGAGATCGAGATAGGCAGCTCCGATTGCGATGGGCTCGACAAGCGGCGTGGTCTGTTCGCAGAGAGAGAGAATCTGGCTGAAAAACTGCTCGTAGAGATCGAAGT
Source organism: uncultured Candidatus Solibacter sp. (assembly GCA_964402295.1). Classification (GTDB taxonomy): domain Bacteria; phylum Acidobacteriota; class Terriglobia; order Bryobacterales; family Bryobacteraceae; genus CADEFT01. Next base: position 3,872 of record CAYOBO010000118.1, on the reverse strand, counting down.
GGCCGGGGACAACGATGAGCGAAGGGCAGGCACGCTTGGCGCGGCGTATGGGCATGCCGGGATGTATGCCGAAGGATCGCGCTTCGTGGCTGGCGGAGACCACGATGCCGCGCCGCTCCGCTCCGACAGCAACGGGACGGTTGCGAAGACGTCGGTCGGAAGCCTGCTCGATGGAGGCGAAGAAACGATCGCCGTCCCAGTGAACTACGGTACGCACAGCGCTTATAGTGTAAAAATTTACACATCCCCGCGCAACCGTTTCAGCAAGTCGAGTTTGCCGCCAACATCGGTAAGACGGAAGTCGCGGCCTAAGTAAGGATAGGTGAGGCGCGTGTGGTCGAGGCCCATGAGCGCGAGAATCAGCGCGTGAAGATCGTTGACGTGCACGGGATCTTTGACGGCGCGGAGGCCGAGTTCATCGGTGGCTCCAATCGCTTGGCCGCCCTTGACGCCTCCGCCGGCCATCCAGATGGAGAAACCGTAGGGATTGTGATCGCGCCCTTCTCCTCCGTTTTCGCCGCCATCGGCCGTGGGACTGCGGCCGAATTCCCCGCCCCAGATGACAAGGGTCGAATCGAGCAAGCCGCGCGAGTGCAGATCGGTGAGCAGGCCCGCCACCCCCTTGTCGGTTTGCGCGGCGCGATCGAGATGGTTCCGATCGTTGCCGATGTGGCCGTCCCAATCGGTGGCGTTCATGCCGTTGCCGGACCACACCTGCACGAAGCGTACGCCGCGTTCCACCAGGCGGCGGGCGAGCAGGCAACGCGAGCCGAAGCCCGCGCTGACGGGGTTGTCGAGTCCGTAGAGTTTTTTCGTTGCCTCCGATTCTTTGCTGATGTCCGTTGCTTCGGGCGCGGCCATCTGCATGCGGAAGGCGAGTTCGTAGGATTCGATGCGCGCGTTCAGTTCGGAATCGCGATTGCGCGCGGCGAGGTGTTCGTTGTTGAGCGTGCGCAGGGTGTCCAGCATGGCTCGCTGATCGGCTTCGCTCATGCCCCGCGGGCGATTGAGATTGAGGATGGGATTGCGGCCGGGGCGGAAGGTTGTTCCCTGATAGGCGGCGGGAAGAAAGCCCTGGCCGTAAACGGCGGGACCGGATCGCACTCCCCCTTCAAGCAGCACGACGAAGCCGGGGAGATTCTCGTTCTCCGTGCCAAGGCCGTAGAGCAGCCAGGAGCCGAGGCTGGGGCGTCCGATGCGCGGCCATCCGTTGTGAATGAGAAACTGCGCCTGGGAATGCGTGAAGCCTTCATGATGGCAGGAGCGTATCACGGCCAGTCGATCGGCGTGCATCGCGGTATGCGGGAAGAGATCGGAGATTTCCAGGCCCGATTGTCCGTATTTGCGAAACGTACGCTTGGAACCGAGAACAACGGAGTCTTTGAACTTGCCGTTCTGGAAGTCTTCGTCGCCGAAGCTCGCGGGCGGATGCTGGCCGTGGAGTTTCTGAAGGAGCGGTTTGGGATCGTAGGTGTCGACCTGGCTGGGTCCGCCTTGCATGAACAGATGAATGATGCGCTTTGCCTTTGCAGGCCAGTGCGGCGCTGCTTGCGCGCGCCGGGAGAGCGCAAGCGCGGCGATCCAGCCGAGGAAGTTGCGGCGCGAGTCAATCGACATAGAGGAACTCATTCATGTTGAGTAGAAGGAGAGCGAAGCGTTCGAGAGAGTTCGCTTTAAGATAAGTGAGCGCGGTGTCGCGTTCCTGGGGCGACGGCCCGCGGCCGAAAGCGAGTTGCCATGCGGTGGCGATAACGGCTTGGTTGTCATCGCCGGCAAGCTTGCGAATGCGCGCGGCAAAGTGCGTCGATTGCTGCGCCGTGAAGTCGCTGTTCATGAGGGCGAGCGCTTGCGGGGCCACCGTGGAGCGGTCGCGGCGGGCGCAACTGGTGGCCGAGTCCGGCGCATCGAAGATTTGCAGAATGGGAAGCGTGAGCGAGCGCTTCATCTGTAGATAGATACTGCGGCGGTTGTGTTCGGCGGGGTCGGGATGCGCGGGCCAGAGGTGGGGCATGCGCGCGGCCTGGATCTCTTCTTGCGATAGCGGAGGAATGATGCCGACGCCCCCCATCTTGAGATTCAGCGTGCCGGCGGTGGCGAGGATCGTGTCGCGCAGGGAATCGGCATCGAGGCGGCGGCGATTCATGCGGGTGTAGAGGCGATTGTCGGGGTCGCGCCTGAGCGCCTCTTCTGTGGCGACGCTGTCCATGCGGTAGGTGTTGGACAGCATGATAAGGCGGTGCATGGCCTTGATGCTGTAGCCGCGTTCCACGAATTCCACAGCGAGCCAATCGAGCAGTTCGGGGTGCGTGGGGGCTTCGCCCTGACGGCCGAAATCGTTGGGCGTGCGCACCAGGCCTTCGCCGAAATGGCCTTGCCAGATGCGGTTGACCATGACGCGCGCCGGCAGCGGATGCTCGGGCGAGGTGAGCCACAGCGCAAGCGCCTTGCGGCGCTGGGGAACGAAGAGGTGGCCTTTCGGTTCGTCGATGGGCGGGCCGGCAGGCAACGCCGCGGGGAAGCCGGGAGTGACCGTTTCGCCTTTGTTCTTGAAGTCGCCGCGAATCAGGATGTGCGTATCGGGGACTGTTTCCTCATGGCCGAGGACATGTGCCGTGGGCATGCGGTCCGGAGCGCGGAGGTAGGCTTCCCCGAGCTTTTGGAGGAGCTCGGCGCGGGCTTCGGGCGTGGCGTTGCGGCTGCGCGAGCGCGCCACGCGCTTCCAGGCTTCGGCGTGCGCGAGAAGGGGGAAGCCTCGCGTATTCGTTTGGATATCGAAGAGGCTCCCGAGCGGGATCTCGCGCTCGACACTGCCGGCGAAGAGCGCGGTCATGCGGTAGTAATCGCGCTGGGTGATGGGATCGAACTTGTGATCGTGGCAGCGGGCGCAGGAGACGGTGAGTCCGAGGAATGCGGCGCCGATGGTATCGATGGCGTCGGCTTGCCATTCGGCGCGGAACTGATCGCCGTAGTAAGTGTATTCGATGGGGAAGGAGCCGAGGGTGAAGAGGCTGGTGCCGATGCGCCGGAGCTGATTTTCCTGCTTTTCCTTCGGGAATTTGGATGTGCCCTCGAGGTCGATGTCGTGGGGCCAGAGTTCGTCGGCGGCGATCTGTTCCTGGACAAAGGTGTTGTAGGGCTTGTCGGTGTTGAAGGAACGGATGACGTAATCGCGGTAGCGCCACGCCGTGGTGAAGAAGTGATCGGTCTCGAAGCCGGACGTGTCGGCATAGCGGACCAGATCGAGCCAGTAGCGGCCCCAGCGTTCGCCGTAGCGGGGGGAATCGAGCAGGGAGTTGAGGAAGGTCTCGTAGGCGTTGGGGGATGGGTCGTTGACGAAGGCTTCGATTTGTTGCGGCGTGGGCGGCAGGCCGTGGAGATCGAAGACAGCGCGGCGGGCGAGACGGCGGCGATCGGCCGGCGGAGCAGGGCTTAGGTTGTTTTGCTGAAGCTTGTGGAGGATGAACGCGTCGATGGGGTTGGGGGTTTGGATGGAGGGAAGGGCTGGGCGTTGCGGCTTGCGAAACGACCACCAGGTTTCGGTATCGGTGGTGGTGGACTGGTAAGGTGCGCCTTGATTGATCCAGGCCTCGATGGTTTGGATCTCGGCTGGGTTGAGAGGAGTTTTGCCGGGGGGCATGCGGAGATCGCCGTCGCGCCGGATGGCTTTGTAAAGGAGGCTGGCGGCGGCATTGCCGGGGACGATGGCGGGGCCTCGGTTGCCCCCTTTCTTCAGCGATTCAAAGCTACGGAGATCGAGGCCGGAGGCTTGGACGGCGCCGTGGCATTGGAAACATTTGGATTGGAGAATGTTTTGGGCCGATTGCGCGTGGAGGAGTGCGGGAATGAGCAGGAGCCACGGCACAAGGGGCATT
>CAYOBO010000117.1:0-23593 GCA_964402295.1 uncultured Candidatus Solibacter sp. | reverse complement strand
GCGAAATCGTGCCACCATTCCACCCGCCGCCGCGCCTCCCAGGAAGGACCCAGGATTGCATCAGGTTCGGGCCAGGCAGTCGGTGACCACCTGGAGGAAGATGCTGCGAAGTTCCGGTGGCGCATAGGTCGAGCCGTCGCGCGGTCCGCCGAGTCGCTTCAGGTCCCAGCAGACTCCGTGCTCGAGGTGATCCTCAAAGCTGTAGCGCGTGCCCATGTACGCCGTGCGAGGCATCGGCGCCTCACCGGCCCGGACAAACAGGATCGCCCGGTTGATGTGGCCCTTTCGATGCTGCACAACCCGGGCGATCAGTCCCGCCGCCTGCAGCCGGGCGAGGCCACGCTGAGTGACGTTGTCATACAGCCGGCCATCGGCGCGGTAGACGGGAATGGTCGCGTTCATTCGGGAAGGCACACGTAGAGTACAGAGTCTGCGGGAAGGAGATTGACGAGCGTCCCGGCGCTCTGGAGGGGGATGCGGAAGGATTCGAGAGGCCCGCGCGCCTCTGGGGAACGCCGTGCGAGCGTTCAAGTCCTGGATATCATCGCTCGGCTTCAGTCGTCAACAGAGAAGTTTGCTCTGCAAACGCCAATGAAAAGGCAACACACCCAGTCGAGCACTCACCGCGATGCGCCGCCCTCTTCGTCGGCCAGACTGATCCCTTGCTCCTCGCAGAAGTACTCGACGAATCCCGGGACGTTCTTCGCAAGGGCGCGCAGAAGGGGCGGGAGCGAAACTTGAATGCTCGCGGCTTGTTCATGGAGCTTGGTCACGAACAGGCCGGCGTCGAGATCATACAACCCTCGGAGAAATGTGGAAGGCCGGCGGCCTGCTTACAGCCTTGGGGGATCAATGTTGAGGCGGGAAGTGCCGCCGGTTGTAGGTGACAATCAGTTCGGAATGGGAGCGAACCGCGGTAGCGAGGACATTGACGGCCCTTGGGATCGTTCGTCAGAACATCGATGAGTGTCTCAAAGCCCTCCACCCACGCCTCCGGGAAGTGCCGCCGCAGTTCTTCCTCGCGGCGAAGCGCCTTCTCGGGCGGCATGTCCCACTTTGAGATGAGGTTCCGGGTCACCTCCTCCATGATGGTTTGGGACCACCTTGGAAGATAAAGGCGGGGTGCCTCCGCCATGCGCAGCAGCGTATCCGCCAATGGCATCGGGATGAGAACGCACGCGTCCAATACGACGCGGTAGTCGGCTCTCATTCGTCTTCGCCACCCTCGGGAATGCCAGTTCGATCATAAAGGCCGGACTCGAACGCCTCGCGCGCGATTCGGTCGAGTGCTTCCTTCCGCTCAACATCGCGGCGCTTTTGGTAAGCGATCAGATCCTTCAAGTAGATGCGTCGGTGACTGCCTGCCTTGTGATACGGCAACTCGCCGGCCTCCAGCAACTTGATCAGATGTGGCCGGGAAACGCCCAGAAGGTCAGCGGCGCGCTGAGTCGTCAATTGCTGATTCTCTGGGATCAGGACAATCGCACGGCCCAACTGCATATTCCGCGCAATGTCCTTGAGCAGGCGGTAGACCGCATTCGGTAGCTCAAGCCGCTCCCCATCGGCCCCGACCAAGGCGGGCGAACCGAGTTGAAGCATTCGATGCAGCTCTCGAATCTGGCCTTCGTCGGACTCCGGCAGAACGACGGGTTGGTGCGGCATGTTCATTCCTCCAACCCAAGATACCACTCATTCGAAATAACCGCAACGCAGTCGAACCAATCGAATCGCAGACGATCGGGCACGATGGGCAGGATCGCCGCTCATATAGGAGCATCGAAAATCTTCTCTATGCACCATGCTGCACACCATAGACAAGACAATTGAAAATACCCTGCCCATCGTGCCCATCCTGCCAAACTGTTGAAAAATAACACACAGCTTTGGACGCCAGCCGGCGTCCATCATGCCCATGAAAACAAGGGACTTGGACTCCAAGTGGACTCCATTTGGACTCCACGCGATAATCGACACTCAGGAAACCACTGAAAATAAAAGGGTTGCCTGTCTGGTGTGCTACCTTGACACGGTAGAGGTCACAGATTCGAGTTCTGTCGGGCCCACCAACTCTCATTCTTGTTCCCGAGAAGCAATTATTGGAAGTAGATTGAGCCGTCTTTGCGGAAGTTCGTGCCTCTGCGCCAAGGCTTGGGCGGCATGCTCTTGTAGGCCTCTTCGTTGAGTTCGACGCCCCAGCCAGGTTTGTTGGGGATTTCGAGGTATCCGTCTTTTTGCACCATGAGCGGTTCCTTCAGGACGTCCTTCCATGGGCTGGTGTCGGGGGCGTGGTATTCGAGGATGTGGAAGTTCGGGGTGGAGGCGGCGAAGTGGGCATTGACGGCGGCGGCCAGCGGACTCATGGGATTGTGGGGCGCGACGCGGATGTACATGGCCTCGGCCATGGCGGCGATCTTCTTCATGGTGAGCACGCCGCCACAGCAACAGATATCGGGCTGAACGAAATCGACGGCCTGGGCATCGATGAGGGGGCGGAATTCGTGGATCATGTAGTTGGACTCGCCGCTTGCCAACGGGACATTGACATGGTCGGAGAGCTTTTTCATGGCGGCGAAGTTTTCGGGGCGGATGGGCTCTTCGAGCCACATGATGTTGAATGGCTCGAGGGCGTGAGCGAGACGAATGGCACGCTCGACTTCGACGAACTTAGTGTGGATATCGACGCCGATGTCGATGTCGGGGCCGACGGCTTCGCGGACCGCGCGGACGCGTTCGGTGCTGAGACGCAGGGCCTGATTCTGCGGCATGTCGCCGGGGGCCATAATGCCCATCTTCAAGGCGGTGTAGCCGTACTTCTCAATCATCTTGCGGGCGCTTTCGGCAGCCTCTTGCGGGGAGTTGCCGCCGATGCTCTGGTAGGTGCGGATGCGATTGCGCACGCGCCCGCCGAGCAGAGCCCAGACGGGCAAGCCCGCCGATTTGCCGGCCAGATCCCATAGGGCATGCTCAATGCCGCTGATCGCCGAGTTGGTGATAATGCCACCGGGAAAGCGGGTGGTGTTGTACATGAGGTCGAAGAGGTATTGGACATTGCGGGGATCCTGCCCGACGAGCCAGAGTTTGAAATCCTCGATGACCTTGACGGTGGCTTCGTCGGGGCCGGCGGAATAGGCTTCGCCAATGCCGAACAGTCCCTGATCGGTGAGGATCTTGACGTAAATCCAATTGCGGCCGCCGGCGCCAATGAGGAACGTCTTAATGTCGGTGATCTTCATCGGGCCGGTGTTGCCGATTTTGCCGCCGTTGAGCGGCTGGAGGCCACGGGGGCTGCCGGAGCCCTCGCCCCGCCTAGCCGATTGTGCGGCCATGGCCACGGGCAATCCGGCCAGCAGGCTTGCCTTTTTCAACCAATCTCTTCTCTGCATGTGTGCCCTCCCATTGCGAAAGCGGAATCTGGGTCATCGTACTCTCTTTGGCGCGGAGTAAGCAACTACACGAACTCTATTGCTGTCAGAATATGTGGAACGGAAAAAATCATGGCCGATTTTCTGGTGAAGGCAACTCAACTCAATCTGCGCCGGGCTCCGGTGGTAGCCAGGAACAACATCATCACGGCATTGCCCAACGGGCAGCGGGTGGAGGATGTGGATCGGGGCAATGACCCCTGGTGGAAGATCCGCACGCTGTTCCACGGCACGATGCTGGAGGGCTTTGTGCATGCAGGGCATTTGGAGCCGGCCGGCAGTACCACCGCTGCCGAGGCCGCGGGTGCGATCACGGCTGTGCATCTGGGCGAGCATGCCAACGCAAGGCTGGATGCAACGGGCGGGCGCGCGTTTGCACTCGGTGACCCGACGGCGCCCCGGAGAGGGGCCATCGATCCGGTGGCGGATCTGGCGTCCATCATCAACTATCTGGACGTGGAACGGAGCGCGCGTTACCAGCGGACATCCGCATCCACCTATTGCAACATCTATGCCTACGATTACTGCTATCTGGCGAGAGTGTACCTGCCGCGTGTGTGGTGGACCGGTACGGCGCTGGAGAAACTGGCGCGGGGGGAAACGGTGGAAGTGCGCTATGCGGTGTCGGTGAATGAGTTGAACGCCAATTCGCTGTTCGATTGGCTGAACGATTACGGCGGGCGGTTTGGTTGGCGGAGGATGTTCGATCTCGATGCGTTGCAGAGCCACGCCAATGCGGGGGGTGTCGCGGTGATTTGCGCGAAACGCAAGGAATTGAATCGTTCGGGGCATATCGCGGCGGTGGTTCCGGAGACGGCCACACATGTTGCGGCTCGCAGCGGTGGAAGCGTAGTGCGTCCGTTGCAGAGCCAGGCTGGGGCATCGAATCATCGCTATACGAACGGTCCTCGGGCGTGGTGGCAGGGGACGGAGTTTCGCGAGTTTGGATTCTTCGCCGTGCCATGATACGGCGAGGTCTTATATATTGTCAGTAAGCGAATGAATTTTGCATTACTGCCTCGTCTGGGCCTGGCAATGAGCCTTGTCCCCGCTCTCGTTCCGGCGAAGACCGACTTCCAGAAGCAGATCCGTCCGATTCTTTCCGATAACTGCTTCCAGTGCCACGGACCGGATAACCGCACACGGATGGCGGGACTGCGGCTGGACGTAAAGGGCGATGCTCTGGCCACGCGAAAGAATGGCGCGGCTGTGGTTCCCGGCAAGCCGGAGGAGAGCTTGCTGTACCGGCGGCTGGTGGAGAAGAATGCGGCACTGCGCATGCCGCCGCAATCCTCGCATAAGAATCTCACGCCGCAGCAGATTGCATTAATCAAGACCTGGATTGCGGAGGGGGCTCCGTGGGTGGAGCATTGGTCGTTCGCCGCGCCGGTGAAGCCAAAGCCTCCGGCGGTGCGGAACGTAGCGTGGGTGCGCACACCGGTGGACCGGTTCATTTTGGCTCGATTGGAAGCGGAGGGGCTCGCACCGGCCGCGGAAGCGAACAAACGGACACTGATCCGGCGCGTGGCGCTCGATTTGACGGGGCTTCCGCCGAAGCCGGCGGAGATTGAGATGTTCCTTGCGGATGCAACGCCGCAAGCGTATGAGCGGATGATCGACCGGTATCTGGAGTCGCCGCACTATGGGGAGCATCGCGCGCGGTACTGGCTGGATGCGGCGCGTTATGGCGATACGCACGGCATTCACGTGGACAACTATCGCGAGATCTGGCCGTATCGGGATTGGGTGATTCAGGCGTTCAACCGGAATCTGACTTTCGACCGCTTCACGATCGAGCAACTGGCGGGCGACCTGTTGCCCAACGCGACCCTCGATCAACGTATCGCCACGGGGTTTCATCGTTGCAACGTGACGACGAACGAAGCAGGCATCATCGAGGATGAGTATGCCGAGATTTACGCCAAGGACCGCGCGGATACGACGGGTGCGGTTTGGCTGGGGCTGACGGTGGGTTGCGCCACCTGCCACGATCACAAATTCGATCCGATCTCGCAAAAGGATTTCTATGCACTGGGGGCGTTTTTCCGTAACACGACACAGCATGTGATGGATGACAACATTCCCGACACGCCTCCCGTGGTGGTGGTGCCGCGCAAGGAGGATCGCGAGGATTGGAGCAGGATCAACACGCGGTTGTCGGCGATCCGGAAAGAGATGAATGACGCGCGCGCCGCGGCTGCCGCAACGTTCGATGGCTGGTTGCGGTCACGGGAAAAGGTGGTGGCGAAGCACCCGCTGGAGGCGGAGGCGGAATTGTACCGCGCGGATATTGAGGCGCTGGCGAAGTCGAGTCCGCTGGTAAAGGCCGGCGACTCCCACATACCGGGTGTGCCGGCGCTGTACTTTGTGAAGAACGAAGGACTGCCCGTTGCGGATGCGCCGCGGCTCGATGCGGATCAACCGTTCTCGATCGCGATTGGGTTTTACTTTCCGGTGGCGGAACAGGGCTACACGATCGCTTCCCACCAAAACACGAAGGACAAGGGGCGTGGCTGGCTGATCGATGTCGGAGCGCGGGTCATCGCGGCGCGGTTCATCGGAGATGAGGGACGGAACATCGAGATACGAGCGGCGCATCTGGCGCAGATCCGGCACGGAAGCTGGAATCACATCGTGGTTTCCTACGACGGATCGCGGCATCAATCCGGATTGACGATGTTTCTGAATGGGCGTGCGATTCCGACGCAGGGGAGAGGGAATCAGAATGTAGAACTGCGCGGCAGCATCGGCGTGGAATCGCCGCTGATTCTGGGGCGTTCCCTGCCGGAGGGCGCCATTACGGACTTCCGCATTTTCAATCGTGTCATCAGCGAGAGCGAAGCCGCGCTGTTGAACGAGTGGCTGGCTATTCAGAAGGCGTTGGCGCAGGATTCCGAGCAACTCAACGATCAGAGCCGCTCTGCTTTGCTGACGTACTTCCTACAGAAGGAATACGGACCGTTTCGGAAGCTTGTTGTGGAACAGAACGAGTTGACAGGCAAAGCCAAGGCGATTGCGCGGCGCGGGGCAGTAACGCTGGTCATGCAGGAACGCGCGGATACGAAACCGGAGGCGCACATTCTGTATCGCGGGGCTTACGACCAACGGCGCGACCGCGTGGAAGCGGGCACGCCCGCGATTCTGCCTCCAATGACTTCGGACTTACCGCGTAACCGCCTGGGGTTTGCGCAATGGCTGTTCCGGCCGGAGCATCCGTTGACGGCTCGCGTCACGGTGAATCGCATGTGGCAAGAGGTTTTCGGCACGGGGCTGGTGAAGACCGCCGATGATTTCGGTAGCCAGGGTGAACCGCCGTCGCATCCGGAACTGCTGGACTGGCTGGCGGTGGACTTCCGGGAAAACAACTGGGACATGAAGCGTTTTTACAAGCAGTTGCTGTTGTCGGCGGCGTATCGCCAGTCCGCGCAGGCCACGCCCGCGAAGCTGGCAAAGGATCCGGACAACCGGCTGTTGAGCCGCGGTCCGCGATTCCGGATGGATGCGGAAATGGTTCGGGACTACGCACTCGCCGCCAGTGGCCTGCTGGTGCGACAGATCGGCGGCCCCAGCGTGAAACCGTATCAGCCAGAGGGAATCTGGGAAGCGGTGGCGATGCTGGGATCGAATACGCGCTTCTATAAGCGGGACGAAGGCGACGGGTTGTACCGGCGCTCACTGTACACGTTCTGGAAACGAAGCGCTCCGCCGCCGGGTATGGAAATCTTTAATGCGCCGACTCGCGAGTCCTGTACGGTGCGCCGGGAACGCACGAACACTCCGTTGCAAGCGCTGGCCACGATGAACGATGAACAGTATGTCGAAGCTGCGCGGACGCTGGCGGAACGCGCTATGCAATCGACGGCGGCGTTTCCGGCGCGGCTGGATTACCTGACGCTCCGCATCATGGCGCGGCCTTTGCGGCTGGAAGAAAGAGCCATTGCGAAGAAAGCCTTCGATGGGTTCCTAGCCTATTACAGTGCCAATCCGGCGGATGCCGAGAAACTGCTTGGGGTCGGGGACCGCAAACGGGATCCCTCGCTATCGCCAGCGGAACATGCGGCATTCACGATGCTTACCAACCAACTGCTGAATCTGGATGAGGTACTGAACAAATGAGCGATCCGAAGAACATTCTGCGTCCTGACGCCGAGGGGCACTATTCGGCGACGGCGCACCGGCTCGATCGTGAATCCGGGCAGCGGTTCGCTCCGGGGCGTCATCCGCTGGACGATATGGCGGCGCAGATGGGGCGGGAGGAATCGCGGCGGCGCTTCTTTGCTCGCGGCGCGCAGGGCATTGGCGCGTTGGCGCTGGCATCGTTGCTTGGCGAAGAGGCAAAAGGCGCGGTGAACGGCTTGCCGCATTTCGCGCCGAAGGCAAAGCGCTGCATCTATTTGCACCTGGTGGGTGCGCCGCCACAGATGGAACTCTACGATTACAAGCCGGGGATGAAGGAGTGGTTCAACAAGGATCTGCCCGATTCCATCCGGCAGGGACAGCGGCTGACCACGATGACGAGCGGACAGAGCCGCTTTCCGATCGCGCCTTCTATCTTCAAGTTTCAGCAGCACGGCAAATCGGGAGCGTGGATTTCGGAACTGCTGCCGAAGATCGGGAGTATGGCCGACGATATCGCGATCATTCGCAGTATGCATACCGAGGCCATCAACCACGAGCCGGCGATTACCTTTTTTCAGACGGGGTTCATGATTGCCGGGCGGCCGTGCATCGGCTCCTGGCTGAACTACGGACTAGGGAGCATGAACAAGGATTTGCCGGCGTTTGTGGTGTTGCAAGCCAAACACAATCATCCGCGGGCGAATGTGCAGGCTATATCCGCGCGTTTGTGGAGCGCGGGTTTTCTTTCCGGTGAGTATTCCGGGGTGAGCCTGCGCAGTTCGGGGGATCCTGTTCTGTTCATCAATAACCCTTCCGGTGTGCCGTCGAACGTGCGCCGCGGAATGCTGGATGCGCTGGGGAAGATGAACGAACTGACGTTCCAGCAACTGGGCGATCCGGAAACGAAGACGCGCATCGCGCAGTATGAAATGGCGTTTCGGATGCAGTCCTCGGTTCCAGAGCTGACGGATTTGAGCAAGGAGCCGGAGTCCACCTGGAAGATGTATGGGGAAGATGCGCGCACGGCGGGGTCGTTCGCGCAAAGTTGCCTGATGGCGCGCCGGCTGGCGGAGCGTGGTGTGCGATTTGTACAGGTCTATCATCGCGGTTGGGATGTGCATGGCCTGCTTCCGGAAGTTCTGCCGAGCCAGTGCAAGGAGATTGACCAGCCGTGCTGGGCCCTGGTGCAGGATCTGAAGCAGCGCGGCATGCTGGACGACACGCTGGTGATTTTGGCGGGCGAGTTCGGCCGTACGATTTATTCGCAGGGCAAACTGACGGAGACCGACTATGGCCGCGATCATCATCCCCGTTGCTTCAGCTTATGGATGGCCGGCGGCGGGATCAAAGGCGGCGTGGTGCATGGCGAAACGGATGAATTCAGCTACAACATCGTGCGCGATCCGGTGCATGTGCGCGATTTTCAAGCCACGATTTTGCATCTGTTCGGCATCGACCACGAACGGTTCACCTACAAGTATCAGGGGCTGGATGTGCGGCTGACGGGAGTGGAACGAGCGGAGGTAGTGAAGGCGATCCTGGCTTAGTCCTGCCTGGGGAACGTCAGGGTTGCCCGTAGACCGCCCAGCGGAGAGCCGTCGAGCGCCAGAGTGGCGCCGTAGAGTTCGGCGAGATCGCGCACGATGGCGAGACCGAGTCCTGATCCGGAAGTGGATTGATCGGCGCGGACGCCGCGTTCCAGCACCTTCGCGCGCAGCTCGGGGGGCAGTCCGGGGCCGTCGTCATCCACTGCAATCTGGATGGCAGCGGCGGATTGCGTGGCGCCTAACGCGACTTGTGCGCGCGCCCACTTGCAGGCGTTGTCCAGGAGATTGCCCAGCATCTCGTCGAGGTCCTGGCGTTGTACGCGCACTTGCGTGTCTTGGGGAATGGCGCATGTGAGGGTCAGCGTCCGGGCGGAATGAAGGCGCGACATCGTGCGCAACAATGCTTCGCCGCAAGGCGCGAGCGTGCTGGGCGCGGCGCCTCGGGTACCAGAAGCCGTGGCGCGCGCCCGAGCCAAGTGGTAGTTCACTTGCCGGGACATCCGCTCCACATGATGCGTAATACTGTCTGCCAAATCGTGATTGCCCGCCGCGGCAATGCGTTCGGATTCCTGCATGAGCAGCGCCAGCGGAGTCTTCAGCTCATGCGCCAGATCGGCGGCGGTGCGCTGGGCGCGCTCCACGGCTTTTTCGCGTTCGGCGAGCAGCCGGTTCAGGTCGTCGATGAGGGGCTGTACTTCCGAGGGATATTGGCCATCGACGCGGTTGGTGTCGCCTCGGCGTATGGCCACCAGTTTCGTTCGGATGGGCTGGAAGAGAGCCAGGCTGGCGCGGCCAACGATGAAGCCCGCCAGCATCAGAGCCAGTGCGGCGATGACGCCGCTGGGGGTGTGGATGCCACGCAGCGAGGGCGCCAGATGAATCACCACCAGGGAGATGATGTGCATCAGCAGGAGCAGCCCACTCGTCCAGAGCACGGATGCGAGAATCCAGCGGGCGCGCAAGGAGCGGAACATCAGCGTTGCTCCGTGGGTTGGGCCATGCGGTATCCCAGGCCGCGAATGGTTTCAATGAACGCCGATCCCAGTTTTCGGCGCAAGCGGGCGATGAACACTTCGACCGTGTTGGAGTCGCGGTCGAAGTCTTGTGCATAGATATGCTCGGTCAGTTCGGCGCGGGAAACGATGCGCCGCGGGTGATGCATGAGGTAAGCGAGCACACGGTACTCATGACTGGTCAGCTTGACAGTGAGCCCGTTCACGGTGACACGTGCCGCGGATGTGTCCAGCGATAGGACACCGCACCGCAATTCGCTTTGGGCCACACCCTTGGCGCGGCGAATCAGTGCACGAATGCGCGCCAGCACTTCCTCCATGCGGAACGGCTTCGAGACGTAATCGTCGGCGCCTCCATCAATCCCCCGTACCGTTTCGTGCCAGCTTCCGCGCGCGGTGAGAATCAGCACGGGTGTGGGGATGCCTGCTTCACGCCAGCGGCGCAAAAGGGTCAGCCCATCGATTCCGGGTAATCCGAGATCGAGCAGAATCGCGTCGTATTGCTCGCTATGGACGAGGAGATCGGCTTGATCGCCGTTGCGGGCGCAATCGGCGGCGTAGCCTGCTTCCTTCACCGATGCCGCCAACTGCATTGCCAGCGCAGGTTCATCCTCGACAATCAAAACGCGCATTGGCGTAATGATAGCTTAGCGGCAATGAACGGAACCTGAACGAGGCCGTTCATCATTTGTTCAGGCGAGTCCGGTTACTGTGGAGAGCATGGCAACAGGAGCAACTCTCGATTTTGGATACCCATGGTGGCTCAGTTACGGGCACCTTATGATCTTCATTCCCGCCGCTGGTGCGCTGGCCGCGGCCTTTTTCCGGGGCTGGCGCAGATGGACGGTGCTACTGCTGGGCGCGATTGTCCTGTGGTCAGCGACCTCGCTTGCGGTTTTGCGCTCCTTGAACGTCAGCGGGCGAGGCACACTCCCCACGGAGAGGTTTCTTTCCTCGGGCGCCGGGCGGGTGCTCGACATAGGAGCGGGAACCGGCCGCTCCTCCATCATGGTGCTGGAGGCAAGGCCCAAGGCGACGCTGGTCGCGCTGGATCTGTTCGGGCAATCGTTCGATCATCATTTTGGCCGGGGCGCCGCACCGCAACAACGTCTGCTGGCGAACTTGCAGGCCGCTGGTGTGGCGGACCGCGCCACGATCGTGGCTTCCGATATGCGAAAGCTTCCATTCGATGCGGGCAGCTTCGATGCGATTGTGAGCGCTTACGCGATGGATCATCTGCCGCGCGAGGGATCGAAGCAGGCGCTGGCAGAGGCATACCGTGTGCTGAAACCGGGCGGCGAGTTTCTGCTCATGCTGGTAGCCAACGACGGCTGGGTGAAGCTGGCATTCGGGCCGCTACTCAGCCACGGTGGGACACGTCCCAGGGGATGGTGGGCGGCAAGCCTTCAGGAAACTGGTTTTCAGATCGAAGAGCAGGGCACCGCACCGGCGACGCTTTTCTTCCTGCTGCGGCGTTAGAAGAATCGCATTGTGTAAGTGAAGCGGACGCCTCGTCCGATCTCCGCGGCGCGATCCTTGATGAAGGAAAGGTGATTCCTGTACAAACGGTCGCCGAGGTTGAAGGCATCCACGCCGAAGATGTGGGCCATGTGCTGGCGGGTCACGGTGTAGGACGCGTTGCAGTTGAACACTGTGTATCCGGCCGTGCGGGACTCCGTTTCAAATATCCTGTCCTGGGCGCCGGCCATGCGAATTTCCGGCCGGATGCTGAAGTTGCCGGATCGGAAATCGAATCCGGCGCGCCCGCGCAACGGGGGAATGCGCGGCAACGGGCTGCCGCTTTTCAATTCGGCATTCACGTAGTCCATGCCGAGATTCAGCCACAGCTTGGGATGCAATCCCACGTCGAGGCCTAGTTCCGTGCCTGTGAACCGGCTGTCGCCGTGGTTGTATTCCGCGGCGATCAATCCGTCCTCTTCTTCTCCGTTGGGCGCGAGATAGACGAAATTCGAGATGCCGTAATAGAAGAAGTTGGCTTCCGCCCGCAGGCGGCCGGCACTGTGCCGGAGCGAGAAATCGATGCCGTTGCTGCGTTCCCGTTCGAGGTTTGGGTTGCCGATTTCGAACGTGAGGTTTCCGATGTGCGGTCCCAGATTGTAGAGCTCTTCGAGGGCAGGAGCGCGGAAGGAGGTGGTGAAGTTGGTGACAACGGCGCCGTTTCGCCAGGTGGGAACATAGATGCCCGCGGCACCGGATGCTCCGGTGTAGGAGCGCTTGCGGAGGCCGTCGGGGCTATAGCGGGTGTTATCCACGCGCCCGCCGAATTGCAGGCGGAAGCGCTCGAAGGAGAGTTCCTCGAGTCCGAAGACCGCGATGTTGTTTTGATCGACCGGTGGGGCAAGCGCCTCGGCGCCGGTGGTCTTGTAGGCGCGTTGCGATCCCTGGAATCCGAAGCTACCGGTGAGGTTGCCCGTCTTGCGCTGCTGGAAGACGCCACGATAGGTGATCTGCTTGTTGCGGAACAGCGTGCCGACTTCGTCCCCTTCGAGCTCCTTATGCTGCCAGTCCGCGTAGTTGATGGAGAGGCGGAAGCTGGGCAGGGCGAAATCGAGATCTTTCCAGCCCGTACCGAATCGGAAATTGTGGCGGCGGAAGCCGAGACTGATATCGCCGTGTTCTTCGTGCTCTTCCCCTTCTTCTTCCTCCTCATGTCCATGCCCTTCGAATTCGGCGGCAAAGGGAACGCCGTACTTGCCTTCCTCATAGCGGTAGCCGATATCGAAGAAGGTCTTGCTGCCGAACCAGGACAATCCGCCCGAACTATTGCTGATGCGTGTACGGGAGTTCTCGACTTTGCCTTCGGGCGTGTTGTAGTCGCCGGTGCGTTGGGCGCTACCACTGCCCCACACAAGCCAGTTGCCGATGCCCAGGTCAAACCCCGCGGCGCCACCGGCCTGCCCGTTGGCAGATCCTCCGAAACCGGTGGTATAGCCGCGAAGACCCTGGTGCGGGTGATCGTGAATCTGGTGGTGGCCCGTGACGGCGTTCACGACGCCGCCGATGGCGTTGCTGCCATAGAGCAAGGTGGCTGGTCCCTTGACCACTTCGAGACGGTCGAGGCTGGATGGGTCGAGAGACTCACCGTGATCACCCGATTGCGAGGAAAGACTGCTGGTCGGGATTCCGTCCTGCATCACGAGCACGCGGTCGCCATCGAAGCCGCGGATTACGGGCCTTGCACTGCCCGGACCGAAACTGCGCTTCGCCACACCTGGCTGATATTCGAGCAGCTCGCCCAGGGAGGGTTTCGATTTCAGTGCAAGGTCCACCGAGTCGAGAGATGTCACGGTTTGGAAGGACTCGAAGGTGGTCTGCTCCTTTTCGGTTGCGGTTACCGTGAGCGATTGGCGCACAGCGGCCAGACGCAGCTTGAAATCCACACTGGCCGATTCGCCGGCGCGAATGGTCACCGATTGCACTTCGCCGCTCAGCGATTGGAGATGGGCGTGGATGGAATAGGTGCCGGGTGGAAGGCCGGTGATTTCGAACTTGCCGTCTTCGCCCGTTTCGACAACCCGGCCGGTACGGCTGACGGTTACCGTAGCGTGATGCAGTGGGTCGCCGGAGGATTCCAATGTCACCGTGCCGCGGACGGAACCGGTTCCCTGGGCGTAAAGGGGCAGATGACAGATCGTGGAAAAGAGCACTGCGGCAAAGAATCTCATGGCAAGCCACCAATATATGACGAGGTTGGGCGGGCGCCGAGGGTTGAATGGCCAGCGGTCCGGATTTCGGGACAGGCGGGCCTGATCTGGCGGTGAACGGACTGGGCAGTCAGCCTTCGTTGGAGCGAACGAGCATCTCTCCCTTGGCCAAATCCTCCGGCAGGCCAACGTCCATCCATTCGTCGGCGATGGCGTACTTGCGGAGAGTCACGCCTCGATGGATGAGCTGCTCGATGGCCGTGGTGAGTTCGTACTCACCGCGAGGAGAGAGGGGAATGCGGGCCAGTTCCTCGAATAGAACAGGACGGAAGACGTAAAGTCCGGCGCTATTCCAGTTCGTTGTGGAACTGCCGGGAAGTGGTTTTTCGACGATGCGGACCACTTGATCGTTCTCTTCATAAACTGCCGCGCCGCGTGCCGGGTCAGCGACGTGCTTGACGCCCAAGACTCCACCGGCGTGCTCATCGAGTCGCGCCATTAATCCCCTGTAGTCGCGCGCCGAGCAGAGGATATCACCGAAAGTGAGCAGGAACGGATCGCGGCCACAAAAATCGCGAGCCAACAGCGTGGCGCTTCCAGTGCCGCTGGCGACCGGTTGCTGGACGTAGTCAATGGGCAATGGGTAGTTGGCGAGGTGCGTCCGGATGATTTCGCCCCGATAGCCGACGATGAGCACGACACGCTGGATGCCCGCGTCTCGAAGCCTGTCGAGGATGTGTTCGAGCATCGGTTTGCCCGCCAAGGGGAGCATGGGTTTGGGTGTCTCGGCGGTGAGATTCCCCATCCGCGTTCCCTTTCCGGCGGCAAGGATCACAGCGCTTTCGATCATTGTTCCAGTGTCGCAAAGTCGGCGAGGGCGGCACGGCACTTTATACTGGAAGTTGCGATGTCCTATCAACTAGCCGTTGACTATCGCCCGCGCGGCGATCAGGGCGCGGCGATCGATCAACTCGTGCGTGGTGTGTCCGATGGCGAACCGCATCAGGTGCTGCTCGGCGTTACGGGATCGGGCAAGACGTTCACGATGGCGAAGGTGATCGAACGGACGCAACGTCCCGCCCTGATCCTGGCCCATAACAAGACACTGGCCGCGCAACTCTACCAGGAGTTCAAGAACTTCTTTCCGGGTAATGCCGTTGAGTACTTCGTCAGCTATTACGATTACTACCAGCCTGAGGCGTACATCCCTTCCTCGGATGTTTACATCGAGAAAGAAGCCACGGTCAACGATGAACTGGACAAGTTGCGTCTGTCGGCGACACGATCTCTGTTCGAGCGCCGGGATTGCATCATCATCGCGAGTGTAAGCTGCATTTACGGATTGGGATCGCCGGAAGCCTACTACGGGATGCTGCTGATGCTCGAGAAGGGGCAGAAGGTGCGGCGCGAGCAGATCGTGCAGCGCCTGGTGGAGATTCTCTACGAGCGGAATGACACGGATTTTCGCCGCGGGACGTTCCGGGTGCGCGGCGATGTCATCGAACTGTTCCCCACCTACGACGACAATGCGTTCCGCATTGAACTGTGGGGCGATGAAATCGAGAGCCTGTATCAGATCGATCCGCTGACGGGGGCGATCAAGCAGAAGTATTTGCGGCTGCCCATCTATCCAAAGACGCACTACGTCATGAGCGAAGATATGCGCGTGCAGGCCATGGCCAGCATTGAAGCGGAGCTTTCCTGGTGGATGGGTGAATTGGAGAAGCAAGGGAAACTGGTGGAGGCGCAACGGCTCTTCCAGCGCACGAAGTTCGACCTGGAGATGATGTCTCAGATCGGCTACTGCCATGGGATTGAGAATTACTCGCGGCACTTTTCCGGACGTTTGCCGGGCGAAGCTCCACCGACCCTGCTGGACTATCTGCCTCACGATGCGCTGGTGTTTCTCGATGAGAGCCATCAGACCATACCGCAACTCGGAGGGATGTATCACGGCGACCGGTCGCGGAAGGAGAATCTGGTCCGCTTCGGGTTCCGTTTGCCCAGCGCTCTGGACAACCGGCCGCTGACGTTCGAGGAATTCGAGAACCGTGTCAATCAGGTGGTGTATGTGTCGGCGACGCCGGGGCCCTATGAACTGACGAAGTCCGGTGGCGTGGTGGTGGAGCAGATCATCCGTCCGACCGGACTCATCGATCCGGAAGTGGAGGTGCGGGGAATCCGCGGGCAGGTGGATGATTTGCTGGGAGAGATTCGCGCCCGCATCGAACGAAATGAGCGTGTACTGGTCACCACGCTCACCAAGCGTATGTCCGAGGATCTGACCGAATACTATTCGGAGTTAGGGATCAAGTGCCGCTATCTGCATTCGGAAGTGAGCACGCTAGACCGTGTCAAGATACTGCGCGATCTGCGCAAGGGTGAGTTCGATGTGCTGGTGGGAGTGAACCTTCTGCGCGAAGGCCTGGACTTGCCGGAGGTTTCCCTGGTGGCCATTCTCGATGCGGACAAGGAGGGGTTTCTCCGTTCCACAGGCTCACTGATCCAGACGATCGGGCGGGCCGCGCGCAATGTGAACGGAAAAGCGCTACTATACGCGGATATTATTACGGACAGCATGCGGAGGGCGATGGAAGAAACGGCGCGCCGCAGGCAGATCCAGAAGGAGTATAACGAGCAGAATTGCATCACGCCGCAATCTATTGTGAAACCAATCGACATGAGCCTGGTTGCCATCGCCGAGGCCGACTACGTCACCGTCCCGTTGGAGGCGGATTTCGATTTCGAATCGATGAGTTTGGATCAACGGGAGAAGGTTATCGCGGAACTGGAGGCGGCCATGAAGGAAGCCGCTCGGAACTTTGCGTTCGAAAAAGCCGCTCAGTACCGGGATAAGATCAAGTCTCTGCGATCCCCTAAGGCTTATGAAGAAACAAGCACCCATAGCGCTGTTGGCGGCGGGCAGGACTAGAGACAGTTTCCTGCGGCGAGTGCCCAACGTCGCCGAGCGGTTGGGTCCGGTCGGATCGTCGTCATTGCGACTGGCCAGCCGCATTGTCAATATCCTACAGGCGGGTGTGCCTGTGGATAGCCTGGAAGCGTTCGCGCAAGCCAGTGCCGTACTGATTTCGGTTCCGGAGTGCTGGCTGGAACAGTTTCAGGAGAAGTTGTTGCGGTGTGAATTCAGTTGGAAAGGGAAGTGCGTATTGCTGTGCGATTCGAAACTGGACAGCGGCGCACTGGGTGGGCTAGCGGATGCGGGCGCGGCCGTGGGATCGATTACTCCCGTTCCGCTGTTTGACGAGAAAGTCGCCGTGGTGGAAGGGAGCCGCAAGGCGGTGCAGGAAGCGCGCAAGCTGATGACCTCTCCGGGACTGCGCGTCTTAACGATGGATGCGGGAAGGAAAGCGTTGTTTTCCGCCGGTACGAGCTTTGCGACCAGCCTTGTGCTGCCGCTTCTGGCGGCCAGCGTGGAGACGTTGCGCGCCAGCGGATTGGAACAGAACGATGCCGTCAGCTTGACGGAAAAACTGTTTCTGAGAACGCTTCGGTCCTATCTGAAAGCCGGCAGGAAGGGTTGGGAAGGCCCGTTGCCCGCGCAGGATACGGATAGCGTCCGCAGCCAGGTCCAGGCGCTATTCCGGGAGAGTCCGTTGCTGGCGGCCTACTACTATGAGAACGCGCTGAAGGTGTCAGAGATTCTCAAACAGGATCCGGCATGGATTCGCGAAGTGGCCAGGGATGTATATCCTCAGGCGGCGTCGGCTATTTGAGAAGCCCGGCGACGATGTTCTGTTCGGCTTCGAGGGCGACTTCGCGGGGGGACTTTCCGGCTTTGTTGCGGATGGTCTTGTCGGCTCCGCGGGCGAGCAGAGCTTCGACAGCTTCAATGCGGCCGTAGCTGGCGGCGACATGGAGCGCGGTGGCGCCTGTTTCCGAATCGACGGCATCGATTGGGGCGCCCTTGTCGAGCAGGAACAGGATGACGTTGACATGGCCGCCCAGCGCCGCTTCATGCAGGGGAAGGGCGCCGGATGGACCGCGGGTGGAGACTCCGGCTCCACGCCGCACCAGCAATTCGACGATGGCGACATTGCCTTTGAGGGCGGCATCGGGTAGTAGGGCGTTGGCTTCGGAGCTGTCCTTGAGCAACAATTCCACCACTTCCAACTCGCCCCGCAACGTGGCGTTGCGCAGAAGCTTCATGCGCTGCGCGGAATCGACGGCCGCACCTTTGGCGAGCAGAAGCTCAGCGGTGGCGCGTTGGCGATAACGCAGGGCCAGTTCGAGCAACGTTTCGCCATCGGGGTTTTTCGCGTGCAGGTCCATGCCGTTTTCGGCCAGCAGTTTGACCACCTCGACGTTCCCTTTGATTACCGCCTGCTGCATGGCGCGGGGAGAAGGCCGGGCGCCATTGGCGAGCAAGATGCGCACTACTTCGGCGTGTCCCTTGGCGGCGGCTTCGTCGAGCGCGGTTGCGCCGCCCTGATCGGCCTGGTTGACGTCCGCTCCGCGCGCGAGCAGGAGTTGCACGATGTCCTTGTAGCCACGATTGGCGGCGAGATGGAGCGGTGTGGATCCGGATTGGTAAAAAGCGGCGATGTGTGCGCCCTTGGAAAGCAGGTATTCGACAACATCGAGGTGGTTTGTGATGACCGCGTAATGCAGCGGCGTGCTGCCCGCCTCGCGATGGCGGGCATTGACTTGCGCGCCGCGCTCCACCAACAGGGCAACGATGCTCTTGTCTCCCGCCCAGGCTGCATCGTGCAGCGGTGTGCCGCCGAGGTTGTCGCGTTCGTTCACATCGGCGCCGGCTTCGAGAAGTTTTTCGATTAGCGCCCGGTCGCCGGCCCGGACGGCAAGATGGAGATCTCCGGCGCTTGCGGCGAGCAGGGCAAGCAGGAGTGCGGCGGTGAGCCTTACTGCCACGACCCCGATTGGCCTCCGTTCTCCTTGTTGAGATACTCGACGAGCGGTTTGAAGTATTCGAGCATGGCGCGTGAACTGATATCCTCACCCGTTTTGTCGCGCATCAACTGGCGCCAGTCCGTCGTGGCGCCGAGGCTCAGCAGATCCCACAACCATTTCCCCACCTCTTTGTTTCCGTAGTAATTGCAGTTGTGCGGGTCCTGCTTGAGCAGCTTGCGGGAGATGTAATCGTGCAATTGAAACTTGATGAGGTAGGCCATGGCGTAGTCGTAGTATTGGGCGGCATCGTCGATGATGTGTGTTTTGGTGCAGGCATCGCAGAACTCTTCGCCGCGCGGAGCGGGAGGTTCGATGCCCTGATAGCGAGCGGCCAGTTCCCACCACTTCTTGTTGAACTCCGCGACGGGGAGTTTCTTTTCGTACAGGTCATGCTCGAAGTGCGTCATGGTGCCCGCCGAGAAGGGCAGGAACACGATGGCGTTGTCCAGTGCTTCGGCAAGCAGCATCTGGGTGGGATCGAGCTGGCGGGATTCGGGCAACAGGCCGACTCCGCGCAAGTAGGGCTGCTGGCGAGCGGCAATGGAGATCAGATCGCCGACGGCTTCGTGAAAAGCGCGGTTGGCGCCTTCCCGCAGGACATGCGGCACCTTCGGATTGGAGTAAGCCATGTAATAGTAGACGTGGCCCAACTCATGGTGGCTGGTCTCAAACCAGTAGAAGTTGGGAATCACGCTCATCAGGCTGCGTACGTCCTTATCCTGATCGATGTGCCAGGCGGAGGCGTGGGTGTTCTTCTTTCGTTTGGAATCCGGCGGGAGCTGGTATAAATCAGAGCGCTCCCAAAATGTTTTGGGGAGCGGAGGCATGCCGAGCGAGGTATAGAACCGCTCCGCCTGCTGCACGATCCATTCGGGAGACTTGCCGCGGAAGAGATCGTTCAGATCCGCCGATTCCACGAGGCCGGGCCATTCCTGCCCCCAGCGGTTACCCAGCCAGTGCGCGGGAATCCGCTTCGGAACGGGCTGCTTGTAGCGATCGGCGAGTTTGCGGCGGGTCCACAGGTGCAATTGCTCGTAGAGCGGCTGCATCTCGGACACGGTTTTATCCATGAGTTGCATCATCTCCGCGACGCTCATGCCGTAGTCTGCAACCTGCAAATGGAAGTAACTCGAGTAGCCCAGTTCGGAAGCAACACGGTTCCGCAGATCGCGCAGTTCGCCGAGAGTTTTCTTGAGAGCGGGGCCGGTTTGCTTCGACACTTCCCACATCTTGCGGCGCTCGGCGAGCACGCGAGATTCCGCCAGTACTTTGTCAATCTCGTTCGGCGTTGTCTTGTGGATGCACTGATTGCCGCGTTGCTCGATGCAGAATGTGAATCCGTCGAGGATGGCGGCGGCGCCTGCTTCGGCTTCAATGCGGCGGTTGACGATGTCCGGAATCGTGCCGGGCGACTCGGCGGCCTGTAGCAGGATCTTGTCGAGCTGTCGGAACTCCAGATCGGATAGGGATTTGCGGGATCCGAGCAGTGCTTTCGATTTCTCGATCACGTAACGGCTGCCACGGAACCCTGCCAGCGCGCGATCGGCGCCGATGCGCTCTCCCGTGTGCCGGTCATTGACATCGGTGGAGGATTTCCACTGCGATTCCGACGCCACGGTGGCCAGCCTGCCGTCGATTTCGTTGTACATGGAGAGGAAGTCCAGGACATCGGAGCGGCTTCCCGTGGAAAACGTTCCGGTGCCAGTGGGATTCACGCAGGAGACCAACAGGCAACAGGCCGGGATAGCGATCGTTCGGAGATTCACAACGGAATTGTAACAGCCCGCGACGGGGGCAAGAGGAAGGACAGGGCAGGACGCTGCGGGATTGCGTCCTGCCGGGAAGGGTGAACTATGCGCCTTTGCGGGCAGCAAGAAGGTCGCGGATTTCGGTGAGCAACTTTTGTTCCGGAGACGGTCCCGGCGGCGGGGGCGGGGGAGCGTCTCTCTTCATCTTGTTGAAACCCTGAATGACAAGAAACAACACGAACGCCACAATCAGGAAATCGATGATGTTGTTGATGAGCAACCCATAGGTGATGACAGGCACGGCTTTCGCTTTGGCCTCCGCCAGACTCACCACGGGGGTGTCACTGAGATTGATGAACTTGTTTGAGAAATCCACCGATCCCATTACCTTCCCGACAGGGGGCATCATGATGCCCTCCGTAAATGTACTCACGATTTTCCCGAATGCGGCGCCCATGATGACACCGACCGCCATATCGAGGACGTTGCCCCTCATGGCGAATTCTTTGAACGCTTGGAACATCTGGAATCCTCCTGGATATCAGAAACCACGCAGCAGGTGGCCCGCTGCCAGATTTCGCGTAAGGATAGCTGATCGATAAGGCCGAGGGCAAGGGAAGTGCATTTTCCTCGCGGAGGGTGTAGTCTCGTAAACGAGGCATTCGCACACATGGCAAACGGTTCCACACGACGTCATTTCTTTTTCGGCGCCCTGCTTTCCGGCGCTGTTCCCACCGGCGGGTTCGGGAGTTCGGCATCTCTGCGCGGAATGGGCTATCGCTCTCCGAACGAGAAGTTGAACATCGCGGCGATCGGTTCGGGGGGGAAGGGCAACAGCGACATTGACGGGTGCGCATCGGAAAACATCGTGGCGCTTTGCGATGTGGATGAGAAGCAGGCGGCGCGCAAATTCAAGGAGTACGAGAAGGCGCCGAAGTACAAAGATTTCCGCAAGATGTTGGACAAAGAGGCGAAGAACATCGATGCGGTGATCGTCAGTACGCCGGACCATATGCATGGGACGGCGGCGATGTGGTGCATGGAGCGCGGCAAGGGTGTGTACGTGCAGAAGCCGCTCACGCGCACGATTTGGGAAGCCCGCCAGTTGATGGAGGCGGCGAACAAATACAAGGTTGCCACGCAGATGGGCAATCAGGGCTATTCGAACGAAGGAACGCGCCAAGTGGCGGAGATGATCTGGAGCGGCGCCATCGGCAATGTGACCGAGGTGCACGCCTGGACGAATCGCCCGCTGTGGCCGCAAGGCATCACCACCGTGCCGGCGCCGGACGAAGTGCCGGCCACGCTCGATTGGGATTTGTGGCAGGGCATCGCGGAAGCGCGTCCCTACACATCGGGTGGAGCGGGATATCCGAATCAATACGGCAATTTTTATCAACCTTTCAACTGGCGCGGCTTCTACGACTACGGCTGCGGCGCGTTGGGCGACATGGCCTGCCATATTCTTGGCGCGCCGAATCTGGCGCTGCAATTAGGGCCGCCCACCAGCGTGGAGTGCATCAAGAAAGAAGGCGTCAGCGACATCCAGTTTCCGAAGCAGTCCGTGATCCGCTTCGATTTCCCGGCTCGCGGCAATATGCCTCCCCTAAAGCTGTTCTGGTATGACGGGCTGAAGGAGAGTCCGAAGATTGAAGGCGTTCCTCCCGGAGAACTCATCGGCGACCTGCCGGTGCGCGGTTTCGGCCGGGGTGGTGGCCGGCGCGGGCAGGGACAGGCGCAGGCGGCTCCGGCGCAACGGCCGGCGCAAGCCCCGAACGGATTCGTTGGCCGCGTGTTCGACTATGCCAGTTTCGAAGCGATGAAGAACGATCCGGAAGCGCGCACGCCTCCACCGAACGGCAGCCTGTTCATCGGCGATAAAGGGATGATCACCACGGGCACCTACGGCGAGCAGACTCGCCTGTTGCCGGTGGAACGCATGAAGGACTACAAGTTCCCGGATCCTTTCCTCACTCGCTCGCCCGGCCATTACCGGGATTGGATCCGCGCGTGCAAAGGCGGCGACCCGGCGTGCTCCAACTTCAACAACGCCGTGCCGTTTGTCGAATGGATGTTGCTGGGCGTGATCGCGCTGCGCGTGGAAGGCAAGATTGAATGGGATCCGGTGAAGATGCGCATCACCAACAATCCCGCCGCCAACAAGTACATCAAGCCGACGTTCCGCAAGGGCTGGTCTTTCGTCTAGCTAGAAGGCATATGCTGCGACTTGCGATTGCGGGCCTCCTGGCGTCCCTGTTGAGCGGGGCGGATCCGACGTTTTTGCGGCGGTCGGTGGATGACATCCAGCCGGCCGCCGACGATCTTACGGTGAATGCGAAGGGGGCTTCCTACAAGCCGATCTTCGGCATCGGCGATGCGCAAGCCCGGCAGTTGAAGGGCGTGGCGCGCTACGGACATCTCACCGTCGAGCCGGGGGGCTTCAGCGCGACGGTGCAATACCCATCCGAGGAGCGGATCTACTACATCCTTGAAGGCAGCGGCACCTTGCTGTACGACGCGGACAAGGTGCCCGTGAAGAAAGACGATTTCATGTATCTGCCACCGGGTGTGCGCCACGGGATGGCGAATTCCTCGTCCGCGCCGGTGCGGTTGCTGGTGATGGGATTCAAGATTCCGCAAGGAGTGCAAACGGCCCGTCCCGCGAAGGCGATGGTTGCCAATGCGAACGATGTGAACCTGCAAATTCTCGGGGGCCACGGGCCTACCGCGCAGTTCAAGCTGTTGATGGGCACCACGGAAAGCAAACGCGACAAGTTGGCCGCTGCAAGCCAGATGGTGAGCCTGTTCCTCATGGACTTCGCGCCCGGCGGAACGAACATTCCGCATCATCACGAAACCGAGGAAGAGATCTACTTCGTATTGCGCGGGAAGGGCGAGATGGTGGCGGGCGGCGGCGCCGATGGGAATGAAGGGCGCTATCCGGCGAAGGCCGGCGATGCGTATTTCTTCCGGCTGAATACCACCGTTGGCTTCTATAGCGGCGCAAAACCGGGCGAAGAGCATGACCTGGTTCTGGCAGTGCGGTCGAAGTTTCCGTTCCGATTGCGGAATTGAGCCCTGCCCTATAATGGGCCTCATGGTGCGTCCTGAAAGACGCGTTCTTCTCGCGGGTGAAAGTCCCGTCCGGGT
>CAYOBO010000116.1:7019-23620 GCA_964402295.1 uncultured Candidatus Solibacter sp. | reverse complement strand
CACCCGGCGCCTTCCGGACCACCGGCGGCTTGAACTTCGTTACGAAAGATGGCTTCGGCCGCAGCCCGTTTCAAGGCGAGCGCGACAACGTGATGCTGCGCGTGGGGCTGGCCTACCGCTTCGCCGCGGACACCGTGCTGCGCGCCGGCTACGGAATGTATTTCGACTCGATCGGGGTGAACCGGACCATCGCCCAGCAAACCGGCTTCTCGCAAGCGACCCTGATCCAGGCGTCTCTCGATAACGGCGTGACATACGTCGCCACCAACGCAAACCCGCTGCCGGGCGGGCTGATCCTGCCTCGCGGCGCGCAAGGCGGACTGGCCACCAGCCTGGGGCAGGGGTTTAGCTTTTACGATCCGGCGCTGAAGCACGGCTACTCGCAGCGCTGGTCGCTGGGCATACAACGCATGCTCCCAGGCCAGTTCCTGTCGGAAATCTCATACGTCGCCAACCGGGGCACGCGCTTGGGTGTCGAGCGGGAGTTCAACGCCACTCCGGCACAGTATCTCAGTTCCTCGCCGCTGCGCGACCAGGCGGCGATCAATTCCCTCACGCAGCCTTTCGCCAGCCCTTTCTTCGGGCTGGCCCCCTCCTACACGCGGACGATCACACGCGCCGATCTTCTCAGACCCTATCCCCATTTCGGCAACCTCTCCGCAGTGGTGCCGGACGGCTACTCCTGGTACCATTCGATGCAGTTGCGCGGCGAACGAAGATTGCGCCAAGGGATCAGCTTGCAAGCCTCTTATGTATGGTCCAAATTCATGGAGGCAACCGAGTACCTCAATGCCGCCGACGTGCGGCCCTATGAGACGATCTCGCAGTGGGATCGTCCCCACCGCATCACGGCCAGCGGGATCTGGGAACTCCCGGTCGGCCGCGGGCGCCATTTCGGCGGGCAGATGCCGGCCGCCGCGAACTTCCTTTTCGGGAACTGGCAGTTGAATGGCATCTGGGCCGTGCAATCCGGGCAGCCGCTGGGTTTCGGCAACGCCGTCTTTACCGGGGATATCAAGGCCGTGGCCCTGCCCGGCAACGCGCGCAGCGTGGAGCGCTGGTTCAATACCGCCGGCTTCAACCGCGACGCGCGGCAGCAACTGCAATTCAACTACCGGCAATTTCCCCTCCGCTTCAGCGGCATCCGGGGCGACGGCCAGCGCGCCTGGGATTTCTCCCTGTTCAAGACATTCCCCGTGGCCGAGCGCATTCAACTCCAGTTCCGCGCCGAGGTGTACAACGCGCTGAACCAGGCGAGTTTCAACAATCCCAACACGAACCCGGCCAACGCCGCCTTCGGAACCATCACCGACACCGCCTCCGATGCCCGGAACTGGCAGCTCTCCTTATGGCTCAAGTTTTGATCGGCCGGCGGCCTTTTCTCGCGCTCGGTGCGGCGCCCTTCACGCGCGCCCGCGCCGCCACCGATGCGCCCAACGTTCTGTTGATCATTTGCGACCAGATGCGGGCCGACGCGCTGGGTTGCCTGGGCAATCCGAACGCCCACACTCCGAATCTGGACCGGTTGGCTTCCGAGGGCGTGCTGTTTGAGCGCTGCACGGCCGCGAATCCGGTTTGCGTGCCCTCCCGCAAATCGCTGTTCACCGGTCTGTTTCCGCACCGCCATGGCAGCTTGACCAACGATCACGATAAGTTCCTGACCCTGGAAGGCACCCTACCCGGCTATTTCCGCTCGCGCGGTTACAAAACCGGATATTTCGGCAAGAACCACGCCTTCCGGACGGATGCCATCGAGCAGCTCGACGCCGTGGCCGAACGCACTCGCGAGAAGTTCCGCGCCTACACCCCGAACGTCACCCCCTGGTGGCACGCCGCCGTTCCCTGGCCGGAGACGGAGTGTTACCCGCACCGGAACACCGAGGACGCTCTCCGTTTTCTGGCTGGCGTGAAGCCCGGGGAGCGGTTCTTCGCTACGGTCAGCTACTTCGACCCACATCCGCCCTACTTCGCGCCGCCGCGGCACTTGGCCAAGATCGACGCCGCTTCCGTCGCCCTTCCCAGGGCTTCCGCCCCTGGCGCCCTCAGTCCCAGACTGGAGCAGTTTTCGCGCGCCATGGGATACGAGAAAATGACGGCGGCGGAGATCCGCGAGACCATCCGGCATTACCACGCCGCGGTGGATTGGGGGGTGGACGAGCAGGTCGGGCGGATCATGGCGGCCTTGCGCGCAAGCCGTCACGCGGACAGTACAGTGGTGATCTTCGTTTCCGACCACGGCGACTTCATGGGCAACTACCACATGGTGCGCAAGGGAATGTTCCTCTACGAGGCGCTTCTGCACGTGCCGATGATCTGGTGGTCGCCCGGGCGCATTGCCGCCGGTCTGCGCACCGCCGCCCCGGTCCAACTGGTGGATCTGTTCCCCACCCTGGTTGAGCTTACTGGCGGAAAGCCGCCCGCCAACACCGGCGGCGTCTCCGCCAAGCCCTTGCTCGCAGGCGCCCGCGAGGGGATACGGAAAACGGTTTATGCTTCCGCCGGCTATGGAGAGATCGACCTCGCGGAGATCCAGCGCGGAGAGGGGAAGGATGCGCTGCACAGCCGGGTGTTTTCGCAACACCTGCAAGCCACTCACAAGACAGCCATGATCCGCGAGGGCGATTGGAAGTTGATCCTCAACGAAACCGGCACTCCGGAGCTGTATCGTTTGGCTGGAAGCGCACACGAAACCCGCAACGTGGTGGAGGAGAAGGCCAACGCCGGGCGGCGGCGTGAACTCGAGAACAAGCTCCGCCGCTGGTGGGCATGGTGAACCGCCCGGCGGGGCTCATCCTACGCCGCATCTTCAATACCGGGCGCGCCCTCTTGCATCGCGCATCCCCGTACGCATATAATGGCCACCTGTTCTCGCTGATTTACCAACATTTTGGAAATTTAGGATAGTTTCATCTGAAACCGACCCTCCTTTATCGGACACGGGTATCGGATATTCAGCGGTCCCATCCTTTGTAGCCACAACTTAACGTTCTGACCCGGAGGTCATTGATGATGCAACGTACGAAGCTTCTCGCCTCGATCGCCTTCCTGGCCGGCGCGCTATGCCTGCCGTCCCACCTCACCGCCCAGAGCGGCGCCGGAGCCATCCAGGGCACCATTCAGGATGCCACAACGGCGGCAATCCCCGGCTGCGCGGTTCATGTCGTGAACCAGAAAACGGGCGTCGCCTCGGATACCACATCGAACGAGGTCGGCTTCTACTCCGTGCGGGGCTTGTTTGCCGGCACCTACACCCTCACCTTCACCTCTCCGGGAATGAAGAAATACGAAACCACCATCACCCTCCAGAACGCTCAGGTGGCCGTCCTCAATCCCCAGCTCACCATCGGCGAAGTGGCCGAGCAAGTCACCGTTTCGAGCGGCACCGTTCAACTTGCCACCTACGATAGCGGCACGGTCAGCACGCACCTCGATTCCAACCGCATCGATCAACTCCCGCAAAACGGCCGCAATATTCTCGGCTTGGCGCAAAAAACCGTGCCTGGCCTGGAAGCCAACGGCACCCGCGCCAACGGACTGATGGGCGAAGCTCTCGAATACTCGCAGGACGGCGCCCCGATGACGAACCGCAACTTCGGAGGCGTGGCCAACACGGCCCAGTCCACCCTGCCCGATCCCGATGCGGTGCAGGAAGCCAAGTTTGAAACCCTCAACTCGAGCGCGCAATTCGCCACCCCCGGCACCGTCATTCTCACCACCAAATCCGGCACCAACGCCGTCCACGGCTCGCTCTTTGAGACGGCACGCAACAACTACTTCGGTATTGCCCGCGCGCGTCAGAATCCCGCCAACTTCGCCGCACCGCACCTGGTCCGCAACGAATTCGGCGCCAGCGTCGGCGGCCCCATCTACATTCCGAAGCTCTACAACGGCAAGAACAAATCGTTCTTCTTCTTTGCCTATGAGCGCTTCTCGCTGCGCCAGGACGCCAGCCAGCTCGTGCGCGTGCCCACACCGGCCATGCGCGTCGGCGATTTCAGCGGGCTCATCGGCGGCAACGGCGTGCTCAACCAGCTCTACGATCCCAACACCACGCAGAGCGCCGCCAATGCCTACGCGCGCCTTCCCTTCCCCAACAACCAGATCCCGCTGGCGCGCATCAGCCCGCTTGCCAAGACGCTCTACGCGGCAACCCCGCTGCCCACCTCCGCCGACAACCCCCTGGTGAACCCGAACCTCAACGACACAAACAAGATCACGCAAACCGTCCCCAACATCAATACGCGCCTCGATCACGTCTTCAACGAAAGCAACCGCGTCTATCTGCGCTACACCGATATCCGCCAGCATCAGCAGGCGCTGCGCAACTACCCCAGCGCTTCGCCGGCGAACATCGAAGGCGGCGGCCTCCCGGCCGGAGCCACAGGCTATCAGGCCATCCCGGTGGCCACCGTCAGCTATGCCATGGGCTGGTCGCGCACCATTTCCCCCACGTTCTTTTCGGAAACCATCCTCAGCCAGCAGTGGCAGAGCATGTACGTCGAAGGCAACCCCGTTTCGCAGGGCAACTACCAGGCGCAGCTCGGCCTTCCCAACAACTTCGGCCAGACGGGCTTCCCCGCCATCGGCACGAACCTCATCATGCCTTACGGCGGTTCCCAGTGGAACTACGGCATGAACCAGCGCATCGACAACATTGACCAGAACTTCAACAAGATTCAGGGCAAGCACCAGTTCGCCTTCGGCGGCCGCTACCGCCATGAGCGCTTCGGCTACCTCTCGGACCGTTCTCCGGACATGGTTTCGTTCTCCGGGCTCGCCACCGCCATCTACGATCCCACCACCGGCGCCAACTACAACCGCCGGCCGAACACCGGCTATCAGGATGCGGACTTCTTCCTCGGCGCGGCCAACGAATACACACAGCGCAAGAACGCTCCCTTCGGCCGTTCGCGCCTCCAGGAATTCGACCTCTACCTGCAAGACAACTGGCGCATCTCCCGCTCGCTCACGCTCAACCTCGGTGTCCGTTGGGAAGGCCACCCGGCGCCCTATTCCGACGGCGGCAACTACGCCACCTTCTCCCTCGAAAAGAACGCCATCGTGCTCAAGCACCCCATGGAGCACTACTACGACATCGGCTACACCACCCCCGCCATCATCCAGAACCTGCGCAATCTCGGTGCGAAGTTCATGACGCCGTCCGAAGCCGGTCTCCCCGAAGCAGGCTTCTACGGTAGCTGGAACAACATCATGCCGCGCCTCGGCTTCGCCTGGGTTCCTTCGTTCGGAAAAGGCGGCACCGTCATCCGCGGTGGCTACGGCCGCTATATCTACCCCGTGCCGATCCGCAACTCGGTGCGCTACCTCACTTCCGTCTACCCCTTTGTGGCCGCCTATTCGCAGAACTACAACTCGGCACAGCAATCCCCCGACGGCCTTCCCAACTACATGCTGCGCTCACCGCTGACCGTTATTGCAGGCCAGAATAGCCGCGACGTGGTCAACACGAACAGCGTGAACTCGCTGTTGCCCGGCATTGCCATGAGCACCACGCTGATGCCCGAATACCCGCCCGCCCGGGTGGACACGGCCAACCTCACCATCGAACAACCGTTCCAGGATGGCTCCGTGCTGCGCGCCACCTATGTGTTCACGCATGGCGAGAATCTCGATCAGAACTTCCAGTACAACAACGCGCCGTCCGCCTACGTCTGGCAGGTGGCCACGGGAACCACGCCCCCGACGGGCGCATTGGCCAGCGTCGCCACACGCCCCTACGACAACCGCACCTGGGGCGGCAACGTCGTCTCCACGAAGTACGGTTGGTCCAACAACAGCGCCATGCAGTTGAACTACCAGCGCCCTTACAAGAACGGCTTCGCCTATCAGGTTTACTACGTTTACTCCCGCGCCTTCCGCGTCGGTGGCAACACGTTCCGCGACAACATCCTCTACCCCGCCGCCAACTACGCCCCGGGCACACTTCCCGCGGGCATGGACCTGGGTACGCAGCTCCGTCCCAGCCGCGCCTTCAACCGCTTCCAGAACTACGCCGTCGATGGCGCCATTCCCAAGCAGCGCCTCAATTTCAACGGCATCGTCGATCTCCCGGTCGGCAAAGGCAAGCGCTATCTCAGCAACGCCGGCGGCCTCCTGAACGCTCTCGTCGGCGGATTCCAATTCGCCTTCACCGGCCAGTTGGTGGCCCAGGCCTTTCAGGTCGCCGATACGAACTGGGGCGAAATCAGCGATGTCCAAGTCTACAAGGACAAACAGAAGATCACCGATTGCCGCAGCGGCATCTGCCGTAACGGCATTCTCTGGTTCAACGGCTACATCGCTCCGAATCTCGTCAACGCCCCGACTCGCGGCGTGCAGGGCCTTCCCGCCAACTACAAGCCCTATCTCGCCCCCATCAATAACACCCCCGGCACACCGTCGTTCGGCAACAACAACGTGAGCGTGCGTCTCGCCAACGGCCAATCCGTCACCACGCCCTACAGCCCCGGCCCGACGGGTTTGCATCCCTTCGGGTTCACGACGCTGCAAGGGCCCTACAACTGGCAGACCGATATGTCCCTCTACAAGGTCTTCCAAATCGGCGAACGCCTCCGGCTGCGCTTCAACATCGACGCCTTCAACGCGTTCAACATGCAGGGCATCCCCAACCCGGATGCTTCCACCGGCATTCAGACCTTCCAGAACTCCTACTGGACGCCGCGCCAGATTCAGTTGACGCTGCGCCTGTCGTTCTAAGGCACACCAACACTCCTTTGCAACAAGCCGGCCGGGCAATAAACCCGGCCGGTTTTTTCTTGCAAGTAAACTCCCGCCGCGCGAATTCCGGCCCCAATCCGCCCTACAATGGATTCCATGCGCACACTGGCGACCCTCCTCGTGGCCTGCGGCTTTTGCCTGGGAGCAGATGGACCCTATCTGTTCCAATACCCGGCGATGAACCAAACCCACATCGTCTTTATGTTTGCCGGCGATCTTTGGACCGTGCCCCGCACCGGAGGCGCCGCTACCCGCCTCACCACCGGCCGCGGCTCCGAAGGCGAAGCCCATTTTTCCCCCGACGGCGCCACCATCGCCTTTACCGGCGAATATGACGGAAACGTCGACGTATTCACCGTCCCCGCCGGCGGCGGCGTGCCTAAGCGCATCACCTCCCACCCCGATCCCGACCGCGTCGTGGGCTGGAGCCCCGACGGCAAACGCATCCTCTTCTCATCCACTCGCGAGACATTCAACAAGACTCCCCAGCTCTACTCCGTCCCCGCCGAAGGCGGCTTCCCCGAAATGCTTCCCTTTCCCATGGCTACCTACGGCTCCCTGTCGCCCGACGGTTCCCAGATCGCCTACATGCCTCTTCTACGCGCCGACACCATTTGGAAGCGCTATCGCGGCGGGCGCGCCAGCTACATCTGGATCGGCCGGATGTCCGATTCCAGCGTCGTCCCCATCCCCCGCAAAGACTCCAACGATTACTCCCCCATGTGGATCGGCAACCACATATACTTCCTCTCCGACCGCAATGCCGGCAAGGTTTCGCTCTTCAAATACGACACGAAATCGAAACAGGTCACACTCGCCGTCGATAATAAGGGTCTCGATTTCAAATCCGCCACCGCCGGCCCCGGCGGCATTATCCTCGAACAATTCGGCGCCATCCAGATCTACGACCTCAAAACCGGCAAGCTCCAACCCGTGAATATCACCCTTAGCGGCGACCTGCCCGAAGTCCGCCCGCGCATGGAAAAGCTCACCCGCGGCATTCGCAACGGGTCCATCTCACCTTCGGGGGCGCGCGCCGCCTTCGAAGTGCGCGGCGAAATCTTCACCGTCCCCGTCCTCAAAGGCAATGCGCGCAATCTCACCAATTCCCCCGGTGTCGCCGAGCGCGCCCCGGCCTGGTCCCCCGACGGCAAGTGGATCGCCTACTTCTCCGATGAATCGGGCGAATACATGCTGCATCTCGCGCCCCAGAACGGCCAGGGCGACGTACAGAAAATCTCCCTCGGCAACCCGCCGTCGTTCTTCTATTCCCTCGTCTGGTCGCCCGATTCCAAGAAGCTCTGCTACACCGACAAACGCCTCCAGCTCTGGTACATCGATCTCGAAAAGAAGACTCCCGTCAAGATCGACCGCAACAGCTATCAGGACTCGATGAATGAATTCGCCGCCACCTGGTCGCCCGACAGCAAATGGATCGCCTATGCCAAACAATTAAAGAACCATTTGAAGGCAATTCATCTCTATTCCATCGAATCCGGCCAGGCCACGCAGATCACCGACGGCATGAGCGACGCCAACTACCCCGCCTGGGATCGCAACGGCAAGTATCTCTACCTCACCGCCAGCACCAACGCCGGACCCTCGCTGGGCGGTTTGGATATGTCCGCCTACCAGCGCCCCGTATCCAGCCACGTCTACGTCACGGTCCTCAGCAAATCCGACCCGTCGCCGCTCGCCCCGGAAAGCGACGAGGAAAAGCCGGCCGAAGACAAAAAGGAGAACGGGCCGGCGAAAAAGCCCGAGGAAAAGAAGGTTGACGTGACGATCGACCTCGACGGCATCCAGCAACGCACCATCCCGCTCCCCATGCCTGCGCGCAATTACGCCGGATTGGCCGGCGGCAAGACCGGCATTCTCTTCGCCCTCGAACTCCCCTCCATCCCCGGCAACGGCCCACCCGCCACCACGCTCCACCGCTTCGATCTTTCCAAGCGCAAGGCCGAAAAATTCGCCGACGGCGTCTTCGCCTTCGAAGTCTCCGCCAATGGCGAAAAGATCCTCCTCCAGCAGGGGCCGAACTGGATCATCGCCGGCGCCGCCGCGCCGCCCAAACCCGGCGAAGGCCGCGTCAAGTCGGACGACATCGAGATGCGCGTCGACCCCAAGGCCGAATGGAAGCAGATGTACAAAGAGGTGCTCCGCATCGAGCGCGATTACTTCTACGACCCCGCGCTCCACGGCCTCGACATCCAGGCCCTCGGCGAGCGCTACGAAAAATTCCTCACCAACCTCAGCAGCCGTTGGGATTTGAATTACCTCTGGCGTGAAATGCTCGGCGAATTGAGCACCGGACACGTCTACGTCATGGGTGGCGACACGCCGAAACCGAACACCGTCAAAGGCGGACTCCTCGGCGCCGATTACAAAATCGAAAACGGCCGCTACCGCATCGCCCGCATCTTCAACGGCGAGAACTGGAACCCCGAAACCCGCGCCCCGCTCACCCAACCCGGAGTCAACGTCAACGCCGGCGATTATCTGCTCGCCGTCAACGGCCGTGACCTGCAAGGCAGCGACGAAATCTACGCGTTCTTTGAAGCCACTGCCGGAAAAAGCGTGCGCCTCAAGGTCGGCCCCGACCCCACCGGCGCCAACTCCCGCGAAGTCACCGTCGTCCCCATCGACAGCGAAGCCGGCCTCCGCCGTCTCGCCTGGATGGAGGACAATCGCCGCAAAGTCGAGCAGGCCACCGGCGGCAAAGTCGCCTACGTCTACCTGCCCGACACGGGCAACGGCGGCTACACCTATTTCAACCGTTACTACTTCGCCCAGAATGACCGCCAGGCGCTCATCGTCGACGAGCGTTTCAATGGCGGCGGCAAAGCGGCCGACTACATCATTGACCATCTGCGCCGCCCCCTCTGGAACTACTGGTCCTCGCGCGACGGCGACGATTACACCACGCCCGCCACTAATATTCACGGACCCAAGCTCATGATGATCAACGAATACGCGGGCTCTGGCGGCGACATGCTCCCCTGGCTCTTCCGCCGCGCCAAACTCGGGCCCATCATCGGCAAACGCACCTGGGGCGGCTTGGTCGGCATCGGCGGCTATCCCGAGTTGATCGACGGCGGCCAAGTCACCGCACCGCATTTCGGATTCTGGAATCCCGACGGCAAATGGGATGTCGAAAACTACGGCACGCCGCCCGATATCGAAGTCGAGCTCGACCCCAAGGCCTGGCGCGAAGGCCGCGACACGCAACTCGAAAAGGCCATCGCCGTCATCCAGGACGAGCTCAAGAAGAATCCGCCGCCCGTCCACAAAAAGCCGCCCTATCCCGTCTATCACACGAAGACCCCCATCGCCACCACCGGCGGGGCACAATAACAAAGAGATGCCTGAATCCACCGCAGTCTGCTTGGCCGCGCCGCGCGGCGCAATCGAAGTGCGCACCATCGAGGTCGGCGAGCCCGGCCCCGGCGAAGTGCGCGTGCGCATGGAAGCGTGCGGCATCTGCCATTCCGACGTCATGATCGCCGGCCTCGAAAAGCTCCCGCTATCGCCGCTCGTGCTCGGCCACGAAGGCATCGGCATCGTCGAAGCAACCGGCGAAGGAGTCACCGAAGCCGCCCCCGGCGACCGCGTCGGCATCACCTACTTCGGCGCCGGATGCGGCCAGTGCACCGCCTGCCGCACCGGCCACGCGCGCTATTGCGCCAAGCAAAGCAATCACGGCTATACGCGCCACGGCGCACTCGCTTCCCACGCCGTGGTAGCCGCGCAGAATCTGATTCGCGTCCCGGCATCCCTCTCCGCCGAAGAAGCCGCCCCGCTGTGCTGCGCGGGCTGGACCGCCATGGGCGCGCTCCAGGAAGCCCGCATCGAACCCGGACAGTGGGTCGCCATCGTCGGCTTCGGCGGACTCGGCCACCTCGCCTGCGGCTACGCCCGCGAAATGGGCGCCCGCGTCGCCGTCATCGACCCCTCGCCCGAAAAACTCGAATTCGCCCGCGCACTCGGCGCCGCAATCGCCGTCCCCCCCGATGCCGCCCGCAAAACACTACAGAAGGAAATCGGAGGCGTCCAGGCGGCGCTCGTCTTCACCGCCTCGGCCGCCGCCGGCCCTGTCGCCCTCAGCACCTTGCAGCGCCGCGGCGCCATGATCCTCGTCGGGCTCACCACCGACACCTTCCCCGTTTCCATGACCGAAATCGTGCTCAAAGGCATCCGCATCC
This sequence comes from uncultured Candidatus Solibacter sp., assembly GCA_964402295.1. Taxonomy (GTDB): domain Bacteria; phylum Acidobacteriota; class Terriglobia; order Bryobacterales; family Bryobacteraceae; genus CADEFT01. The sequence continues at coordinate 12,680 of CAYOBO010000116.1, read as the reverse complement.
AGGGCAGCTATCTCGGCACGCGCCAGGATCTGGAGCGGGTCTTCGCCATTGCCGCCGAGGGCAAGGTGAAACCGCATGTCACCGCACATGCGGTCAACGAAGGTCCTGCCTTGATTGCCCAACTCAAGCGCGGCGAACTCACCGGCCGCGCCGTCGTTCGATTCTGAACCAGGAGAACATTCCATGAAGAAATTGTTTGCCGTCGGTATCCTCTCGAGCCTCGCCACCCTCATCGCCGTCTTCGGCGTCGCCGGCGCGGAAATGCCCAAAAAAGTGAAACTCGAAAACGCCAAGGTGCGCGTCACCGAAGTCACCTACATGCCCGGCGTCAAGCGCGAGCGCTATATCCGCCCCACGGACCAGGTCATCGTCTTCCTCGATGATTCCAAATACCGCCGCACGGATTCCCAAACCAAGGAACAAACCGTGCGTGAGCGCAAAAGCGGCGACGTCATCTGGCACGTTAAAGGCGAAGACGCACCCGTCCTCGAAAATCTCGGCGCCAAGCCCTACCGCACGCTTGTCATTGAGCTGCTGAAGTAAAATCGAACTTAATGATGAAAAGCAAATATCTGTACCTCGGCATCGGGCTGCTTGTCCTTGCCGGCTGCACCAGCGAAAAACCGGCCCCCAAGGAAACGGCTATCGTGCCTTCGCCCACCCCTGCCCCTGCCCCTACCCCGGCGCCCACGGAAGCTCCCAAGCCCACCGCCGGCACCTACAAGGTGGCCTTTGAAACCACCAAGGGCAGTTTCATCGTCGAGGTCCACCCCGATTGGGCCCCGCTCGGCGCGGCGCGCTTCAAGGAACTGGTGGAAGACAAGTTCTACGATGGCGCGGCCTTCTTCCGCGTCGTGCCGAACTTCATGGTGCAATTCGGCCTCGCCGCCAATCCCGCCAAAACGAAAAAATGGGACGTGCGTATCTCCGACGACCCCGTCATCCGCACCAACAAGCGCGGCACCATCAGCTTCGCCACCGCCGGTCCAAACACCCGCACCTCGCAAGTCTTCATCAACTTCAAGAGCAACCAGTTCCTTGACGATCAGGGCTTTGCCCCCTTCGGCGAGGTGATCGGCTCCGGCATGGACGTTGTGGACAAGATCACCGCGCAGTATGGCGAATCGCCCGATCAGGGAGCCATCACCTCCAGCGGCAACGCCTACCTCAAGGCCAACTTCCCCAACCTCGACTACATCAAGAAGGCCACCATCGTTCCATGAAGACGCTGCTGCTTGCTTCGCTGCTGACTCTCCCCGCGCTCCAGGCACGGCAGGAGACCGGCTTTCTCAACCGCTCCGTCACCGTGCAGGGCGTGACGTATAAATACGTCGTCTACCTGCCCGCCGATTACACCAAGAGCAAACGCTGGCCGGTGATTCTCTTCCTGCACGGCGCGGGCGAACGCGGCGAAGACGGGCTGGCGCAATCGCAAGTCGGCATCGGCGCGGCGGTCCGCTTTCACTCGGACCGCTACCCCGCCGTCATCGTCATGCCCCAATGCCGCAAGAACGTCTGGTGGACCGACCCGGCAATGGAAGCACAGGCGCTCGCCGCCCTCGACAAATCCATCAAGGAGTTCAAAGGCGACCGCTCGCGCATCTATCTCACCGGACTCTCCATGGGCGGCTACGGCACCTTCGCCATCGGCGCCAAACACGCCGCACGCTTTGCCGCCATGGCCCCCATCTGCGGCGGCGTGATGCGGCCCAACCGCGGCGGCGTCCCCCCGCAACCGGCGCCCACCGGCGATCCCTACGCCGAAACCGCCAAAGGCATCGGCGCCAAACCCATCTGGATCTTCCACGGCGCCGCCGATCCCACGGTCCCCGTCACCGAATCGCGGAAAATGAACGAAGCCATTAAAGCCGCCGGAGGAAATCCCAAATACACCGAATATCCAGGCGTCGGCCACAACTCCTGGGACAAGGCCTACGGCGAAGAGGAGTTCCCCAAATGGCTCCTCGAACAGAAGCTCCCGCGCAAGCCCTGATTCACTCGCCATTCTTGCGCAGCACCCACGTCGTCATCGCCCGTTGATTCTGCACAATCGTTGTCTTCAGCGGATCGGCCATCGTCGAACCCAGCCGCTCCACGTAACCCATCAGCAGAGCTTCGTCCACCAGGTACCGTTCTGACCCATCCGGCGAATGAAAGCGCCGCCCTTCGATCCGCCGCACCTGCTGCTCCATCCCGATTGTCGATCCCAGCCGGCAAAAAAACAGCCCGCCCGGCCGCAACACGCGCCAGCACTCCAGCAGCATCGCCTCGAAATGCGCATCGTCGCGCGCGAAATGGAGCACGGTATTCGACAACACCACATCCGCCCACCCATCGGCGAACGACATCCGCTCCACTTCTTCCACCCGGAAATTCGATGCGGGCAGCGCCGGCGCCAGCCGCCCGGCAAGCGCCCGCACTTCCTCCACGCTTTGCGCATCGCGATCCACGCCGAACACCTCGTACTGCTCCCGCAGAAAATACACAATGTTCCGCCCGCCTCCGCATCCCGCATCCAGTATCCGCATGCCCGGCACAATGCGCCCCTTCAAAAGCTGATCGAAGACATAGATGTCGATTTGGCCGAATTGTTCTTGCACTGTAGGCATCCGTCCCACCCTACCCGCCGCCGAATCGCCAGGTCAAGGGTGACAGGCCCCCCGCTCTTCTGGCATCTTCTAATTGCATGCCCAAACTGCAATCGAAGACCGCTATCGTCACGGGCGGCGCCTCCGGCATCGGACTCGCCATCGCCCGCCTCTTCGCCCGCGAGGGCGCCTCCGTCGAAATCCTCGACCGCAACCAGCCCGAAATGGATCGCGCCGTCGAAGAAATCCGCGCCGCCGGCGGACAGGCCGAAGCCACCTTCTGCGACGTCGCCGATGACGCCGGCGTCGCAGCCGCCATCCACTCCATTCACGCTCGCGCCGGACGCATCCACATCCTCGTCAACAACGCCGGCATTGCCCACGTCGGCAACGCCCTCAACACCACCCCCGAAGACTTCGAGCGCGTCCAGCGCGTCAACGTTTTCGGCGTCGCCAATTGCCTTCGCCACGCCCTCAAGTTCATGGTCGCCGATGGCGGCGGCTCCATCCTCAACCTCGCCTCCTGCGTCTCCGTCATGGCCATCAACGACCGCTTCGCCTACGCCACCAGCAAGGGCGCGGTGCTCGCCATGACCTACGCCGTCGCCAAGGATTTCCTCCACGCCAACATCCGCTGCAACGCCCTGCTGCCGGGCCGCGTCCACACTCCCTTCGTCGACGGCTTCATCGCCAAGAACTACCCCGGACGCGAAGCCGAAATGTTCGATAAACTCTCCAAAGCACAGCCCATCGGGCGCATGGCCGAACCGGAAGAGATCGCCTATGCCGCGCTGTTCCTTTCAAGCGACGAAGCGGCGTTCATCACCGGTACCGGACTGCCGGTCGACGGCGGCACGCTTACCATTCGATAATTAAAGGTCAACCCATCATGAAACTCATCCGATTCGGAAATCCCAATCAAGAAAAGCCCGGCCTCATTCTCGCCGATGGCCGCTGGATCGATGCCTCCGGCTTCGGTCAGGACTATGACGAAAACTTCCTCGGCGGAGACGGCCTCACCCGCCTCGCCGCCTGGGCCGCCGCCAATGCCGCCACCGCGCCCGTCATCGAGCCAGGTACACGCCTTGGCCCCTGCATCGCCCGGCCCAGCAAGATCGTCTGCGTCGGCCTGAACTACGCCGACCACGCCAAGGAATCGGGCCTCGAACCGCCCAAGGAACCCATCCTCTTCTTCAAGAGCACCACGTCCATCGTCGGCCCCAACGATGACCTCGTCATCCCCAGGAACTCGCAAAAGACCGATTGGGAAGTGGAACTCGCCGTCGTCATCGGCAAGCGCGCCAGCTACGTGAGCGAAGCCGACGCCATGCATCACGTCGCCGGCTATGCCCTCCACAATGACTACAGCGAGCGCGAATTTCAGCTCGAGCGCGGCGGCCAGTGGGTGAAAGGAAAGAGCTGCGACACCTTCGCCCCGCTCGGACCCTTCATGGCCACGCGCGACGAAATCCCCGATCCCCACAACCTCAAGCTCTGGCTGAAGGTCAATGGCGTCATGCGCCAGAACAGCACCACCGCGCAGATGATCTTCAACGTCCCGCAACTGGTCAGCTACATCAGCCAGTTTATGACGCTCGCCCCCGGCGATATCATCAGCACCGGCACGCCTCCCGGAGTGGGCCTCGGCTTCAAGCCGCCCATCTTCCTCAAGCCGGGCGATGTCGTCGAACTCGGCATTGAAGGCCTCGGCGAATCGAAGCAGCACGCCGTCGCCTGCACCGCGTAATCCGTTTCACCATGGGGCAGGCCTCTTGGGCGGGGCCTGTCCTACAGCACCGCCTTCCCTGCCCGGTCGTCCCACCGCACGCGTTTCCCCGTTGCCAGCGAAAGGTTCGCCAGCAGCGTCACCAGACACGCCTGAAACCCCACCCGCATCGGAGCCGTCGGCGTCTTCCTCGTGCGCACGCATTCGAGAAAATTCCGCACATGTAATTCCGTCGCAAACCCAAACCCACGTTCCGATTTCTTTATAATCGCGGCCGTATCTTCAGAACCCTGCATATACACCCGGCATTCCTCACGCCCCACATCCATCCGCGCCAGATCCCCGTCCAACTGGTTCAATTGATCGTTCCGGCTCTGGTACTTCATCGCCGCGTAGTTGATGGTAAAAATGCCGACGAAGTCCTCCGGGTACTCCGCCGCCGTCACCATCGATTCCGGCGTATCGTACTCCTTCTTCTGCACCTTGTTCGCCGCCGCCGTCACCGCCAGCGGGTACGAAGCGTTCATCAGCAGATGAATCCCATCGAAAATATGCGCCCCTTGGTCGGCCGCAATCCCGCCCGCATAATCCTTGAAATAGCGCCAGTGCCGGAACCGCACCCCGTCCACCGGAACCCTGTTCTTCACCGGACCCTGCCATTGCTCCCAATCGAGCGGCCCTTCCAGCTTGAAGCTCGCCGGGCTGTTTACATAGTTGTTCAGCCAGTACGACCGCACCATCCGCACCTTGCCCAGCGTCCCCGCGGCCACGATCTTCCGCGCCTCCAGAAACAGGTCATAGCTGCGCCGCTGCATCCCCACCTGCACAATGTTCTTCGACGCCTGCTCGGCCCGGATCAACTCCATACCCTGCTCCGGCGTCTGGCACAGCGGCTTCTCCACGTAGACATCTTTCCCCGCCGCCAGCGCATCCAGCACCATGCGATGATGCCAGTGCTCCGGCGTGGCAATCAACACCGCCTGTATGCTTTTGTCACCGAGGAGTTGCTTGTAATTCCGAATGGCCCGCGGACTGCTGCCTTGCACCTTGGTTGCCGCCGACAGCGCGCTCTCCAGGTGCGGCTCATACACATCGCAAATCGCCCCCACACGCACCGCGGGATCTTTCTGGAAGACCCCCATCACATACCGCCCCCGTCCGCCGCTGCCGATGACGCCAAGTGCAATGCGGTCCGATGGAGCCGTTTGCGCAGCCAGCACTGACCCGCCCGCCATCAGAAAAAGCCGTCTTGTCGCGTACATACGTACCGACTACAATACCGAAAAAACGTCCCCGCCGCGCCGCTCAGTTCGCCCGCCGTGCCGCTCAGTTCGCCCGCCGTGCCGC
>CAYOBO010000116.1:0-6919 GCA_964402295.1 uncultured Candidatus Solibacter sp. | reverse complement strand
CCCGCCGCGCCGCTCAGTTCGCCCGCCGTGCCGCTCAGTTCGCCCGCCGTGCCGCTCAGTTCGCCCGCCGCGACTCCCGCTCCAGTTGCTCTTCCAGCCGCCGCACCGCTTTCGCCAGTTCCTCATTCCGCTTCGATTCGTTCTCCAACTCCATCCGCAGCCGTTGCGCTTCCTGCAAGAACGAATCCGCGCCATCGAGCGCCGCCCGCAGTTGTTGCGCCTCTTCCTTCGTCACCGGAGGCCCCACATAGCGCGCCATCGCCTGATGCGTTTCCTCACCCGACTGATGCAACACGAATCGCACCACCACATCCTCACTGGCCCGCGCGTACGTCGCCGACCCGCTCAGCGCCGCATCCCGATCCAGCTTTACCGGCGACAACTTCCCGCCGTCCGTGATGAACAGCGTCGCCCCATCGGCGCCGCGCACTGCCGGATGATTGCGGTCCCATTCGATGCGCAGTTGCCCCTTGGCATCCTGCATCCGCAGATCCAGCGGCACCTCGCCCGGCTGCATCTGCCGGATCTTCGGCACAGCGAACAACGCCAGCGCTCCCAGCAACAAAGCCGCCGTGGCGAACGCCACTCGCCGGTGCCCACCGCTCGGGAGGGGCATCGTCAACCTCGGCGTCTCCACCGGAGACGTCTTCGCGGCCGGCTGCACCAACGCCGCCGGCGCCGCCGTCTTCTCTGCCGCGGCCACGGCCGCCGAATATCTTACGCCTTCCACGGAAAACTCCCTGTAACTCGACTCGGTCCGCAACTTCCCATCCCGCTCCCGCATGAAGAACCCCGCCCGCGATGTCCCCTGGTTCACCGGATGATAGACCAGCGTCACCTGCCACGGTTCCGGAAAGAACTTCTGGTACAGTTCCTGGTCCTCTGCTGTCATCGTCACGCCGCTGCGCGTGTGGCTCACAAACCACCCCACCGGTTCCAGCACTTGCAACTGCGGATCGCGCGCCGCGGACTCCAGCAACTGCATCAGGCCCTGCGCATCGTTGTTCGAGAGCGCGAACCCCGGCCCCCGCGCGTGCTCGCACGCAATCGGGCGCCACGCCAGAATCCGGATCGCACCTTCCGTCCGCCGCCCAAACAGCACTCCGCCCACTTCCACGCCGCCGCGGCTCAACTGCCGCATGCCGTCTTGCACCGCGCCATGGATCTCTTCCAGAATCGCGCGCGTCGTTTCCACCGCCATGGGCAGGCCGACTACCGCCCACAATAGCGCGTCGGAAGCATTGTCGTTCTTCCCAAATCCGGATCGGGCTTTCGAAGGGTTCATTTCCTGCTCCCCATGGAAACGTTTCATAACAGCCCTTCGATCTTAAAATGCCGGTTCATGTTCGACAATCGGCCATTGGTATTGGTACTCCAAGTTCAGGCGGCTACAATACCCTATGTGGCCACAGTCTCCTTTCGCGAAGGACGGCGCATCGTCTTAGACCAACTCGCCGGCCTTCCCCTACCTCCCAGCCAGCCCGTCGGGCTCGCCGAGGCCTTCTCCCGGGTCCTCGCCGCAGACCTTTCCGCCGACCGGGACTACCCCCCGGTCGCGCGTTCTCTGCGCGATGGATTCGCCCTTCGCTCCATGGACTTACCGGGATCTTTTCAAGTTATTGGTGAAGTTCGGGCCGGAGAAGCTTCCGCCCTTTCCGTCGGGCCTAGACAGGCCGTTGAAATCATGACCGGCGCCCCCATCCCTTCCGGCGCGGACACCGTCGTCATGGTCGAACACGTTACTCGTCAAGGACTTACGGTCACTACCGACCGCCGCAACCAGCCCGGGGATTTCATCAATCCCGCCGGCGCCGAAGCTGCCCAGGGTGCAACGCTGCTTACCAAGGGTCAGTTCCTCACTTACCCTCGCATCGCTCTGCTCGCTACTATCGGCAAAACGGAAATCGAAGTTTATGCGAAACCTTCCGTTTCTATTCTATCCACAGGCGACGAAGTTGTCGAACTCGGCCTGCCCGTAGAACCCTACCAAGTCCGAAATTCCAACGCCTGGTCCCTCGCCGCCCAGGTCACCCGCGCCGGTGGCATCCCCGTCATCCTCCCCATCGCCAAAGATGAGTACTCCCACACCCGCCAACTCATAGAACAAGGGTTCCAAAACGATATATTACTTCTGTCCGGGGGGGTGTCCGCCGGAAAGTACGATCTCGTCGAAAAAGTACTATCCGATCTCGGCGCCGAATTCTTTTTCGACCGCGTGAGAATTCAGCCCGGCGCCCCCCTAGTCTTCGGGAAAGCCATGGGGAAGTACTTCTTCGGCCTCCCCGGCAACCCCGCCTCCACCATGGTCACCTTCGAACTCTTCGCCCGCGCCGCCGTCGAACGCCACGCCGGCATCGCCCAGCCTTCCCTTCCCTTGGCTTGGGCCACGCTCACCGAACCCTTCCGCCACAAGACCGGACTCACCCGCTTCCTCCCGGCGCGCCTGTCCCCGGACGGCTACGAACTCACCCCCATCCGCTGGCAAGGTTCGAGCGACGTCCCTTCCCTCGCCCGAGCCAACGCCTACCTCGTCGCCGACGAAAACCGCGAGTTCTGGAACGCCGGCGAGCCTATCGGAGTCCTGCCACAATGAAAAAGCTATCCCACTACGACGCCGCCGGCCAGGCGCGCATGGTCGATGTCTCGGACAAGGCGCTCACCAAACGCACCGCCCGCGCTCATGCCTTCGTCCGCATCCGCCCATCGGTCCTCAGGCAACTCCCGGCCAACCCCAAAGGCAACCCGCTCGAAGTGGCCCGCTTTGCCGGCATCGCCGCCGCCAAGAAAACCTCCGAACTCATCCCCCTCTGCCACCCGCTGCTGCTCTCCCACATCGATGTCGAAGCCCGCATCGAAGCCAAAGGCGTGCGTATTGTTTCCACCGTCTCCAACACCGGACCCACCGGCGTCGAAATGGAAGCCCTCACCGCCGCCTCCGTCGCCGCCCTCACCGTCTACGACATGACCAAAGCCCTCGATAAATCCATCGAAATCCAGGACATTTACTTAACCGAAAAATCCGGCGGAAAAAGCGGCGATTTTCGAAGGAAATCGAAATGATCCGCGCCGCCGTCCTCACCGTCAGCGACTCCTCCTTCGCGGGCACGCGCGAAGACCGCTCCGGACCCGCCCTCGCCGCCCGCATGGCCGAACTCGGCTGGAGCGTCGTCACCCGCGAAATCCTCCCCGATGACCGCCCCCGCATCGCCACCCGCTTGCGCGAAATCGCCGATTCCGGCGCCGCCAACTTCGTCATCGCCACCGGAGGCACCGGCGTCGCCGCCCGCGACGTCACCCCGGAAGCCGTCCGCGACGTCCTGCACAAGGAAATCCCCGGCCTCGGCGAACAAATGCGCGCCGAAGGGCTCAAGGCCACGCCGCTCGCCTCCCTCTCCCGCAGCCTCGGCGCTACTCGCGCTCAAACCCTCATTGTCTGCGTCCCCGGCTCTCCCAAAGGCGCGCTCGAATCGCTCAATGCTATCGTGAAATTGGTACCGCACATCGTGGACCTGCTGGAAGGCCGAACCGGCCACTGAAACGGAAGGATCGACCATGGCATCTTACAGAACAGTGCTACACAAACCGGCAGTAATCCTTGCCATCGCCGCGATGGCCCTCGCTCAGGAACCGAACCCCGTCATCCGCGTGGACACGCAAGTCGTCGTCGCGCCCACCGTCGTCCTCGACAAGGATGGCAACTTCGTCAACGGCCTCATGCCCCAGGATTTCGTCGTCTACGACAACGACAAGCCCCAGGAGTTCAAAATGGACGTGGCCTTCCAGCCCATCGACGTCGTGCTCGTCGTGCAGGCCGACGGCGTCACGGACCAGGTGCTGCCCAAAATCAAGAAGATCGCCCCGTTGCTCGAAAACCTCGTCGTCGGCGAGCAGGGCCAGATAGCGGTCATGGCCTTCGATCACCGCATCCGTGTCATGCAGGATTTCACCTCCGACAGCGCCAAGGTCACCAAGGCCCTCGAAGCCATCAACCCCGGCAGCTCCAGCGCCCGCCAGATCGATGCGCTCATGGAAGCCGTCCGCATGCTCGGCCGCCGACCCAAGGAGCGCCGCCGCGTTCTCCTCCTCATCAGCGAAACGCGCGACAAAGGCAGCGAAGGCCGCCTTCGCGATACGCTGCTCGAAGCCGAAGTCCGCAACGTGCTCGTCTACACGGTGAATATGAGCCGCTTCCTCAACACACTCACCGCCAAAACCCCGGTCCCGCGCCCCGATCCCATCCCCCCATCGGCCCGCCACATGCCCATGGGCGGATCGGCCACCCCCACCACGGCCGCGCAATACACCGGCACGGGCAACGTGCTCCCCGCCTTCGTCGAAATCTTCCGCCAGGCCAAAGCCATCTTCGTCTCCAACCCCGCCGAAGTCATGACCAAATATACCGGCGGCCGTGAATTCGGCTTCATCACGCAGCGCGCGCTCGAGGAAGCCATCGCCAAGATCGGCGAGGAACTGCACAGCCACTACCTCATCAGCTACAACCCCGGCACACGCCTCGAGGGCGGCTGGCACACCATCCGCATTGAAGTGCGCAGGAAGGGCTACGAAGTCCGCACACGCCCCGGCTACTGGATGGCCGCCGTCCCGCGGTAACTACACGAACGCCGTCTCGTACACCGAGTCAATCTGAAACTCCTTCACCCCCATCGGCCTCAGACGCCGTATATCCGCCGCCCCAGCCAGCAAGGATTCCTCCATATCGCTGCCATAGTGAAACGTGTTCACACTCGGCACCACCGTCACGCCAAGCCTCTGCGCAAACCGCACCTGCTCGGCCGTCAGCGTTTTCCCCCACTCAAACAGAAAGTACAACTCCGCCACTTTTTCCCGCGCCCCCGCCGCTTCCCGCAGCCGTGCAAACGTCACCCCCACCTTCGCCTTCCCGTGAAAATACTGCCGCGATTCCTCCGTCCCAATTACATACGCCGAACGCAACAAATCCCCCCGCCGCAACTCCCGCTCCATCTCCCGATAAAACGCCGCCGCGTGCGCAGGCTCCTTCGTATCCAGCATCAGCCGCAGCCGTCCTTTGCACGCATCCACCAGCTCCGCGAACGTCATCGGAGCCGTCCCCCCCGGCTGCGCCCGTAATCGCCGCACCTCGGCAAACGTCAGATCCGCCACCTTCCGCCCATCCCCGTAAAATCGCTGAAAATCGGGATCGTGATGCGTAATGATCCGCCCGTCTTTCGTCTCCCGGATATCCGATTCAATCATCCAATACCCGGCCCGCACCGCCGCCTCCAGCGACGCCAGGCTGTTTTCCGAGTAGCGCTTGTCCACCACCCCACCCCGATGCGCAATCCACCGCAGCCCCGCGGGCGGAGCGGCCACCAGCGAAGCCGCCGATGCCGCCCCCGCCCCCAGAAAAGTCCGCCGCCGCATGCGCCTCACTCCTCGCTCGCCGGAGCTTCCCCGCCGCCCTGGAACGATTGCAGCGCCAGATAGCTCAACCCAAACCGCTTGATGTTATCGTGCTGCTTGTCGAACTGGTCATAATGCATCTCTTCATCCCCCACCAGCCGCTCAAACAACTGCTTCGACACCGCATCCGCATTCGCCGCACACTCCAGCGCCGCCTCGTTATACACCCGCACCCCATCGGCTTCCATCGCCTTCGCCTTCTCCACCACCGCCTCCGGTTCCGTGATCTTCTCCACCGGACCCGCCGGATTCATCTCCACATCCCCCTTCAAAAACAGGATGCGCTCGGCCAGCGCCTCCAGGTGCCCCATCTCCTGAATCGCAATCCGCTTAAACAGCGCCGCCAGCGGCGAAAATCCCTGATCGTCCAGGTGGAAGTGGAAATACATGTACTGCAACACCGCCTGCAACTCATCGGCAACGGCTTGATTCAATAAGGCAATGCTTTTCGTCCGATCCATAAGAATGACCTCGGCTACCATTATCGCTCCATATCCATGAAGGCATCCTGGCAGACGAGATTGCCGCCGCCCGCGCAAATGGCAGCGCCAAGCCATCGCGAGCACTGTTACTGGGAAGAAAAGTAGGAAGGGTTGGGGTGGGTAATGGGATTTGAACCCATGACATCTGGAACCACAATCCAGCGCTCTACCGACTGAGCTATACCCACCGCACTACCCCTACAATATACCACAGCCGCCATGATACAGTAACGGTTTCCATGACGATTTCCCGCCGCCTCTTCATGCAATCCGCCGCCGCCGCGGCAGCGGCCCAAACCGCCCCCGCCGGCCGCCCCAACATCGTCCTCATCATGGCCGACGACATGGGCTTTTCCGACATCGGCTGCTACGGAGGCGAGATCGCCACCCCCAATCTCAACGCCCTCGCCAAGGGCGGGATCCGCTTCACCCAGTTCTACAACGCCGCCCGCTGCTGCCCCACCCGAGCCGCCCTCATGACCGGCCTCTACCCCCATCAGGCCGGCATCGGCCACATGATGGAAGACCGCCAACTCCCCGCCTACCGCGGCGATCTCAACAAGCAATGCGTCACCATCGCCCAAGTCCTCAAATCGGCCGGCTACCGCACCTACATGTCCGGCAAATGGCACGTCACCCCGGTCAACGACTCCAAGCATAACTGGCCCCTCCAGCGCGGCTTCGACAAGTTCTACGGCACCATCCACGGCGCCGGCAGCTTCTACGATCCCGTCACCCTTACCCGCGATAACACCCCCATCGCCCCCGACAAGCCCGATTACTTCTACACCGACGCCATCAGCGACAATGCCGTTGCCTATATCGCCGAAGCCGCCAACCAGCCCGAGCCCTTCTTCCTCTACATCGCCTACACGGCCCCCCACTGGCCGCTGCACGCCCCCGAATCCGACATCGCCAAATACCGCGGCCGCTACAAGCAAGGTTGGGACGCCCTCCGCGCCGAACGCCACAAGCGCATGATTTCCATGGGTATC
>CAYOBO010000115.1:0-23785 GCA_964402295.1 uncultured Candidatus Solibacter sp. | reverse complement strand
GTGCTCCACCAAAAGGCGGCCTGAAGCTTCAGGCTTCCGCGGCCATCGCCGGGAACAGATCCGCCACGGCAAACTCCGCCTCCGGAGCCGCCAGTGTCGCCACCCGTTCCTCGGAAGAGTACACCGTCGCCTTCGTATTCGAGCCTTGCGCCGGCTCGCGATGCACGAACACCCGCCGTGTGTTCAGATCCAGCACCCAATACTCGGCAATTCCCGCCCGTGCGTAAAGAGGAGCCTTGGTGAACAGTTCGAATCGCAACGTCGTATCGGAGACTTCCACCACCAGCCGGATGTCCGCCGCCCGGATGCGGCTCATGAATGGCATCCCCGCGCTCCGCAACAGCACAAGGTTGGGTTCCGGTGCACTCGTCGGAGTATCCTCGGGAGAAACGTCGATCGACGGCTCCTGCACGGCCGCGTCGCCCACCCCCGCCTTTTCCAGGAGAGAACACTCCTCCCGAGTCCACCGCTTCCGTGGACGGTCCGCGTCTTCCGCCATCAACATTCCGGCTTCCAGAGTGACTGGCATCTCCTCCCCATTATCCACCTGCCAAGCCGCGCCTGCAGGGCTTGATATAATCACAAGCAAATGCGAGCGAGATGGGCTGTGATGGCGTGCGCCGCCGCCATGTACGCACAAGAACCGGCGAAGATCGCTTTCTACGAGGAAAAGGTCAAACCCATCCTCCGCCTCAACTGCTTCGCCTGCCATAGCGAAAAAGCCATCAACAGCGGCCTGTCCCTCGAAACCCAGGAATCCATCCTGAGAGGCGGCAACCGCGGCCCCGCCGTCAACTCCAGCAACCCGGATCAAAGCACCCTCATCGCCGCCGTCAAACACTCGGGCGACGTCAAAATGCCCCCCGGCCGCAAGCTCAAGGACGAGCAGATCGCCATCCTCGAACAGTGGGTGAAAGACGGCTTGGCTATGCCCCAGGCCCTCCTCAAATCCAAACGCCCCGGCGCCGATCACTGGGCCTTCCAGCCCGTCAAGCGCACCCCCCTCCCCGCCGTCCAGGCCAAACACTGGCCCCGCAACCCCATCGATTTCTATATCCTCGCCAACATCGAAAAGGCCGGCCTCACCCCATCCCCCGAAGCCGGCCGCGCCACCCTCCTGCGCCGCGTCAGCCTCGATCTCATCGGCCTTCCACCCACCGCCCAGGAACTCCGCGACTTTCTCGCCGACCAGCGTCCCGATGCCTACGAGCGCGCCGTCGACCGCCTCCTCGCCAGCCCGCATTACGGCGAGCGTTGGGGACGCCTCTGGCTCGATATTGCCCGCTATTCCGATTCCGACGGCTACACCATCGACGCCCCCCGCGAAATGTGGATGTACCGCGATTGGGTCATCGATTCCATCAACAAGGATCAGCCCTTCGACCAGTTCGTCATCGAGCAGATGGCCGGAGACATGCTCCCCAATCCCACCACCGCCCAAGTCATTGCCACGGGCTTCCACCGCAACACGCCCAGCAATTACGAAGGCGGCATCGATTTTGAACAGTACCGCGTCGAGGCCGTGGCCGACCGCGTCGTCACCACGGGCGCCGCCTTCCTGGGACTCACCCTCGGCTGCGCCCGCTGCCACGATCACAAGTACGACCCGGTTACCCAGAAGGAGTTCTACCAGATGTTCGCCTTCCTCAACAATGTCGATGAAATCGACAAGGAAGCCGACCGCAAGGACTTTAACCGCCCCTTCCTTCCCGTGGGCACCCCCGAGGAACTCACTCGCTATCACGCCTGGGAAGCGCAACTGCAACTGCTCGAAAATGAGCTCAACACCTTCCGCGATTCGCTCCCCGGGGAAGGCCAGCCGCTCCACCCCGGTGTGGTCGAACGCCAGAACGGCATTAATGCCCATCGCCGCCGCATGCCCAAAGTGACGCGTGCCTTGGTCATGCGCGAACTCGCCAAGCCGCGCGTTTCCTACATTCACCTGGGCGGCGATTTCACCCGTAAAGGCGCAACTGTCCAGCCCGGTGTGCCCGCCGTGCTGCCGCCTTTGCCCAAGACCAACGGCGTTCCCACACGCCTCGATTTCGCCCGCTGGCTGGTTTCGAAGGACAACCCCCTCACCGCCCGCGTCACCGTGAATCGCATTTGGCAGAAATATTTCGGCAAAGGCATCGTCGATACCGAAAACGACTTCGGCACTATGGGTGAGCGCCCCACCCATCCCGAACTGCTTGACTGGCTCGCCGCCGAATTCATGGACAAAGGCTGGAGCCAGAAAGCGCTCCACAAGACCATCGTCATGTCCGCCACCTATCGCCAGGCGTCCGATGTCCGCCCCGAAGTGAAAAAGGCCGACCCCGACAACCGCCTCCTCGCCCGCCAATCGCGCCTGAGGCTCGATGCCGAACTCGTCCGCGATGCGGCCCTCGTCGCCAGCGGCTTGCTCAGCGAAAAGATCGGCGGACCCAGCGTCTTCCCGCCGCTGCCTCCCGGAGCCAACTCCGTCACGCAGGTCAAGCGCGAATGGAAGACCAGCACCGGTGCGGACCGCTTCCGCCGCGGCATCTACACCTGGTTCCAGCGCTCGGCCCCGCATCCCGGCTTGATTCTCTTCGATGCCCCAGACGCCACCGTCACCTGTACGCGCCGCATCCGTTCCAACTCGCCGCTCCAGGCGCTCACATTGCTCAACGACGAAGCGTACTTCGAGTTCGCCCAGGCTCTCGCCGGCCGGCTCCTCCAGGAGCAAGCGCCCACCGACGCCGCCCGCCTCAAGCAGGGCTTCCTCTACGCTCTCAACCGCCAGCCCGCCGGCGGCGAGG
The DNA here is from genome assembly GCA_964402295.1 of uncultured Candidatus Solibacter sp. Taxonomy (GTDB): domain Bacteria; phylum Acidobacteriota; class Terriglobia; order Bryobacterales; family Bryobacteraceae; genus CADEFT01. The sequence goes on along the minus strand of CAYOBO010000115.1, from coordinate 21,002 downwards.
AGTCGCGATTGCTCAAACTGCTCAGCGCCCAGCGTGACGCCAAGAAAGATGAAAAAGCCGCCTGGACCGCCGTCTCGCGCGTGCTCTTGAACCTCGACGAATTCATGACCAGGGAGTAGCCATGCAAGACCAACGCTTATTGCAAAAAACCCGGCGCCAACTGTTCCGCGATTGCGGAATCGGACTCGGCAAAGTGGCACTCGCCTCATTGATGGAAGGCTCGCTGCTTGCCGCGCGCCACCACCCCGCCAAAGTCGAGCATGTCATCTATTGCCACATGTGCGGCGCTCCCAGCCACCTCGAACTGTTCGAATACAAGCCCGAACTCAGCAAGTGGGACGGCAAGCCCGCGCCCGACAGCCTGCTTGCCGGCAAGCGCTTCGCCTTCATGGACACCTTCTCCAAGGAGAAGCCGAAGCTGCTCGGCACGCGCCGCAAGTTCGCCCAGCACGGCAAGAGCGGCATGTGGATGTCTGAGCTGTTCCCGCACATCGCCGGTGTGGTCGATGACCTCACCATGATCCACAGCATCTCCACCGAGAACTTCAATCACGGCCCGGCCAAGCTCTTCTGCAACACCGGCTCGGTGCGCCCCGGACGCCCCAGCATGGGCGCCTGGATCACCTACGGCATCGGTAGCGAGTCGAAGGATCTGCCCGGCTTCGTCGTGCTGCAATCCGGCGGCCGCGGCCCCCGCGGCGGAGCCTTGCTCTGGGGCAGCGGCTTTCTTCCCACCGCCTATCAGGGCATTCCCTTCCGCAACATCGGCGACCCCATCCTCGATCTCTCCAATCCCCAGTCCATCGGCGCCGACGATCAGCGCCAGACTCTCGACGCCATTCAGGACTTGAACCGCCTCCGCCTCGACGCCACCGGCGACGACGAAATCCAGACCCGCATCAGCTCCTATGAGATGGCCTACCGCATGCAAACCAGCGGGCCCGAGTTGATCGACTTCTCCAAGGAGTCGCAGGCCACTCTCGATGCCTACGGCGCCAAGCCCGGCGAAGGCTCCTATGCCAACAACTGCCTGCTCGCCCGCCGCCTCGTCGAACGCGGCGTGCGCTTCGTGCAGCTCTATCACGCCGATTGGGATCATCACGACGACATCACCAAACCCCTCGATAAGGTCTGCGAAGAGGTGGACAAGCCTACCGCCGCCCTCATCGCCGACCTCAAGCAACGCGGACTCCTCGACAAGACCCTCGTCGTCTGGGGCGGCGAGTTCGGCCGCACTCCCATGGGGGAAGTCCGCGAAAAGGGCAAAATCGGCCGCAACCACCACATCGACTCGTATTCGATGTTCATGGCCGGCGGCGGATTGAAACCCGGCTTCACCTACGGCGCCAGCGACGAACTCGGCTTTTCTCCCGTCGAGGACAAGATCGAGGTGCATGACCTGCATGCAACGATGCTGCACCTGCTCGGCATCGATCACCTCAAGCTCACCTTCCGCTTCCAGGGCCGCGATTTCCGTCTCACGGATATCAAGGGCAAGGTGCTCGAGAAGATCCTCGCCTAGATTTTCCTGTTGACATCCAGTTGCATGTAAGGTAATCTTCCATCTATATCGGACTGATTCAGTCCGGGCGCGTATACTCTTGGCCGAGGTCCGCGCCCGGAACCGTGGATCGACAACGCTGGGTCGGCGATCTCCTCAGATTCTAAGGCGGCGCCACCCCTTTTTTCAAGCTAAGGAGTAATGCGTATGGTGGCTATGCCTCGATACAACTGGAAAAGAAAGAAACGCCTCAAGACGCCGGTTGTGCCGGCGAAAAGGGGGTGGGCGCGCGACGCCGCCAAATGGCTCGCCGCGGGCACCCTGGCGGCCTCGCTTGCGGCCCAACAGCCGGAGCGGAACGATGCCCATCAGACTGCAAGCGAATTGCAAAAAAAGGGCATCTCGGGACCGCACACGGTCGTCGAGGTCAACGATAAGCTCACGCCCCTCTCCTCGCCGAAGTACACCGAGCCGCTGCGCAACACGCCCCAGACCATCATGGTCATTCCCAAACAGGTCATCGAGGAACAAGGCGCCACAACCCTGCGCGACGTCCTGCGCAATGTACCCGGCCTGACCGTGGCCGCCGGCGAGGGCGGCGTGCCCGCTGGCGACAACCTCACCATGCGCGGCTTCAGCGCCCGCAATGACATCTTCATCGATGGCGTCCGCGACCTCGGTCCGCAATCGCGCGACCCCTTCAACATGGAGCAGGTGGAAGTTACCAAGGGACCGTCCTCGGCCTTCAACGGCCGCGGCTCCACTGGCGGCAACATCAACCTCGTCAGCAAGGCGCCTTCCCTGAACAGAGCCTTCGGAGGTACCGTGCAACTTGGCACCGACAGCACGCGGCGCTTCGCCGGCGACCTCAACCTGCCCCTACAGCGCATCGGCTTGGGCGAACGCACGGCGCTCCGGCTCAACATGCTCTCGCATCACTCGGGTGTGGCCGGACGCAACGAAGTCTACAGCGACCGCTGGGGTCTTGCGCCTTCGCTCGCCCTTGGGTTGGGAAGACCTACGCGGCTCACCTTCAGCTACTTCACCCTCCAGCAGGACAACCTGCCTGACTACGGCATCCCTTGGGTGCCCGCGACGCACAACGTTCTGCGCGAATACCGCGACCAGCCCGCTCCCGTACCCCGCGATACCTTCTACGGGCTCCGTTCCCGCGACATCGAAAAGATGGGTTCGCATACCGCGACCTTCAAGTTCGAGCACGACTTCAGCGACTCCGTGCAGTTCCGCAATCAGTTCCGCTTCGGCAAGTCGACCCGCGACTCGATCACCGCCGCTCCGCGCTTTGCCAGCCCCGATTCGCTCGTCATCAATCGCAACGGTCCATCGTGGATTACCAACGACAAGATCTTCGACGATCAGGCCGACTTCCGGGCGCGCTTCCAGACCGGCCGCATCGAGCACTCTCTGGTGGCGGGCATGAACCTCACCCGCGAGACCAACGTGCGCGCGGGCCGTACCGTAACCGGATCGCCCACTACAACGCTGTTCTCGCCCGATCCCAACCAGCCCTTCAGCGGGACCATCACGCGCACGGCGGCTATCGGCGACGTGACCGGCAATTCGCAGGCCGGCTACCTCTTTGACACCGTCAAACTCGGCCGCCACTGGGAAGTTTCCGGAGGGCTGCGCTTCGAACGCTTCGCGGTGAATGGCGTCGCCACCACGCTGCTGCCGCTCGCGCGCACCGATACCATGAACAGCCTGCGCGGAGCCCTCGTCTATAAGCCCACGCAAAGCGGCAGCTTCTATGTGTCCTACGGCAACTCGTTGAATCCGTCGCTCGAAGGGTTGAACTACCAGCCGGCCAATACCTCCATCGAACCCGAGAAAACCTACACGGTCGAAGGGGGTACGAAGTGGGAAGTGGCCCAGGGCAGGCTGCTGCTTTCCGGCGCATTGTTCCGCATTGACAAGCAGAATGCCCGCACTCCGGGCGTCCTGCCCGACGATCCGCCGCAGGTGCTCGCCGGCACGCAGCGTGCCAACGGAGCCGAACTCTCGGCAACAGGCAGCATCACCAGCAAGCTGCGCTTGTTTGCCGCTTATACCTACATCGACGGCAAGATCGTCAAATCGAACAACCCGCTCGAAGTGGGCCGCTACTTCCAGAACACCCCGAAGAACTCCTTCAGCGTGTGGGCCAGCTATTCCTTGAAGCGGATCAGCCTCGGCATCGGCCCGCGGTTTGTGGACAAGCGTTTCGGCAACAACACCAATACTCGTTCGGTGCCCAGCTACTGGACGCTGGACGCACTCGCCTCGCTCCCTGTATCGAGCAAGATGGACCTGCGGTTCAACCTCTACAACCTGAACAACGCTTTCTATTTCGACCGGCTTGGGGGCGGCCATCTGATCCCGGGGGCGGCGCGCAGCGCGAGCGTCGCCATGGGCTTCCGGTTCTAAAGGAGACGCCATGCTGCTACACATACCGGATGTTCTCACGGCCGAGGAAGCCGCACACTGCCGCCAGTTGCTCGATGCCGCCAACTGGATCGACGGCAAGGTGACCGCGGGCTATCAATCGGCCAAGGCCAAGAACAACCAGCAACTCGATGAGGCCGACCCGGCTGCGCAGGAGATGGGGACGCTGATCCTCAACGCGCTCGAGAGGAACGCTACGTTTCTCTCCGCGGCGCTGCCGCACAAGGTATTCCCCCCTTTGTTCAATCGCTACGAAGGCGGGCAGAGCTTCGGCACGCATGTGGACAACGCCATCCGGCAAGTGAAAGGGACGCCGCACCGCGTGCGGACGGATCTTTCGGCGACGCTGTTCTTCAGTGCGCCGGAAGAGTACGACGGTGGGGAACTTGTCGTCGAAGACACCTACGGCGTGCACAACGTGAAGCTGCCGCCGGGGCACATGGTGCTCTATCCGGGCACAAGCCTGCATCATGTGCGGCCGGTGACGCGCGGGGCGCGCATCTGTTCCTTCTTCTGGATACAGAGCATGGTGCGCGAGGACTTCGCGCGAACGCTGTTGTTCGATTTCGATATAGGCGTGCAGCGCATGACGATGGACGTGCCGGATCATCCGGCGCTGGTGCAACTGACCGGCGTCTATCACAACCTGCTGCGGCGCTGGGCGGAGGTATAACAACGATGCGAAAGGTGCTTTTCTGGCTCCATCTGATTGCCGGCTGCGCGGCCGGCATCGTCGTGCTCATCATGTCGGCGACGGGTGTAGCGCTCACCTATGAGCGGCAGATACTGGCCGCGGGAGCGCCGCGCATCGTGGCCGACGCGGGAGTCGTTCCCTATTCGCTCGAAGCGCTGATCGAGAAGTACCGGCAGCGCCATGGCGCGCTGCCGTCGGCCATCGTCAAGCGCGCCGGAGCCGATGCTCCGCTCGAATTTCAGATGAGCCGCGGCGGCACTGTTTACGTCAATCCGTACACCGGCGAGGAAGCGGGCACGGGCGCGGCGGGCGCCCGCCGCTTCTTCCGCCTCATGACGGACTGGCACCGCTGGCTGGGGCAGAACGGGAAAGGCCGCGACACCGCGCGTGCCATCACCGGCGCCTGCAATCTGGCATTCCTGTTTCTGGTGCTGAGCGGCATGTACCTGTGGCTGCCGCGCGGCTACACATGGAAACATTTTCGCGCCATCTTGTTTTTTCGCGGAGGGCTGCCGGCGAAGGCACGCGAATTCAACTGGCATAACGTGTTCGGCATCTGGATGGCGCTGCCGCTGGTCGTGGTGGTGGCCTCCGGCGCGGTGATGTCGTATTCGTGGGCCAACGATCTGGTGTACCGGCTGGCCGGCGACAAACCGCCGCGCGGCGGGGCGAAGAAGCGCGGTCCGGTGGGCGCGCCCGCTGCTGCTTCCGCGAGCCTGTCGCTGGCCGGGCTCGACCGCGTATGGGCACGGGTGGAGGATGCCCATACGGGCTGGCAGAGCCTCAGCTTCCGGCTACCGCCTTCGCAACGCGCGCCGTGGCAGATCACGGTGGACAAGGGAAACGGCGCGCGGCCCGATCTGCGCACCACGCTGACTTTCGATAGCGCGAGCGGCGAGTTGCTGCGGCGCGAGGAGTATGCCGATCAGGAAGCGGGCCGCCGTGCGCGCACCTGGTTGCGATGGCTCCACACGGGCGAGGCGGGCGGTATCGCCGGACAGACGCTCGCCGGACTGGCTTCCTTCGCCGGAGTGATGCTGGTCTATACCGGTATCGCGCTGGCGCTGCGCCGCTATGCTGCCTGGCGCAAGAGAGTCAGTACGTCAGCCGCAGCCCGCACTGCACTTGCCGCCCCGGGCGGGCAGCGTTGACGATGCCGAATCCCGCGCCCTGGAATTGATGGCCGGGGTTGTTGAAGTTGGGGTGATTCGGCAGGTTGAAGAATTCGCCCCGGAACTGCATCTGCTTGCGTTCGGCGAGGCGGAAGCTGCGAATCAGAGATGTGTTCCAGCCGATCCGGCCGTCGGCGCGCACGAGGCCGATGCCCTGATTGCCGAAGGTGAACTGCGCGGGCTGCGCGAAGGCCAGCGTGTCGAACCAGCGCTCTACGGTGCGTTCGCTGGGCGGCAGGTTCGGATCGCGCAGCACGTCGGCGCGTTGTGCTCCGGCCGAGTTGGCGTTGGTTGAGTTGGTCTGCGTCTGCACGGTGACGGGCGCTCCGGTCTGCATGGTGAGCACCGTGCCAACGGACCATCCTCCGGCCACGTAGCGCAGCGGATGTTGCCGCCAGTAACGGCGGCGCGCACCGAACGGCAGTTGGTAGACGGAACTGAACGTCAGCCGGTGGCGGATGTCGTTCTCCGATGGGCCCCAATCCATGCGCCGGTTGTAGAAATCCGAGTAGGCCGCGCCTTCGTCGCCAAGCGTGGCCCCGCCGCCGCCGGTGTTATCGAGGAACTTCGCCCATGTGTAGGTGGAGAGCATGTTGAGCCCGTGCGAGAAGCGCTTCTCCACCTTCAGCGTGCCGGCATGATAGCTGGAGACGCCGAGGCTCGGGGCGAGAATCGACACGTTGCTGAACTGCGGAAACGGCCTGTATTGGCGGCCTGTGCGGCCCGGTCCGAGGATCCACGGCGGGATCTGATTGATGGAAAGATTGTCGCCGCCAAGCTTGCGCGAGAGATTGCCCAGATAGCCCGCTTCGATGAGGATCGACCCGGCAAGCTCATGCTGCACGCGCATATTGAATTGCTGCGAGTAGCCGATGCGGCGGTTGGTCTCAAAGAAAGTGACCGCCTGATTCGGGGCTTGCGTCACGGGGACGGCTCCGAAGGCGTCGCTGAGGACAGGCTCTTGCAGCGGGCGCAAGGGAATTCCGCCGCCCATGGTGTACGGAATGCCGATGGTGTTGTCGAGCAGCACGAGTGTCGAGGAGCGCTCAAAGCCGAGCGTGGCCGTGTTGGCTTCGGCGCGGTCGAAGGGATGCGCATAGAAGATGCCGAAGCCGCCGCGGAGCACGGTGCGCGAACTCCGCAGCGGCTTCCAGGCGAAGCCGAACCGCGGGCCGAAATTGTTCCAATCGGCGTCAAAGGGCGTGGTGCGATAGCCGTCGACACCGAGGAACTTCACCACGCCGGGCGTGCCCGAGACCGGATTGATGGCAGTGGTATCGAAGCCGTTCATGCGCAGGTTGGAGTCCTTGAGCGGCGTGTCGGTTTCCCAGCGCAGTCCGATGTTGAGGGTCAGACCCGGGCGTACGTTCCAGTCGTCCTGCAAGAAGCCGGCCATGTACCAACTGCTGCGCTGCACGACGGGCGTCTCACGCTGGGTAAGGTTGGTGGGCACGCCGAGCAGCATGGTGACGAGGCCGCTGCCGGTGTTGGCATTGCCGGGCAGCCCCGAATAGCCGCGGCTGAAGGTGAAGTCGCCGGAAATCGAGGGGCGGAAGATCTCGCGGTTGAGCGAGGGCCGCAGTTCGCCGCCGAACTTGAAGGTGTGGCGATTGCGAATCCAGGACGTATTGCTGACGACCTGATGCTGGCGGATGGGGAACTGGCGGCGCTCCTGGCTGGCGGATCCGAGGGCGGCGAAGCCGGCGGCCGCAAAGCGCGGGAATGCGTCGTTGGGCAGGCCGCTGAGTCCGAGTTGCGTCGGCCAATCGCCGCCGAGGCCGCGGGCGTAGGCGTAATTGATGCGGTCGCCGAAGGTGTAGCGCAACTCGTGCAGCAGGGCGGGAGAGAAGATCCGCGTCCATGTGCCGTACCAGAATTGTTGATGGCGGTCGGCGTCGTTGGTGGGGTCGGCGACGCGATTGGGAAAGACGCTGACACCGTGCGTGTTGTCGCTGTTATAGAGATAGCGCGCCGTGACCTTGTTGTAGCTGTCGATGCTGTGATCGATCTTGACGATGTAGTTGTCGCGAGTGAGCGAAGTGACATCGTTGGCGCGGAAATTGTTGGCTCCGGCGAGATCGTCGGGTGGGCGATTGGCCACGGGGTAGAAGGGGAGCAGCTTCACGGCAACCGGATCCATGCGGGCACGCGGGACGATGTTGCCGGGAAACGGATCGCGGACGACGGCGGTTGCCTCGGTGCGTCCGGTGGCCGGGTCGTACATGGCCACCAAAACATTTCTTCCATTGAACGTTTGGGAGAAATCGCCGGACTTTTGCCGTTCGGTGGGTACGGTGAGCGTGCGGATCGAGCCATCGCGGCGGCGCGAGCCTTCGTAGCTTACGAAGAAGAAGGTGCGGTCGCGGCGCAGCGGACCGCCGGCGGTGGCGCCGAAGACGTTGTAGCGCAGGGCCGGCTTGGACCGCCGGCCATCGACGATGGGCGAGAAATAATTGGGGGCGTCGAGCCGCTGATTGCGCAGGTACTCGAAGAGGCTGCCCTTGATCTGGTTGGTGCCGGATTTGGTGTTGGCGATGACGACACCGCTGGCCGATCCGCCGTATTCGGCCGAGAAGCCGTTGGAGAGAATCTTTACTTCCTGGAGCGATTCGACGGGCGGGTCGGTGTCGATCTGGCCGATGCCGACACGCATGTTCTGGCCCGTGCCGCCATCGATGAACATGGTCTGGCTTTGGGTGCGTCCGCCGGCGAGGCTGAAGTTCGGTTTTCCGCCGCTTTCGTAATCGACGAAGACGGCGCCGCCGGTGATTTCGACAAGGTTCATGGCGCGGCGGTCGCCGAGGGGCATGTCCTCGATGGTTTGCGATTCGATCAACTGGCTGGCGTCGGAGGATCGCGTTTCGAGCAGGTCCGACCGGCCGGTCACCGTTACCGATTCGGTGACGTTGCCGACCTCGAGGGTGAAGGGCAACTCGAGGGATTGCCCCGTCGTGAGCACGATGCCGTCGCGTTGTGCGCGGCGGAAGCCGTTGATGGAGGCCGAGACATTGTAGCGGCCGATGGGCAGCGAACGGAGGGAATAAAAACCGGAGGCGTTGGTCTGGGTGGTGGTGCGCACGCCGCGCTCCACGCTGATGGCAACGACTTCGACGTTGGGAATGACAGCGCCTTGCGCGTCGGAGACGACACCGCTGATGGTCGCTTCCGGAGATTGGGCCGCTAGGAATGCGGGGAATATGAAAAGGAAAAACGCACGAATTCTGGACATGGAATGGACCCCCAACAATTCATGGCTTCAGCATAGCTCAGGGGGCTGCGGGTTGCAGAGGAATTGGGGATGCGGGACCGCGGCTTTCCGGTGTAGAGGCGCTGGCGGCCTGCCGGCTTCAACGAACTCGTGACGGCGGCGGGTGGAAGATTTTGCGTCCTTGGAGGAATGCCTCGGCTACCACCAGCGGCAACGACCAACAGAACCAGGCTGAGGCGCCGAGGCGCTCTGGGATTGTGCCGACCTCCGCCGCCTCCAGCGCACCGAAGAAAATCCGGAAGAACACGAACCCGAACGTGACGACGTAGCTGCGGATCATCCATTCCCGATGCTGCTCGATGAGTCGCCGCCGAATGGCAGCGTACGCCAAGCCAGTGGTGAGCAACCACGCGGTGGCGAGTCCGCAGAGTCCGGCGCCGAAGACCCAGCCACCCTTCGTGTGGAGCGCCAGGTAGTATGCGGCGGCCGAACTGGCGGCAATCGCCCCCATGTAGATCTTGCCGAGCAAACGGTGTCGAGGCAGCCGCTTGCGGGCCAGACCGATCCAGAGCTGATAGGGACCGATGAGCAGGGCGGCGATCCCGGTGGCGACATGTACCAGAAGCACCCAGCCGTTTGGCGCATAACGAGCCAAGCTCTCTCCGGAGGGCGCGAAATAGGGGAGCGCCGCAACGGCGATAAACATCAGCCCAATGACGACGGCGGAAACGATCAGAACGAGCGCGCCGCGGCCGGGGCCCGCCGTTCCATCGGCATGTAACGATGCTGTCGTCATCTGGATCCTCCCGCCGCAGTCTCGCCTCGTATTGCCGTTGGCGGTTCTTCATTGTACTTCAGTTCCCCGCGGCGCGCGGGTTGTTATACTTGGCGCTATGGACTTGTCGCGCCTCTTGCTGGTACAGCAGAACTTTCCAGACCGCCGGATTCAGGATATCCCGGGTGAAGTGAAGAAGCAGTTGACGCAGGCTTCGTTTGCCTCGCGCGTGAAGCCGGGCGGCCGTGTGGCCATCGGGGTGGGGAGCCGCGGCATTTCCAATATCGCGACCATTGTGCGGGCGGTGGTGGATTATTTCAAATCGCAGGGATTGCACCCGCATATTTTCCCGGCGATGGGGAGCCACGGCGCGGCGACGGCCGAGGGACAAGCCGATGTGCTGGCGCATTACGGGATTCACGAAGCGACGATGGGTTGCCCGGTGATCAGCCAGTTGGACGTGGTGCCGCTGGGGAAATCGCCGGAGGGTATTGAGGCGTGGATGGACAAGACGGCGTACGACAGCGACGGCGTGATGCTGATCGGGCGCGTGAAGTGGCACACGGATTTCGCGGGGAAGATCGAGAGCGGGTTGTTCAAGATGATGGCGATCGGGCTGGGCAAGTTCGCCGGGGCGCAGCGCTATCACACCTATGCCTATAAGCTGGGGCTGGAGACGGTGATTCGCGGCGTGGGGCGGCAGGTGCTGGCCTCGGGCAAGGTGCTGGGCGGGCTGGCGATTCTCGAGGACGCCTATCATAATACGGCGCAGTTGACTCCGGTGTTCGTGGAAGAGATGGAAGCAAAGGAAGAGGAGTTGCTGGCGCTGGTGAAATCGTGGATGGGGAAAATTCCGGTGCCGCAGTTGGATATTTTGATTTTGGATGAAATCGGGAAGAATATCAGCGGGGCGGGGATGGATACGAAGGTGGTGAATCGCGGCGTGCACGGGCAGTATAATCCGTGGCCGGACACGCCGCGGATCGACCGCGTGTTTGTGCGGGATTTGAGCTCGCTCACGTATAACAACGCGGTGGGGATTGGGATGGCCGATGTGACGACGGACCGGTTGGTGAAGAAGATCGACTGGGTGCCGACGCGGATTAATTCGCTGACGGCGTCGACTCCGGCGGCGATCCGGTTGCCGATTCACTTTCCTTCGGACCGGGAATGCCTGGAGAAGATCGTGCCGACGGTGGGGAAGTTCGATTCGAAGGATGTGACGATCGGGTGGGTGCGGAATACGTTGGAATTGTCGCCATTGCTGCTGAGCGAGAATCTGATGGAGGAGATTCGGAAGAATCCGATCTTAGAGGTGGTGGGGGATGCGCGGGAGATTGAGTTCGATCAGGAGGGGAATCTGGTGGAGATGCTGGCGGCTCGGGAGGCGGTGGGGCATTAAGGTGTTGGCTGCGATTGGAACCACGGATCGCCCGCGGGTGTTTTAGCGGATGCGGCCGTATTTCTTCATGATTTCGACAACGCGGGGGCCGGGGAGTCCGTAGACGCGGAGGCCGTCGACGCCGGTCATTTGCGCGGGGGCGGCGAGCATGGCGTTGACGATGGCTTCTTCCGTGGCTTGGATGGTGGCGCGGAAGAGCGGGTCGAGGGTGTTGTTGGGGAGCATTTCGAGTTTGGCGATATCTTTGGCTTGGGAGGCTCCGGGGTTGGCTGTGGAGAAGGCGAGGAAGAGGTCTCCGGAACCGTTGCCGGCCCAACTGCCGACTTTGCCGAGGCCCATGCCCACGCGGCGGGCGATGCGCTTGAGTTGATGGGCGAGCAGCGGGGCATCGGTGGCAACGACGACGATAATGGAGCCGCGGCCCATTTCGGAGGCCTCGGCGGCGGGGTCGCGGCGGGCGGTGTTGGCGGCGCAGGGCGAGAAACGGCGGTCCATCCACCAGCGGGTTTGGGGGAGGGTGGTGCAGGCGCGGAGATCGGTGATCTCGCGGCCGACGGGGACGCCGAGAATACTGAGATCGCCGCCGTAGTTGCATTGGACGAGGATGCCGAGGGTGTACTGTTTGCCGGCAACGGTGACGAGGCGCGAGGCGGTGCCGATGCCTCCTTTGAAGCCGTTGCAGACCATCCCGGTGCCGCCGCCGACGGGGCCTTCGGCGACGGGTCCGGGTTTGGCGGCGTCAAGGGCGGCCCAGGCGTGCTCGGGTTTGACGTGCTGGCCGGTGGAATCATTCATGGAGTCGAATGTTTCGGCGACGATGGGGTAGGTGAAGATGAACTGGCGGCCGCGGGCGATTTGCCAGTGGATGGCGGCATCGCGGACGACGCCGACGCTGTGCGTGCCGGTGAGGAGGATGGGGCCTTCGAGGAAGCCCGATTCCTCGATCCAGTTGATGCCGGTCATGTCGCCGTTGCCGTTCTGGTTGAAGGTGGCGGCCATGGTGAAATCCCAGTTGCCGAGGGGGCGGGGAAGGATGGCCGTGACTCCGGTACGGATGGGGCCGAGGCCGGGCGTGAGCTTGCCTTCGCCCTGGATGAGGGTGGTGTGGCCGACGGCGACTCCGGAGACATCGGTGATGGCGTTGTAGGGGCCGGTGGTTCCGTCGAAAGGAATACCGAGGGCGCGGGCGCGAGGGTTTTGGGCGAGGGCGGAGGCAATCAGCAAAAGGGCGAGGAGTAGGGTCTTCATTGGGTGGATTATAGCGGGTGTGGGGCGGGCGCGAGAATTTTGGTTAGTGGGGGTGAAGAGGGGGGAAGGGATGGACGATAAGTTGGGTGAGGGATGATGGTGAGGGATGGTGGTGAGGGATGGTGGTGAGGGGAAAAGGTGAGTGGTATATTAGAGGAGGATTTGCCTATGCCCGCCACTTCAGCGAAACCGGCGAAGGAAAAACGGCCAGCGGAGGACTTTAGCCTGATCCGTCTGAGTCCGCGGCTGCCTTACAAGAGCCGGTTTGCCGTCAAAGAGATAGACCGGGCGGTGCAGAAGGCGGTCGCAGCCCGGAAAGCACTTGCAGCCCAGGAATCCGCCCCTTAACCGCGACGTATTCATCAATTGCCCTTTTGATGCTGAATACAAGCCGCTTTTCGAAGCGATTTGTTTTACTGTTTCGGCTTGTGGTTTTACGCCACGGTGTGCGCTGGAGGAGATCGATTCGGGCGATACGCGGATTGGCAAGATCAGCCGGATCATAGCCGGGTGCGCGTTGGGGATTCACGACATTTCGCGGACGGAGAGCAGTGGGGCAACGGGATTACCACGGTTCAATATGCCCTTTGAACTGGGCCTGTTTCTGGGGTGTAAGTTTTTTGGGGGGAAGGCTCAGCGGGGCAAGCGGACGCTGGTCTTGGACATAGAACCGTACCGCTATCAACGGTTCCTTTCCGATATTTCCGGGCAGGACATTGAGGCGCACCGGGGGGGACTGTGAGACGGCGATCGCGGTCGTGCGGAATTGGTTGCAGAGCTTCACGCCGGATCTGCTGGACGGTCCCGTGCATTTGGCGGCCAAGTTTCGATGGTTTCGCAAGGACCTGGATCGAATGGCCGCGGAGTTGGGTGTGGACGAGGGGAATCTGAGTTTCCGGGATTTGGCTACGATCATGCGCCGGTGGCTCTATTTACAGATGCTGGCAGAGTAGTTATTCCTTTTCAAATAATGCAGCGCGGTCGATGCGTTCGCCTTTGAAGAAGACACCGCCGCCGGAGATGCGTTCGGTGGCAGCGATTTCCTCGAGGGGGTTGCCATCGATGAGGAGCATGGTGGCGTCGTAGCCGGGCTGGATGCGTCCGGCGCGATGGCCGATGCCGAGGAGGGTGGCGGTGTTCTGCGTGGCGGCTCGGATGGCGGTTTCGGCGGGGATACCGGCTTTGACCCAGAGCTGCATTTCGCGGTGGACGGTGGGTCCGTGGATGACGAGCATGTTGCCGGCGTCGGAGCCGGTGACGAGCGTGACGCCGGATTTGAAGGCGCGGCGGAGGTTGTCTTCGGCGATGGCCAGGGCGTTGGGAGGCTCGGTTGCGGGGGTGATTTTGGACAATGCGGCTTTGGTGGCCTTGATGAGACCTTCGGGGGCGACCTGTTGGACGAGGGTGCGGTCGAGGAGTGTGGTGCGGCCGAGCTTGAGGTCGGAGAGGGCTTCGATGACGGTGAGGGTGGGGTCGTAGGCGATGCCTTGTTTGGCCATGGCGGCGAATAGGGAGTCGGGGATAGGTTCGCGGACGGAGCCGTGCTCGATGCTGGATGCACCGAAGGCGATGGCGTCGGCGACGTCGCGGGCGTCGCCGGTGTGGACGGCGACGGCGAGGGAATGTTTACGGGCTTGATCGGCGATGGCTTTGGCGATGTTGGTGTCGAGGCGATTGAAGAGATTTCCGGCGCTGCCGCTTTCGAGTATGATTTTCACGGAACGGGCTCCGGCGGCTTTGGCCTGATCCACCTGGAGGCGTGCTTCTTCCGGGGTTTTGGGCAGGAATAATGTTTCGGATTCGGCGAGTTTTCTTACGTTTTCGGGAAGTTTTTTGAAATATTCCGTGCCGTGGCCGCCGGGAGCGGTGAACATCTTTCCGGAATGGAAGACTTCGGCGCCTTGCTTGTCGCCGCTGTCGATGAGGCGCTGGGCATCGTTGATCATGGAACCGGCGTCGCCCATGCTGCGCACGGCGGTGACCCCGGAGTAGAGATAAGCGGCGAGGGCGCGGGCGATGGCTTGGTCGGGCTTGAAGCCGGCGTAGGACTCCAGGACGCCGCCGGCGGCGAGCAAGTGGACGTGGGCGTCGTTGAGTCCGGGGAGGAGGGTCTTCCCGATGGCTTCCACGGTTTCGGCTTTTTCGGCGTCTTCCGGGGGGACGGTGTCGAAGACTTTGACGATTTTTCCGTTGCGGATGAGGACTGCGCCGGAGGGGATTACTTTTCCATCGCCGGTGAGGATGCGGGGGCCGCGGATGAGCAGGGCGCGGCCGCGGCGCATTTCGCGGTAGAGAATCTTGGCTTTGGCGACGTTTTCCTTGCTGTAGGCTTGCCAGGTTCCGAGAGCGAGGAAGGGGAGGAAGACCACCAGCAGCCAAAGTTTCGCCTTGGGGGGCATGGTTTCGTCCTTTTCCCAGCGGAAGAGTTTCACGCCGAGAAAGGTGGCCACCAGGAGAGTGGCCGTCATGGCGGCGAGGGCGCTGCGGTTGGCCCAGGCGCTTTCGCGCTGGACAAGTATGCCTTGGAGGCCGGTGTAGAGATAGGAGGCGGGGAGGAATTGGGCGATGGTTTGCAGCCAGGAAGGCAGCACGCTGACGGGAAAGGTGGCTCCGCTCAAGAAGAGCATGGGAAGGTAGAGTAGCTGGATGATGATCTGGCTTTCCTGCATGGTATTGACCACGGCGGCGATGATGAGGCCCATGGAGCGGAAGGAGAGCAATCCGACGGAGAGCAGGAGTGTGAGCGAGAGCCAGTTTTCGGGCCAGGGCATTCCGTAATACAGTCTGGCGATTGCGAGGATGATGAATAATGATGGGAGATAACTGATTAATCCAGTGACGAGGCTGGCGATGAGGATGGGGAGCGGGGTGATGGGGGCGACTTTGAAGCGGCGGAGGATGTTCAGTTCGCGTTCCTGTACGGCGCGCAGGCCGGCTCCAAAGAAGCCGGAGCCGAGGACGCCGAGGATGAGGACCATGGTGATGACCTGGCTGATGGCTCCGCCTTTGTCGGCGCGGAAGGTTTGGGCGAAGACGATGAAGAACATCAGGGGGAGGAAGTAGTTGAAGAAGAGCACCACGCGATCGCGCATGACGAGCTTGAAGGTGGTCACGGTGTAGGCAATGTAGGTTCGCATGGGCTATTCGCGAAGGCTCTTTCCGGTGAGTTCGATGAATACGTCTTCGAGGGTGGGCCTCTTGAGGTGGATGTCAAGGAGTTCGACGCCTGCCTGGTCGATCCATTTGACGATGTCGACGAGGGTGCGGGCGGGTTTGGCGGAATGGGCGGTCATGGAGCGGCGGTCTTCGGAGAAGTGCAGCTTTTCGGCGCCGCCGAATTCGGGGGGCGATTCGGGAAGGGGTTGCGCGGTCTGGAGTTCAATGATGGAACTGCCGAGGGTGCGCTGCTGGATTTCGCGAGGCGTGCCCATTTCGATGATCTTGCCGGCGTCGATGATGGCGACGCGGTCGCAGAGGCGCTCGGCTTCTTCGATGTAGTGGGTGGTGAGAAGGATGGTGCAATTGGCTTTGCGCAGTTCGAGGATGAGGTGGTGGATTTCGAGGCGGACCTGCGGGTCGAGTCCGGTGGTGGGTTCATCGAGGAAGACGAGCGCGGGATCGTTGACCATGGCGAGGGCGAGGGCGAGGCGCTGTTTCTGGCCTCCGGAGAGGGTGGAGTAGAAGGCGTGGCGTTTTTCCCAGAGTTGGAGGCGCTTGAGGAGTTGGTGGGGATCGGAGTTGCGGGAGTAGAAGGCGGCGAAGAGTTCGATGGCTTCGAGGACGGTGATTTTTTCGGGGAGGTTGGTGGCCTGGAGGGAGACGCCGATACGGTCCTTGATCTGCATGGACTGGCTGGCGGGATCGAAGCCGAGGACGCGGACCTCGCCGGAGGTGCGCGTGCGGAGGCCTTCGAGGATTTCGACGGTGGTGGTTTTACCGGCGCCGTTGGGGCCGAGCAAGCCGAAGACTTCGCCGGGGTGGACTTCGAAGTCGATGCCTCGGACGGCTTCGACGGCGCCGTAGGATTTGGTGAGTCCGCGAACGGAGATGGCTGCGCCGTTGGTCATGCCGCGACGGGCGCGAGCGCCAGCACTTCGAGGCAAGCTTTGTTGAAGGCGGGGATATCGCCGGGCATGCGGGAGGTGACGAGGTTTTTGTCGACGACGACTTCGGCGTCTTCCCAGAGGGCGCCGGCGTTGACGACATCGTCCTTGATGGCGAAGAAGCTGGTAGCGCGGCGGCCTTTCAGCATGCCGTGGGCGGAGCAGAGAACCCAGGGGCCGTGGCAGATGGCGGCGACGAGTTTGCCTTGTTCGTCCATCTGTTTCACGAAGAGATTGGCTTTGGGGTAGCGGCGCATGTGGTCAGGGGCGAAGCCGCCGGGGATGATGACGCCGTCGAAATCGTTGGGCTGGAGGTCGTCGTAGGACAGGGTGGTGGTGGCGGGGTATCCGAGTTTGCTCGAGTAGGTCTGGTTGGCCTTGGAGCCGGCCAGGACCACCTGTGCTCCCGCTTCCTGGAGGCGATAAAAGGGAACCCAGAGTTCCATCTCCTGATACATGTTCTCGCAGTAGATGACGATCTTCTTTCCGGTGAGATCCATATCTTTCTTATTGTGGCACTAGAATAGTGCCTAAGGAGATACGCCTTCATGCCTCGTTGGAACCGCCGGGAGTTTCTCGCTGCCGCCGCGCTTGGCCCTGCCGCCGCGCAAACACAGGCGCCGATGACACGGCCGCTGCGGGTGGGTTTCATTGGCACGGGGTCACGGGGGACGAGCCTGCTGCGGAGCACGCTGCAGTTCGCCAATGTGGTGGTGCCGGCGGTTTGCGATATTAATGAGACCGCTCTGGCGCGGGCGGTGAGCACGGTGGAGGCGGCCGGGCAGGCGCGGCCGGAGGCCTACGGGCGCGGGGTGGAGGATTGGAAGCGGCTGGTGGCGCGCGAGGATCTGGATGCAGTGATCAATGCGGGTCCGTGGGAATTGCATGCGCCGATGTCGGTGGCAACGATGCGGGCGGGGAAGTATGCGGCGACGGAGGTGCCGGCGGCGGTCACGGTGGAGCAGTGCTGGGACATGGTGAATGCTTCCGAAGAGACGGGCATGCCGTGCATGATTCTGGAGAACGTTTGTTATTTTCGCAATGCGCTGCTGGTGCTGAACATGATCCGGAAGGGGATGTTCGGGGAGTTGACACATTGCGAGGGCGGGTATCAGCACGACGTGCGCGGGGCGTTCTTGAGCCGGGGCGGGGAACGCGGTCCGGCGGGCGAAGTGACGTGGCGGGGGCGGCATGCGGCGAAGAACAACGGGAATCTGTAT
This sequence comes from uncultured Candidatus Solibacter sp., assembly GCA_964402295.1. GTDB lineage: Bacteria > Acidobacteriota > Terriglobia > Bryobacterales > Bryobacteraceae > CADEFT01. Next base: position 3,237 of record CAYOBO010000115.1, on the reverse strand, counting down.
CCGACGCATCCGATCGGGCCGATTGGTTGGTGGCTGGATATCAACCGCGGGGACCGGTTTTCGTATCTGACATCGATGTCGTCGAAATCGCGGGGGATGGCGCACTATGCGCGGCAGAAGTTCGGGGCCGATCATCCGAGCGCGAAGATGACGTGGGCGCTGGGGGATGTGAATACGACGCTGATCCGCACGGAGAATGGAGCGACGATCACGCTGTATCACGATACGGTGTCGCCGCGGCCGTACGATTTGATTTTGCGCGTGCAAGGGACGCAGGGGATATATAGCGGGACGCTGGATAAGTTCTACTTTGAGGGGCGTTCGGCGAAGGTGGATGTGTGGGACGATCCGGAAGCATATTACAAGGAATTCGAGCATCCGTTGTGGCGGGATCTGGCGGAGACGGCGCGGAGTCATGGACATGGCGGTGCGGATTATATTGAAATCCACGAATTTTTGAAGGCAGTGCGGAATCGGACGCAGACTCCGATCGATGTGTACGATGCGGCGGCGTGGAGTTGCCTGTATCCGCTGAGCGTGCAGTCCGTGGCGGCGCGGAGCCAGCCGGTGGATATTCCGGATTTCACGCGCGGGAAATGGAAGACGCGGAAGCCGGTGGAAATTCACGGGGCCTGATGGGGGGGCGTGACGACGTTCCAGTCAGGAGGCGTGACGCCGAGCAGGTGCTGGACGAAGAAGTCGGCGCGTTTGCGGTCCCAGTAGTCGCCCCATCCGCCGTGACCGGCGCCGGGGAGGAAGAGCAGGTCGAAGGTTTTTTTCGATTTGATGAGGGCGTTGACGACCTGCATGGTGGAGGCGGGATCGACGTTTGTGTCTAATTCGCCGACCGCGAGCAGGAGTTTTCCTTTCAGGTTGGAGGCGTGATCGACGTTGGAACTGGCGGCGTATTCCGGGCCGACGGGCCAGCCCATCCACTGTTCGTTCCAGGAGATTTTGTCCATGCGGTTGTCGTGGCAGCCGGCCGAGGAAGCGGCGGCTTTGTAGAAATCGCCGTGGAAGAGGAGTGCGCCGAGGGAGTTTTGTCCGCCGGCGGAGTGGCCGTAGATGCCGAGACGCTCGACGTCATACCAAGGGAATTTTGCGGCGGCGGCTTTGTGCCATGCGATGCGGTCCGGAAATCCGGCGTCGCCGATGTTCTTCCAGCAGACGTCGTGGAAGGCCTTGGAGCGATTCGATGTGCCCATGCCGTCCATTTGGACGACGATGAAACCGAGTTCGGCCATGGCTTGCATGGGATGGGCGGCGGTGAAGGATTTGGGGACGAAGGAATCGTGCGGTCCGGCATAGATATATTCCAATACGGGGTATTGTTTCGCGGGGTCGAATTGGGAGGGCTTGTACATCAGGCCCCAGATGTCTGTCTTGGTGTCGCGGCCTTTGGCGGTGAACACTTCCGGGGCGCGCCAGCCAGCGGCGCGCAGCTTTTCGGCGTCTACTTTCTCCAGCACCTTGATGAGGGCGCCGTCGGAGGTGGCGCGCAGTTCCGTGACGGGCGGCAGATCGACGCGGCTGCGGGTGGCTGTGAAGAATTGGAAATCGGGAGAGATGGAGACGTCGTGATCGGCGCCTTCCGGGGTGAGGCGGGTGAATCCCGTGCCGTCGATGTGAATTCGGAAGAGATATCGGAAATAGGGATCCTGATTCGCGTCGATTCCGCCGGCGGTGAAATAGATGTGGCGGCGCTGTTGATCGACGGCGACTACGGATCGGACGACCCATTGGCCTCGGGTGATCTGGTGTTTCACGCGGCCGGAAGCAGCGTCGTAGAGATAGAGGTGGTTCCAGCCGTCGCGCTCGCTCATCCAGATGGTTTCGCGGCCATCGTCGAGATCCTTGCGGTAGAGCTTCGAGTAGTAGCAGAAGAAGGTGGGGGAGGATTCGTCAATGACTGCGCGTGGGCGTCCGGTGGCGGCGTCCACTTCGATGACACGGTAGACCTGATGGCCGCGCTGGTTGTATTCGAAGGTGAAGGCGCGCGAGTCCTTGCGCCACTCGATGCGGGACATGGCATAGGGATTGGGGAAGAGAGCGTTGTCGATGGGGAATTGCTTTCGCGATGCGACATCGAATAGGACGGGTTGGGGAATGTCGAGCGCATCGCCGGGCTTGACGTAGGTGGTTTCCTTGGTGCGGGGCTGCACCTGATCGGAGGGGGAGGATTCGATGTAAAGGATGCGGCGGCGCTGGCCGGGGCGGACTCGATAGACAGCAAGTTTCCTGGAATCCGGCGACCAGACGGGGCCGCCGAGGGTGTAGTAGTTGCCTTCGGAGCCGTCAGTGGACAGTGGCGCGGGTTTCTTTGGGTTCGCTGTCTCACGAATCCAGACGTTGTGGTTTTGAAGGAAGGCTTCGAGTTTGCCGTCGGGGGAAGGGACGGGCTCGGTCTTCTCGGCGACGCGTGGGCCGGTGATGGCTCCGATCCCGGGGGAGCGTTGGGAGAGGCGCTTGGCTGTATAGGTGGCCAAGTCAATCCGCCAGCGGTCGCCGGAGAGAAAGAACTCGATGGTGTTTTCTTTTTCGGAGAACTGCAAGTCGAGGAGGGCGAGGCGCGAGGGCTTGAGATCGTCGCCGGTTTCGGCAGACACCGCTTTGGCGAGCCGCTCATGATCGAAGGCGAGGCGCGTGGTTCCCGAGGTATCGCCGAGGACGAATTCATGCCCCGTGGCGGTGCTGCGTTGGTACCAGAAGTGGGAATCGCCGATCCAGCGGACGGGGCCGGCGGCGCCCGCGGTGTAGGGCCGCCATTTCCCCGTGAGTTCGACGGAACGTTGATAGTCGGCCAGCGTGCCCTGTGCGGCGCTTTCGACGGCGAGCACAAAGATCAGGGAGAAAAAGCGCAGATTGCCCATGGGGCACAGTATACGTCCGCGCCAGGACGGGTTGTGTTGGGATCAGACGCTGCAGTAGCGGCGGCCGTACATCATGCCCGTGGGGGGGACGGCGGTTCCGGGCACGGAGGCGTTGAGGCCGGAGAGGACAATGACACCGGCGGGAAGGGCGGAATGCAGGAGCCAGACGAGGTGCGAGGGATTGACGATGGACCGGTCATCGTTGATGGTGACGGAGTAACCGCCTCCGCTGAATGTTCTGCTCACAACGGTTGTCCTCAGGCGTTGGAGGCGGGGGTGCATCAGTGAGTCGGAGCGGGGATGGCGGATGCGACACGGGGTAGAGGAAAAATTACGAACTTTGTTTCACGACGCCTTCGGCGGTTAA
>CAYOBO010000114.1:14329-24040 GCA_964402295.1 uncultured Candidatus Solibacter sp. | reverse complement strand
ATGGAAGGGCCATCGCTCAACGGATAAAAGGTACGCCGGGGATAACAGGCTGATCGGAGCCAAGAGTTCACATCGACGCTCCGGTTTGGCACCTCGATGTCGGTTCATCGCATCCTGGGGGTGTAGAAGCTCCCAAGGGTTAGGCTGTTCGCCTATTAAAGCGGTACGTGAGCTGGGTTCAGAACGTCGCGAGACAGTTCGGTCCCTATCTGTGGTGGGCGCAGGAGATTTGAGTGGGCCTGGCCGTAGTACGAGAGGACCCGGCTGGACGAACCTCTTGTGATTCTGTTGTCATACCAGTGGCATAGCAGAGTAGCGAAGTTCGGTAGGGATAAGCGCTGAATGCATATAAGTGCGAAACCCGCCACAAGATGAGATCTCCCAAGCGCAAGCTAATAAGGGCCGTGGAAGACTACCACGTTGATAGGCCGGATGTGTAAGCACAGTAATGTGTTGAGCTTACCGGTACTAATAGCCCGTTCGGCTTGACCATAAAATTTACTACAGGCATTTGTAAAGCGACGCAGCTCGTGTCCGTCGCTCGTCAATCGAATTCAGCCAGTTTCGCCGCGCGGACACCACGAAGTGTTCCTAAGACGCGGCAACCCATTTTGGGTGACCGTAGCGAGAGGGTCACACCCGTTCCCATACCGAACACGGAAGTTAAGCCTCTCAGCCCCGATGGTACTGCACGCGCGAGTGTGTGGGAGAGTAGGAAGTTGCCCGATTATGACAAAAAGCCCGGCCTCAAGCCGGGCTTTTTGCTATTTTGCGGAAGTTCGTTGATCGCGGTATTCCATTTGACAAGAATGCTTCTTTGAAACTATAGTTAACAGAGACATGAAATCTTCGGTTAGCTCCCCATCTCCCTCGCTTCCCGAAGTACATGGCTCCGTCTCCACCGCGCAATCCTCTCCCTGGAAACGGTTGTTTGCCTTTGCCGGCCCCGCCTACCTCGTGTCGGTTGGCTATATGGATCCCGGGAACTGGGCAACGGACCTTGAGGGTGGCGCCAGTTTCGGATACCAATTGCTCTGGGTTTTGGTTCTTTCCAACGCCATGGCGGTGCTGTTGCAGACCTTGAGCGCGCGGCTGGGGATTATCACCAAACGCGACTTGGCGCAGGCGTGCCGGGACAGCTACCCCAAACCCGTCGCCATTGCCCTTTGGGTGTTGTGCGAGGTAGCGATCGCCGCCTGCGATCTGGCCGAAGTTCTAGGGGCGGCTATCGGACTGAATCTGCTGTTCGGCCTTCCGCTATTAGCCGGCGTGCTGCTGACGTCGCTGGACACATTGCTGCTGCTCTGGCTCAGCGGCTTCGGCATCCGGAAGATGGAAGCCTTCATTCTGATTCTGGTTTCCACCATCGGGGTGTGCTTCCTCATCGAAATCCTGCTTGCGAAGCCGTCGATTCCGGCAATGGCCGCCGGACTCATCCCTCGTCTCAATGACAAGAGCCTGTACATTGCCATTGGAATCCTTGGGGCCACCGTCATGCCCCACAACCTCTATTTGCATTCGGCGCTGGTGCAAACGCGGCGTATCGGACAAACGGAAGCCGAGAAGCGCCAAGCCTGCCGCTTCAATCTGATCGATTCCGTCGTAGCCCTCAACGGCGCGCTGCTCGTAAATGCGTCGATTCTGATCGTGGCCGCCACGGTCTTTTACACGCGCGGTATTGAAGTCAAAGAGATCCAGCAGGCCCATCAACTGCTGGCCCCTCTGCTGGGAACGACGCTTGCCAGCGTCGTCTTTGCTCTCGCGCTGCTGTGTGCCGGGCAATCCTCCACTTTGACGGGCACCTTGGCGGGCCAGATTGTGATGGAGGGATTTTTGAACTTCCGCATGCGCCCGTGGCTGCGGCGGCTGATCACTCGGGCGGTGGCGATCATACCGGCGGCGGGAACGATTCTGGTCGCCGGCGAGCAATCCACCTACCGGTTGCTCATTCTTAGCCAGGTGATCCTCAGTCTGCAACTCCCCTTTGCCGTGATCCCTCTGATCCAGTTCACCAACGACAAGGAAAAGATGGGCTCTTTCGCCAACCGGATCTGGGTGCAAGTCTTGGCCTACCTTACGGCGGCGATCATCGTGGGGCTGAACATCCGCCTTGCGTGGATGACCTTGGAGGAATGGATCGAAAACGCCGGGCCATGGCGTCCGGTGATGATCGGCGTCGTCGTGCCCTTGGTACTGGGTCTCGTCGTTCTGCTCGGATACGTGACGCTGTACCCCTACGTTGGCCGGCGCAAGTCCCCCCAGGCACAATCTTTCCCCGAAACCGAGGCGCTTGCCGGCGGTACGGTACTCGCCTACCAGACGATTCTTGTCCCTCTGGACCACACCGACCGCGATCGCACGGCGGTGTCGCATGCGGCGACGCTCGCCCGCCAGCACGGATCGAAGGTGGTGCTGCTGCACGTCGAGGAAGGTGTTACCAGCCAAGTGTACGGCCACCTTGCTTCCACGGCGGAAATCGAACAAGGACGGGCCTACTTTGACGGGATTCTACTGGCTTTGGGACAGGCTGGCGTAAAGGCGGAACTCGTGGTGCGGCATGCCGCCGAACCGCGCCATGAGATCGTGCGGGTGGCCCGCGAGATCCGGCCCGATCTGGTGGTGATGGGGGCGCATGGCCACAAGGGAATCCAGGATCTGATCTTTGGCGCTACGATCAACGGGGTCCGCCATGACTTGGATGTGCCTCTCCTCATTGTCAAGTGAGTCAGCGCTGTGTCCCAATGTGTCGATCAGACCCATTTCGGGACAGAGTCAACACTGTCATCTTATTGAAAATACAGGATCGCGATTTGGCCCTCGGATTGCGTCATCTTAGTCACCAATGCGTATCGGGATTCTCATCATCTTGGGGTTGGGCGGACTCGGGGCAACCACGCTCCAGCAACTCACCCTGGACCAGATGATCTCGGAATCGACAGCGATCGTCAGCGGTAAGGTCATGGGATCCACCTCCGTGATGCGTGGTTCGATGGTGTTCACCAAATACCATCTTCGGGTCACGGACCAGTGGAAGGGAAATACCGGCTCGGAGACGGACGTGTTCGTTCCGGGCGGTACAGTCGGCGCCGTTACACAGACATTCCCAGGTTCGCCGAAGCTGGGGGAGGGAAAAGATTACGTTCTATTTCTGTGGACGAGCCGGACTGGCCTCACGCAGGTGATCGGGTTGAGTCAGGGCTTGTTTACGATGATGAAGGACCCCAAGGGAGAGTTCCTGCTGGTGAGAAGTGCCAGTGGGGAAACGATGGTTGACTCTTCCGGAAAAGTGGTGGAGGAAACGCCGGTGAGCATGCGAATGCGCGAGATGGTCGATCGTATCCAGCGCAGGCTCGCCGGCGTGCGTCAATAAGAATGGCGTCTCTGCCGCTGAAACGTCGAGAAGTGGAAAGACGGCGATGAAGTTTATCCAGCCAGTCTTCGTTTTCCTTTGCGCTGGGGTGTTGTTCAGCCCCAGCGCTTCTGCGTATTATCACTTTCTTCGTTACCTCAGCCGCAACGCTCCATTCACATCCATCCCCCAGAAGTTCGACCTCAACGTTCTCATTAACAAGACAGTTCCTTACTACGTTTCCGAAACCGGACCGGGTGCGCTCGCGCTCAACGACAGCACGACCGGCCTGATCAGTCAGATTCGGCTGGCGGCCGAGGCCTGGGACGCTATTCCGACTTCCGATCTGCGGCTGGCTTTCGGCGGAATCGGGACTGGCGCCGGGCAGAGCGGACCTGCAATCGACATCGTCTTTTCGGATGAGATTCCGCCTGGCTTGAACGCGCTCACCAGCCTTCAGACAACCGAACCGAACTCCACATTCGTCCCCATCACCCGGGCCACGATACTGTTGCCGCGCAATATGGCGCAACGGCCGAGCTACGGAGAAGCGTTCTTCCTCACGATGGTCCATGAGTTGGGCCACGCGCTCGGGTTGCAGCACACGTTCACTTCGAGCGCGATGTCCACCGAAATTACGCGGTCCACTACGAAAGGGAACCCGATTGCCGCCGACGATATCGCCGGCATCTCCCTGCTATATCCCTCCCGCTCTTTCGCCGCCTATACGGGCTCCATCAGCGGAAGAGTGGCCATCGGCACCGAGGGGGTGGCGATGGCCTCGGTCGTGGCGATACCAGCCACTGGGCCGGGTGTGAGCGTGCTGACCCACCCGGACGGCACGTATCGGATCGAAGGCCTGCCCCCAGGCCAGTATTATGTGTACGCGCATCCGTTGCCGCCGCTGCGGGTGGATGAGGCGACACCTGGCAACATTGTTCTCCCGGTTGGCCCGGACGGGCGCCCGTTCTCTTCCGGCCCTGCCTTCGACACGGTGTTCTATCCGGGCACGAAGGAGCCGCAGACGCCCGTTACGGTGACGGCGGGCGCGAGCGCGGAAAACACGAATTTCCAGGTGCAGCGCCGCACATCGCCGTCCATCTCCTCCGTGCAAACATACGGATTCATCGGCCAGATCACCACGAAGCCCCCGCTGCTCAACCGGACTACAGGACGCGGCCTCGTCGTGGCGAGCGGAACCGGATTCATGTCGAGTCCCGGTAGCCTTGTCGCCGGACTCGGCGCGGCCACCGTGGGCGGCGCCGGTGGATTTCTCAGTTCCGGTCCTCGCGCGTATCCCGTGGCCCCGGCGTTTGTGCAGCTCGACCTCGGTTTTTCGGCGCAGACGACGGATGGGGCGCATCACCTGATTTTTTCGGCAGCCAATGATATTTACGTTCTTCCGTCGGCCTATCACGTGACATCGAAAGCTCCACCGTCGGTATCGGCAATTGCCCCCGCCGTGGATAGCACTGGCGCACGGGTGGTCACCATTGCCGGCTCAAACTTCGATGCCGGCACGCGCATCCTCTTCGACGGGCATCCGGCGGCAATACGCTCCTTCGATGAGCAGACGGGGCGGATTACGGTTGCCCCGCCGCCCGCCGCCTCTTCGTATCGTGCCTCGGTGGTGGCCGTGAACGCTGACGGGCAAAGCTCGTTGCATGCCCAGGGCAATCTGGTGAGCACCTACACTTACGATCCCGGCGAGCCTTCCGCCCTATCCATTTCTCCCAATGCGTTGCCGGCGGGTGCCGAGGCCATGGTGGAAATCACCGGCGTCGGACTGAACCTGATGGACGGCCTTGCCAGTGCCGGATTCGGCAACAGCGACATTTCGGTGCGCCGCGTATGGGTCACCGGTGCAAACCGGCTGCTCGCGAACATCGCCATTGCTCCCGGCGCTTCCGCGGGGTTTACCACGGTGACCGTGACCAGCGGCCTGAACGTGGTGGTGCAGCCCGGCGTCTTCGCCATCCAAGGGGCAACCCGGCAAGTGGCGGTAGTGCCCCCGACGTATGGAGTGCAGCCCGGATCCGCCGTCTCGCTACCGGTGCTGAATCTGCCTGCCGGGACAACCGCGGCGGCACTGTCGCTTTCGTTGAACGATCAGCCGGTCGCCGTCAGCGGCTTGGCAAACGGCCAAATTTCCTTCACGGTTCCAGCGACGCTGACACCCGGTCCGGCGGTGTTGCGATTGCGCGCGGGCGCGGATACCGCCCAACCCGTCGTGCTGGGCATCGATGTGCCGCCTCCGTCGGTCGCCCCCATTACGGCGCCCCTGGCGAAGGGTGAAACCACCATCCTGACGGTGACCGGACTCACGCTCGATACATTCACCCAACGCGTGCTCAAGGACACCGTTGTCATCGCCGTCGGGGGAGTGGAGCACGCTCCCCAGCAAATCGACGCAACGGCGCAACGCGGTGTTTTTGAAGTGCAGTTCACGCCGAAGGATAGTGTTCCGCCGGGTGCACAGCAACTCACGGTCAGCCAGGGGTCGCGTACATCGGCGGCGGTTGCGGTGACGGTCCGGTAGCCTTTACGCCGGCGGCGTAGGATTTTCCTTCCCGGTCAATCCCTGATCCGCCTTCTCGGCATCGTAATAGGGATTCGATTTTGGCATTGTCGCTTTCACCGACGTTCGCCATTGCCGCAACCGGTCCTGCAACTGCCCGGCTATGCCCTTTTTCTTTTCCGCCAGATTCGTCCGCTCGCCCGGATCATCCTTCAGGTTGTACAGTTCGAGCCGTCCATCTTCGTAGAACTCGATGAGTTTCCAGTCTCCTCGCCGGATTGCGCCTCCCGGGGATCCGCCCTGATTGCTGTAATGCGGGTAGTGCCAAAACAGTGCATCGCGCTTTGGCGCGGCCCCGCTTTTCAAGGTCGAGGCCAGGCTGACGCCGTCCATGGGTGGAGCTTCGAGTCCTAGGATCTGCAAAATGGTCGGCATGAGGTCTACGGAACAGACCGGATGCTCCGCGGTGCTGCCGGGCTTGGTCACCCCAGGCCACCGCACGAGCATCGGGATGCGAATGCCCCCCTCGAACAGGTGCCCCTTGCCGGCGCGCAGCGGCGCATTGTCGGTCACGGCCTGCTTTTGGCCGCCCTCGAAGCGGAGGCCGCCGTTGTCGGAGAGAAAAAACACCGCCGTGCGGCCGGCGATCTTCAATTCGTCCAGCTTGCGCAGAATTCGTCCCACGCCGTCATCGAGGCTTTCCAGCATGGCGGCATACACCGGACGGCTCTGCGCTTTCATCCCTTCCGCTTTACGCTCGTACTTCGCGGTCAGATCTTTTTTCGCCTGGAGCGGCGTGTGGACGGCGAAGTGTGGCAGGTACAGGAAGAACGGGTTATCCTTGTTCGATTCGATGAACTGCTCTGCGCGCGCAGTCAGATTGTCGGTCAGGTAATCCTGTTCGCCACGCTGCTCCAGTCCGGGAATTTTGTACGGGGGGAAATACGAGGGCGGAGAGCCGCGCTCGGTCCCGCCGATGTTCCAGTCGAAGCCCTGCGCCGTGGGGAGGAATCCTTCGCCGCCCAGATGCCACTTGCCGATGCTCGCTGTCGTGTAGCCGGCGGGTTTCAACGCCTCGGCGATGGTCACCTCTTTCAGGGGCAGCGCCTGCTCGAAGGCCGGGGTGAGCAACTTCGCGGCGGACCACTGCCGCCGTCCCGGAATCCAATCCGTCAACTGGAGGCGCGCGGGATATTTCCCGGTCACGATGCTGGCCCGCGTCGGCGAACACACCGGGCACGCCGCATATGCCTGCGTGAAGCGCATGCCCGTGGCGGCGAACGCATCGAGATTCGGCGTCTCGTGATACTTGCTGCCATAGCAGCCGAGATCCATGGCTCCCAGGTCGTCGGCGAGAATGATGACGACGTTCGTCTTCGGTTTGGCCTGCTGGGCGAACCCTGCCAGGGGCAACGTATTCAGGAATTGTCTACGGCTCCACATTCCTTCGCGATTGTATCAGGGTGTGACACAATCCTAACTATGCGGTACTCGCGTCGCCATGTACTGGCAGCTTCGGCTGCCGCCCTCGCTCCAGCGGCCACCGCCGCTTTGCGCCTGCCCCGTAAAATCCGCCTGGGACTGCTCGATGTGGAAGGTCATCTCGGCGAAGTGCTGAAACCGTTGCCGCAACTGCCCGACGTGGAAGTAGTGGCAATCGCTCATCCCGATGCCGCCGTGGCGGATCGCCAGAAGCGCAACCCGCGGCTGGCCGCGGCCAAGCACTACACCGATTACCGCCGCATGCTGGATGCCGAGAAACTCGATGTGGTTTCCGTTTGCAACGCCAACGGACCCCGCGCGCAAGCCATCCTCGCCTGCCTGGAACACAAGGTTCACGTCATTGCCGAAAAGCCGCTTGCCCTGACACGGAAGGATCTCGACAGGATCAAGACCAGTCTCCAGGGCGCCGGCACGAAGCTGAGCACACTGCTGCCGATGCGCTTCTCGCCGCCCTATCTCGCCTTGCGCCAGATCGCTTCCTCGGGGGCCATTGGCGAGATCATCAATATCAGCACCCAGAAGTCGTACAAGGCCGGCAATCGCCCGCCGTGGATGAAGAAGCAGGATACCTACGGCGGCACCATCCCCTGGATCGGCATCCACATGATCGATCTGATGCGCTTCACCAGCGGCCGCGAGATGACCGAGGCGTTCAGCTACCGCGCGCAGATCAAAGCGCCGGCGGGCATCGGCGAAATGGAGAACACGACCGGTTCTGTTTTTCGCCTGGACAATCAGGGCGTAGCCATGCTGCACATGGATTACTGCCGTCCTGAATCCGCTCCCACGCACGGCGACGACCGTTTGCGCCTGGCGGGAACGAAAGGCGTTCTGGAATACATGGCCGCGACGGGTGTGACACTGCTCGAAGAAGGACGCAAACCCGAGAAGCTGGAAAAGCTGCCGGAGGAACAATCCGTCTTTCTCGATTTTCTGGACCATGTTTACAATGGCAAACCCACGGCGCTGCCCTTCGACGACATCTACAAAGCGAACCTCGTGACCATTGCCGCGCAGGAGTCGGCTGTTTCGGGCCGGGTCGTCAAAGTATGAAGCAACTCACGCTGGTGCTCGCCTTACTCGCTCTCGTGGCTTGTAAGAAGTCCGAGCCGGAACTCGCCGAGAACATCCAGACAGCCAACGAAGTGTTCGCCCCGCAACTGCTCCGCGGTTTCTATCCCATCGAGGAGGGGAGTTGGCGCTGGACGCAACCTTCCTTCGCCGTGGCGCTGAAGCCGCCGCGCAAAGTCAGCGGGGGCGCGATCCTGGTGATGCAGTACAGCCTGCCGCAAGCCGCCCTCGACAAGCTCAAGGAAGTCACCGTCTCGGCGTCGATCGACGGCATTCCGCTACAGCCCGACAAGTGCAATCGAACGGGTTTGCTCGAGCTGCGCAGAGAGATTCCCGCCGATGCACTCATGGGCAAAACGGGAGTCAAGGTCGAATTCACGGTCAGCCCGTACCTCACGCCCACGGCCGAGGATCGGCGCGACCTGGGGGTCATTGTGCATAGCGTGGGCCTGGTGCGAAAGCCCTAGAAAAACAGCCGCGTTGCCGTGCGGGAGAGGATCCACTCCTTGTCGTCGTCACCGAGAAACGGCAGTCCGCCGCGAATCAGTTCCACCGAATCGCGATAGCGGTGCGGCGCACGCGCCTGGTAGGGAGCGTCGCTTCCCCACAGCAGCCGTTGCGGGCCGTAGGCTTCAAACACCTGCCGGATCATCGGCGCCAGATCGGTATACGGCGCCTGCTTCTTGCCGAGCGCGTAAAACGCCGATACCTTCACATGCACGCGGGGAAACTTCGCCAGACCGCGGAGCGCCCGGATTTCCCCATCGACGAACGTGCCCGACGCGCCGACACGCGCGAAATGGTCGATCGCCACCAGCGTCTCGCGATGCCGTTCGCACATGGCCGCCACCCAGGGCAGGGCATCGGGATGGATCAGCGGGCAGATGGTCATGCGGCGTTTGGCGGCCATGGTCCACAGGCGCCGCATCCCCGTCCACTGCACCCACGGCTGCTCTTTGCGCGCATGGATGCGAAACCCGCGCACGCCCTGCCGGTAGAGCGCATCGATGGTTTGCTCCAGGTCCGGGGCGTCGACATCGACAATGGCAACGGCGGAAAAGACTCCCGGGTGTGCTTTTACGGCCGCCAGCAGGAACGAGTTGTCGAACTTGCTTCCCCCAGGCTGGATGATGACGGTGCGGCTCACCCCCGCCGCCCGCGAAATCTCCAGGTGCTGCTCCGCCGTGTAATCGGGGAAGACGTGAATGTGGGCGTCGACGGTCATCCTTCGAGGATACCCCCACGCCGGCGCAATCGCGTCAAAGGCTCC
>CAYOBO010000114.1:0-14229 GCA_964402295.1 uncultured Candidatus Solibacter sp. | reverse complement strand
AAAACCCTACGGCCCGCCCAGCGAGTCCGACAACGAAAAAATCGGCAGATACAGCGCCACCAGCACAAACGCCACAAACCCGCCCATGAAGATCATAATTGCCGGCTCAATCAGACTCAGCGTCGCTGTCATCTGCGTCGTCACGTCTTCCTCGTAGAACTCCGCCACCGAATTCAACATCGCCGGCAGCGCACCGGTAGATTCCCCAACTTCAATCATGTCAATCGCCAGCGGCGGAAACAGCTTCGTGCTGCTTAACGCCCCGGACAACGGCTGCCCTTCCTTCACCAGTTGCCGGGCCTGTTCCAATGCCCGCCGCAGCAACCGCGATTCCATCGAAGTGAACGCAGTCTCCAGCGCCTGCACCAGCGGAATGCCCCCCAGCAGCAACGTCGAAAGCACACGTCCCAACTGCGCGACCTGATACTTGATCCAGATCACCCCCAGCACCGGAGTGTTCCGTTTCCACTCATCCAGCTTCTCCTTCCCCGTCTCCGTCTGCGCCCACAATCGAGCCGCCACCACCACGCCCGCCACCCCCAGCATAATCAATAGAATGTACTCCCGCGCCGCCGTCCCTACCGTAATCAGAAACTGCGTGATCCCCGGCAGATCCGCTGACAAGCCCGCATACAGCGTCGCAAACTGCGGCACCACGTACGTCACCATGAAGATGATCAGCGCCGTCACCAGCACAATCAGCACCGCCGGATAGATCAGCGCCAGCATCAGCTTCTTCCGCACCGACATCGACAGCCGCTGATACGCCAGATACCGTTCCAGCACCTCCACCAGCGCCCCCGATTTCTCCCCCGCCATGATCGACGTCACATAAATCGGCGGAAACACCCCCGCCGCCGCGAACGCATCCGATAGCAAAGCCCCGTTCCGCACCTCGTCCCGCACCATCTGCACATACTTGCCCAGCTTCGGATCCGTCAGCCGGTCCGCTAGCAGGTCCAGGCACTTCAAAATCGGAAGCCCCGCCCGCACCAGCGTCAAGAACTGCTGGTTGAAGATCAGGAACTTCTCCATGTTGATCTTCTTCCGCGCCGGCCCCACTCCCAGGCTCGCTACCAGGCTCTTACCCGTCGGCTTGATCGAATAAATCAGAAAGCCCTGCTGCGCAAACTTCTCCCGCAGATCGCCTTCCGAATCCGCCTCGGCCACCTGTTCCTTGATCTGCCCCCGGGCATCCGCGTATTTGAGTAGAAATTCAGCCATAGAGCCGCATTCGCGCCCTGTAAGTCATGACGAGCCACACCGCCAAAACGTGGAAACCCGATTCACCCCGTCCCACGCGCTACAATCGCCCTCAGAAGCCCCATGTTCCACTTCCTCATCACCCTTTCCCTGCTTTCTCCAGCCCCTGTCCTTGCGGAACCCCCTGTTGCCAAGCGCGTCGACCACCGCGAGCAGCGCCACGGCGCCACCGTCATCGACCCCTATCACTGGCTCCGCGAAAAATCCAACCCCGAAGTCATCCAATACCTCGAAGCCGAAAACGCCTACACCGCCGAATCCACCAAAAGCCTCAAACCCTTCGAAGACAAAATCTACAAGGAGATCCTCAGCCGCATCAAACAAACCGACTTGACCGTCCCGTACCGCCGCGGACCCTATCTCTACTACTCCCGCACGGAAGAAGGCAAGCAATACCCCATCCAGTGCCGGCGCAAAGGCTCCATGGATGCCCCCGAGGAAATCCTCCTCGACGGCAACCAGCTCGCCCAGGGGCACAAGTTTTTCAGCATCCGCGCCATGAGCATCAGCGAGGATCACCAGATGCTCGCCTACACCACCGACACCACCGGCTTCCGACAGTATGTCCTCCACGTGAAAAACCTCGCCACCGGCCAAACCCTCCCCGATACCGCCGAACGCGTCACCAGCGTGCAGTGGGCCTCTGACAACCGCACCCTTCTCTACGTCACCGAAGACAAAACCACCAAACGCTCCGACACCCTCTGGCGCCTCACTCTCGGCAAGCCCGCCGAGGGCCCGCTCTACACCGAAACAGACGAACTCTACCGGATCCACCTCACCAAGACCCGCGACCAGAAATATTTCATCCTCCAAATCGATAGCACCGACACCACCGAAGCCCGCTACACTCCCGCCAATCGGCCCAACCAGCCCTTCCAAGTCTTCCTCCCCCGCGAAAAGAAGCACCGCTACGACATCGATCACCGCGACGGCACGTTCTACATCCGCACCAACAAGAACGCCAAAAACTTCCGCCTCGTCACCGCCCCCGCCTCCCATCCCGATCCCTCCAACTGGAAGGAGTTCCTCCCCCATCGGCCCAACGTCCTCATCGAGGGCATCGATCTCTTCAAAACCTTCGGCGTCGTCGTCGAGAAATCCGAAGCCGTCAACCGCCTCCGCCTCATCGATTTCAACACCGGAAAGTGGAAGTCCATCTCCTTCCCCGAACCCATCTATGCCGCCAACCCCGGCATGAACCCGGAATACGACACCGCCACGTTTCGATACTCCTACCAGAGCATGATCACCCCGCCCAGCGTCTTCGATTACGACGTCGCCACCGGCACATCGAAACTCCTCAAGCAGGAAGAAGTCCTCGGCGGCTACGATCCCAAACAGTACGTCACCGAACGTCTCTGGGCCACCGCCCGCGATGGCGTCCGTGTCCCCATGTCCGTCGTGTACAAGCGCGGCGTGAAACGCGATGGCAAAGCCCCGCTCTTCCTCTACGCCTACGGCTCCTACGGCATCGGCATGAGCGCCTCCTTTTCCATCCCGCGCCTCAGCCTCCTCGACCGCGGCATGATCTACGTCATCGCCCACATCCGCGGCGGCAACGAAATGGGCGAATCCTGGCATGAAGACGGCATGCTCATGAAAAAGAAAAACACCTTCCACGATTTCATCGATTGCGCCGAATTCCTCATCGAGCAACGCTGGACTTCCAAGGATCGCCTCGTCATCGAAGGCGGCAGCGCCGGCGGCCTCCTCATCGGAGCCGTCCTCAACATGCGCCCCGATCTCTTCCGCGCCGCCCATCTCGCCGTCCCCTTCGTCGATGTCATGAACACCATGATGGACGCCTCCCTCCCGCTCACCGTCGGCGAATACCTCGAATGGGGCAACCCCAACGAAAAAGCCGCCTACGATTACATGAAAACCTACAGCCCCTACGACAACCTCGAAAAACGGGCCTATCCCTCCATCCTCGTCACCACAAGCCTGAACGATAGCCAGGTCATGTATTGGGAGCCCGCCAAATACGTCGCCCGCCTCCGTACCTTAAAAACCGACTCCAACCCGCTCCTCCTCAAAGTCAACATGGGCGCCGGACACGGCGGAGCCTCCGGCCGCTACGACCGTTTCCGCGAAATCGCCTTCCAGTACGCCTGGCTCATGCAGCAGGCCGGCATCGCCACCCACTGACGGCTCCGGCTGCGATTCCCGTCTTGCCGTCGAGCTAACATGGTATGTAGTGCCTCTGCGCCTGCATTCGTCCCGTCTCTCCATGCCATCCAGCGCGTTACACCCATTACAGGCTCTCCTCGAGCGTCGCATCGCCATTATTGACGGCGCCATGGGGACCACCATCCGCACCTACGGAATGAAGGAAGAAGATATCCGTGGGAGCCGGTTTCGCGATGCCCGCAAAGATCTCCTCAACAACGGCGACCTCTTCTCCCTCACCCAGCCCGAGATGATCTGCGGCATCCACCGCCGCTTCCTCGAAGCCGGCGCGGACATCATTGAAACCAACACCTTCGGCGCCACCACCATCGCCCAAAGCGAATTCTTCGTCGACGACCCCCGTGAGCACGGCGGCCGCAAGGATCCCGCTTTCTACCAGGGCGTCATCGAAGACAGCTTCCTCCAGCAGTTGGCCTGGGATATTAACTACACCTCCGCCCGACAGTGCCGCGAAGTCGCCGACCGCATCGCGAACGCCACCGGGCAGCAGCGCTTCGTCGCCGGCGCCATTGGCCCCTTGACCGTCTCCCTGTCGAACTCCCCCGACGCCGACGACCCGGGCTTCCGCGTTGTCACCTTCGATCAGGTCAAGACAGCCTATGCCGCCCAGGTCCGCGCTCTCATCGCCGGCGGCTGCGATGTGCTCCTCGTGGAGACCATCTTCGATTCGTTGAACGCCAAGGCCGCTCTCGTCGCCATCCGCGAGGTCTTCGAGCAGGACAACAAGGAACTCCCCGTGATGATCTCCGCGGCGGTCGGGCGCGGCGGCGAAACCATGATTTCCGCCCAGACCGTCGAAGCCTTCTGGAATGCGGTGGAGCACATTCGGCCCTTGTCGGTGGGCTTGAACTGCTCCCTCGGCCCGGACCTGATGCATCCCTTCCTCGAGGAACTCTCCGAAAAAAGCAACGCCTTCATCTCCTGCTATCCCAACGCCGGATTGCCGAATCCGCTTTCCCCCACCGGCTTCGATTTGGAACCTCCCGACATGGCCCGCTACCTCGGCGGATTCGCCAAGGACGGCCTCATCAATATCGCCGGCGGCTGCTGCGGCAACACCCCCGAACACATCGCCGCCATCGCCCGCGAACTCAACGGCAAGCCCGCACGCGGCCGCGGCCACGTCGCCCTGCCCAACCCCTTGCCGCTGCGCCTTTCCGGATCTCAGCCCTTTACGCAACAGCAAGGCGTCTTCATCCTCATCGGCGAACGCACCAATGTCGCCGGCTCGCCGAAGTTCGCCAAGTTGATCAAGGAAGGCAAGTTCGATGAGGCAGTCTCCATCGCCCGCCAGCAGGTCGAAAACGGCGCCAACATCCTCGACATCTGCATGGACGAGGGCATGATCGACGGCGTCGCCGCCATGACGCGCTTCCTCCAGTTGTTGGCCGGCGAGCCCGAAGTCGCCAAAGTCCCCTTCATGATCGATTCCTCCAAATGGGAAGTCATTGAAGCGGGCCTCAAATGCCTTCAGGGCAAAGGCATCGTGAACTCTATTTCCCTCAAGGAAGGCGAGGAGAAATTCCGCCGGCGCGCCGCCACAATCCTCACCTACGGCGCCGCCGTCGTGGTGATGGCATTCGATGAGCAGGGCCAGGCGGCTTCCTTCGAAGACAAGATCCGCATCTGCCGCCGCGCCTACCGCATTCTCGTCGATGAAGTCGGCTTCCCACCCGAAGACATCATCTTCGACCCCAACGTGCTCACCGTCGCCACCGGCATGGAGGAGCACAACAACTACGCCGTCGATTTCATCGAAGCCACACGCTGGATCAAGCAAAACCTCCCCCATGCCAAGGTCAGTGGCGGCATCTCGAACATCTCTTTCAGCTTCCGCGGCAACAACAAGGTCCGCGAAGCCATGCACTCGGCCTTCCTCTATCACGCCATCGCCGCCGGCTTGGACATGGGCATCGTCAACGCCGGCATGCTCGAAGTCTACGAAGAGATCGAGCCCGAATTGCGCACGCTCGTCGAGGATGTCCTGCTCAACCGCCGCCCCGATGCCACCGAGCGCCTCGTCGATTTCGGTGAACAGTTGAAGGCTGCCGGCGCCGCACCCGCCGCGGAAAAAAAGACGGAGGAATGGCGGCTCGCCCCCGTCGAAGAACGCCTCGCCCATGCCCTCGTCAAAGGCATCGACACCTACATCGACCAGGACACCGAGGAAGCCCGCGTCAAGCTCGGACGCCCCCTTCAGGTGATCGAAGGCCCTCTCATGGCCGGCATGGCTATCGTCGGCGATCTGTTCGGCGCCGGCAAGATGTTCCTCCCCCAAGTCGTCAAATCCGCCCGTGTCATGAAGAAGGCCGTCGCCTGGCTCACCCCCTTCATGGAGGCCGAAAAGGCCGCCCTCGCTGCCACCGGCCAGGCCGTCAAAACGCAAGGCAAAATCGTGCTCGCCACCGTCAAGGGCGATGTCCACGACATCGGCAAAAACATTGTCGGCGTCGTGCTGGCTTGCAATAACTACGAAGTCATCGACCTCGGCGTCATGGTCCCCTGCGAACGAATCCTCGAGCGTGCCCGCCAGGAAAACGCCGACATCATCGGACTCAGCGGCCTCATCACACCCTCGCTCGACGAAATGGTCCACGTGGCGCGCGAAATGGAGCGGCTCGGCTTCCATCTGCCCTTGCTCATCGGCGGCGCCACCACCAGCCGCGCCCACACCGCCATCAAAATCGCCCCGCACTACAGCCACCCGGTCGTTCACGTCCTCGACGCAAGCCGCGCCGTGCCCGTCACCACCAGCTTGCTCAGCGAGGACAGCAAGGCCGCTTTCGTCAAACAGCACTTCGCCGAATACGAGGCCTTGCGCAAATCCCACGCCGCGCCCCGTCAGAGCGCCGTTTCCATTGAAGAGGCGCGCCGCCGCCGCACCCCCATCGAGTGGCGCCCCGAGGACCTGCCCCAACCCACTTTCACCGGAGTCCGCTGCCTCGACAACTTCCCTCTTGCCGAGCTCCGCGACTACATCGATTGGACTCCCCTCTTCCACACCTGGGGCCTCAAGGGCGTGTATCCTCGCATTCTCGACCATCCGGACTACGGCCCCCAAGCCCGCCAGATCGACTCCGACGCTCGCGCTCTGCTCGACAGGATCGTCAACGAGAATCTCCTCACCGCGCGCGGAGTCTACGGGCTCTTCCCCGCCAACGCCATCGGCGACGATATCGTTATCTACTCGGATAGCTCCCGCACGCAGGAACTGGACCGCGTCCCTTGCCTGCGCCAGCAAGCCAACCGCGAAGGCTCCGAGCCCTGCCGGTCGCTCGCCGATTTCGTCGCCCCCGCCGCCACCCGCCTGCCCGATCACATCGGAATGTTCGCCGTGACTTGCGGTATCGGACTCGACCGGTTGTCTGCCGGCTTCCGCGCCCGTCACGACGACTACAACGCCATCATGGCCGAAGCCCTCGCCGACCGCCTCGCCGAAGCCTTTGCCGAATACCTCCACAAGCGCGTTCGCCGCGAGTGGGGATACGGCGCCGGCGAAAACACCACCAGCAGCGATCTCATTCAGGGCAATTACCGTGGAATCCGCCCCGCGCCGGGTTATCCAGCCTGCCCGGACCACACCGGCAAAGCCCTCATCTGGAAACTCCTCGATGCCGAAGCGAAAACCGGCATGCGCCTCACCGAGTCCTTCGCCATGTGGCCGGGCTCCAGCGTCAGCGGCTACTATTTCGCGCATCCCGAGGCGCGCTATTTCCAACTGGGCAAGATCGAAAAGGATCAGGTCGCCGACTACGCGCAACGCAAAGGCATGACCATCCTCGAGGCCGAGCGGTGGCTGTCGCCCAACCTCAACTACGACCCTGGCGCACAGAACGGTTGACCCCCTTTTTCCGTTGACAATACCCTCCGCCCGGGTTGACTCCCCGCTTCCGCTGCAATAAAATCAATCCCCACTTACTGGATTCCGACAGAAAGGTCGATTTATGAAAATCCTCCAACTGGGCTTGATGCTTCTTCTCGCGGCTTCCGCCGCCTGGGCGCAAACGGGACAAGGCACCATCACCGGCACTGTTCTCGACTCCACCGGGGCCGCCATCCCCAACGCCACCGTGCGCGTCACCAACACCGCCACCGAAGTCTCCACCACCACTGCCTCCAACGAAGAAGGCATCTATCGCACTGCCTATCTCAACCCCGGCACCTACCGCGTCACTTTCGAAAGCGGCGGCTTCAAGCGCCTCGTCCGATCCAACATCCTCGTCCGCTCCTCGGAAACCCTCCGCGTCGACGCCACCCTCGAAGTCGGCAACGTCGTCGAAGCCGTCGAAGTCTCCGCCGCCGCCTCCCTCCTCGAAACCGAAACATCCGCCACCGGACACCTCGTCACCGGCGATCAGCTCATCAAGCTCCCCAACCCCCAAATGAAAATCGAGAGCATGCTCTGGCTCGTCCCCGGCGTCACCTCCCAGGCCGGCTTCGGACACGCCGCCGGAGGCCGCTCCCGCGCCTTCGTCATGGCCAACGACGGCGTCTCCGCCACCACCCCCGGCAACGGCACCCTCGGCACCGGACGCAACGTCAATCCCGCCGAACACAATATCCAGGAAGTCAAAGTCCTCACCACCACCCTCCCCGCCGAATACGGACACTCCGGCGGCGGCATGATGAACATCACCTTCAAAAGCGGCACCAATCAGCTTCACTTCGTAGCCGAAGAGCGCTACATGGCCCGCCAGATGATCCACCGCAACTGGCAGGACGCCAACAAGCCCACCAACACCTTCGGCTTCCACCTCATGTCCGGCATGGTCAGCGGACCCATCTATCTCCCCAAAATCTACAACGGCCGCAACAGGACTTTCTTCATGATGGGCTTCCAGCGCCACCACGAAAAAGCCTCCGAAAACAACGACGTCACCGTCCCCAGCCCCGCCATGCTCAACGGCGATTTCAGCTTCAACGGCATCGGCGACCCCATCTTCGACCCCGCCTCCCTCACCCGCGACGCCGCCGGCAACTACGCCCGCACCCAATTCCCCGGCAACCAGATCCCCCGCAGCCGCTTCGATCCCGTCTTCAACAAATTCCTCTCCTTCAACCCCTACGCCCCCGAAAGCAACCGCAACAACCAAGCCTTTATCAACCGCCAGGGACCGCAGAACAATCGCAGCGCCGACACCGTCTACCGCTCCTACCGCACCAACATGGATTGGAAAGTCGACCACGCCGTTTCCGACCGCCACCGCTTCTTCGGCCGCCTCTCTTACTTCCGCAACCGCTCCTTCAACGGCCGCTGGCAGATCGCCGTCCAAAACCCCATCTTCGATTTCAATCACACCCCGATCCCCCTCGACCTTTCCCAACTCGTGTTCTCCGACACCTTCGTCATTAGCCCCTCCGTCGTGAACGAAATTCGCCTTGGCGGCACTCGCCGTGACTTCACCCGCATCCCCGAAAGCCTCAATCAAAACTGGGCCGGACAACTCGGCATCCCCAACGTCGGCCCCGAAACCATGCCCACCTTCCTCAACTCCGGTGGCGGAAATATCATCTTCAATTTCCCTGGCGGCAAGTCCACCGATATCAACGAAGGCATCAGCTTCCAGGAAAACCTCACCGTGATCCGCGGCCGCCACACCTTCAAAACCGGCTACGAAGTCATCCGCACCCGTATCAATTCCCACATCGCCGCCACCCCCTCCGGCGTCTATCGTATGGGCGGCACCGAGTTTCCCTTCCGCCCCAACACCGGCAATCCCTTCGCATCCTTCATGCTCGGCGGCGTCGTCCGCGCCGACTTCACCCGCGATCAGGCCACCTGGCTCCCCCGCTGGTGGAGCCACGCCTTCTACTTCCAGGACGATTGGAAAGCCACTTCCAAACTCACCTTCAACCTCGGCCTCCGCTGGCAGTATGAATCCCCCTTCAGCACCAAATACGGCCAGCAGAGCCAGTTCAACCCCACCGCCATTGACCCCCTCACCGGACGCCAGGGCGCGCTCCTCCACCCCAAGGGCCTCCTCTCCAAACGCGACTTCAACAATTTCCAGCCCCGCGTCGGCATGGCCTACAATTTCAGCGATAAATGGGTCTTCCGCGGCGGCTTCGCCATCAACACCCTCGACCTCTGGGCCAATTCCCTCCAGGAAAACTTCGAGGAATACATCGCCTCGGCCATCGTCCAGCCCGCGCCCGGCAATCCCGATGTTGCCTTCTACCTCCGCAACGGTCCCCCACCCATTCAGTTCAACACCGCCCCGGATGGTTCCGTCCCCTTCGTCGGGACCAACTTCAGCGGCCGTACCGCTTCCTTCTACGATCCCAACATGCGCATGCCCTACATCGCGAACTGGAACGCCAGTTTGCAATGGGAAGTCGCCCGCAACTACCTGATCGAGTTCTCCTACCAGGGCTCGGCCGGCGTCGGCCTCCTCAATCGCTGGGACATCAACGCCATCCCCCTCGACATCTCCTCCGACCCCGTCCAACTCGAAAACATCCGCCGGGCCTCTCAAAACTTCCGCCCCTACCCCCACTTCGGCGGCATCCTCCACTACTCCAACTACGGCCACTCCAGTTTCCACTCCGGCACCGTCAAGTTTGAGAAGCGCTTCAGCCAGGGACTCAGCCTTGTCTCCTTCTACACCTTCGGCAAGTCCATCGACGAGGATTCCGACGATGGCGCAGCCAGCGGCATCACGTGGTACAACCGCCGCCTCGAAAAAGCTCGTTCCGATTACGACGTCACCCACCGCTGGATCACCTACGCCACCTATGACCTCCCCTTCGGCCGCGGCAAGCGCTTCATGCGCGATGCGCACTGGCTTGTCAACGGAGCTCTCGGCAACTGGGCCATCAACGCCATCCAAACCATTGAATCCGGCGCTCCCTTCGGCTTCACTTTCGCCGGCAGCCCCAACGTCTATCTCCCTGGCGCGGCCCGCGCCGATATGGCCCCTGGCAAAACCTACAAGGACATCGAACTGCCCTGGGATCCCCATGGCCCTTGCCGCCACCAGCTCTCTTGCGCCCTCCCCTGGGCCAACATCAACGCCTTCGCCTATCCCGCCTCCTTCACGCCCGGCAACTCCGGACGCAACATCCAGACTTCCCCCGGAATGTTCTGGCACCAAGTCAGCATCTCCAAGTCGTTCCCGTTCCGCGAACGGCTTCGCGGCTCGCTGCGCTTCGACGTCAACAACCCGTTCAAGAATTACTTCTTCAACCGCCCCAACAACACCGTCGATTTCCGCAACCCCCAAAACTTCGGTAAAATCAACGGCAACCAAGGCAGTTTCTCGGGTCTCGGTGGCCGCCTCTACATGATGGCCATCTTCAAACTCGAGTTCTAATTCGTCACCACCTTAAGGGAGGGTCCATGAAGAGCCTGCTCGTTTTCCTGTTTGCCCTTGCGCCCATCTGGGCACAGGTAGCCACCCTCACCGGCCGCGTTACCGATCCCTCCGGTGCCGTCATTCCCGGCGCCCGGATCGCCGTGCGGTCCGTGGACACCGGCATCGAAACCGCCACGACCTCCAACAGCGAAGGCTACTTCACCTTGCCCTCCCTCCAACCCGGACGCTTTGAAGTCACCTTCACCAAGGAAGGCTTCGTCCCGCTCCGCCAGACCGGACTCGAACTCACCGTCCAACAGGTCGCCCGCCTCGACGTCACCCTCCAGGTCGGCGCCGTCGCCGAAACCATCGAAGTCCAGGCCCAGGCCACACTCCTCGATAGCGAAAGCTCCACCGTCGGCCAAGTCATCGGCAACCGCCAGGTCACCGAACTCCCCTTGCTCGGACGCAACACCTACGCCCTGGCCATGCTCGTTCCCGGCGTCCGCCCCTCCTTCGGCGTCAACAATGTGGTCATCGATCAGATCTCCACTGTCAGCTACGCCATCAACGGCCAGCGCGCCAGCGCCAACGAATTCCTCCTCGATGGAGCACCCAACTCCACCTCCACCCAGAACCAGCCCGTCATCAACGCCAACCCCGACATGGTCCAGGAATTCAAAGTGGAAACCAATACCTTCAGCGCCGAATACGGCCGCGCCGCCGGCGGCGTCTTCAACGTCATCACCAAGAGCGGCACCAACGATCTCCACTTCACCGCATACGAGTTCTTCCGCCACGAAAAATTAAGCGCCAACGATTTCTTCGCCAATCGCAGCGGTGTCCAAAAAGCCCCCTTCCGCTTCAATCAATTCGGCGGCACACTCGGCGGACCCGTCCACATCCCCAAACTCTACGACGGCCGCAACCGCACCTTCTTCTTCTTCAACACCGAACTCGTCCGCTTCAACCAGGGCATCACCTTTACCGCCGCCGTCCCCGAAGCCGCCCAACTGCGCGGCGACTTCAGCAATGCCCGCCTTGCCAACGGCAACCTCGTCACCATCTTCGATCCCGCCACGACCCGCGCCAACCCCTCGGGCGGCGGATTCACCCGCACCCCCTTCGCCGGCAATGTCATCCCCTCCAACCGCATCGATCCCGTCGCCACCAAGGTAATCCCCCTCCTCCCAACGCCCACCAACCCCGGCCAAGCCCTCGGCCAGATCAACTTCACGCGCACCGACGGCAACCGCGTCAACAAAGACAGCTACAGCATTCGCGCCGATCACAACTTCACCGCCTCCAACCGCATCTTCGTCCGCTACAGCTACGACGATACGCCCCTCATCCGCGCCCTCGCCTACGGAGAGCAGCTCCGGCAGTCCTCCCCAACCGCCGGACCCCAGGTCTTCACCCGCTGGAACGCCGCCATCGAAGACAGCCACACCTTCTCCCCCAGCTTGATCGGAACCTTCCGCTATTCCGTCACCCGCCTCATCAACAACCGCCGCCCCTATTCCGACGGCTTCGACCCCACCTCCATCGGATTGCCCGCCTACATGGTCCAGGGCATGGTCGACCCCATCTCCCTCCCCGCCATCAATATCACCGGCCTCTCCCGTACCGGCTCCGTCCCCAACACCGTCGTCGGCGGATTCATCGGAGCCACCGACATGATCCGCTTCGGCCCCACCAACCACTCCCTCCAGGCCACGATGACCAAGACGCTCTCCAGCCACACCCTAAAATTCGGCGGTGAATATCGCGTCATTCAACTCAACGCCACCCAAACCGGCGATCAGGCCCACGTCTTCAACTTCACTCCCGTTTGGACGCAAGGCCCCAATCCCACCGTCTCCAGTTCTACCGCCGGACTCGGCCTCGCCACCTTCCTCCTCGGTATCCCCGCCGGCGGCGTCGCTCCCGTCCCTGCCCTCGCCATGACCAACAAATATTCCGCTGTATTCCTCCAGGATTCCTGGAAAATCACCCCCTCCTTCACCCTCAATTGGGGCCTCCGCTACGAATACGAATCCCCCCGCACCGACCGCTTCAACCAGCTCACCAACTTCGACTTCGATGCCGCATCCCCTATCACCGGCGGCGGACTCACCCCTCGCGGCGGACTCACCTTCGTCGGCGTCAACGGTATCTCCCGCTACAACGCCAATCCCGACCGCAACAATTTTGCCCCCCGCGCCGGTTTCGCCTGGCGTGTTCTCCCCAAAACCGTAATCCGTGCCGGAGGCGGTCTCTTCTACTCCGCCACCACCGGCATCGGCGGCGCCGCCGGGGCGTTCGGAGTCAGCGGCTTCCAGGCCTCCACCGAAATCGTCACCAGCCTTGACGGCGTCACCCCCATCGTCCGCTGGAGCGACCCCTACCCCGACCGCTTCAACGTCCCCACCGGCTCCCGCCTCGGCCTCGCCACCCTCGTCGGACAGGACATCCAGTTCTTTGACCGTGGCAACTACATGCCTTACAGCAGCCAGTGGAATTTCAATATCCAGCACGAACTCCCCGGCAACATGCTCTTCGAAATCGGCTACGCCGGCAGCCGCGGCATCGGATTCCAGCAAAACCGCGTCTGGAACCAACTCCCGGATTCCGCTCTCGCTCTCGGTAACGATCTCCGCACCCAGGTCCCCAATCCCTTCTTCGGACAGATCTCCGTCGGCGCCCTCGCCCGCCCCACCGTCGCCCGCGCCCAACTCCTTCGCCCCTTCCCCCAATTCGGCGGCGTCAGCTCCCAGAACGCCAGTTGGGCCAGTTCCACCTATCACTCCCTTCAGACGAAAGTCGAAAAGCGCTACGCCTCCGGCCTCAGCGCTCTCGTTTCCTACACCTATTCCAAGCTCATGGACTACGGCATCGGCCCCTTCGCCGGCGAAACCCTCGGCTCACACAACTTCCAGAACAACAACAACCTCAGCGCCGATTGGGCCACCTCCACACTCGATCAGACCCACCGCCTCATCTTTAACACCGTCTACGAACTGCCCTTCTTCAAAAACGGCAACGCCGTAACGAAAAGGATCTTCGGCGGCTGGCAACTCGGAGCCATCCTTTCCGCCTTCTCTGGCGGCCCGCTCGGCGTCACTTCGCAAGTCAACAACACGTTCTCCCAGGGCGGCGGCCAGCGCCCCAACTGGAACGGTCAGCAACCTTGTGTCGCCAATCCCACTCCCCAGCGGTGGGTCGACTCATCCGTCTTCTCCGTGCCGCCCGCCTACGCCTTCGGCAACGCCCCCAGCACCTTTAACGGCTGCCGCAGCGACTACACCGCCCAAGTGGATCTCACGGCCACCAAGAACACCCAACTCTTCGAGCGCCTCACCCTCCAGTTCCGCGCCGAATCCTTCAACATCACTAACACCGCCCGCTTCGCCCCGCCAACGATGGCCTTCGGCAACCCCCAATTCGGCGTCGTCACCGCCCAGGGCAACCTCCCCCGCATCTTCCAATTCGGCCTCAA
>CAYOBO010000113.1:7304-25052 GCA_964402295.1 uncultured Candidatus Solibacter sp. | reverse complement strand
TGACCTTCCTGGTGCGCGCCTTCTTCCCGTAAGAAGAAACGAAACCTAAGACAGCGAACGGCCCGGGTGAAGAGCCCGGGCCGTTTTGCGTTAATGTGCGGAGCATGTTCGGCAATTCGAAGGTGAAACTCCTTTTCACAACCTGACGGGGTGGTTGCAAGTCCGGCGGTTGTGTGCGGAAGGCGGTCGAACTTTACCTCGTGAGATGCGGTGTGTCGCGGAATTGCGACTGAGGGTGTCGCAAGATGCTTTGATCTCGCAGAAGAAGTCAGCAGCGGGTAGTAACCACGCGAGTGGCGAAGGCCCGAAACCGTAATCGTGGGTAGTATGCGCGGCTCTCATGGAACGGATATGCGCCAGCCAATCCGCTTCGGCGGAGCTTGCCAGGGGCGGATAGGGTGAAGCCCGAAAGGAACCTGGGAGCGGGCGAAGCCTCCATCGGCGAAAGTCGCAACGAACCCTCACGGGCTCAAGTCACGGAGCCGCCGTATGCGGACCCGCACCGGTGAGGCTTCCCTTTATCCCGATTTATGATCTGGTTCGAGAGCGGGCGAATCGCCATGATCGCTGGAATTCATTTCTGTGCGAGCATGGCCGCCGCGATATCCTGCGCCACCTGAGTGCGCTGCTCCACAGATGCAAGTTGCACGGCAGGCTTGTCCTCAATCCGGATCTTGCGATCCGTGCGGGCATCGAGCAGGAACGCGGTCACTCGCAATCCTTCCGGTTCCTCGCGGACGGACACGATCAGGCTCCGCCCCGCCCTCACGGCGCCGGCGATTTGGGGCGCGGTCCGGTTCCCTTCCTGGAAGCGCTGTAACATGGGCCAGCCAATCACGGCGGCCCGATGCCGGTTGGCCAGTTCCGCCGCGACACGTTCGGCAAGGTCCACATCGTGCGCCGTGGCGGGGAACGATTCGCTCTTCCAAACCCATCGGGCGGGGATCACGACAATCGTGTTCGGGTCAGTGGGACGATAGAAAAACAAAAGCGATAGAACGGCAATCACCGCAAGCGCAGGCAGCAGCATCCACGGATTGCGTTTCCGGTTTGTGGCGATGAATTCCGGCGTGTAGGAGCCCTTGGGGTAAACGATCCGCAGCGGATCACCGGCTCCGGGACCTGAGTAATACTCGTCGAGTTTCTTGCGCAGCCGCCGCGCCTCCACGCGCACGATGGGGTCTGTCCGCGGGTCGTAATCGCCATTGCGGTCGAACACCTCACGGCCCAGCAGATACTCCTTGATCTGGGTGGCTTCTCCGTTCAACTTGGCCTGCACGGTGAATCGCAGAAAGCGGCACAACCGGTCCGACTGGAGGAAGATCTCGCTTGCCGCGATCTTCTCCACCTGCTGGCGGACCGTTTCCGGGTTCCATTCCGGCATGATACGACTCTGCCACGGCCGTCACGGTTTATCAACGGTTTGCGACTGAATTTGGAAGTAATCTTACCGTAATCTAGCCCCTTGACACTGGCGTAGCTCTGCCGCGGCGTACACGCTGGGAGGCAAGGAGACTTCTTTTCCATGACATTGCGAATCTTGACAGCGATTCTGGGATTGGCCGCTGCCGCGCTGGCAGGTCCCCCCCTGATCTGTGAACGCATAGAGATCGGCGAGGCCAAGTCGCTGCCTTGGCGACAGGGGAATGGCTGGGACGGCAGCGACAAGTTGTACGACGTCTCGAAGCTCGCCGGCGACGTAATGACCCTGCTGACTCCGTCGATGCCGGTCACGGTGCGGATGGAGACTCTACGCCGGGCTGCCATCTATGCCGCCCGCCACGACAACCTCGCCGACCAGGTAACCGCGCGGCTGCTGGCTCGGGTCGCCGATTCCGCGGCGGCAGGCAAACCCGACGCGAACGCATGGTTCGACGCCGGCTACTATACCGAGGCGTTGCGGCAGGTCACCTTCATCTACCGGTATGACATGCTCTCACCCGCCGAGAGGGCGCAGTGGAAACTTCGCGGCGAGAAGCAAGGGCTCGACGGCCGGCCTTGGATCGAGCAAGCAATTCGGCTCGGCGGCAAGGGCATGGAGCAGGCGATAGCGAAAATCGAAGATTACCGGGAAGCCGACCGCAAACATCACAAGCACGCGGCTGCCAAATAGTGTAGATTTGCATCCATGAAGCTCTTGGCATGGGTGATGGCGGCGAGTTCCTTCGCACCTTGGACAGCGGGAGTCGCCGTTTCTCCCCTCGTGCCCGGCGCGCAACGCCACAGCATCCATTCCTATTTCAATACCTCGCCGGAGAGCCCGGATGGCCGGTGGGTGCTCTTTTATACCTCCACGGCCGCCGAAGGTCACAAGGGCGAGGTGCGCATTCGCGAGCGAGCCACGGGAGTCGAGAAGGTGCTGGCGTCGAACGTGACCACCGAAGACGCGCACCGCGCTGCCTGCCAGCAATGGGTATCGAGCGGCCGCACCGTGGTCTTTCACGATCTGCGCGATGGCCACTGGGTGGTGGTCGCCGCGGACGTGGCGACCGGCAAACAGCGGGTGATCGCGCGCGACCGCATGGTGGGTTGGGGCACGCCCGATGGAAACATCGTGCCGGTCTACGGCCCGCATTGGGACGCGAAAGCGCTGCGCGATCTGGAGTTGATCGACGTCAACGATGGTTCGGTGCGCAAGCCTGTGACGGCGGCGGCTGTACGCCGGCAGTACGGCGAGCCGGTGAACGCCCGCTTCGGCGATCGCGGCATTTCGATCTTCTTCCCGATCCTCAGTCCCGATGCGAAGAAAGTGGTGTTCAAGCTGGCCACGCCCTCGGGCGGCGATTTTCGCAGCAAAGCGGCCAGCGATCGCGAGACCCTGCTCGGCTATGATCTGGAAGCGGGCCGGTTCTTGTTCTTCCGCGCGAAATGGGGCCACCCGGCCTGGCATCCCGATTCCCAACGCCTCATCAACGTGCCGAATCTGTTGATCGACGCGCGGAGCGGCGTGGAGACCGCAATACCCGGGTTGCCGCCGTTTCCGGGATCGCATCCTTCCATCAGCCCCGATGGCAAGCTGTTCGCCTCCGACACGACGCTTGAGAAGTTCGGGGGAACGAAGGCGGAATGGGGTGTAGTGGTGGGCGATCTGGAGGGCACACGCTACCGAATCCTGCATCGTTTCCGGAACGACCAGGGGGCGAAGTCGTGGCGCGTCTCGCATCCGCACCCGGTCTTCAGCGCGGATTCGCGGCGGATCTATTTCAACGTGTCGGCGGGGAAGTGGACGGAGTTGCACGTCGCGGAGCTCCATTGATTGAGCCGATTCGCGATGTAGAGGAACTGGCCGGAGTGTATGCGGCAGTCCTGGACAACGCCGGACCTCCGGACGACATCGAGCGCGTGCTTGACGGCGTTTCCAGATTCTGTTCCGACAGCGGTACGCAATTTCCGGTGCTCACCGCTGCGCTTGCGGAGAAGGCGGATCGATTCCTGCGCGACACGACGCTGTGGCCGATGACGAGCCCGTTTGACGGACGCTGGGATCCACGATTCAGCCTCTCGGCCCTTGCCTTGGCCTGGATCCATAAGGAGCCGGTGCGCCCGACCAGAGCGTGCCACGGACTCGGTTCGTTTCTGACGGCGCGTGTGGCGGAGGTGGCCGTGCGGGTGGCGAATGGCGTGGCAAGGCCGCTGGCTGCGCTTCCCAGCCATGCCGAATCGTGGCTGGATCCGCTGATTCTGGTGGAGCGCCTGCACCAACATCCGGAACCCGGCCGCCTCGATCTCATCCAGGCGCTGCTGCGCCTCTCGGGCGGCAACCGCGCGCGGGCATTGGAACAAGCCCACAGTCTGCCGGGACCCACGGGACGCATCGTGCGATTCGCCTTGGGCAGCGAGGATTGCCGCCGTCCGCCGCGCTTCTACGATGCAGCGCTGTGGGAAGCGGCGGGGCAGGCTCGCGATCCGGAAGGAGGAGCAGGAGTCCACCGGCTGCGCTGGTTCACGAAGACCTACGAAGTGCTTGGAAAGCCGCTGCGGCGGGTGCAGGCGGAACTGGAGAGTTGGCCCGGCGCGGAAATGGACTGCGCGAAACCGGCTGCCCTGACGGCTGTTCCCGGCACACAGGATCCGGCGATGCTGCGCTGGTGCGCCACCGTCTGGCCGGCGCATCGCGAGGCATGGTTCGCCGCGGGATCGCTGGCGCTGGCACGGAATCTCGATGGCGAGAGCCCCACCTGGGCCAATCGCATCTATCTCGACACGCTGGCAGCCTATCGCGGCGCCTATGGGCCGATGGCTTATCAATTGCTCGCGCTGGGGCTGGCGTCAAAGGAGACCGGAGAAGGCATTGCCGCAAGCGAGGCTTTGGTGGCGGCGCTTCGCGATGGGCGCGTCACCGGGGAGAGGCTCGGCGAGGTGTGCGTGAAGCTGGCCGCGGAAGGCCGCATCGCCGTCAGCCGCTGGGTGAAGCGCTTCGCCGTGGTGTCACGGACCGCCGATCCGGCATTCGCCGGCGAGCTGCGAGTTGCGACGGATCGTGTACTGGCAGCCTCAAAACGAGTAGCTGGTGGTGAGGTACAGCAGCCGTGAATGGGCTCCCGGCGTGGTGTTGCGAACAAAGGTTCCGGGAAAGAACTGCCCGATGCCTCCGCCAAGGTTGAGGCCCCAGAACTGGTAGTTCGTATAGAGATCGAGTTCCTGTCCCACCCAGCGTCCGGCGGTCCCGGAAGGGGAACGCACAATGGGACGGCCCTGGATGTTGTAGAGAGAGTCGCGCGGATCGGCCAGCCATGAGGCATTGTACATCAGCACGATATTCCATCCTTTGCGCGCGGTTAATGTCGTAATGGAGCGTATATTGTGAATATTCTTCCAGCCGATTAAATCGACATGGCCGAGCTTATCGTGGGCCGCGGGATAAAGCTGGTCGAACGTGCCGCTGGTCCCGCTCGATGGGTCCGTGCCGGAAGCGTACTTATACTCATTGGCGAGATCGAGCGGCTTGCCGGCCGCGGCGGTCCGATAGCCAACCTGTCCGGAGAAGCCCTGCGCGCGATGCGGCAACGGCCCCACCTTTCCGCCTTGCCACACGCCCTCGGCCGTGAAACGGAATTGGCGCGGTAGCGGCACGGCCCAGCGCGAGCCGAACACGTCGATGCCCAGGGTTCCCACACCCGTGAATCCACCGGGACGGTTTTGATCGTGGCGCAGCGCGTAGGCGTCGATCACGGCCTTGCCGACGAGATCGCGAAACGTGTTGTAGGTTCCCCAAATGCGGTCGCCGAGCACCGGCCGGTTGAATTCGTTGCCACGGGGAATCACGGGAGACAAGGAAAAGAACTCGAACTTCGTCCGCTTCGTCACGTAGTAGAGCCGGGCGGTGTCCCAGGTGCGCGCGGTATAGGCCCACTGCGGCGATCCGATGAGACGCGTATCGCCATAATTGATCATCTGCCGGCCGACGGTCAGCCCCAAGCCGCGCTGCGATGCGGCGAAGAATTCCACATAGGCTTCCTGTAGGTCGAGCGGATCTCGCACATTGCCCGGAGGCGGAAGCCCGTACATCACGGCACGGGCGTCCTGGGCCAGGGCGGACAACTTGAGCCAGGAAACGGGCTTGAGCGTTGCGCCGAACCGCGTGCGCAGGTAATCGGCGGCGAGATCGCGATCGCGCCCAAACACCGGCCCCGTGCGGTCTTCCAGACGCTGGCGGAATTCGAAGCTGAATTGCAGGCGCTTGCCGGTCTTCTCGGCCAGCAGTTTGTTCAACTGTGTTCCCGGGTCTGGTTGCGCGAAGGCGGGCGACCCAGCGAGCCAGAGGATGAAGATCGCAATCGGCAACTTTTGATGATATCCCGACTCGCGTAGACTGTAACAATGATGGATCGGCGCGACTTCCTTGCCACCTCGCTGCTTGCTCTGCCCACGTGGGCCGCCGATAGCATGGAGGCCGATTGGAGCCACTATGGGCGCGATGCCGCCGCCACGCGCTTCTCGCCGCTCGAACAGATCAAGCCCGGCAACGTGAGCAAGCTGAAGGTAGCCTGGACGCACCGCACGGGCGACGCATCGCAGCGGCCGGCCACGACCATCGAATGTACGCCCGTCGTGGTGGACGGCACGATGTTCCTGACCACGGCACGCGCACAGGTGCGCGCCTTGAACGCTGTCACCGGCGAGCCGCTGTGGAACTTCCATCCGCTCGAAGGCTCGCGGCGGGCCGCCCCCGTCAATCGTGGCGTCGCCTGGTTTGCCGACGGCAAGGATAAGCGCGTATTCGCGGCCGTTCAGGATAAGCTATACGCGCTCGACCCGAAGACCGGCGAGTTGGTGAAAACCTTCGGCGACAACGGCGTCGTCGATCTCTCCACGCAGTTCGATAAAGACATGACGGGGCTGAGCTTCCGCGTCACCAGTCCGGCGGTGGTCTTCGAAGACACGGTGATCGTCGGAGGCGGAGGCGGGGAGGGACCGCGTGCCGAAGCGCCGGGCCACATTCGCGGCTACGATGCCTACACCGGCAAGCGCAAGTGGATCTTCCACACCATCCCGCATCCCGGCGAGTTCGGCTACAACACCTGGCCCAAGGATTCCTGGCAGCGGAACGGCGCGGCCAATAATTGGGCCGGACTCAGCGCAGACCTGAAGCGCGGCTGGGTGTTCGTCTCCACCGGATCGGCCTCCTTCGATTTCTGGGGGGGCGACCGCATCGGCGACAATTTGTTCAGCGATTGCGTGCTGGCGCTCGATGCGCGTACGGGCAAGCGGATCTGGCATTTCCAAACGGTGCATCACGATGTGTGGGATTACGATCTGCCCGCGCAGCCCGCGCTCATTTCGGTGCGCCAGGGGAATCGCCTGCGCGACGCCGTGGCACAAGTGACCAAGACGGGCTTTGTATTTCTGCTGGACCGCGAGACCGGCAAACCGCTGCTTCCCGTGGAGGAACGCAAGGTTCCACCGAGCGATGTGGAAGGCGAGAGGCTCTCGCCCACGCAGCCGTTTCCGTTAAAACCTCCGCCGCTGTCGCGCCTGGAGGTAAACGAAGACCTGCTCACCGACATCTCGCCGGAAGCGCACGCCTATGCGCTCAAAAAATTCCGATCGCTGCGCGGCGGCGTGCCGTTCGCGCCACCGAGCAAACAAGGTACGATTTTCTCTCCGGGGACTCTCGGCGGGGCGCTGTGGGGCGGCTGCGCCTTCGATCCGCAGCGGCAACTCCTGTTCGTCAACTCGAGCGAACTGCCGAGCATCGTCACGCTGCGGGACGGCAAGCCCGAGGAAGGATTCAAGTTCGGCATCACCGGCTATGAGAAGTTCGTGGACGAAGAAGGCTACCCGGCGGTGAAGCCGCCATGGGGGCACCTGACGGCTGTCGATCTCACCAAGGGCACGTTCGCGTGGCGGGAAGTGTTGGGAGAGTATCCGCAACTGGTGGCGCGCGGCCGCACGAAGACGGGGTCGTATCAACTCGGCGGATGCATCGCCACGGCCGCCGGGTTGGTCTTCATTGCAGCCACCGCGGATGAGAAGATACGGGCCATCGACTCCACCTCCGGCGCCACACTATGGGAGGCGAAACTCCCTACGGGCGGCTACGCCACGCCGTGCACGTACTCGGCCGGCGGCAAGCAGTACGTGGTGATTGCCTGCGGAGGGGGAAACCGGCAGCGGACACCTTCCGGGGATTCGTTTGTCGCGTTCAGCCTGTAAAAAAAGAGGGCGCCGCCGAGAGGGCGCCCCAACGCGATGTTGCGTTCAGTGGCTCAGGCGCTGATCGCCTTTTGAGCCGGGCCGGTTTGAATCTGGATCTGGCGGGGCTTGCTCGCCTCGAGGATGGGGACTTCCATCTCCAGGATGCCGTTCATGAGGCGGCAGTTCACATGATCCAGATCGAGCCCGGAAGGCAGCGTCAAGGCAGTGTAGAACTTGCCGTAAGCAAGCTGCGTGTAAGCGTTCTTGTCGAACCCTTCCGGAATCTTGCGTTCTCCTTCGATGACAAGCTGGTTGTTCTGCACCGTAACCCGCACATCGCGCTCCTGTACACCCGGGAGAATGGCGCGCAGATGCAGGAAGTTCTCACTCCAGCAGGATTCCACCAAGGGGCTGAAGGTCCAGGAAGACTCCCGGTTGGTGGCCGCAGCGGAGGGCTGCGTCTGGAAACCGTGGAAGTTTTCAAACAGTTGGTCGACAGAACGACGGAACTGGTCCAACGTCTGCCGAACATCGTTGGCAAACAGAGTGTTCAACATACGTTCTCCTTGGATGCAGTTTGGAATAGGGTGAGGGGAGTCCGGAATCGCTGGCCGAAGGAATGGGGTCGGCCAGAACGACCGGCTCCACTCGAGGAACCTTACGGTTGTGATTATGCCACAATGCTGCGATCATGTCAATAGTTGTGGTCATATAATCTGACTGTAGTATGCTAATATTATTGATGAACTAACTCACATACTCTTGCGAGGCCATATGCTCTGCCAACCTCCTCATCCCGATTCGCTCGCTTCTCTCCGCCGCCTCCGCGAGGATGCCGCACGCCGGGGAGACCATTGCCTCTCCCTACTCCTGGCCGGCGTCGAGGTCTATGTCTCTGTCGGACGGGAAATGGATCTGCTCGAGGTCATGCGCAAGTTCGTTGACGATGCGGAGGACATGGTCCGGAACACACCCACGGCAGCCGAACTGAAACGGCTCTACGAGCGCGATGACAAGCCACCTGCCTCCTGAAAGGTAGTACCAGGTCCGGCCCCGTTCTAATGCATCTCCCGCTTCAAGCCGATAGATATACATCTCATGCGGCTTGCCTGGCGAAACATCCTGTTCGACCGCGCCCGATTTGCGGTGACGGTCTGCGGTATCGCCTTTGCCGTGTTTCTGATGATCTTCCAGGGCAGCCTGCTGATCGGCTTCCTCCAGGCATCCTCCAAGCTGGTGGACGCCACCGACTCCGATCTCTGGATCGCGGCGCGCGGGGTGCTCTGCTTCGACTTTGCGGCGCCGCTGCCCAAGCGCTATGTCGAAATCGCACAGGGCGTTTCCGGAGTGGAGGAAACCTACCGCCTGGCGACGCAATTCGCGGAGTATCGTAACGGAGCGGGACGCCATCACGTGGTGGCGCTAGTGGGCGCCGATCCTCCGGTGGGGGACCGTTTCCCTTTGCCGCGCTTGCAGGGTGCCTCGGTGGCTCTCGAATACGACGCCGTGGTCATCGACACGAGCCACCGCCAGACGCTCGAAATCGCCCGTTTTCCCGAGGATGTCGAAATCAACCGGCGGCGCGCCAAAGTGCTGCGGCAGATCGATGGGTTCAGTTCGTTCCTCGGCTCGCCCTACGTCTTCACCACCTATACGGACGCCGCGCGTTACCTGGGTTTGGGCGACGAAGAAACGATGTACATCCTGGTCAAACTGAAGCAGGGTTATTCGCCCGTTCAAGTGAAACGAAGCCTCGCCGAACGGCTTCCGGACGTCGATGTCTGGACGAAGGAAGAGTTCTCCGTGCGATCCCGCATCTATTGGGTGACCAAGACCGGCGCGGGCGGCGCGATCCTCACGGCCGCATTGCTCGGTTTCCTCATTGGTCTGGTGGTGGTGTCGCAGACGATCTACGCCACAACCATGGAGAACATTGAGGAATTCGCGACCCTGAAGGCGCTTGGGGCGAGCCGCTTCATGATCGTCGGCACGGTGTTGTGCCAGTCCGTATTCTGTTGCCTGGCCGGATACGCTCTCGGCATCGCCGCCACACTGCCGCTGGTGGATCTGGCCCGGCAAGCCATCGCGTGGGTGAGTACGCCGCCGTGGCTGGTGTTCAGCATCCTTCCCCCAACCTTTCTGATGTGCGCACTGGCCGCCATCGTTTCCATCCGCGCGGCCGTGTCGGTGGAACCGGCGAGGGTGTTCCGTGCCTGAAATCTATCTTGGGCTAGAGAATGTATCGGTGAAATACGGCTCGCGGCAGGCCGAATGCATGGCGCTGCGGGACGTCTCCGCCACATTCGAGAGAGGGAAGCTGACGTTGATCATGGGCCCGTCGGGCAGCGGGAAGACGACGATGCTCTCGCTGCTCGGCTGCCTGCGTGGCCCGGAATCGGGGAAAGTATACGTGTTCGGGCGCGATGTGGCCACGCTTTCCGATGCGGGAAAAACGAAGCTACGGCGGAATCTCGGTTTTGTATTCCAGGCCTTCCGGTTGTTCCGCTCGTTGTCGGCCCTGGAGAACGTGCGCATCGCCAGCGGCATCGTCGGTACGGGGAAGAGCAATGCCGCGAATCTCCTCGCACAATTCGGGCTCCAGGAAAAGAGCCACCTCAGGCCAAGCGAGTTAAGCGGTGGGGAAAAGCAGCGCGTCGCCATTGCGCGTGCGCTGGTCAACGATCCGCAGATCGTGCTGGCCGATGAACCCACCGCATCGCTCGATTCCGAAACCGGCCGCCAGATCGCCGCCCTGCTGCGCGGCATCGCCGAAGAGCAAGGGCGGACGGTGGTCGTCGTTTCGCACGATCCGATGTGGGAGTCCTACGCACACCAGGTTCTGATGCTGCGGGACGGCAAGATTCTTCACCAATGGGGTACACAGCCATGACCGCGACGCACCACGCCGCCACGTTCCTCGCCATTGTCTGCTCCTTGCTGGCATTGGCTTCCTGCACTTCGTCGGCCCGGCAACCGGAAACGCCGCCGCACTCAGCCGCGGCGGCCGCGGTGGAACGGATACCGGATGTCGTTCTCTCATGCCCGGGGCGCATCGAAGGGGCGGGGGAAAATATCGAAGTGGGAGCGCAGATGGATGGCGTGGTGCGCACCATTCTGGTGGCCGAAGGCCAGCAGGTGAAAAAGGGCATGAAGATTGCGGAGATGCATTGTCCGGAGTTGCCCGCCGAACTCGCCGAAGCCGAAGCCGAAGTCGAGCGCCGCCTCCAATCGAAAGCCCGCATTGTACGGGGCAGCCGCGATGAGGAGCGGATGGGCGCCGAGCAGCGTGTCGCCGCCGCCAAGGCTGTCCTCGAAGAAGCGAAGACACATCTCAAGCGGATGAAGTATCTGGTGGGCCATGGCGCTCTTGCCCAAAATCAACTGGACGCGGCATTGCGCGATCACGATGTCGCCGCGGCACGTTTGCATGAAGCCATGCGCAACGAGGAACTGGTGAAAGCCGCCGCTCTGCCCGAGGATCTGGCCAAAGCCGATGCGGAGATAGCCGCCGCCGAGCAACGGGTGGATCTGGTCAAGAGACGCATTTACAAGTGCGGCGTGGGCGCGCCCGCCGACGGCACCGTCTTGCGTGTGCATTTGAAACCGGGTGAATCGTTCAGCATGGTGAATCCGAAACCGATCCTCACCATCGCCGATCTCTCCGTGCGCCGTGTGCGGGCGGAGATCGACGAGCGGGATATTTCCAAGGTCCATGTTGGACAACCCGTCACGGTGCGGCAGGAAGGCCTGCGCGGAGCCTCCTACGGTGGACGAGTGACGATGATTTACCAGACGATGGGGCGCAAGCGCATCCGCACGGGCGACCCTTCCGAGAAAGCCGACCGCGACATCCTGGAGGCGATGATCGATCTCGACGAGGCTGCCTACGCACTGCCTGTCGGCCTGCGCGTCGTTGTCCGGTTCGAGGGCCGGCCGGCTCAGGCGATGCGCTAACGCCGGTTGCGAAATCCGATCGTCATCCTCGCTGTATGGGGTGGAGTCGGATATGCCAACGGAACACCAACACCGGATGTTGAACAATTCTGTCTATCCAGAACGAGGGAAGGACTTTCATCCACCGCGGCTGAGCGGATCGCGGAGGGAACGCTAAAATAAGAAATTGCCTCCCGTTCATTTCGAAATCCAAGCCACCTGTCCGGTGACCGGCGCGCGCGCGGGCGTTCTGCACACACCGCATGGCCCCGTGGAGACTCCGGTCTTCATGCCCGTGGGCACACAGGCGACCGTAAAGGGAGTCACATCGCAGCAATTACAGGATCTGCGGACTCAGATCATTCTTTCCAACACGTATCATTTGTACCTGCGCCCCGGCCATGAGTTGATCCGCCAACTCGGCGGGCTGCATCGATTCATGAACTGGCCGCATGCCATCCTTACCGATTCCGGCGGCTTTCAGGTGTTCAGCCTCGCCGGTCTTCGCAAAGTGACGGAACACGGCGTACTGTTCCAATCGCATCTCAATGGCGACCGGCATATGTTCACGCCGGCTTCGACCGTGGATGTGCAGGTGGCGCTCGGCAGCGATATCGCCATGGTGCTGGACGAATGCCTGGAATACCCCGCCAGTCATGAAGCGGCGCGCCAATCCATGGAGCGCACCTTGCGCTGGGCCGCCGAGGCATATGCGCATTACCGCACACTGGAACAAAACCGCACTGCTTTGTTTCCGATTGTGCAGGGGTCGATGTTTGCCGATTTGCGCAAGGAATGCGCCGAACGGCTGCTTGCACTGGATGCGCCCGGCTATGCCATCGGCGGGCTTTCGGTCGGCGAGCCGAGGCCGTTGTCGCTGGAGATGGCCGCCGCCTCGGCCGCGGTGCTTCCGGCGGATCGCCCCCGCTACGTCATGGGTGTCGGTATGCCTGAAGAACTTGCCGAATACGCCGCACTCGGCGTCGATATGATGGATTGTGTTTTACCGTCGCGCAATGCGCGCAACGGATGCCTGTTTACACGCTCCGGCAAGCTGATCGTCAAACAGGCCCGATATCGCGATGACGCCTCGCCCGTCGATGCCGAATGCCGCTGTTACACGTGCCGCAATTTTTCCCGCGCCTATCTGCGGCATCTGTTCCAAGCCGGCGAAATGCTGTACTGCACGCTCGGAACCATTCACAATATCCGCTGGTATCTCGATATTATGATCGAGGTGCGGCAAAGCATCTTCGCGGGCACCTTTCCTCGGTTGCTGGAACGCTGGCGCAGCCAGGGCGCGCACTGACAGGCACGCCTCCGGCCGCGGCGGTTATAATGCAATGCAGGAAGCGGCTACGATTTGCCGCTTGAAGGAGACCAATGAACAGGCGCTACTTCCTGATGAGTTCCGCGGCGGCCACGGCGAGTCAATCCGTGCGGGGCCTCGCGAGTCCAAACGATACGGTGCGCGTGGCTGTAGTGGGCTGCGGCGGACGCGGCAGCAGCCACGTAGGTGCGTGGACATCCCTACCCAATGTCGAGTTGGCCGCTTTGGTGGATGTGGACGATTCCCATGCCGAGCGGTACATCGGCTCGCTGCAAAAGCGCGGCAAGAGCCCCGTCCCCACGTTCCGCGATATCCGGAAGGTGCTGGACGACAAGAATATCGACGCCGTCTCGATCGCCAGTCCGAATCACTGGCACGCGTTGCAGACGATTTGGGCGTGCCAGGCGGGCAAGGACGTGTACGTGGAAAAACCCTGCTCGCACAACGTGTTCGAATCGCGCCAGATTGTTGCGGCGGCGCGCAAGTACAACCGCATGGTGCAACAGGGCAGCCAGAGCCGGTCCTCCGCCGCATTGCAGGAAGCCGTGCAGAGGATGCGGAACGGGGAACTGGGCGAAGTTTACATGGCGCGCGGCCTCTGTTTCAAGTTTCGCAACACGATCGGAAAGACGCCTGTCGAGCCCGTTCCCCCCGGTGTCGATTACGACATGTGGACCGGTCCAGCCCCGCTGCGTCCATTCACCAGGAACCGTTTCCACTACAACTGGCACTGGTTCTGGGATACGGGCAACGGCGACTTCGGCAACCAGGGAATTCATGAAGTGGACGTGGCCCGTTGGGGCCTCGGCGTAACGCACCCCACCAAAGTCAGCGCCATCGGCGGCAAGTTCATGTTCGACGACGATCAGGAGACGCCGAATACACTCAGCGCGTCGTATGAATTCAACGTCGGCGGCAAGACGAAAATGATGACCTTCGAGGTGCGCCACTGGTACAGCCACCACGAGGCCGGCATCGGTGGCGAGCGTCCGGGCAACACCATCGGCAATACGTTCTACGGCTCCAATGGCTATCTCGTCATCGACGGCTACAACAAGTACTACACCTACATGGGCCGGGAACAGAAGCCGGGTCCATCCCGCACCGAACGCGATAACCATTTCGAGAATTTCATTGCCGCCGTGCGCAGCCGCAAGGCCTCGGACTTGAATGCCGAAATCGAGGAAGGCGCCATGAGCTGCGTGCTGATGCACCTGGCCAACATCTCCTACCGCTTGGGGCGCACGCTCCATTGGGACGAGAAGACCTGGACCGTGAAGGGCGATGCGGAGGCCAATCGCATGTTGACTCGCGATTACCGCGCTCCCTACATTGTCCCGGCGAAGGTGTAAGCAAAGCGAAACAGCGGTACCGTTCAGAAAAGCCCGGTGCGTTCGTGCGCGCCGGGCTTTTTGTGTGTGCCGAGCATGTTCGACAACTTGAGGGTGGAAGTCCCGATTGCGGTTACCGTCTGGGGGACATCTCTTACGCCCCCGTGACGGATTCCCTCATCTGCCGCCGCGTCTCCCGGCGTACGAGAATCTTGACGGAAATTATTAGCAATAGAAGAACTTTTAGCACTTCCATTGCGGAAAAATACATGTGGAAAGTTCCGAAACGGCTTCGCGCCGGCGAACTCAGCTCGCGCGGGGCGAAGTCCAGGAGTCTGCCGAGATACGTGATTTCCGGGAAAAGGAAACTGCGCTCGGCGACGACGATGGCCAGCATGGCAGCCGACAGGGCGAGCATCCATTTGTTGCCATTGGTGGCGAAGAGCAGGTTCAGCAGCAGAATCGCAGCGATCCATATCTGGACGATCCCGTACCAGTCAAAGAAATACCGGTTCCATTCGGCGGCCATGTAGCGCAGCAACTGGCGCGGTGTGCCCTCGGGCAATTTCGCGAAAGCCTCCGCGGCCGGTTTGGCGGGCCCTTCCAGCAGGCGGTCCACGCCACGGAAATTTTCCGTGGCGACAAACATCATCGACAGGGTCAGGCCCAGCCACAAGCCGGCAATGAGCATGGTAAGTCGGCGGACATGCATGGGATTCGAATGGACTCTACAGTTTACCGCAAGGCCCCCTCTCCATGTCGATTTGCCGGAAAAGCGAGTGCGCGGAAACGTGTGGGGGCCGCGCCCGCGGATCACGCTTCGATGTAAAAAAATATCTTCATTGTTTTCAATAAATGTTTTGTTGTGCGGTGATAATTCAGGCAATTCCGAAAAATACCATGAATCCAGAGTCCAGCCACGCGCTGGAAGAAAGGAGTCATCGTATGCCGGACTATCCTCCGAACTTTCCTCCCACCGAACCGGATCCTCCCTTCTGGTTCTAGGGTGACACGCCCCGCGGAGTGACAGCATGTATGACGCGGGGCTTGGTTGACAGGCTGCCTGTTTTTCTCCGATGTTGGTTCTAGGGGTGCCGGAGGTTCCGGTACCCCTAGGAAAATCCCCTGTCAACGGGCTTCTCCGTACCAGGAGGGAGACCCATCCTCAGTCTCAACGCACTGCTCATCCTGTACCTGGCGGTGTCCGGAGTCCACGCACCGGGCCGCCTCGTGTACGATGCCTGGAATGCTCGAATGGAAGCGGCCATCCGGACACAGGACTGGAAGGCCGTGGTGGAGCATGCTCGCCAGGGCGCCCTGTTGAGCGACGGCTTGCCGGCCCAGGTGGCCTATTTTCGAAGTTTTGTGTGCGTGGGAAATCTCTTCCGACACCGCTACCGCGAGGCCGTGCAAGCCGGCCTTGCCGCGCGCGAGGCGGCATTCACCAGCCGGAACCGGCGTATGCTCGCCCGCGCCGAATACTGCCTGATGCGCGTCTACCGCATCCTTGGGAATATCGAACTCTCCCACCAGGCGGGGAGTGAAATGCTCGCCGCTCTCGAGCGTGAACACGGATCGCGAACCATCGAGTACCGCTCCTTCTTTGCCCACGTGATTGCCGGCATGGGACGGCGCCAGGAGGCGATCGACCAGTTGCTCATGGTGATCCGTGAGGCGGACGACACGCCGCTGCCTGCCAGGGCCGATCGAATGTTCGTCCGCCGGCTTGAGTCAGCCAAAGCCGATGCCCTCGAACAGATTGGCCTCATTCTCCTCCGTTCGGGCGATCTGAACCGCTCCGAGGAGTATCTGGTTCACGCTTTCCGCATCCGCAAGCTCCTCGATGCGGCAAAGCTGAACTGGTCCTACAATAGCCTGGGCGAACTGCGCATGGCGCAGGGACGTCCAGCCGAGGCCGCCAGTCTCTGGACCAAATCCGTTTCCGATCGCTCCTCCGGACTGGAGTCCTGGTTTCCCCTTGCCTCCCGCGCCAAGGCCAATCTCGCTCTCGGCAGAAAAGCCCAAGCCCTCGACGACCTTCTTGCCGCCCTGCGTTCTGTCCGGGACCTCCGGCTGCACCTTCCCCTCGGCGACGATATCCAAGTGGAGTCCGAGGTGAGCCTCCAAGCGATTTTCACGCTCGCCGTGCGGACGGCTGCCGAGATGGGAAATGCGGACCTCGCCTTCTCCATAGCCTCCGAAAGCCGCGCCTACAGCCTGCGGGCGCGCTCGGCCGCGGGCAGTGAATGGTCCAGCCGATTGCCGGCCCGGTATTGGGATGTCCTCCAGGCTCTGCGGCGGGCAGAGACAGGAGCAGGTGCGGCTGCATCCGCTTCCTTACGCCGCCAACTGGCGGAGATGGAATCCGCCGCCGGGCTTGCCTCCCAGCCGTTCGTTCCTTCCCAACTTTCTTGGCAGACAGTTGCCCGCTCCTTGTCCGGCGGAGACCGCTTTACATTCTTTTACATGTTGGACCGGAAATCGCTCCGCTGGACCGTGGAGAGCAATCGCCTGCGGCTGGACTGGATTGAAGGTAAGCCGGCGATTTCGGATGCCGCCAGAGCCTTTACTGAGACCGTGCGCGAGAACCGGCCCAGCCACAGAGAGGCCGGCAGGCGTCTCTACGACGCAATTTTCCGTGGCTACGATCCGCTGCCCGCCGGCGCCGTC
Source organism: uncultured Candidatus Solibacter sp. (assembly GCA_964402295.1). Taxonomy (GTDB): domain Bacteria; phylum Acidobacteriota; class Terriglobia; order Bryobacterales; family Bryobacteraceae; genus CADEFT01. The sequence continues at coordinate 8,150 of CAYOBO010000113.1, read as the reverse complement.
TGGACTATCCTCCCCGATGAGGAACTGTTTCAGGTTCCGCTTGCCGCGATGACGAACCCCGCCACCGGCCGGTATCTTGCAGAGGAAACCGCCTTGCGATTCGCCGCCGGCATGACGGAAACCAGTGGGCCTGCCAAGGCTTCCAACGGGCGATTCACGGCCTTCGCCGATCCGATCGGCAACCGCGCCGACCCGCGATGGAATCCCGGGATGCGCTGGTGGAATCGCCTCGGGTTGCCCAGCCACGGTAAAGGCATTGAATTTCCAAGACTCTTCGGCAGCCTCACCGAGGCCGAGCGCTGTGCCCGCGTTTGGGGCGAGAACCGTTCCCAAGTGCTGGCCGGGAGCGAGTTGATGCAGCCGGGCATCCTGTCGGAGAGGGCGTCTGTTCTGCACTTTGCCACCCATGTCTTCCACCCCGGCGGGGAGTCCTCCTCTTCCCCCTTGATTTTCCTCGGTTTGAGCGATCGCGGCGAACTTGTTACGCTATCCGATGCCGAGATTGAGGTTTCCCGCGCCGCGCCGGAATTGGTGACGTTGAGTGGCTGCGGTTCTGGAACTGGACGGCTGGCAGCCGGCGCCGGTCTGCTCGGCCTGACTCGCGCTTGGCTGATGGCAGGGTCTGAAGCGGTTGTCGCCAGCCTGTGGGCTGTCCCCGACGGATCCGGGGCACTCTTTGAGGGCTATTACCGGTGCTTGCGCGGATCGCGGGTCATGAATTCCCGGCAGGCCGCTCTATGCCTGGCCGAAGCGCAGTCGGCGGCATCTGGCTCGAGCCGGGTTTCGGTTTGGGGCGCTTACTTCGTCATCTCACTGTTGGGAAATGGCGCAAGCTGATCTGTTGAT
>CAYOBO010000113.1:0-7204 GCA_964402295.1 uncultured Candidatus Solibacter sp. | reverse complement strand
GGCCGGAATACTGGCGATGTTGTAGGCTCGAATCAAGAAGCGGATCGCGGGCGGGAGAATCGACTTGCGCCAATAGAACTCAATCTGAAGGATTTAGTCGACAGGATACGCGCCGAGGACCCCACCGGGATGGAGGATCTGTACCGGATCTTTTCCAAAGGTGTCCGGTTCTACCTTTGCCGCCAGTTGGGAGCGCAGGAACTGGAAGACAAAGTGCACGACACTTTTGTCATTGTGGTGCAGGCGATCCGGCGCGGCGATCTGCGCGAACCGGAACGGCTGATGGGTTTTATCCGAACCGTGGTGCGCCGCCAGGTGGCTGCCCACATCGACGTGGCGATTCAAAGCCGTCGCGAACATACTGGCCTGGATGGTCCATCGATCATCGATGCATCGAGCGACCCGGAGGAGAACTTCATCGTGCAGCAGAAAGCCGAACTGATGGAGAAGATCCTCGGCGGTATGCCCAAGCGCGACCGCGAGATCCTCACCCGTTTCTATCTCGATGAGCAGCCTCAGGATCAGATCTGCCGTGAGATGCGGCTTTCCGAAACGCAGTTTCGCCTGCTGAAGTCAAGAGCCAAGAGCCGCTTTGGCGAGCTGGGCAAAAAAAAACTCTTGCGTAAGCCGATTCAATCAGTTTTGTTGAGAAAATCCGCTTCCGCGTAACACTAGGTGAGTAGACCCACCGAGCCGTTCGAGGCGAAGTGGAGAAAGAGGTCCTGCTAAGGATGAACTACTTGGATCACTTGCACGAAGAGACCCTGGAAGCTTACCTCATGGGGAATCTTTCCGAGCAAGACGTCAACTCTCTCGAAGATCACCTACTGCTGTGTGAACACTGCCAGTTGCGCACCCGGGAAGCGGAGTTGGACTGGAAGGCGAAGCGAATCGCGTTGCAGCGCATACGCGAGCGCGAAGGCTCCAGGCTGTCGGCTGTCCGGCGTTTCTGGGATACTTTGTTCGGTTCAACGGCTGCCAAGGCTGGTTGGGCGGTTGCCGGCGCTACCGTGGCCATCGCCGCAATCATGCTGCTGCCCTCCGCCAAGGAAAGTGACTTCACCTACCGCACGGTGGAGCTGTCCGCCATGCGCGGTAGCGAGGAACTATCCGTTCCCATCAATCCCAAGGAGAGGTTGCGCCTGCACCTCGACTTGACGGAGTTGGAAAAACTCTCCGTCTATCATGTGGCCATTGTCGATGCTTCCGGTGATTTGGTCTGGGAACAAGACCAGAAAACGCAGGGAGAAGAGAGCCTGAACGTTAACGTTCCCAAACGGCTGGCGCCAGGCACATATTGGGTCCGCTTGCTCGATACCGCGCCGAATCGCAGATTGCTCCGCGAGTACGCGCTACCGCTACGTTAGCTGTCTTTACATCAACAACCTCTGCAACAGCGCCTCGAGCGCTTTGAGGTCCGCCTCCCCCACTTGTACCTTCACCTTTTTCCCCGCCTTGTCATACACGATCGAAAGCGGCAACGCCCCGCTCCATTTCGGATCAACCGCCTGAATGAAACTGTCTTCGTTGGAAGTCTTGCGCAGATAGTGCGGCGCGGGAACCTTCGTTGTGGCCAGAAACTGCTGCGCCTTGCCCTCGTCTTCCGGTTCATCCGCGGAGATCGTCATCAGGACAAAACCCTTCGGCCCGTACTTCTGCTGTAGTTTGACCAATGCGGGCATTTCCGCGCGGCAGGGCACACAATACGTAGCCCAAAAGTTCACCAGCACCACCTTACCCTTGTGTGCGGCCACCAGTTTGGCGTACGTAGCTTCCGTCACCGTGGCCATTCCGGCGGGGAGGGCCGCCGCGGCGGCCAGCAGAAGGGTGAATAGGATACGAATCACGATGTTTTCCTCTCCCTCTTGATGGTGCATCCGGTAGCCTTAGCCGCGCTGCGCGGCACCGGCTTTCCGGCGAGCAAGGCTTCGATGCCTTCCTTGAGAAACTCCACTTTCACCCGGGCCGGATTGCGGGCGTCGTCGAAAGCCCCCTGGTAGCGCACCGCGCCGCTCGCATCCAGCAAGAAAGCCTCGGGCGTTATGGATGCACGCAGCCGGTTGGCTAGTCCGTTACGGATATCCCGGTAGACGGGGAAGGGGAATCCCGCTGCCGCGGCATGCTCGCGCACTTCGCGCGGAGACTCGTTGACGTTGGAGTTCACGAACAGGAAACGAACGCCGCGCGGAGTGAACTCGCGCCATAAGGCGATCATCCGGTCTACATATTCATTGCTGATGGGGCACAACGAGGAAATGAAGATCACGGCAGTGACCTGCCCATCCAAAGCGATCGAGACCCGGGAACCCTCATTGTCGAGCAACGTCACGGGACTGGCGGCCGGAAGCGCTACAGCCAGCAACGCCAAGGCCGGAGCAGCGGATCTCACTTCTTTCCTTCGAGTTTGAGATGGATGACGGCAGTCTTGCGGCTGTCGAATACGCTGAGGGTCTTGACATCGCTGGTCATGCCCTGGTGGTCGGCTTTGACCTGGTAGTCGACATCGGCGCTGAGGCCATGAAAGTGATACACGCCGTCGTCCCGGGTGATGAACGACCGCACCTGAAGGCTCTTGGTATCCTTCAACTGAACGACCGCGCCGGAGACCGGATTGTCCTTGGCATCCTTCACCGTACCGGTCAGGCTGCGTGTCTTGCCTTCATCGTCCTTGCCCCGCTTTTCTCCGCGAAACAGAGGCGGATTTTTCTGCTGGGGAACGATTTGCGGCTCCGCCAGCAGGAAGCCGGTCATGAGTAGAAAGCAGCTCAGCGGAATGTAGCGCAACTCAGGTTCCTCCTTTGGCAGCTTTGAGGGTGATGTGGATATCCTGGCGCTCGGGCCCGGAGACCGTTACCTCTTTCGTTTCCGGCTGGAAACCTTCCGCCTGAAACCTTAAAGTATAACGCATGGCTACTGCCGGAACCCGGAACGCAAATTCACCGCGGCTGTCGGAGATAGCCTTCATCTTCTTCACCTTAACAGACGGCTTACCCTCCGGCGCCGGTTCCAAGAAGACTTGCACTCCGGGGAAGGAAAAACCAGGGTCGCGGAAAACGGTTCCGGCCAGAAGAGCTGTTTCCGTGACCGGTTTGCGTTTCTGGGCAATCGCCGCCGAGGTCCACAGGCCTGCGGCGGTAAACGGAAGGATCAGGATACGCCGGCGGTGCATTGCCTGTGCGAGGGAAGACTACCAGTCTTCCTCCTCTTCTTCGTCTTCGTCCTCGTCTTCGTCCTCGTCGTCGAAATCGTCGAAGTCCTCATCGTCGTCGTCCGCATCGTCGTCCGATTCGAGTTCGATGGGATCGACGCCTACAACCCGGATGCTCGCTCCGCACTCATCGCAGCTCAGCGGATCGCCTTCATCCAGATCTTCTTCATCCACATCAATGACGGCATCGCACATGGGGCAGGTGACCATCTATGAATCCTCCCAAAAAAGTAGACGCCCATTCTTTTTATCCGAAAGAGCGTGTCGAATGCAATCCCATCCGGCAACTATTTTTTACCACGCCGCAACCGCCGTCGGGAGAGCGAATTTCTTTCAGCATAAGGGCAACCGGGCACGGGGAACAAGGGGGGAGTGGCGACATTTCAAAGCTTGGTGAACCAGTGGTGCGAAGTCGATACGATTTGCCATCCCTCGCTGCCGTACAGGGCATTGCCGCGAACGTTGTCGGTGAGGCATTCCAGGTGCGCGTGCTGCATTCCCAACTGGCGGAAATAGTCGAGCATGCCGCGCAGCATTGCCCTGCCGTAGCCCTTGTGCTGATGATCGGGATGGACGGCGAGCAAGTCGATGAAGCCGAGCTTGGCCGCGCCATCCACGGTGCCCGTGGCGGCGGCGACGATGACACCACCGGCCTCCCCCACGAGAATCAATTGGGTCGCGAACACACGGTCGAGGCGTGCGTGCCAGCGCGCCCGCCAATCGCAACCGTTGAGCGGGCCGAATTCGGCATCGAGTTTCTTGAACCAGGTAATCGGTTCGAAGCTGTCGATGATCATGGGACGCAGGATGGCCAAGTCAGCGTCGGTAGCCGGGCGGAATTGCAGCGAGTCCATACAAGGGAAGGCTAGCGCATCGCGGACGGTCTACCAAACGCCGCGGGAGTTGTGGTGTAATTGCCTATCTGGGAGAGGCATGAGACGACTCACAATCAGTGCATTCTTTTCGGGGCTGCTGGCCTTGGGCTGGTTCCTCGGTATCGATTCGCGGCCCGGCGTGGCGCAAGGGGCTGCCACGAGCGGGCAGGGCAAGATGCGGTTTCGGGTGATGTACACCTCCAGCCATTTGCCGGCGGAAGCGCAGGCGGTGCTCAAGGGCGCGCACGGCGGCTTCGCCGTGGATCGCCGCCCCGGCAAGGGAGAAACCTATTTTGCCCTGAAAGGCGCCGGGATCCTTCAGATCAGCGCGGACATGAAATCGGTGCGCATGTTGCCGACGGCTCCGGAGATGGCGAAGGTGAATCTGCACAATTCGGCGCTCTGGCAGGCCAAGGACGGCTCGGCGTTCCTCACATTTCCGACCAACGAAGCGGGCAAGGTCTTTACCACAACCACGGATGGGAAGCTGGTGCATACCCTTTCGGCTCCGGATGGAACATCGGATCTCGGCAGCCCCATCGCGAATGACTACTTCCGCGGGCGCGGCAACTTTGTGCCCACGGATGCGGACTACCTCGATGGACTGCTCTATGTGACCACCGGCTATTCGAACCTGGATTTCGTGCTCACGGCGAAGGTGGAGAGCACCAGTCCGTTTCGCGCGGCCTGGTACGATCTGGCTTTTGGAGGAAAGGGCACCGGCCCCGGCCAGTTTGGCACCGGCCACGGCGTGACGATTCCTCCGGGAACCACCCGTGTCGATATTGCCGACCGGCCGAACTCCGAGATCGACCGTTTCACGCGGCACGGGCAGTACCTCTCGACAGTGCGCATGCCGCTCGGTTCATTTCCCTGCGACATCTACTACCACGGCAAGTATTCCGTGGTCGGCTCGCTGCACGGGCCGGATCGCAGCAAAGGAGCTCCCATCTACATCATGGAGGATGACCAACTGATCTCCACGGTGATGATCAAGGAAGACCTGGGCCTGCCGAACTTCCAGCACATTCACAACGCCGTGATGCGGGAGTACAACGGGAAGTTCTACCTGATCGCACAGGCCTGGAATCCGGGCGATTTTGCCATCCTCGAGCAAGTGGCCAACTGACATCTTCAGCCCTGCCGTATCCGCGAGGCCATGCTCCAGAGCATGGCCTCTAAACATTTTTGCCGTAGTTTGTTTTTGCCTTTCCGCTTCGCGTCAGGTAACCTGTTAACAAGAATGCTGCCGTCTTTCTTCGGTACGCGAAGAGGAGCGGCTCTCCCCTCGTTTCGTATTTCGCCTTTCTGGCGGAATGTACTCTCCGTTACTTAAATGCAAATAGGTTGCAGGTAGAAGGCTTACGGGTAGTAGTGGTTTGCCGCTGTACGCCAATAGGCAAACTGCGACTGCCGCATAGGCCATCATGCCCAGACTTCCTAGCACTGTACCCGCCGATGGTACTGATTGCAGGCACAATTGGCCCCAGCGTGGCCATAGAGAACGATTCTTGAGGGTTATTCATGAAGTACATATTCTTTGTATTGGGTGTGATAGGGTTGCAGGCGCAAGAGGTCAGAGGACCGAGCTCCGGGCGCTTGCAGGATTCCGCGGTGTGGACGCTGGATGAGAACGCCAGCCGGATCGCGGCGGAAGGCAGAGTACACCGGGTGAACCAGGCGGCCGCGCCGGAGTATCTGCGTGGAGAAGATGGGGCCGGAACGTTGCTCATCCGTGTGCGGAAAGCGGGCGCCGCGGCGCTGCGGGCGCATTTGGAAGATTTTCATCTGCCGGCAGACGGCAGGTTGTATGTTTACGGATTGGACAGCAAAGGATCGATCACCCGTACCGCGGGGCCGTATGAAGGCGCCGGCCCAATGGAATCGGGCGAGTTCTGGACGCCGGCATTGCCGGGCGGGGAGATCGTTCTGGAATTGCAGACGGTGAGCGAGCCGGGATCGTTGCCATTCACCCTACAGGAGGTTGGGGTTCTTGACGGAATCGAGGAAGGGAACTGGCTGGCCGAGCGCGGCCGGCCGCTGGAAACGAGGGTATCAATGTACCGCGGCGTCCCTGTGGAGCATCACGTCGTGGATGGCTACGGCGTCTGGGAAGGCGATATCCTTCTCGGCCGTGTAGAGGAACTGGAGCCTTATGAAGGCGGCAAGGCCGGGCAACGGCAGGCATTCGCCATTTCCGGTTCGTCCTATCGCTGGCCCGGAGGTGTCGTGCCGTATACGATTGACTCCACCATTCCCACCCCGACGCGAATCACCGATGCCATTGCCCACTGGAACAACAACCTGAGTGGAACGATTCAATTGGTGCCGCGCACCAACGAATCGGTATACATCACCTTTGTGCGGGCCAGTTCCGCCGGCACGTGTTCGTCCTATGTGGGAAGGATCGGGATGGCTGGACAGCCGGTAAACATCGGGGATTACTGCTCGACGGGCAACGTGATTCACGAAATCGGACACGCTGTCGGCCTCTATCACGAGCATACGCGCACGGACCGGGATACCTATGTCAAGGTAAACATGGAGAATGTGACCACGAGCGCGGCGTCGAACTTCTACATTGTGAGCAGCGGTCTGAACGTAGGCTCCTATGATTACGGTTCGATCATGCACTACAGCGCCTATGCGTTTTCCGCCAACGGCCTGCCCACGATTGAGACCATTCCGGCCGGCATCGCCATCGGACAGCGCAGCGGGCTGTCCTCGGGCGACATTTCCGGGGTGCGCTCCATCTACAGCGGGTCGACCCAGCCCGCGCCCTCGTCAACCACCGTGAACGTCACCATCACATCGAACCCGACTGGTTTGACACTGATTGTGGACGGCGCCGCTGTTGTGACTCCAGTGACGCGAAGCTGGACGAGCGGATCGACGCACACGGTATCGGCGCCCGACAATACCACGGCTACCGCGAAGTACATCTTTCAGAGTTGGAGCGACGGTGGGGCGCAGACGCATACGGTGACCGCGCCGACAAGCAATACCACGCTCAGCGCGGCCTACCGTACGCGGTACTTGCTGAAGAAGTCGGCTTCGGACCCCGCCAAAGGCAACGTAAACAGCAGCCCGGCGAGCGCGGACGGCTATTACGACCTGAACT
>CAYOBO010000112.1:0-25553 GCA_964402295.1 uncultured Candidatus Solibacter sp. | reverse complement strand
CTTTCGTGGCAGTGAGCCGTCGCGGCGCGGCGCCGCCGCCGGTGGACACGAGCCACAGATCCGACTTCTGATCGGCCTCGTTGTAGGAGGGCTCCGTCAGCGTGAACACAACCCATTGGCCATCGGGTGAAACCACCGGCGCACTGACGCGCGGCATCGTCCACAACGTCTCATGCGTAATCGGAGGTTTTGCGCAGAGAGACACCGCGCAGAGAGCGAACAAGAAGGCCAGCCGCATCACCTTGAGTATAGCGGGCCGACTATGGCGGGCCATCACGTTAAGATAGCTTCAGCACCACAGGCATGACTCCGGAGCGCTGGGCCAAAGTTAGCGAAACCTTCGACGCCGCCCTTGCGCTTCCCTTGGCGGAGCGCGGCGAGTACCTCGCCGCGGCGTGCGCGGGCGACGACGATCTCCGTTCCCAAGTCGAATCCCTGCTCGCCTCGCACGAACTCGCCGAAGCCACCGGCAGCGGACGATGGCAAGTCGGCCCGCTGCTGGCTCTCCAACATGAGGCAGCCGAGCGCATCGGCCCTTACGAGGTTCTCGGCAAGATCGGCGCCGGCGGCATGGCCGAAGTCTACCGCGTGCGGGACGGGCGGCTGGGGCGCGAGGTCGCACTGAAGATGCTGCTGCCTGAACTCGCCGGAGACCGCGAGTACGTGGAGCGCTTTCATCGCGAGGCGCGCGCCGCTTCCGTGCTGGAGCATCCGAACATCTGCCGGCTTTACGACATCGGCGAATGGAACGGCCGGCCCTACCTCACCATGGAGTTGCTGGAAGGGCAGACGTTGCGCCAGCGCATGAACGCGGAGGCGATTCCCGTGGAGGAGATCCTGCGCATCGGCGCGGACGTGGCGGACGCACTCGCTGTCGCGCATGCGCGCGGCTTCGTGCATCGCGACATCAAACCCGCCAACATCTTCCTTACGACAGCGGGTGAAGTGAAGATCCTCGATTTCGGACTCGCCAAGCGGATGCGTTCGAAGGCGGGCACGCATCCGGACGAGATCACGCTGACCAACCCGCACACGACTCCGGGAACGCCCTACTACATGGCGCCGGAGCAGATTCTGGGCGACGATTCGGACGCGCGCACGGACACCTTCGCCACGGGTGTCGTGCTTTATGAGATGGCCGCGGGCCGTCCTCCTTTCACGGGCGAGAACCCGCAAGCGGTGTTCCGCCAGGTGCTGAGCGCGGCGCCGCAACCGCCGGTGGCAAGGCGCGGCGACATCCCTCCGGAGCTCAACCGCATCATCCTGCGGGCGATCGAAAAGAACCGCGAGTACCGCTATCAATCGGCGCTGGACCTGCGCGCCGAGCTGCGGCGGCTGGCCAAGGAAATGGAGGCGCCGAGCGCATCGCATCCGCCGGCTGCCGGGATGAAGCCGGAACGGCATACACGGCGACGGCTGCTGGCGGGCGGCGCGATCGCGGCGGGCTCGGCGGCCACGACGCTGCTGCTGATGCCGGCGATGCGCTCGAAGACGGCGCCGCCGCGGATCCTGCCGATCGACAGTTCGCCGGGCTTCAAGGAAGGCCCCGTATTCTCACCCGATGGGGCGCGCATCGCCTACAGCTTCATTGCCGAAGGCTCGATGCGCAGCTCGATTCTGGTGCGCCAGGTGGGCCTCGGCACCAGCGTGCGGCTGAGCCGTTCCCAGGGCTCGGACACGTGGCCGGTGTGGTCGCCGGACGGCACCTACATTGCCTTTCGCCGCGACGTCCGCGACGCGGGCTACTATGTGATTCCTTCGCTCGGCGGAGGCGAAACGAAGATTGCGGACGCGGGTCCGCGGCCGTCGCTGATGGGCGGCAACAACCTCTCATGGGCGCCGGACGGGACATGGCTGGCCATATCCGAAGGGCCTTCCGGCTCGAAGCCGGGGACTCTTTATGCGATCGCGCATCCATCGCGCGAGCGGCGCAAGCTGGCCGAGGGTGGGCCGTTTCTCGCGTTGCCGGCCATCTCTCCGGACGGGCGGCGGATCGCATATCTGCGCGGCCCGAGCTATCAGTCGCATGACCTCTACGTGCAGAACGTCGATGGCGGTGTGGCGCATCGCGTCACGAACGACCACCGCTGGATTGCGGGCATCACGTGGACGCCGGACAGCCGCTCCATCATCTTCTCCTCCGACCGGGGCGGGCTGTTCCTGCTCTGGAAGGTAGGCGCCTCCGGAGGCGATCCGGAGTTGGTGCCCGCGGCGGGTCCGGATGTGTTCTCGCCCTCGCTGTCGCGCGATGGGCGCCGCCTGGCGCTGGTGCGGCGGACGATCACGGTGAACCTGTGGCGCATGGCATTGCAGCCGATCGGGGCGCCGGAGAAGCTGACGGGCTCCGTGCGCATCTCGGCGGACCCGGACCTGTCGCCGGACGGCACGAAGCTGGCGATGGCTTCCGACCGTTCCGGGAATTGGGAGATCTGGGTATCCGATGCCGACGGAGCGAAGCCGGGACGGATCACGTCGATCGACGCGGGACAGACGCGCTCGCCGCGCTGGTCGCCGGACGGACGCTGGATCGCCTTCGAAGCGCGGCCCGGCGGGCATGGGGATATCTACGTCACCAGCGCCGAAGGCATCTCGCCGCGGCCCGTGACATCGGGCGAGCACGAGGACTCGCTGCCAACGTGGTCGCGCGACGGAAGGAGGATTTACTTCCTCTCCGACCGCAGCGGCAGCCGGCAGTTGTGGCGTGTGGCGGCGGTGGGCGGCGAAGCGCAGCAGGTCACGCGCAACGGGGCCGATTTCGGGCTGGAGAGCCCCGATGGCAACGCGGTGTTCTACGCGCGCAACGGCGTGCTGTACCGGCTCGGCCTTGGCGACGGCGCCGAGACGATCGTCACGAGAAGCCTCAATCGCGCCGACTTCGACATCGCGGGCCATGAGCTTTACTTCGGCACTCGTTCGGACACGGAGTTCGTGACGATCGAGAAGATCGATCTACGCACGGGAATGCGGTCGATCGTGGCCGAGAACATCGGGCCGCGGCCTGGCGGGATCGGGGCAATTTCCGTATCGCCCGACGGTAAGTATCTGCTGTTTGAGCGGGTGGATCAGAACGACAGCGAGATCATGATGATCGAGAGCGGCCGTTTCTGAAGCCGCGTCAGTACTCGCACGTGCGGCTCCGCACGGTGTAGCGTTTGACGTTCTTCTTGGGGCCTGTTTCGTAGTGGCAATCGAGACAGGCGGCGGAGGTCCGCACACGGCGGTGCTTGTCCGATGAGCCGCCGTGCACGGCGTGGCAGCTCAAACAAGAAACATCGGAATTGTTTTGGAGCACGTCGCGCACGTTGCGGTAGACGTGGCGGTCGCCGGGGTTGAGACCGGCGTCAGCGGCTTGGTCGAGATCGGCCACGTAGTCCGCGAAGAGGTCGTCCCCGGCGACGTAGTGCCAGGCATAGGGAAATCCTTTCGCCAACGAGTAGCCGCCGCGCAGGTGGCACGATCCGCAGATGGAGGCGATTTGCCGTGCATCGCGCCCGCGCTTCTTCGAAAGCAGGATCTTCGTTGTATCGTTGGCGTGCTCGAGATCGACGACTCCGTGGCAGGCATAGCAGTCGATGGAGACCGCGGCGAAGGCCTTGGTGGCGGCATCCACGGCGGTGGCGTGGCAGCCGGCGCAACGGTCGTTGAACTTGGTGGCGTGCCAGCCGGCGGCGTCTTCGATGGCGAAGCGGCCATAGCCGGTCTTGCGCAAGGCGCGCCGGCGCTCGCGCGCGCCGAGGGTGTAGGCGTCATCGGTTCCTTGCTTGAGCTGGATGGTCAGGTTGTGGCGGTTCTTCTGCCAGCCGGGGCCGATGTCGTTGCGGTGGCAGAAGAGGCACTGGTCGCCGGCGATGAACTCGGGAAGCGCGGCGCGCGGCAGCGCCGGCGGTTGCGCGTGGCCCTGTACGATCTCGACGGCGAGAAGGTCGGGGCCTTCGACGATGACGGAACGATGGCCTTCGCTGTTGCCTTCGGGGCGAAGCACCTTCACGCCGGCGGCGCGCATGGCCTGGAGCGTGGCATCGAGGTTGTCGACGCTGAAGGCCACATGATCGAAGACGGTGCCGCGCGAGGAGCGGAAGCGGTTGTGCTTGCGATAGCCGGCGGGGTAGACGATGACGTTGACGTTGCCGACGGTGAATGAGGCCGATGGGCCAACCTGGACATCGCGGTACATGCGGACTTCCGGGCGGCTCTTGCGGGGGGTGACGCCGAGGTAACGGGCATACCAATCGGCGGCGGCATGCGGGTCGCTGGAAAACAGATGCAGGTGTCCGAAATCAGAGTGGCGCGCCGTATTCAGTTCGATGAGGGCGCGATCCGGCCCCTCGACGTAGGCGTAGTAGAAACCCTGGAAATTGGCCAGATCCGAGATATCGGTGAGCGGCGTGTGGAACTTCGTGCCGCTCTCGAGTTGCCGCTTGTAAGTGGCGGGCATGTCTTCGGCTCCCCAGCCGATGTGCCAGACGGGGGAATCGCTTTCGGGCGCGCCGGGCGGGGGAGCCCCACTCACACGGTCGAAGAGCAGCCACGATTTCTGGGCCCAAATGGCGGGCTTTCCCGCATAGGCGGCTTGCTCGCATGCGAACTTGCGGGCATAGAAGGCGGCTGCCGCGGCGGGATCGGCCGAGTTCAGATGCACATGATGGAAGCGGGCGTTGGGCTGCGCCCAGAGGGCCGCACCAGCCATCAGGATGAGGGGGAGCATCAATCGTCCGCGCGCACCCAACCGCTCGCTTCGAGCGATGGCTCGGCGCCGCGGTCGAGGTAAGCCATCTTCAATTTGTCGAGCGCGTCGGCGGGCAGCGCGTTGCGTTTCTTCTTGAGATCGATGCCGTAGAGTTTGGCGGCATTGAGGCCGAAGATACGGGCCTTATCCTCCTTGGTGATTTTTCGATAGCCGAATTTAGCGCACATTTCGTCGGAGATTTGAAAGCGCTTGAAGGCGTCGATGGCCCATTGGGGGGAACCCCACCAGAGGCAATCGGTGCCCCAGACGACGTGATCGGAGCCGTAGTATTTGATGTTCTTGCCCATGCCGTGCATGCACAGGATGGGGTCGGCAATGACGAGCGGGGCGAAGAAGCTGCCGATTTCGCAGTAGACGTTGTTCATTTTCGGATTGCGCTTCTTGATGTCCATGAGTACGGCGTGCCATTCGAAATCGCCGGTGGTGGGATCGTACTGATTGGACTTAAGCCAATCGGGCTCGAAGGGTCCGTGCTTAATGGCGGAGTGATAGACGACGAAGTTGAAATCGGGATGGGTGAGGGCGGCTTTTTCGACATCCTTGGGATTGGCGAGATGGCCGAGCGTGCGCGATTGGTAGGAGTAGCCCTTGTGGACGCTGATGAGTTTGATGCCGCGCTTTTTGGATTCTTCGTAGAACCACATGGAATTGTCGTCATCCATTTGGAAGCCGCCGCCGGAACGGCCCGGATCGGTGTGGCAATACCATTTCCAGGATGCGATTTTGTACTGCTGGACTTCGCGGTCCATTTGTTCGAGGAGCATGGTTTTGTCCATGCGGTTGTTGACGGTGTCCCAATAATGATTGGGGGCGAGGTTGCCCTGCGAGAGGGCGCGGGTGGAGCCCGCGAGGCGGTTGATTTCGTCGCGGGCATGGGCCATCAGCCACGAAGGCAGCACACCGCCGCCGCGGGCGCGGCCTTCCGGGACGTTGCCCTTTTCGTCGCGCGTGCGTTCGCGTCCGGGCACGCCGGAGATGACGAGCATGTCCGTATCGGAATCGAAGAACATCTCCTTGACGAAGTTGCGGAAGCTGTAGGCTTCCTTGTCGTTGGAGAGTTGGAAGCCCATGTTCTTGACGAATTCCATGTTGCGGAAGTTGAGGGCGTAGCCGTCGGTGAAGTGGGCTTGCACGTCCATGATGAAGTATTCGCCCTTGGGGTAGCGCTCGGCGGAGGCTTGCGGTTCCCAAGTTTCCTCTTCCATGACATCGAAGTTGTTGCCCCAGACTTTGTTCGAGGCGAGGAAGCAGGTGGCAAGCCCCATCGAAGTGGCCATGAAGGCGCGGCGGTCCATGCCGAGCTTTTTGGCGCGGAGTTCGGACATCTCGCCGATTAAGTGTTCGACCTGTTTCTGGGGCTCGGTTTGCGGGCGTGGAATGTATTCCTCGTTGGACACCAACTGGGTTGGCATGGGGGAGATGACATTCTTTTTCCGGTCGCGTTCACCTTTGCGAATCCACATAGCGCAACGATACACCTCGTTTCGAACTCGTGATTAGGGAATGATAGCGGGTCGATGGACCGGGGGCAAGGACGGCGCCGTGTTCGGCTTGGGCGCCGGGTGGCGGTTCTCAGGTTCGTTTCTTAAATTTTCTGTAAACCTTTCGACATCCGTGGGTTGCGGGGGGCGGCTGCTCCACCGGCTTCTTGGACATGGATATTGCCTCCATTTCTGGTTTGATTATGCGGGACGTGCGGCTGGGTTTTTGGAAAGAGAGAGGTTAAGTTGTTGGATTTGGGCGGAATCTTTTACTGGAAAGAGTGTGAATGGGAACGTGAGTTCCACACCTTCTGACGGGGATTTAGCTCGGTGGCGCGTGTGCCGTCGGATTTTCGGCTGCCCGGCGAGTATCTGCTCGAGAACCATGAGGGAGACCTTGGGTTCGGCGAGGGCGCCGAAATCGCTGTCCTTCACCTGAGGGGAATCCGCGCCGCCGGCTACTCGGCAATGCCTAACTCCGCCATCTTCTCGTACAGCAGCCGGCGCTGAATTCCGAGGACGCGAGCGGCCTCGGCTTTGTTGCCCCGGGTATCTTCGAGAGCAGTGCGGATCAATTGGCTTTCGACCCGACGAATGACGGTCCAGAATCCGTCGCGATGGTTGAAGTGAATGTCCTTCGAACCTGGCGGGTTCTTAATTCGCTCGGCAAACTGAATACTATCTGGAGTGATTACTCCACCCGGCGCGAGAACAATCGCCCTGGTGATCACGTTCTCTAGTTCCCGCACATTGCCAGGCCAGTTGTGCCCCAGCAGCAGGGACAACGCATCCTCGCGAATACTCACCGGTCTCTCGGATCGATTCAGAAAGCGCTGAATGAGGAGTGGGATATCCTCCGGGCGCGTTCGCAGGGGAGGCAAGTGCACATTCACGACATTCAGTCGATAGAACAGATCCTCCCGAAATCGTCCATTGGCGACAGCCTGACTGAGATCCTGTGCCGTGGCGGTAATCAAGCGGAAGTCGACGGCGACGGCGGTGTTGCTTCCCAACCGCTCAATCGACCGGTCTTGAATCGCGCGCAACAGTTTGGCCTGGACGGCGAGTGGAAGTTCCGCAATCTCGTCGAGGAACAGCGTGCCTCCATGGGCCTGTTCGAATCGTCCGATCCGCCGCGCGAAGGCATTCGTGAAGGCGCCTTTCTCATGGCCGAACAACTCCGCTTCCAACAGGTTTTCCGGTATCGCGGCGCAATTCACCTTGACGAGCCGGCCGGCGCTGCGACGGCTGAACTCGTGAATCGCGTTCGCGACCAGTTCTTTCCCGGTTCCGGACTCGCCGGTGATCAGAACCGTGGCATCGGAGTTCGCCACCCGGCCGATCATCTTATACACCTGTTGCATCGCCAGGCTGTGGCCGACCATGCCGGGAATGGCAGGGGCTTCGGCGGGAGCCTGCCGCAGACTGCGAACCTCCTGTTCCAACCGCCTGTACTCCAGCGCGCGCCGGATCAGCACCAGCAAGTGTTCGTCGTTGATCGGTTTGGCGATATAGTCGAATGCCCCGCTCTGCGTGGCACGGATCGCATTGCTACTGTTCGTATCGGCGGTCATGATGATCACCGCGGATTCGGAATGGCCGGCACGTAACCGCCTGAGCACCGAGATGCCATCGACATCGGGTAGGCGGATGTCGAGAAGGATGAGTTCGGGCTCCTGCTGGAGGGCGACTTGGAGCCCCAGTTCCCCCGACTCAGCCTTCCAGACCTCGTAGCCCTCATCTTCGAGCAAAAGCGCAAGGGAATGGAGCGCCGTGCGTTCGTCCTCAATCACCAGGATTCGCGTCTTCATGCGGGTTGCTCCATGGGTAAAGTGACGCGGAAGAGAGCGCCGCGGGAACCCCGAACGGCCTCGATGCGCGCGCCCATTTTCTCCAGCAGGGTACGCGTGACCGCAAGGCCAAGCCCCGTGCCACCTGGTTTCGTGGTGTAAAACGCCTCGAACAATCGCTCCTCCTGTTCCGGTGTCAGGCCCGGCCCGCTATCCTCGATCTCCAACCGTAACTGACCGCGATCCTGGGCGATCGAAACGACCACCACACCCTCCCTCGTCGAAGCATCGATGGCGTTGAGCATCAGATTCATCAACGCTTGCTGTAGGTAATCGCTGTCGACGTAGACGAGGGTCTCCTCGGAGCGGTCCGCCTGGATCCGCACGCCATGCTCCTCGGCGTGTGGTTTCACCAGCGCAACCGTGCGGTCCAGTATCGGCTGAAGCGGTTGCTGGCGGATCTTCTCGGCGGCGTCCGTTCGAAACACGAGGAGGCTCCGCAAGAGGGCGTCCAAGCGGTCCACTTCACTGGTTACCAGGGCGATCGGTTCCTGGCTCGCCGGTTCGCCTTCCAAACGCCGGGCCAAAACTCGAATCGTCAGCCGGATGCTGTTCAACGGGTTGCGGATCTCGTGCGCGATTCCGGCGACGACACGGCCCATGACCCTGAGCCGATCTTCGCGGCGCAGATCCGATTCCAACTTCTGACGGCCTTCGGCCATGGAATTGATCGCCCGCACGATGGAACGCAGTTCGTGGTCCTGCTCCGGAAGGCGATAGCTGGCGTCGGTGCGCAAGCGGTCCAACCCGGCTTGGATTGAGGCGAAGCCGCGTTGCATGTTAAAGCTCAGCTTGAGCACAACACCGATCGAGACCAAGGCGACAAACATGACGCCGACCAGGATGAAACGCTTGTTCAGTTCGTTGGAATCGCTGAAGTTGATCAGCCGGCGCAGGCACCAGGCAGACAACTTCCCATCGGGATGGGAGATCACCGACACGAGCACCAGGTCCTTTCCGTCCTGAAGGATGCGATGGGCTGGTTGCGCGGTGGTTTTGCTCTCGGCCATCGCAGCCATGACCTCTTCCTGTTCATTGCGTGGTTGGCGCAGGTTGCTACCGGGTTCGGTATAGCTCGGGAAGCTGTGCCCAACCACTTTGCCGTTGAATACGAAACCACCTTCCACATCCGGGTAAGAACGAAGGATGTCATAGGAGACGCGCTTGAGGTTCAGGTCCGCCTCGGCGTCCCCCGGGTTCGCGTCCCGGTGTCCAGCCAGCCAAGATTCCCCGGCTTGCGTGAGTTCCTTCGAGGCGTTCAACAGACTCCTGTTGGTTTCACTGATCACCACCGTACGCAGGTTCCGGGTAAGATCCAAGACAAGCAACCCAATCAAGGCGATCGACACAAGAGCGGCGATCAGCAACCACGTCTGTAGGCGCTGCGCAGCAACGATCTTGGGAAACCGCATCTGCCAACCTCCTCGATTCTTCCCACATTCGCAGCAGGCGACTCGCCAGTGCATGCCGGCGTGACTGCAACCGGGGCCAGGACGTGAAGCCAGAGGAATGTACGGAAACCGTACATTCAGTGTACGCTTTTTGCTCGCATAGAGCGCTTTTATCGCACCAGCTTATAGAAACGCCGAGAGGTTCATCCGGCCCGGGGAATGCTTCCCATGGCATGACGTGCCCAAAGTGTCCAGCATCGTCGGAACGCTTGCCTTCGCCTTGAGCCTCTCTGCTCAGACGGCGCGCCCCGCCCTGACCCTGGATCAGGTGCTGGAGGAAGCCTTGAGTCGGAACTTGCGGCTCTTGGCCGAACGCTTCAATATCAGCATCGGCGAAGCGCGAATCATGCAAGCGAGATTGAAGCCGAATCCGGTGCTCAGCATAGGGGGGAACTACCTGGATGTTTTGGGTTCGGGATTCGATCCGGGAAAGAGCGCGGCCGGACCGACCGAGGTGAATGCACGGGTCGACTATCTGCTGGAGCGCGGGCGGAAGCGCCAGGAGCGAATCGCGGTTGCGGAGGCAGCAAAGGCGGTATCTCAGTTGGAACTCTTGAACAGCACACGGACGCTGATCTTGGATGTCCAGAACGGGTTCACGGAGGTGCTGCTCGCCAAGGAGAATCTGGAACTGGCCCGCGCGAGCCTTGAGACCTTCAATCGAATTGTCGCCGTGAACCGCACTCGGGTGGATTCTGGAGATCTCGCCAAGGTTGAGTTGGTTCGATCGGAAGTCGCTGCGTTGCAATTCCGCAACCAAGTGCGCCAATCCGAGATGCGGTTGCGATTGGCAAGGAATCGCCTCCAGGCTCTCATGGGCCGAACGGTATTTTCCCCAGACTTCGATATCACGGGCGTTCTTCGCCGTGACCGGCTGCTGTTGCAGCAACCGGAGATCCTCCAGGCGGCTTTGGCCGCGCGTCCTGACCTTGATGCGCTGCGGCGGGATCAGGCGCGCTCGCAAGCGGAACTGCGCCTGCAACTCGCCCAAGGCAAGGTGGATTACTCGATCGGCGCCGGTTATAACCGGCAGTGGAACGTCGGCACCGGACAACGGGGCGACTCCCTAGGTGTCTTTTTTTCTCTGCCGCTGCCGGTCTATAACCGCAATCAGGGTGAGATTGAGCGGGCCAAGCAGGAGCAAGCGCAAATCCAGGCTCGCATCCGGAGCCTCGAACAGGAGATTGCCGCCGAGGTGGCCAACGCCTATGAGCAGTACTCGACGGCAAAAGCCCTACTGGAGTCGATCGAAGCGGACATGCTGGAGCAGGCCAAGCGGGTCAGAGAAGTGATCGATTTTTCCTACCGTCGTGGCGAGGCGACGTTCGTGGAACTGCTCGATGCACAGCGGACCTTCAATGAAACCATGCAAGGACTGAACGAGGCGCGTGCGGAATATGCCAGGAGCCTTTTCCTGATCGACTCGATTTCGGGAACCAGCAGCGGGAAAGGAATCACGAAATGAGGCTCTGGCACTGTCTGGGAATCGCTTTGGTGCTCGTCTTGCCGGGTTGCAAGCGCGAGGCGCCTGCGCCACAGCGTGAACCTGCCGCGACTCCGGCCTCCGATCCGTCGGTCATCGAGATTCCGGCTGACTCCCCCAAACTGGCGCAAATACAGGTGGCCGAGGTAAAACTCGAAGAAATGCCGACGGATGAATTCACCGCGCCGGGGCGGATTGAAGTCAACCCGAACCGAGTCTCCAAGGTGCTCTTACCCGTGGCAGGGCGTGTCACCGACGTGCTGGTCCATTTCGGCGACGCTGTCCAGAAGGATCAGCCCTTGTTGATGGTCGAGAGCCCGGAAGCGGATGCGGCGGCGTCGGCGTATCTGCAAGCCGAAGGCTCGGTGGCGCAAGCAAAGTCGGCGCTGCACAAGGCGCAAACCGATCTCGAACGCGTGCAGGATCTTTTCAAAGGGGATGCGATCGCAAAGAAGGAGGTGGTTTCCGCCGAGACCGCCGTCACACAAGCCAAGGCAGTCTTGCAGCAATCGGAAGCCTCACTCCAGCAAGCCAAGGCACGGCTGGAGATGCTGGGGCTCAACGCCGGCGGATTCCGTCAGAAAATCGCGGTGCGCGCGCCGCTCTCCGGCAAGATTACGGAGATGACCGTGGTGGCGGGCGAATACCGGAATGACCTGAGCGCGCCGCTACTGACCATCGCCGATTTAAGCACGGTCTGGGTTTCGGCCGATGTCCCCGAATCGTCGATCCGTCTGGTCAAGGTGGGGGAGCGGTTCGATGTGACACTGTCCGCCTTTCCCGGGGAAACGTTTCAGAGCCGCGTCGCGCGCATCGCCGACAGCGTCGATCCTCAAACACGCACCATCGAAGTCTGGGCCGAACTGTCGAACCCTCAAGGGCGGCTTCGTCCCGACATGTTCGGCGAAGTGCGCCACATCGAGTCCTTCCATCGCGTGCCGGCGGTTCCGGTCACAGCCGTGATTCAGGCGCAGAAGCGAACCGTCGTTTACCGTGAAATCTCCAAGGGGAAGTTTGAACAAGCCGACGTTGAGGTGGGCAAACGCTCCGGGGATCGCATACCGATTCTTCGTGGGGTCAAGCCCGGCGATCGCGTTGTCGTTGACGGCGCCATGTTGCTCAGGGGGTATTAGAGGTGGCATACGAGACTCCAGCGGCGCTGCTGCTCATCTACATTGACGAAACGGACACATGGGGCGATGCGCGAGTCCCACTGTACGAGGCCATCGTTGAGAAGCTGTTCGAACTGGGGATTGACGGTGCGACGGTGCAAACCGGCATCATGGGCTATGGCGCCAACCGCCGGCTGCATCGCAAGCGCCTGTTCGGCGTCACCGACGACCGCCCTGTAACCATCTCCGCGGTCGACACGCAGCAACGCTTGCGAAACGCTCTGCCCGCGATCCGCCCGATGGTTCGCGAGGGCTTACTCTTCCTGGTTCCCGGTGAGATCGTTCCATGATTGCGCGTCTGCTTCGCTTCGCTCTGGAACAGCGCTTTCTGGCTGTTGTCGCCGCCGTGGGGTTAGTTTTATTCGGCCTCTGGTCCTTCACACAACTGAAGATCGAGGCTTATCCGGACATCTCGGACACCAGTGTGCAGGTCATCGTCCCGGTGCCGGGTCTTGCAGCCGAGGAGGTGGAGTTGCAAGTGACGATTCCCGTCGAGAGGGCATTGAACAGCGTTCCCCGCGTTGTTTCCCGACGCTCCCGCACCATCTTCGGGCTTTCCGTCGTCGAGTTGAACTTCGAGTATGGGACGGACGATTACTTCGCGCGCCAGGTAGTGATCGAAAAGCTACGTGAGGCAGAACTCCCGGAAGGACTGACGCCGACGCTCGCTCCCATGGCGACGCCCATCGGAGAACTCTTTCGCTACAGCTTGGAAGGCGGCGGCCTCGATCCGCAGCAACTGCGCGAGCTTCAGGATTGGGTGGTGTATCCGCGGTTGCTACAGGCGCAAGGCGTCGCCGACGTCGTGCCCTTTGGCGGCCTGGTCAAGCAGTATCAGATCGAGATCAATCCTCTTGCCCTGGAGAAATATAAGATCTCGCTCCACGACCTAGCCGAGGCCGTGGAAGAAAGTAACCAGAACGCGGGTGGCGCGCTGCTCGACAATCGCCAGCAATCGCTGGCTGTTCGCGGAGTGGGCCTGCTGAAGTCGGTTTCCGATATCGAGAACAGCGTTGTATCCGAGAATCGCGGCGTGCCGGTGTTCGTCAAGGATCTCGGCAAAGTCCGCGTCGGAGCAGCCCCTCCAACGGGGATTTTCGGATTGCAGGAACACACGGGCGGAGTCGAAGGTATAGTACTCATGCGGCGCGGGGAAAACCCGAGCGAAGTCCTCTCCCGCGTGCACGAAGCAGTGGAAGAGATCAACACCACCAAGCTGCCGCCCGGCGTTCGGATGAATGTCATCTACGATCGCACGGAGCTAGTCAACAATACACTCTACACAGTGAGCAAGACTCTGCTCGAGGGCTTGGTGATCGTTGTATTGATTCTGCTGCTGTTCCTGGGCAGTGTGAAGGCTGCCATACTGACGGCTGTGACGATCCCCTTGGCGCTGCTGTTCGCGTTCGGTTGCATGTACTTCATGGACATTCCCGCCAATCTGCTGAGCCTGGGGGCGCTCGACTTCGGCATCATCGTCGACGGCTCACTGATCATGGTGGAGCGGATTCTCCATACATTGCATGAACGCAAAGCAAGCGATTCCGGTGGCGTCGTCAAGTCCGTTCGCGATGCCGCGCTCGATGTCGAATCGCCCTTGTTCTTCTCCATGGCGATCATCATCTCGGCCTACCTGCCGCTGTTCATGCTGGAGCGTGTGGAAAGACGGCTCTTCACGCCGATGGCGTTTACTGTCTGCTTCGCCCTTCTGGGAGCCATGCTGATCTCTCTGACGTTGGTACCCGTCCTTGCCACCTTCCTGTTCCGCAATGGCGCCCATGCCTGGGAGAACCCGCTTCTGGCTCGACTTTCGAGCGCCTACGGCCGTGTGCTCCAGATCAGCCTGCGCCGGGCTTGGGTCGTGGTCAGCATCGCGGGCGCAGTTGTCATCGGAGCATTTGCCCTCGGGGGGAATCTCGGTTCCGAGTTCCTCCCATCGCTCGATGAAGGAACCATCTGGATTCGCTCCAATCTTCCGCCAGGAACGTCGCTCGAAAAAACCGCCCAAATCGCCGCGCAAATGCGGCAGACGCTGAAGGGTTTCCCGGAGATTCGGGCCGTTGCCTCGCAGGCGGGACGCAACGACGCCGGCACTGACCCGTTTGGTCCCAATCGAATCGAGTTGCTGGTCACGCTGAATCCATACGATCAGTGGCCGAACGGCCGCAGGAAGGCTGACCTCGTCAACGACCTGTCGCGCAAGCTGCCGGACGTGATCCCAGGGGCAACGTTCAACATCACGCAACCGATCATCGACACCGTGACTGAGGTTGTCACCGGTTCCTCAGCGGACCTTGCCGTGATCTTGTCCGGCCCTGACCTTTCCGTGCTGCGCCGGTATGCGCAGCAAACGCTTCAAGTCGTGCGCTCCATCCCCGGTGCGGCCGACGCCGCCATTGAGCAGGAAGCCGAACAGCCGCAACTCACCATCCAACTCGATCGCGAGAAAATGGCCCGCTACGGCGTTCGCGTCCGCGATGTTCAGGATTTGATCGAACTGGCCGTGGGCGGCCGCGTCGTCAGTAGTCTCTTCGAAGGGGAGCGCCGCTTCGATATCTCGGTCCGGTTCGCTCCCGAGGCAAGGGCCGACGCCAACGTCATAGGCAGCATCCTGGTGCCCACCCGGTCCGGGGCGCGCGTGCCCCTCTCGCAGATGGCGAAACTGGAGGTCGTCAACGGTCAGAGCATCATTGCGCGCCGCGAGAATCGCCGCCAAATCGCCGTGCGCACGAATATTCGTGGTCGGGACCAGGGCGGCTATGCCGCGGAACTACAGGATAGATGGGAGAAGGCTGTGAAATTGCCGGAAGGCTATCGCGTGGAGTGGGGAGGCCAATTCGATAATCTGGAGCGGGCCAGAAAGCGTCTCTCGCTGGTGCTCCCGCTGACGATCGTCGTTATCTTTGTCCTTTTGTTCTTTGCTTTCGGAAGCACGAAGGACGCCGGGCTCGTCCTGCTTAATGTCCCCTTCTCGCTGGTCGGCGGCATCCTGTTCCTCTGGCTGCGGGGAATCAACCTCAGCGTCTCGGCGGCGGTAGGGTTCGTCAGCCTGTTCGGAGTGGCCGTGATGAGCGGCGTTCTGGTTGTCTCCGAAATCAACCGGCGGATGCGGTACGACAGTACGACTCTCCGCGATGCCGTCATCGCCGGGGCCCTTGCACAACTTCGCCCGGTGCTCATGATGATTGTGGTCGCCATGATCGGCATGGTCCCAGCGGCCCGGGCGACCGGAATCGGCTCCGATGTGCAACGCCCGTTGGCTACGGTCGTTGTGGGAGGCTTGGCTTCCACCCTATTTCTTACCTTTCTCGCCCTTCCATCGTTGACGTTTCTACTCAAGAAGGGGCCGCGAGGCTGAAGGTAGGACCAATGCCGCTTTCCAATCGTGCGGACAATGTCGCCGACGCTGTCAACGCGTGGTCCCGACTGAGCGATTCGGAACGGGCCGCTACGTTCCGAAGCTTCAATCGCGCAGACCGAGAAAGCCTCTTCTTGGAGCTACGGGCATCCGAGCAGGCGCAGCTACTGCGGAGTATGCCTCCCCATGAGCGCTTTACCTACTTCAGAGTCCTCGCGCCCGATGATGCGGCCGACGTGATTCAGGAAGCCGATGCGGAGGAGCGTGCGGGACTGCTGGAGTTGCTTGACGATGGAACGCGGGCCGAAGTGAACGCGCTGCTTGCCTTCGGCGAGGACCGGGCCGGTGGACTCATGAACGCCCGCTTCGCCCGCCTGCGGCCCGATATGACGGTGGATGAAGCAATCGCCTACTTACGGCTGCAAGGCCGGAACATGGAGACGATCTATTACGCATATGTCCTCGATGGAACGCAACGGCTCCTGGGTGTTGTCTCCCTTCGGGACCTGTTCACAGCCAACGGGCGGTCTCCGGTTTCCGCGGTGATGGTCCAAGACGTTGTCTCCGTCCATCCGGATATGGACCAGGAGAGCGTCGCCCGCATCTTTGCCGCGCATGACCTGGCGGCCGTGCCTGTTGTGGATGACCTCGGCATCATGCAGGGCATCGTAACGGTCGACGACATCGTCGACGTCGTCGAGGAGGAGGCGACGGAGGATATCCAGAAGATCGGGGGGATGGAGGCTCTCGATGGCCCCTACCTGGAAACCGGCTTTTGGGGCATGGTGCGCAAGAGAGCCGGTTGGCTCAGCATACTCTTCGTTGGCGAAATGCTAACGGCCACCGCCATGAGTCATTACGAGGAGGAAATTGCCCGGGCGGTAGTCCTGGCGGTGTTCATACCGCTCATCATCAGCAGCGGCGGAAATTCGGGTTCCCAGGCATCCACGTTGATCGTGCGCGCCATGGCCCTAGGCGAGGTTCGATTGCGGGACTGGTGGAAGGTGGCGCGCCGTGAAATCATGAGCGGCTTCGTGCTGGGAAGCGTCCTGGCCTCGATCGGGTTCGTACGGATTCTGATCTGGCAGTTCGTCGGGCAAACCTATGGCGAACATTACATGCGGGTCGCGCTCACCATTGCCCTCAGCTTGGTGGGTGTCGTCCTTTTCGGCTCCGTCGCCGGTGCGATGCTTCCATTCCTGCTGCGGCGAGTCGGGCTCGATCCCGCCAGCGCGTCCGCGCCATTTGTCGCCACCATGGTGGATGTTACCGGCCTGGTAATCTACTTCACGGCGGCACATCTCGTCTTGGGCGGGGTTCTGCTCTAATCATTTCCCTCGCCGCTTCGAACTCACACGTTGCCGTTCCTCTCGCTCCCACAAACAGCCGCCCGGACCGTCATGCGGGAAGTCATATCCAATCCAGCCGCCGGTGCGCTGCGCCGCGCCGATCCCCAGCGGCTGCCGGCGGATCTGCGATGGGTTGAGCGCGGAAAGGATCGATGGGCTGTTGCACAAGTGGCTGCGGCTTGTTGCTGCATATTGACACCGCTAGCTACCGGCCGGAAAGCCCGCTTCCGCTACAGGACCTCCATCCTTCAGGCTAAGGTTTCACTGCCCAAATTACTGGATCGTCTGGTGACCGGCCCGGTTTCCTTGAAGAGGCGATGCGGTGGAACCTGGATCTGGGACGCCCCAGCCGAGTCCAGTTGACTTTCGATCCGCGGCCTATGGATAGCATCCGTTCTTTTTTGCCGCAGAACGGAGAACGAAAGGTCTCTCGCGGTCTTCTGACATTCATTACAGAAATCGATGGTAGAGAAATCCTCGATGCCTGGGGGGATCCCACAGCGATGCAACGGCGGATTGGGACTTTCGCCGGCGACGAGTCAGCGACCCTCAGAGGCTTCTTGTGGCCCTACGCCGGTCAACGATGCGCCCACTGCCTGCGCCGTGTTCCGGCTTAACCAGGGAAAGACGGCCACGGACCACATCCGATTCGCTGCGAATCTCGACGCTCGAAAACAACCCTTCGCCAAACCACTGGCGAAACCACTCGAAAACCCGCTTCGGTGAACCGCCGCCCGTGCCGGCCATCGCCCGCATCGCTTCCCCCAGCGGCGCGCCCGCGGCGAGCGCTGCAAACAGACTAAACGCGGGTGCGCTGAGGGGCAGGTGGCAGACGGCGTAGTTCTTGCGATAGACAATGAGGTTGGTTCGGCGTGGGCGCAGAGACGGGAGCGGCTGCTCACGCCGCAAGGCCTGCATGTATTCTTGAACAGGATAATTCAGGCGTAGCAGACGCAGCGCCCGAATCGGTGTGAAGCGCAAGCGGCCGGATTGTTCCTCCGTGAGGCCGGCTACGCACTCCGGGCCGGCTACGGGCGATTCCTCCTCATCGAAGACGCAGGTTTCGGTCCATTCGAGCCGGGCGAGAGCTTCGGCAAACCGGGGCCTGCGAAGGCCATCGACTTGCGCGAGAAAATCGGGCAGACGGTCCCCAAACCGGTTGAGCGTGTAGCTTTCCGACGGGCAAGCGGCGATGTACAGCTTTGCCAGTTCCTCGAAAACATCGTCGCCGAGAAACGCCGACAACCCCGGATAGTCCACACGGAGCGCTTCGATGAGTCGCAGTTCATACATCCCGCGGTAGATATCGAGCCTCTGTAGAGGCGCCAGGGCCGGCGACGCGCAGATTAGCCCTGGCGCCCTGCCCGCGGGAAGCTCGTTGGTGGCGGCTGTCGATTGGATGGCTTGCTCCACGGGGCCTTCCGCCATAATGCAGGCCTGCATCCAGCGCTGGAGCCGGGCAAGGCTTGGCGCTTCGTTGGGATTACGCGGCATGGACGGCACGGCCATCGCTCACCTCCCGATCCGGCTGCGTACGGTAGTTTCGGGCCTTACGCGCTTCGGCGTGGACGACATCGAAAGAGGGGATCGCTTCATCCCATTCGAGCAAGGTGGCGATTCCACCCATGCGTTGATAGACACGCCGGTACAATTGCCACACCTCGTCGACGACATGATCGCTGTGGGTGTCGAGGATATGCGTTCCCTTGTGCGTATGTCCCGCAAGGTGGATCTGAACGACACGGTCCACCGGAAGACGATCCACATACACGTTCGGATCGAAGCCGTGATTAAAGGAACTGACGTAGACGTTGTTCACATCGAGCAACAGGCCGCATTGCGTGCGGCATGTGAGTTCGGCCAGAAAGTCCCACTCCTTCCATGTAGAGGCGGTGAACTCCAAGTACGTTGAGGGATTCTCCAAAAATATGGGACGTTCCAGAACATCCATGACGATACGGACTCGTTCGGCAACATGCCGGAACGATTCATCGGTATACGGCATCGGCAACAGATCATGGGTGTTGAGGCCGGAGACCCCCGTCCAACACAGATGGTCGGAGATCCAGAGGGCTTTGGTTCGCCTGGCGAGATTCTTCAGTTTTCGCAAATACTCGAAGTTCAGGGGATCGGTGCTGCCGACGGACAGGGAGACGCCGTGCAGGACCACCGGATAGCGTTCGGCAACCTGATCCAAGACGTAGGCCGGACGCCCGCCGGTATCCATGTAGTTTTCCGAAAGGATCTCGAGCCAATCGATCTCCGGGCGGTGCGTGAGGATGTGCTGGAAATGAACCGTACGAAGACCGATGCCGAAACCAAGATCGGGTAAGCCCCAAATATTCGCCATGGAAAATACCTTTCATTTGGGGGGATTTTCGCCCGCCGCGCCGGGAGACAACAGCAGCGGCGGGCCGGATTCCGCGCGGGCACCCCTTTGAACCCACGCGGAGCGCTTGCCGGGAACGGAGGGGATTCCCGGCGACTTATCCTTAAGCCAACGACTCTCGAGTGGTGCGCATGCGCAGGGACTTCTTGGCCTTCAACGGAACCTGGCAGCCGCCCTTGCCTTTGCAGGAGTTCTTGCCCGCGCAGTTGTTGTCGCCGCTCGAACAGCCGCCTTGCCCCTTGCAGTCATTCATGCCTTTGCAGTCGTGTTTGGCGACCGTGGCACATTCGCCCATCCCCTTGCAGGCGTTCTTGCCTGCAACTCCCTTGGGGCCGCCACCCTGGCCCTTGCATTCGTTCATGCCCTTGCAGACATGCTTCGCCTTCTTGTCCGCGGCGGCCGCCGTGGTGACGGCGGCTGCCGCTCCGATTCCCGCGACGGCCGCAGCCAGCCGGCTTCCGAAATTACGTCGTGTCATGTAGAGGTTCTCCTTCATCGAATCTGTGTGAGATTCGAGCCAGCCACTTGCTTGCTGGAAGCGCCGGCCCGACGTGGAATGAATTCGCGGCGCCACGCAATCCGGTAACGCAAGGCTGCGCGATTTTTTTCGCTTGCCTGGGTCGCGTTACCTGCTCCCGGTTGTGAACGAATTCAAGAAGTGGCAAGGATCCAGTATGCGTTTCAACCGGCGCCGGACTGTTGCGGGCGCCGTAAGAACGCGCGGGGTTGCCGTGCCATGGAGGAGGATTCTACTTGCTCTCGCTGGTGGTTCCGCATCACACTCTGAGAATGGCCGTGGAAAGATCTTCCAGCGGTCAACTGCTCATGAGCGATCCAATGGAGTCGAAAGCACAGTGGACAACCCCAGCGCACGCTCTGGCTGCAAAGTTACTCGACCTGATGCCGCGCTACCAGCAAGGCGACCGCGCGGCCGCCGACGAACTGATCGCTCTGGTGCATCCCGTGCTGGCGCGTTTTTACTATGCACTGACGGGGAACCCCCGCATGGTGGAAGATCTGCTACAGGATTGCTGGCTACGGATTCACCGCGCCCGGCAGAGCTACAGGCCGGGCGATCCCGTCTTGCCTTGGATCTTCGCGATTGCCAGGCATACACGGGTCGATCAGTACCGGCGTTGGAAGCGGTCCGCGGGGCGGGAATCGGACATCGAGGCCATGCCGCACCATCCGTCCGCCGACCTTCGGCACGATATGGAAAACCGCCTGGAGGCCCAGTCTATCCTCGCGGTGTTGGACACGATTCCCGAGGCACAGAGAGAAGTCTTGTTGATGTTGAAGGTAAACGGAATGAGTATCGAAGAAGTTGCGCGGGCGACGGGGTCGACAGCCACGGCAGTAAAACAGAAAGCCTATCGCGCCTATCAGGCCGTGCGCCGGGCGCTGGGTGTAAAGCAGCGGCAAGGAGAGGATTGCGATGACATGCGCGGACGTTGACCGGCTGTTGAGCGAGGGCACGGCAATCGAGGAGTTGAAAGGACTGCCCGAGGTACGGCAACACCTCCGCCAATGCGGCCGCTGTCAGGAATTGCTCGCATGGATGGAGACGCCGCCACCGGAGGTCGCCATGGAGGATGCCGCCGCGGAACGCATTCGCGCTCTTCTGCACGCCGACTTGACGCCCGTTCGTCCGGCGCCCTCGACGGCGGTTGGAGTGGCCGCCGTGTTTGCGCTCGCGGCCATGATTGCGCTGTTGCACGGCTTGGCGATGGGCTCGCGCGGATGGGAGCGGCTCTCACCGGTTCAGGCCGCCAGTTTGGGTGTGTTCGCGGTGGTTGCGATTTTCCTGACGGCACTGAGTCTCCTGTCGAGCATTCGGCCGGGAAGCCCGCGGAGGATGCCTGCGCGAGTTCCCATCCTGGTGGTTGCCGCCGGCTTTCCGATCGCCGTTTGCTCGCTCTTCCCGATGATTTCAAGCGAGGACTTTGCCGCTCACGGCGTGCGCTGTCTGGCCGGCGGACTGATGGTGAGCGCCATGACCGCTGGTTTGACCTACGGGCTTTCGCGGCGAGGTTACTCCACCGACTGGCCCGTCACGGGAGCGTTGATTGGAACCATAGGCGCTACCGTCGCGGTTGCCGCGCTACAGGTTTCCTGCCCGGAACTGGAAGTGCAGCATCTCGTCCTATGGCACGGGCTAACGATCCTTCTCTCCATCGGCGGAGGGTATCTGGCGGGGCGGCGAACGATTTCCCCTTGAGCCGCGCCGTGCGGCGTCCACGGTCAATGTCGGGTCCGCGCCCTCCCATGTGACATCGGCGGTGGGGCCGTAGGTGGACGGTACCGCCAGTTCCAATAGGCGCAGATAAACGGTGAGCTGTGTACGGTGATGGGCCGTGTGGAGGATTCGCCGCCAAAACACCCAGATGCGCTCGCGGCGGACATCGAAGAAAGGGACTTTGGCATACCACCATTCCTCGTCCTGAATGGCCAGGAACTCCAACCGTGGACGCGCAAGCCGGATCAGTTGCCCGCAGAACGAGTGCAGATCCTCCGCCGCGGGCAAGACCGCCGAGGCATCCGGTTCCGGCGTTTGAAGAAACTCGGCGAAAAACCTCCGTTCGCTCAGTAATTGGTGGCGCAGGATCTCGCGCACGCTGCTGGATCGTGGATGCGGGCGCCATTCCAGATTGGCATCGGTGAACTGAGACCACACGGACACCACCTTATTCGTCTCGCTCGAGTAGGTGTCGAGCAGGTGTTGCCCGTGCGGCGAGGAAGCCCGTGGAACTTCCTCGGCTGGAATCGCGGTGTGGGGGTACGGCATTGGCATCAGTGGGAGACCTCCGCGGTGGCCAGCGCCAGTGTAGCTGCCAGCGCCGGATTGCGGATGAGTGCATGGACGCCGGCATTGGCTGCCGGGGAGGCGCTCGAAGGCGTGGCTCCCACTGCCATGCGGGCGCACATCGAGCCTTTCCGCACAATGGCGCCGCGCTTGCGCATCGTCCTGTTGCGGATAAGCTTCGCTCCTTCGGCCGCCAGGTGGCGGGCGGCCTCGAGCCCAATGCCCGAGCCGCCGCCCGTCGCCATCGCCACTTTGCCTGGGAAGCGGCTGCTCACGGTTTGCCTCCCGCAACGGCTTGCATTTTGGACACCGCCTGGCTGGTGCTCCAGACATCGTTCGCCATCAAGCGGAAGTTGACGAACGCGGCTTCGTATCCGTCATAGCCGGGCAACTTCGCCGCCGCGGTCGCATCGGTGACGACCGCCACCGCAAAGCCCTGTTCCAGCAATTCCCGCATGTGCGATTCGACACAAAGATTGGCCGACATGCCGGACAGGATCACCTGGCTCACGCCCGCCTTGCGCAGTTGCAGCACCAGGTCGTTCGATTCCGGTCCGAAGACCTTGTGCGGACTGGTGACCACGGTCCTGCCATCTTCGATGAAAGGTTTGTAGCGTTCCAGCCAGTCCGCGCCGGAACCGGCAAATCCGGCCGTTTGCAGCGCGCCCTTGCGGTCGAACATGCCGATCTGGTGCATCAATGCTTCCAGCGCCCCTTCGAACTTCCACCGATGATCGTGCGGGTAGTAGTAGTGGGGACTGACAAAGACGGGAACGGAATTGGTCTTCGCCGCCTGAAGCAGCCCTTCGATATTCTCCACTGTTTTGTTCTCGCGCACGCTCTCTCCCACCACGCCCCAAGCCACTCCCTTGGGATGCAGAAAATCGTTCTGCGGATCGGTGACCACAAGGGCCACGCGACCCTTTTCCAGTGGCAGGCCCGGCCGCGGCGCCGGAGCATCCGGGCGCGGACCTGCGTAATGGTGAAGAGTGGGCTTTTCCTGGGCCGGCAAATCAGCGCTGCCCAGTCCGAACGCCAGCGCGGCAAAGCCGAGCGTGGCGGTTTTCCATTTGGTTGTCATTGGTTTCCGCTCCTTTCTTTCTCTTTCCGTTGGCCATCAGGCGCATTGGCACTCGGACGCAACCAGCCCGCTGCCAGGCTTGACTTCAGGGAAGTCGATCTCTGTTCCAGCAATGTGGTTGACGTAGTTGCTGAAAATATTCAACGCCACGTTGGCAATGGTTTCCACGATCTCGCCGTCGGTGAGGCCGGCCTTGCGGGCCTGCTCCAAGCCGGCTGCGCCGATCTCTCCGCGTTGCACGACGATGTTCCGGGCGAGAGCGAGAATCGCGCCGCTACGGACGTCAGCCGCATGCCCTTGCCGGGCATCGAGAATGTCCCGTTCCGCCAGTCCCACCTTGCCCCCGATAAAGGTATGTGCGCTCAGGCAATAGCCGCACTGATTGGTTTCCGCCACCGTGAGGGCGATCTGCTCCCGCAGCTTGGCGCTGAACGTGCCGCCGCTCAGGGCGGTGTTGAACCCGAGGTAAGCGTTGAGCGCGGCGGGCGCGTTCCCTAGGACGCGGAAGAGGTTCGGTATTGCACCCAATTTGGCTTGCACGCCATCGAAGAGCGCCTTGGCGGGGCCGGTGGCTTCGGCCGGGTTCATCGCAGCGATGTTGTTCATTGTGAGGTTCCTTCTCATATGGATTTGGCTGCCGCGTGGGCAGCGATCTCGATAGGGCACGGGGAGGGCCAAATGGAGCCATCCATTCAAGCAATGGAAAATCAACAGGTTAGAAAAGGATGTGGCCTCCATCGCAAGATACGAAAAATCGTGAAAATACGAAAATTCGTTGTCTAAAGAGACGAATACTCGTACAATCAGCTTCGTGAATACTTCCAAACTGCCCCAGATCATGGTGGCAACGGCGCGCCAACGCACGCTCAGCGATGTTCTGCACACCGTCACTGCCGGAATCGCCCAATGCGGCAGCGTCGTCCTGACCCGGATTTGGCTGTTAATGGATGACACAGATTGCCCCCACTGTAGGGCGCGGAAACAGTCCCAGGCCGGCCGCGGTCTGCATCTGGCTGCCAGTGCCGGCCTGCGCCAGCTCGGCGGGAACGATGGCACTCCGGGTGCATTCCATCGATTTGCCTTGGGCGAACGCAAGATTGGACGCGTGGCCGAGAGCGGCGAACCGCTACTGCTCTCCGGCTTGACTGGAAACGAGGATTGGATTGCGGTCCCCGATTGGATCGCCGCCGAGGGCATTCGGACGTTCGCCGCGCAGCCGCTGACGTTTCGCGGAGAGATACTGGGCGTGCTGGCGCTGTTCGACCGGGGGTTGTTGGATGGCGGCGCCTTCGAGTGGCTTCGTGTATTTGCCGACTACGCCGCGGTGAGCATTGCGAATGCGAAGGCGCTGGAGGAAATCGAGAGGCTGCGCAGCCGGCTCGAAGTGGAGAACCTCTATCTGCGCGAAGAAGTAAGCGAAGCTCTGGGGGGTGGAGAGTTTGTCGGTGAGAGCGAGGGGCTACAGAAAGTCCTGCGGCAGGTGGAGTTAGTAGCGCCCACCGATGCCGCGGTGCTGATCGCCGGAGAAAGCGGCACGGGCAAGGAACTGGTTGCCCGCGCCATTCACAACCGCAGCACCCGAAATGCGCGCGCCCTGATCAAGGTGAATTGCGCCGCGATTCCGGAGCATCTCTTTGAGAGCGAATTTTTCGGGCATGTTCGCGGTGCGTTCACGGGGGCGATGAACGACCGCGTCGGGCGCTTTGAGTTGGCCGATGGCGGCACGATCTTTCTCGATGAAATCGGCGAACTGCCCCTGCCCATGCAGACGAAGTTGTTGCGGGTGCTACAAGAAAAAGAGTTCGAGCGGCTGGGGGAAACGAGAACCCGCAAGGTGGACGCGCGCATCGTCGCCGCCACCAACCGCGATCTCAAAAAGGAGGTGGAAGCGGGACGGTTTCGCCGCGACCTGTTCTACCGCCTCAGTGTCTTCCCCATCGATATTCCTCCTCTCCGCGACCGGCGGGATGACATTCCACGACTGGTTCGCCATTTTGTCCACCAGGCGAGCAAGAGGCTGAACCGTCCCACGCCGCGCATCGCGCAGACGGCGCTCGACAGCCTTGCCAACCACCCCTGGCCCGGCAACATCCGCGAATTGCAGAACGTGGTGGAACGAGCCGTCATTCTCTGGCAAGGCGGCCCGCTGCACTTTCCGCTGGAGCCGGAGCCGCACAACCGGACCGATTCCGGCACGCCGCCGGCTTCTCCCACGCCGCGCATCCTGACCCGCGATCGACTCAAACAACTGGAGCGCGAGAGCATTGTCGAAGCCCTGCGCCAGTCGGGCGGAAGGATCTTCGGCGCAGGCGGCGCGGCGGAATTGCTGGCCATGCGCCCCACCACGCTTGCTTCCCGGTTGCGGGCTCTTGGGATCAAGCAATCGCCT
>CAYOBO010000111.1:0-25612 GCA_964402295.1 uncultured Candidatus Solibacter sp. | reverse complement strand
GTCGGATCGCTGAAATAACCCCCTACCGCCTGTTTCACCTTCTCATCGCTCGACAACAACCAAAGCACGATGAACAGCGCCATCATCGCCGTAACGAAATCGGCATAGGCCACCTTCCACGCCCCGCCATGGTGCCCCCCATGCCCCCCCTTCTTCTTCTTGATGATGATGGGCTGCTGATTGGGATCCATACTACGCGCCTCCACCCTTGCACGCCTTCTCCATCTCCTTGAACGAAGGACGCACATGATGCGGAATCGCCCGGCGCGCGAATTCCGCCGCAATCATCGGTGGGCACCCTTTCGCAAACGAAATAATTCCCACCCTCAGGCAGTGGTAATACTGCCCCTCCGACTCATTGATCTTCGTCATCATCGCCCCCATCGGACCGAAGAAGCCGTAGCACATCAGAATGCCGAGAAACGTCCCCACCAGCGCCGCCGCCACCTTGTGCCCAATCTCTTCCGGCGGTCCGCCCAGCGACCCCATCGTGATCACCACCCCGAGCACGGCCGCCACAATCCCCAATCCGGGTAGCGAATCCGCCATGGTCGTCAGCGCACTCACCGGCGCCTGCGCCTCGTGATGATGCACCTCCATGTCCAACTCCATCATCTCGTTCAAGTCATGCGTCGGAATGCCGCCCGTAATCAGCATGCGCATCGTGTCGCAAAAAAAATGCAGCGCATGATGATCCTTGGAAAACTTCGGATACTTGGAAAACAACTGGCTCTTATCCGGCTCTTCCACGTCGGGTTCGAGCTTCGCCAAACTGTTCTTCCGCGCAAAGGAGAAAACGTCGTTCAGCATCTTCAGCACTTCCAGGTAGAACGCCTTGTTGCAGCGGTCCCCCTTGATGATCCCGATCATCCCTTTCACCATGCCGATGATGGTCGGCAACGGATTGCCGATGAACACCGTCCCCAATGCCGCCCCTCCAATAATCACCAACTCCGCCGGCTGCCACAGCACCGCCAGGTGGCCATGCTCCATCAAGTAGCCGCCAACGATAGCGCCGATCACCACGACAATTCCGATCAGTGAAAACATAGCTTCCTTAGCACCTGAAATCCGGGAGGTGATGCCCCCTCACTTACTTATCGGTAATAGGATGGCCGGTCTTAGCTGGGGATGGGCCGGCCCATCCGGGGCTTGCTGCCCGCCCACCTGCGTTATCTTGGGGGAAGCCATGCACCGCAGACAGTTCCTTGCCACCCTGCTCTCCCAAGCCGCCTTCTCCCAATCCCCCCGGCGCAAACCCAACTTCATCCTCATCCTCGCCGACGACCTCGGCTACGCCGACCTCGGCTTCACCGGCGCCACCGATATTCCCACCCCGAACCTCGACCGGCTCGCTAGATCCGGCATCGTCTTCACCAACGGCTACGTCTCCCATCCCTTTTGTAGCCCCACTCGCGCCGGCCTCCTCACGGGCCGTTACCAGCAACGCTTCGGCCACGAAAACAACCCCATCTACGACCCCTCCAATTTCACCGCCGGCTTACCTACCAGCCAGACCACCGTGGCCCAACTGCTCCGCTCCGCCGGATACGTCACCTGTCTCTCCGGCAAGTGGCACCTCGGAGCCGCCGACAAGTTCCTCCCCTCCGAGCGTGGCTTCAGCGAAATGTTCTACTTCCGCGGCGGCGGCCACGACTACTTCAAACAGGAACTCACCGGCAATCCCCGCGAATATCTCATCCCCATCGAGCGCGACGGCAAACCCGTCGCCGAACCCCAATATCTCACCGATGCCCTTTCCCGCGAGGCGGCCGCCTATGTCCGCCGCCACCGCGACAAACCGTTCTTCCTGTACCTCGCCTACAACACCCCGCACACCCCGCTGCAAACCGCCCCGCATCACCTCGAGAAAGTCAAACACATCGCCGACGAGAAACGCCGCACCTATGCGGCCATGGTGGTGGCGCTCGACGAAGGCGTGGGAACGCTGCTCCGCGCTGTCTCGGAGAACAATCTCGACGAGCACACGCTCATCGCCTTCCTCAGCGATAACGGCGGTCCGATCCGCGTCACGGCGTCACGCAATACCCCATTCCGCGAAGGCAAAGGCGCCGTCTACGAGGGCGGCATCCGCGTTCCTTTCCTGCTCCGCTGGCAGGGAAAGCTGAAGCCCGGCAAATACGATCATCCTGTCATTGCCCTCGATCTCCTTCCCACCTTCACCGCGCTCGCCGGAGCCCGCACCCCCTCCAACGTCGACGGCGTCAACCTCATCCCCTATCTGCAAGGGCAAAAGAACGGCCCGCCCCACGAAAAACTCTTCTGGCGAGCCGGAGGCGGCGTCTCCTACGCGGTCCGCGAAGGCCGTTACAAGTTGGCCCGCCAGGCCGGCGGAGCCGAGGAACTCTTCGATCTCCAAACCGATCCCTCCGAGACCAACGACCTCAGCGCCTCGCAGCCGGCCATCCTCAAGCGGCTCCACGCCGCCTACGAGGCCTGGAACCAAAGCAACATCGCCCCCCTCTTTGAAAGCCCGCGCCCGGCGGGGAAGAAAAAAGGTTGACCGATGCCGCGCTACGGAGCCATCGACATCGGCAGCAACTCCATCCGCATGCTGGCCGCCGAGGTCCGCCCCGGACCCTCCGTGGAACCCATCGTGGCGGAGCGCCAGGTGATCCGCTTGGGGGAGAGTGTCTTCCGCGAGGGCCGATTGAGCGCCGCTTCTCTCGATAACGTCTGCTCCATACTCTCGCGTTGGGCCGAACTCCTCCACGGGCTCGATATCGCCGCCCTCCGCGTCGTCGCCACCAGCGCCGTGCGCGACGCCTCCAACCGCGAGGAATTCTCCCGCCGCGCCTCGGAAGCCATCCGCGCCCCCGTGGAGATCATCTCCGGCCTCGAGGAAGCCCGCCTCATCCACCTCGGCGTACTGGCCCGATTCCCCCACCCGCGGGACCGTATCCTCATCATCGACGTC
The DNA here is from genome assembly GCA_964402295.1 of uncultured Candidatus Solibacter sp. Taxonomy (GTDB): domain Bacteria; phylum Acidobacteriota; class Terriglobia; order Bryobacterales; family Bryobacteraceae; genus CADEFT01. Next base: position 22,674 of record CAYOBO010000111.1, on the reverse strand, counting down.
GGCGGCGGCAGCGCCGAAATCATCTTCTCCGACCGCGGCGAACGCCGCGAGGCGTTCTCCAAACCCCTCGGCGCGGTTCGCCTTAATGAAGTATTTCTCAAATCCGACCCGCCCGCCCCCATCGAACTGGAACGCCTCGAACAATACATCGGTGAAAAACTCGCTCCCTGCATCGACCGCATCGGGGCCGGACGCTTTGCCCACGCCATCGGCACTTCCGCCACTGCCGCCGCCATTGCTTGCGCCATCCATCGCATTCCACGAGCCAAAAGAGAATCCGCCGACGGCCGCCGCGTCACCCTTCAGCAGATTCGCCGCCTCTACAAGGACACCATCCGCCGCGACGTCGAGGAACGCCGCAAATTACCCGGCGTCGGCCCCCGCCGAGCGGAAATCCTCATCCCCGGTGTCGCTGTCTTCCGCCGCGTTCTGGAAACCTTTGGCATCTCTTCCATGCATTACTCCTCCGCCGGCGTCCGCGACGGCATCGTGGCCGATCTCGCCTCCCGTGGCGCCGGCCGCGAGCGAGCCATGCTGGACCGCGATCGGCGCCGCACCGTCGAACAAATGGCCCGCAAATACGGCGTCAGCGTCCACCACGCCCGCCAGGTCGCAGCGCTGGCAAACCGCCTCTTCGAACTTCTCGAACCGCTTCACAAACTGCCCCCGCAAGCAGGCCCCCTCCTCGAAGCCGCGGCCTATCTCCACGACACTGGACACTTCATCAGCAATACCTCCCATCACCGCCACTCCGCTTACATCGTCGCCAATTCCGGCATGCCCGGCTTCACGGACCGCGAACGCGATCTCATCGCCGCACTCTGCCGTTTTCACCGGAAATCCATGCCCGGACCCAAACACGAGCAATACCACTCGCTGCCCCCCCAGGATCAGCAAACCCTCCTTCTGCTACTGCCCCTGCTTCGCCTCGCCGACAGCCTCGACCGCAGCCACTCCCAAAAGGTGGATGCCGTCGACTGCACGCTCCGCGCCAATAGCGTCCTGGTGCACGTGCAATCCGCCGCCGGCGCCGACCTCGACCTCTGGGCCGCCGAGCGCGCCGGCGACTGCTTCCGCCAGGTCTACGGCCGTGTGCTCCAGTTGGCTGGAGGCAGCAAAGCATGACCCTGCTTGCATACGTCGAGCGAAACATTGCCGCGCTCCAAGCACGCGTCGCCAAGGAGGCGCAACACACCCTGGCCAACGCAACCCCCGATGCCATCCACGATCTCCGCGTCTCCATCCGCAGGCTATCCCAAGCCTTGCGCGCCTTTGAAACCGTGATCGGCAAACGGCAAGCCAGAAAAACCCGCCGCCATTTGCGCCGCTGGATGGATGAGGCAGCCGAAATCCGCAACCGCGACATTGCACTCGAACTTCTGGCTTCCTCCGGTACCCCGCTCGATAGCCCTGCCGCGATGCGCTTGCAAGCCGGGCGCGATCAAGCCCACAAGCGGCTCGCCATCCTGCTCGCCAGGAGCAAGCCATGAAACACAAACGGCTGCACTGGCAGCCCGATGCCGATGTCGCCGAGAACGCGCGCCAAGTGCTCCCTCCTATGGCGAAGGACTACTTCCGCGCCGGACGCAAGGCCGCCCGCAAAAAAACCACTCCCGAAAAACTCCACCAGTTCCGCCTCCGCACCAAACATTTCCGCTATCTGCTCGAATTTTTCGCCCCATTGTACGGAAAACGCCTCACCCGCCCCCTTGCCAGTCTGCGGCGCCTCCAAACACTGCTTGGCGAGTTGAACGATTACGCCGTCACCCGCCAAATGATGCGGGCGGAACCCGAAACCGCAAAGCTCATGGCCCACCTCGACCGGTTGGAAACCACCCGCCGGCAGGAGTTCCGCACCTATTGGCGCGAGCACTTCGATGCCGATGGGGAAGAAGAGCGCTGGCGCATGCTGCTCCAGGCGCCCGGCGCAAATCCGGCCGAAACGCGAAACGCTCCCGCTCAGGCCAGGATCTCCGAAATCACCTCGCCCGCCACATCGGTAAGCCGGAAATCCCGCCCGCTATAGCGATACGTCAGCCGCTTGTGATCGAGCCCCAGCAGGTGCAGCATCGTGGCATGCAGGTCGTGAATGTGCACCGGCTTGTCCTGCGCCCGGAAGCCGAAATCATCGGTGGCGCCATAGGCGATCCCGCCCTTCACTCCGCCTCCCGCAAGCAGCATGGTAAACCCATAGGGGTTATGGTCGCGCCCATTCTGCAACTTCACCACGGCGCTGTTCTCCACACTCGGCGTGCGCCCAAACTCCCCGCCAATGACGATCAGCGTTTGCCCCAGCAGCCCACGCTCCTTGAGATCGGTCAGAAGCGCGGCAATCGCCGGATCGGCCTCCCCGGCCAGCTTGCGATGCACCTGGATATCTTCATGATTATCCCAGGGCTGCCCGTTGCCATGATACACCTGCACCACCCGCACACCCTGTTCCACCATCCTCCGCGCCATCAGGCAACCGCGCCCGAACTCGCTGTCCCCATACGCCGCCCGCACCTTCTCCGGCTCCCTGGCGATGTCGAACACCTCCGGCGCTTCCGTCTGCATGCGGTAAGCCACCTCCATCGCATGAATCGACGCCTCCAGCCGCGCATCGGATTGGCGCGCCAGCATGTGCGTTTTGTTCAATTCGGCCAGCAGATCCAGTTGCCGCCGCTGCCGGTCCATTCCGCCGCGCGCCGCCAGAAACGGGATCATCTCCTTCGGATTCGTTTGTTTGTTCGCGATGTGCGTCCCTTGAAACGCCGCCGGCAGAAACGCCGAATTCCACAACGGAGGCCCCACTACCGGCACCCCCGGACACAACACCACATATCCCGGCAGATTTTGATTCACCGTCCCCAACCCGTATGTAATCCACGAGCCCATCGACGGCCGTCCCGCCTGTAAATCGCCGCAATTCATCATGAACAGTGACGACTCGTGAATCGGCACGTTCGTGTGCATGGAACGCAGCACGGCGAAATGGTCGATCAGCCCGCCGACACGGGGAAAAATCTCGCTCACTTCCAACCCGCTTTGGCCGCATTTGCGGAAGCGAAACGGGCTTCGCATCAAATTCCCCGTCGTGCGTTCCGTCTTCGGATTTCCCCCGGGCATCGGCGTGCCATGGTACTTATCGAGAGCCGGTTTCGGATCGAACGTATCCACTTGGGACAAGCCGCCATTCAAAAACAGAAAAATAACGTGCTTCGCCTTACCCTCGAAATGGCCCGCCTTCGGAGCAAGCGGACCCTGTGCCGCCGCGGCCAGCAAGCCCACGGCCCCGAAGCCTCCGCCCAACGTAGCAATAGCATCTCTGCGATTCATCGCGCCTTCTAATCCACAAACAAAAACTCGTTCGAACTCAATAATACTTGAGCGAGCGCCGGCATCGTATCCTCCGCCAGAAACCTCCCCGCCTGCGTCCGCTCCTCCGCCGACGGCTCCCGTCCCAGCACCATCCGGTACAACGCGGGCACGTCCGGCGCCCGTTTCGCCACTGCCTCGGCGGCATCCCAAACAAACGGGCTGTTCAACAAGAACAATTGCTGCTGCGGCACCTGCGTCGCATTCCGTTTCTCGCTGGTGATGCTCGGGCTCGGGAAATCGAAAATCACCAGCGAATCGTCCAAACGAAACCGGCTGATGCGTCCATACAGGCTGCGCCGCGCCCGGTCCTTCGCCAAGTCCACGGATGGCCCGCCCACCGTTCGATCCAGCAATCCCGATACCGCCAGCATCGCATCCCGTACCTGCTCGGCGGACAACCGCCGCGGCGCACGCACCCCCTGATAAGCCCTCGACAGCACAATCTCCCGGATCAGCTTCTTCGTCGAATATCCCTGCGCCACAAAGCGCGCCGCCAGATACTCCAGCAGCTTCGCATTCGTTGGCCTTTCCCCCAGCGCGCCGAAGTTACTCGGCGTCGCCACCAGGTATGCGCCCATCAGCTCTCCCCAAATCCGGTTCACCGCCACCCTCGCCGTCAATGGACTGCGCGACACCGCTTCCGCCAGTTGCTTCCGCCCGCTGCCTTCATCCAACGCCGCGCCGCCGCAAATCTCCAGGAACCGCTGTTCGGCGGGTTCGCCCAGATTGTACGGATTGCCGCGCAGGTGTACCCGCAACGCCACCGCGTTCTCCCTCTCTCCAATCGCGTGCAAGTAGGGATACTGCTCCGGCAAGGTCTTCTTCGCCTCCGCCAGATCGGCGCGCAATCGCAGCAGATGGCGCTTCCAATATCCCTCCAGAAAGGCATCCATCTCCTCGCCCGCGTACACATACACTCCGCCGTCCTTCCCCGGCCGGAACAGATCGCGCCACAGCATATAGCGGTCGCGCTCCAATGCGCGCGCCTCCACCGCGCATCCCGGACAAAACTCGTCGTAGGTGGAAAATCCATTCGGCAGCCGCGTTTTCGGCGCATCGCGCTTCGGACGCGTCGGCGCAATCGCCGCCTCGTTGTCGGCATCCACCTCTTTCTTCTCCCGCAGCACGGCCAGCACCAAACGCTCGAACTCCGCCGCCGCTTCCGCCGAAGGCTGCTTCTTCCACTGCGCCAGAAAGGGATGCTCGTATTGCGCCTTCGCCAGGTACTTCTTCCAGCGCTCCACCGTCGCCGCGTTCAAATCCCCCTGCTGGGCCAGTCCCGCCGCCGCCATCAGATATCGAGCCGTGTCCGTAGCCAGAATTTCCGCCAGTTCCGCCGACCGCCGCTGCTCAAACTCCTGTATCGCTTTCTCCAACTCCCCAATGCGCGCCTGATGCGCATCCCACTGCGCCACAACCGCCGCGGGAGCCAGTGGGATTTCCGTGTACTGCGTGCGCGCAAACACCCCGGCCAGCGCATAGTATTCCTTCGTGGTAATCGGATCGAACTTGTGATCGTGGCACCGCGCACAAGCCACGGTCAGCCCCAGAAATCCGCGCGTCAGCACATCCACGCGGTCGTGCCGCTCATCGGCCCGCGCCTCCGGCGGCGGAGCATTCGAGTAATACCACGGACCCAGCCCGAACAAACCGAGTGCGGCCCTATCGTCCTTTCCTGCCCGAGGCTGCAAATCCGCGGCAATCTGCAACCGCACAAAAGCATCGTAGGGCAGATCCTCGTTGTAGGCCGCCACCACCCAATCCCGATAGCGAAACGCGTTCGGATACGACGCCTGCCCCAAACCGCGGACGTCGTCTTCGGCGTAACGGGCGACATCGAGCCAGTGCCGCGCCCACTTCTCCCCAAACTGTGGCGACGCGAGAAGACGGTCCACCAATTTCTCCACATCGCCGCTCCGGTCGAACTCGCGGACCTCCTCAAACGATGGCGGCAGACCCGTCAAATCGTAGAACAGCCGCCGCACCAGATGCGCCCGCGGCGCCGCAGCCCCCACCTTCCCCACCAAGCCATCGATCGAGCCGCGCGCCTCGCCGATCGGAGCCAGCCCCCAAGGCTTCGGCTTCGCCGCAACCGCCTTCCCCCCGCCACTTGGCCAAACCGCGCCCTCCGCGATCCACCGCTCCACATCGGCAATCTTTTCCGCCCCGATCCTGCCCGATGGCGGCATCTTCAGCCGCTCCACTTCATGCCGCATCGCCCTCACCAGCAGGCTTTTTCCGGGATTACCCGGTACAACCGCCGGACCGGACTTCCCGCCCACCAGCAACGCCTCCCGTGAATCCACCCGCAGCCCGCCCGTCTTCGCCTCCGTGTGGCAGGCGTAGCAATGCTCCGCCAGCACAGGCCGCACCCGGTTCTCGAAAAAATCCTCCGGTAGCGGCTGCGCCTCCAGCACGAACGCAAACAGAATTGGAAGGGCGAAGGACGCCCTGCTGCCAAGCATATAATAGCCCCAGGACCAATGAATATCACTCGCCGGGCCTTCCTCGCCACCCCCGCCCTCGCCTTCGCCGCCAACCCCAAACCGAACATCGTGCTCCTCATGGCCGACGACATGGGCTTCGCCGATCTTTCCAGCTACGGCGCCGCCGATATCCGCACTCCGCACATCGATTCCATCGGCAAACAGGGCGTGCGGTTCACCAACGCCTATTGCAACGCCCCGGAATGTACTCCCAGCCGCACGGCGCTCCTCACCGGCCGCTACCAGCAGCGTGTCGGAGGAATGGAATGCGCCCTCGGCGTGGGGAACGTCGGCCGTTACGACGAAGCCATCTGGCTCCGCGAGCGCAACCAGATGGGGCTCCCCCCGGAAGAGATCACCATCGCCCGCATGCTTCGCCAGGCAGGTTACGACACCGCCTGTAGCGGCAAATGGCACCTCGGCTATACCGCCGACTTCTCCCCCAGCCGCCACGGCTTCGACGAATTCTTCGGCATCCTCGGCGGCAACGCCGATTACTACAAGCACTCCGAGGAAGACGGAACCAACGTGCTCTACGAAAACGGCAAGCCCATCCAGCGGGAAGGGTACCTCACGGACCTGATCGGCGCCCATGCCGTCGGCTGGCTCAAGCGCCGCACCACGAAGCCGTTCTTTCTCTATGTCCCGTTCTCGGCGCCCCACAGTCCTTACCAGAGCCATACGGTGAAGGAATACCCGCCCGGCGGCTTTAACAAGGGTTCCCGAAAAACCTACGCGGAAATGGTGGAGATCATGGACACCCAGGTGGGCGCTATCCTCGCGCAACTGGACCGCATGGGGGCAACGAACAACACCTGGGTCATCTTCCTCAGCGACAACGGCGCCACGAACATCGGCAGCAACAAGCCCTACCGTGGCACGAAATCCTTCGTTTGGGAGGGTGGCATCCGCACGGCCTGCCTCATGCGCTGGCCCGGCGTGTTTCGTCCCGGATCGGAGACCGCACAGGTCAGCCTCATGATGGACATCACGGCAAGCATCGCCGCTGCCGCCGGTGCGAACCCGCCGCGCAAGCTCGATGGCGAAGATCTCCTTGCTTATTGGAAGGGGGAAAAGCCCCCCAAGCCCCGCACCGTCTTCTGGCGCTACCGGCGCGCGGAGAACACCCGCAAAGCCGTTCGTCACGGAGACTGGAAACTCGTCAACGAAAACGGTGTCGAATCGCTCCACCACCTGGGCCGCGATCCCCGCGAACAGAATAATCAGCTCGCCCAGGAACCCGCCATCGCCGCCGATCTCCGATCCCGGCTCGCCGCTTGGGAGCAGGATGTCCGCGCCCCGCGCCTCAAGGATTTCTACGCTTCCAGGCGATAAGCTGTCCCTTTAGCGGAAGAACACCACGTCGGGACTCACGTTCCCGTTCACCAGCGTGCAACTGCCGCACAGCGCCCGGTATCCAAGCCCCAGCCGTTCCACCGCACTCGTCACCGCCACAGGGGCATCCACCAATTCTTCCGTCGAAATCGCCAGCCGCGGATGATGCGCCGCCAACGTCCCGCGCCCGCCGGCAAGCGCCTTTGCCACCGCCCCCTTGATATCCATCTTGATGAAGTCCACACGCTCCAGCTTCAGCTCTGCCGCCAGCTTGTCGATCGTCGTTAGCGGCAGCACGCCCTTCACCACAGCCTTGGAATGCTCTGCCACAAAACTGTCGCCCGCCGAATTTTCCGGGTTCTCATAAAACGGCAGGTTCTCTTCCTTATCCCAAACCCCTTTCGGCACAACAACCACTTTCCCCGCCGCAATCTCCGCCTTCAGATTACGCCGCAGACATTCCAGATTGTCCGGAGCAGGTTCAATCGCCACCACCAGTTTCGCCCCGTCCCGCAAAGCACGCCGCGCATACAGCCCGATATGCGCCCCGCAATCCAGCACGATGTCGCCCGGCTTCACGCCCCGTCCATCCAGCCCGTACAGATTGCCTTCCTGCTGCGCCACAAGGATCGGCAACACCCCATCGCTGCCCGACGGATTCCAGAAATCGCCGTATGGCGTGGACCACAACTTATACCCCGCCTTGTCTTCTTCCTTCAGCTTGGTCTCTGGCACAAGCTTTTCCCGAATTTGTTGCTGCCGGTAATATTGATCCGCCCCGCGCAGCACGTCCGCCGCCGAGCACATCGGCGTCCGCCCGAAAGCCGCCAATCCCGCCAGCACGATCGGAGGATAAGCCATCACCGCCAACTCCGCCGCCAGAAACAATGTCCCCAGCCCGATGAAGCTTTTCAGGAAGATGGCAAGCACACGCTTGCCTCCCGTAAGTGGTGGTTTTGCCTTACCCATAGACTCTCCCCCTTCTATCGGCGGGAGAGCCGTTCCTCATTAGCAGCGCAGCAGTCCGCGTCCCAACTGCTCACGCACGGCATCCAGATCGCTCGCCGCCCCAGGCAAAGGCTGAATCCCCAGCAGCGATTCCGGCGCATACTGCGCATACACCACACCCGCTTCCTCGAACCTCCGCTCCACCGGATACGCAGTCAAACTCGCCGCACGCATTGCTTCTTCCGGTCCATGCAGTAATTCCTGCCCCGCCATCAGTTCGTCAATCCGCTCCGGCCGCAAATACCCCCATAAATCGGCGGGCACTTCGAACCCGGCCGTCCATCCCTTTCCACCCGGCACGTGGTGGAACACATTGACACTCTGCCGCGTCCCCGATAGCTCCCGCCGGTTGGTGTGCAGTTCGAACGCCTGAAACTCATGCAGCACCGGCCGTTCCGCGTCTTCCGGCCATGAGGTGAACAACAAAGCGCGGCCCCCTTCCGTCAGGTGATCCGGAAGGCCGCGCACCACCGCCCGCGCCAGCTCATCTCCCCTCGTCCCCGAATGCAGGAATGTCAAAGTCGCATCCTTCACCGGATAGTAGGGCGGCTGCGAAAGAATCCGGTCAAACCGCCGCCCCGCCACCGGCCCATACAAATCCCCAGCCACAAAGTCCGCATTCACAATCCCGTTCAACGCCGCATTCGCCTGCGCCATCGCCACCGCCCGCCGGTTGATATCCGTGCCCACCACCCAATCCACATCCGCCGCCAGCAGCAACGCAATCGTCCCCGCCCCACACCCCAAGTCAAGCGCCGAGGCAAGCCGCCGCAACGGACGGCCCGCGCGATACAGAATCGCCGTCGTCTCCCCCGGGCCCATCACCGCATCCGCATCGGCTCCCAAATAATCGGCCAGCAGCAACAGCGGCCCCGCATGCCGCAACTGAAAGGGAAACGACACGCCCGCTTCCGACTCCCGCAAATACCCAGCCTCCAACAACTCCCCCAACAACTCCGCGCCCATAACCTCCGCGCACTGCTCCCTGCGCAGCGCCATATCGCAAAACAGCAACCGGATCGCCATGAGACGCGGCTCATCCAACAAAGCGGTCCGCCGCGTCGCCGTCAATGGATTCCGCAAATCGCTGTATGGCTCGGTGTTCTCGCCCACGAACTCGCGCGTCAGTTCCAATTCCCGCAGCCGCTCACCCAGCCTGCGGGCCGTGTCGAGCGAAGGTGCAAACAAAGGAGCGATCGCCACTCGATTCACTCCGGCATGCGCATTTCCTTGCGCACATCTTCCAAAACGTTCATTTTCTCCGGACCCTCCAGATCCCGTTCCAATCGCCGCAACGCAACCCCCACTACATCCCGATGATGCAATTGCGAGCCCAACCCTTCCTTCTCCGACAGCCGCAGCCAGATCTCATGCAGCCTGTCCAGATCCTCCGGCCACAACCGCGGCGGATGCGGCCCCAGGTTCACATATGTCGAAGGCCTGTCCGGACTCGTCACCTCCAGCGAAAAGGGATGCCGCGGCTCCGGCAACCGCTCCCAGGCCAGCCCGATCCGCCGCGCCAGTTCATCCGACGACATCCGCTCCGACACCCCCGTCACCAGCCGGGACGCTTGCAGCTTCTGTGCCGTCTGCACCATCGCATCGAACGGATCCACGCCCGGCACCACCAGCAGATCCACGGGCTTTCCCATCCTCTCCGCCAGTTCCACCACCCGGCTGAACAGTTTCCTCTCGTAGTCGCTGAACAACTGCTCGTCGCGCAACCCGTACTCGGCGGCGCCCGTGGATAGCTGCCGTACCGTCATCACCACGATATCGTGCCGCCGCAGATTCGTCTTCTCCAGCACCCGCTTCAAATGCGCCATTCTCTGGTAATCCCGCACCGCCACCAGCACACATCCGGGCCTTGCCCGCAACGTATCGGAAGCAATTTCCTCCTCGTGCTCCAGATTGAACTCCTCCAGCCCCTTCGCCGCCGCCTGCTTCGACCTCGCGTTCACCCGCTCCGAGATCGTGAACACCGCAAACAGCAGCGCCGTCAACGAAAGCCCCGCATACGTGGCAATCTGCTTCGTGAACAGATTCGCAATCGCCACCAGAAACAGCAACGACACGGTCGCCGCAAGCCCCACCGGCAGCTCGCGCCCGCCGATCCGCGGATTGATCGGCGTCTTGTATTCCTGATCGTCTCGCTGGAACCGCAGCGCCAGCACCCCCAGCCCCTTCATAAAGAAGCTCCACACCACGCCGAACGCGTACGCCTCGCCGAGCAGAATCACATTGCCCCGGCTCGCCACAATCGTGGCAATCTGCAACAGCGCGATCACGCCGATAATTCGGTATGTCGTCCCGAACCGCCGGTGTGGACTCCGGAACATCTTCGTCAACACCCCGTCTTCCGCCACTCGGTTCAACACACCGTTGGCCCCGATGATCGAAGTATTCACCGCACCCGAAAGAATCAACACGCCCACAATCACCACAAACACGTGGAACCCCAGCTTCAGCAAATGCGGACCCGCCAGGCTCATCGACAACCCGCCGATCAGGTTGTCGTAGTACCGCGGCCGCGTTTCGTCCGGAATAATCATCACCGCAAACAGGCTGATCAATCCCGTCGAAAACAGCGCATAAAAGCAGACGATGTTCGCCGTAATCCGCAAATTCTTCAACTTCGGATACGCGATCTCGCGGTATACCTGCGCCAGCGTCTCAAACCCGCTCATCGCCAGCAGCGAGTGCCCGAAGGCGACAATCATCATCGCCACCGGCATCTGCTCCCAGAACGTCCCTTTCAACCACCCCAGCGCTTCCTCGGTGAACTGCAAGTTCTCGGGTGTCGGCAACGGCGGCAGCTTCGCGTTGCCACGCACCAGCAGCGTCAGCACGCACCAGCCGAGCAACAGCACAACCATCGCCGTGGTGATCTGCATAATCCGCAGCGCCTTGCCCGAGGACTCGTGAATGCCCTTCACATTCGTCCACCAGAAGTAGGCCGTCACCGCCACCCCAAAAAACACCGCGAAGAAGTTCGGATCGATGTGGTACGGCTGTTGGCTCAGCCCCGAAATCTCGTTGAACAGGTGGCCCAGATACTGCCCCGCGCTCACCACCGAGATCGGCCCGGTCAATACATAATCCACCACCAGCGCCGACACCGACAGCTTCGCCATCGTCGGCCCGATCGCATCCCGCACCACCACGTACACGCCGCCCCGCACAAACATGCTACAGCTTTCCATGTAGATCGATCGCACCGCGAAGCTGAACAGCATCACCGCGAGCACGAACCACGGAGCCGATCTCCCGATCGCCTGCTCCGTGATCCCGCCCACGTAGAACATCGTCGAGGCAAGATCGCTTAAGACAATCGCGGCCCCTCGCCAAAAAGAAATGAAACTCAGCGCAACGGTCGTGGCGACGACAACCTTTGTCGCCGGTGTGGATGACGAGCTTCTACTGCCAGGCTCGTCGCTTTCGGAAGGCATCCCTCTATGTTACCCATAAGTTTATGGGAGCAACCAGCGCCAGGCTTGCCGCACAGATCGTCAAGACTCTGCGCGAAGCCGGACACAGCGCATACCTCGTCGGAGGTTGCGTGCGCGACGAACTGCTCCACATCGCCCCCAAGGACTACGACGTCGCCACCAGCGCCCGACCCGATCAACTGCTCCGTCTCTTCCCCAATGCGCAACTGATCGGAGCGCACTTCGGTGTCCTCCAGGTGCGCTCCGGCGCCGACACCGTCGAAGTCGCCACCTACCGCTCCGACGGAGCCTACGCCGACGGCCGCCACCCCGGCAATGTCACCTTCGAAACCGACCCCGCCCGCGATGCCGCACGCCGCGACTTCACCATCAACGCCCTCTTCCGCGACCCCTTCTCCGGCGAAGTGCTCGATTTCGTCGGCGGCCGGCAGGACCTCCGCGAAGGTATCGTCCGCGCCATCGGCGACCCCTTTGTACGCTTCGAAGAGGATCACCTCCGCATGCTCCGCGCCGTCCGCTTCGCCGCCCGTTTCCGCTACCGCATCCATCCCGCCACGTATGCCGCCATGGGAGCCCTCGCCCCGCACATCCACCGCATCTCCACCGAGCGCATCCGCGACGAACTCCTCCACATCCTCACCGAAGGCAACGCCCGCACCGGCTGCGAACTCCTCTCCGGCTGCGGCCTGCTGAAGGAAATCCTGCCCGAGGTCCAAGCCTTCCAGGGCGTTCCGCAGCCCCCGGAGTTCCACCCCGAAGGCGACGTCTGGACCCACGTCATGCTCATGCTCGAACGAATGGGTCCGGCCACTCCTTCCCTCGCCCTCGGCGTCCTGCTGCATGACGTCGGCAAGCCGCCCACCTTTCGCATTGCCGACCGCATCCGCTTCGATGGCCACGTCGAAGTCGGTGAGCACATGGCGCGCCAGATCCTCTCCCGCCTCAAATGCTCCCGCGAGCTCACCAGCCGTGTCTGCGCATTGGTCGCAAACCACATGCGCTTCAAGGATGTCCACCGCATGAAGCCCAGCACCCTGAAACGATTCCTTCGCATGGACGGCTTCGCGGAGCATCTCGAACTCCACCGCCTCGATTGCCTTTCGAGCAACCGCCGCCTGGAAAACTACGCCTTCGCCAAATACCAGTGGGAACACATGCCGCAAGACGTGCTCCGCCCCCCGCGCCTCCTCACCGGGGAAGACCTCATCGCCGCCGGTTACCGGCCCGGCCCCCTCTTCTCCCGCATGCTCCGCGCCGTCGAAGAGGCACAATTGGAAGGAACAGCCGCCACCCGCGAGGAAGCGCTCCGCGTTGCCGCCGCCGTGGCCCAGTCCGCCTGACAAAGGATAACAGCCATGCTGACACTACTCGCCATCCTCGCCGCACACCTCCACGCCGCTCCCGCATTCCCCGGCGCCGAAGGCTTCGGAGCACAAACCCCAGGCGGCCGCGGTGGAGCCGTCCTCTTCGTCCACAACCTCAACGACGCCGGCCCCGGCAGCCTCCGCGCCGCCCTCGAAACAAAAGGCCCCCGCATTGTTCTATTCCGCGTCTCCGGCATCATCGATCTCAAGTCCCCGCTCACCATCGCCGAGCCATTCCTCACCCTCGCCGGCCAAACCGCCCCCGGCGGCGGCATCTGCCTCCGTGGCGCCGATCTCCGCATCGAAACCCACGACGTCATCGTCCGCCACATCCGCGTCCGCACCGGAGACATCGCCGCCCGTGAGCGCGACGGCCTCGCCATCGGCGGCGAGAGCCGCAACGTCATCGTCGACCATTGCTCCGTCAGTTGGGGCGTCGATGAAAACCTCTCCCCCAGTGGAGCCATCGCCAACATCACCGTGCAATGGTCCATCGTCGCCGAAGGCCTCAACCGCAGCGTCCACCACAAAGGCGCGCACGGCTATGGAACCCTCGCCCGCGCCGTCGGCGGCGTGACCTTCCACCACAACCTCTGGGCGCACAACCAAGGCCGCAACCCCCGCCTCGGCGACAACTACGGCAAGCCCCCCTTCCCCACCTTCGACGTGCGCAACAACGTCATCTACAACGCCGGCGGTTCCAACGTCGTCGGCGACGAACTCACCGTCAACTACATCGGCAACTATTTCAAACCCGGCCCCGACACACGCATCCGCAACGGCCTGTTCGGCCCCACCGAAAAAGCCAAACCCCGCTTCTTCGTCCAGGGAAACATCGTCGAAGGCCTGCCCGACCTCACCGCCGACGCCCGCAAGCTGTTCTCCCGCGCCGTCGAACTCCTCACCGCCCCAGCCCCCGCTCCCCCCATCGAACAACAGCCCGCCCAACAGGCCTACGAACTCGTCCTCGCCCGCGCCGGAGCCACGCTCCCCAAACGCGACGCCGTCGACACGCGCATCGTCGCCGACGTCCGCGCCGGCTCAGGCTCAATCATCGACTCCCAGTGGGAAGTCGGCGGCTGGCCCGAATACCAGCAGTCCCGTCCGCCCCGCGACACCGACCGCGACGGCATGCCCGACCATTGGGAACAGACCCACGGCCTCAACCCGCGCGACGCCGCCGATGCCGCCAAGGATCGCGACGGCGACGGCTACACTAACATCGAGGAATATCTCAACACCATCCAGCCTCACTGAATCGCCACGGTCACATCCCGCTGCGCCAGCACCCCGCCGATATTCACCGTCAGCGGCACTGCCCCGCCCACGGGCGCCGCCGGCGGCACCACCGCATTGATCTGCATCAGCCCCGGAGTCACCCCCGGCACCCCGCCTTTATACGTAATCTGCGCGACCGCGCCCCCCATCGAAACCACCACCGGAGCCACCGGCTGCGGCGGCGCCGCCCGGTTCAACAACCCATCCACACCCGCCGGATCCGTCACTCCTTCGCCCGTCAGATACAGCACGATCGTTCCGCCCCGCGCCACCGGATTCGCCGCGCTGTTGAACGTCAAATCCTGATTCAAAGCCGCCGCCTGCCCCGTCCCCGACGCATTGGCCGTGAATATTCCCGGAGCCGTCGCCCCCAGATTCAACGTCGCCTCCGCCGATTTCCGCCCCTGATACTCCACCACCACCTTGGTGCTCCGCTTGCCCTCCGTGTTGTACGGCACCACCGCGCTCACCACCCCGGCAAGCGTGTAGATCATCGGCGCGGGCGTATCGTCGAACAACACCCTCGTCCCCGCCAATTCCTTCGTCAGCGACAACCCATCGGGAGTCAACTGCGCCGTCACGATCTGCGCCGGCCCCAATCTCTCCCCGAAAATCGCCACCACCGTACCCGGCGCAGCCGCATCGCGCACGAAACTCGCTGCATTGGTAATGGATGTAATCACCGGCAACTCGGTCGCCGCCTGCCGGATCGTCACCGTTTGATTGGCAACCGTAATCGCCGCCTGCCGCGCCGTATTCGCCGTGTTCGCCGCCACGCGGTAGGTCACCGCCCCATTCCCGCTCCCCGAACTCCCCGAGGTAATCGTCACCCAACTTTGCGAGGCGCCCGCCAGCCAATTGCAGGCGCTGCTCACCGCAATCGACCCCGTCCCGCCATCGCCCGTAAACTCCGCAGCAGCGGGATTCACCGATACCGTGCACGGCACGCCTTCCTGCGTCAGCGAAAACGTCCGCCCCGCGACTGTAATCAGCGCATTGCGCGGCGAAACCGAGGGATTCTCGTCGTAGGCGTAGCCGATCGTCCCATCCCCAGTGCCCGATCCCCCCGACACAATCCGCAGCCATCCCGCGTTGCTCGATGCCGTCCACACGCAGTTCGTCGTCACCCGGATCGACCCCGTACCCGCCGTCCGCGGCACCTGCGCGCTCGTCACGTTCAACGACAACGAGCAACTCGCCGCCGCCTGCGTCACCGTGAATCGCGCATTTCCCACCGTGATCGCCCCATTGCGCACCGACGCCGTCCGGTTCTCCTCCACCCGGTACCCAACCGTCCCGTTACCCGTTCCGGTTGTCCCGAACGAAATCGTCAGCCAGTCCGGACTATCGCTCACCGCCGTCCGCACGCACGACGTCGATGACGCCGTCACCGTCAGCGTCCCAACCGTATCCGGACTCGCCGGCACACTCCGTGACGGCGGGTTCAATGTAAACGTGCAATTCTGCTGCGCAAACACTGTACCGGCAGCCACAAGCAAGGCAACCAGGATCCCCATGGCCCTATCTTACCCGCCGCCTCCCAGCGCTCTTCGTAAAGTTTTGTTAACGGTTCGGTCCGCCGCCCCGGCCCGTCGGCGCAGGCAGACTCCGATACACCCGGAACGGCATGGCCCCGCCATCCCCGCGCATCCCCTGCACCGAGACCCGCCACGTCCCCGCCTCCGGCCGTTCAATCACGAACATCTCCTCCGTCCCTGCCGCCGTATACCCCGTCCGGTCGCCATACGATCCGTAATGCCGCCCCGACGGACTCACCAGGTGCAAATCGAAATCCCGTTCCGCCGAATCCCACCCCAGCTTCACTTCCATGCTCGGCGTGTGCGCCGGCACCGTCGTCAATTCGCTCCACCAACTCGCCACCGGCACCGACGCCTCCCAGGTCGGAGGAATCGCCGGCGCACCGCTACCCGGCTTCGCCGCCGTACTCACAAACCCCGCCGCCGGCTTCGGACCCGAGCAACTCCCATATGGCGAGTAGTTCGTCGACACCACCATCCCCCGCACCGGCCGCGCATCTTCAATCTGGAACGGAATGCTCTGCGACGAGATGTTCGGCTCCCGGGTCACCTGCACGTGCACATGCGTCCCAAACGAGTAGCCCGAATTCCCCGCCATCGCCAGCGCCTGCCCCGCCTCCACCCGATCCCCCGTCCGCACCCGGAACGTCCCCGTTTTCAGATGCGCATAATGCGAATACTCGCCGTCGTCATGCCGGATCGTAATGTAATTCCCGAAAATCCGCTGCCGCGGCGTCTGCCCATACCCCATATCCCGAGCCATCACCGTCCCCGGCCGCATCGCCACCACGCATCCTCCTGCCCGCGGCGCGATATCCCAGGCATGCATCGTCCGTCCCCAGTGCGAATAGCCGCCGTAAGGAGGCTGGCTGATCGTCCACTGCTCGTGCGGCGGAAACGGCAACCGGTATCCGGCCGTGGCAATCAACAGCCGCGCCGGCGCGCTCAACCCCATCGCATTCTTCACAAACACGACGTATTCCGCCGGAGCCAGCGCATCCACCACCACCGTCATCCGTCCCGGCCCTTCCATCCGCGGAACCAGATGATGGATGTACCGCCACCCGCCGGAGTTCGTGTACTGCGCCACGTGCACCAGCGATTCATCGTTGAACCCCGTGCCCGTAATCGCAATCTCGCTCTTCCCTGCCCCGGCCTCCCGCGCCGCAACATGCGTAATCTGTATCCCGCTACCCGCCGCGCCGGTCAACGCAAAATTCCGCGCAGCCAGTTCCCGCCCGCTCCACAGAATCCGCACCTTCCAGGTCCCGGGCTTCCCCGCCGCCGCAAATCCGCCTACCGGCAATTGCGTCAACAGGCACAGCGATCGCACCGCCGGAAGCTGATCGTAGGGAGTCGAAGCATACACAACACCCGACGGATCCACCCACTGCACCTCCAGCGAATCGTTCGCACGCAACCCATCCACCACAAATCGCAGAAACACCTGCCGAGTCGTAGCGGGAAACGCCGTATCCGTCTTAGTGAGAGCACAACTCTCCTCACTGGCGGAAGACCCTAGTTGCGCCTGCGATACGTTTGCCCCCTCACCAACACCCACACTTAAGGCAATGAGGAACAGCGCACGCATCAGCACTAGCAATATCGGCAGATGAGGGGCTGAGCTTCAGCCCCCTACCCCCATTAAGCCGTCCACAACTCGTGAATCGGCCCGTACAGATCCTGATCCGCGTACGGAATGTACTCCAAACCCCGCTGGAACGGATCGTCGTACCGGATATTCGTATAATTCACCCCAATCGCCGAATAGATCGTGGCGTCGACATCCTCCACGCGGATATCCCGCTCCCGCGACCAACCCGTTTCCACCGTCGCCCCGCCGCGTTCATCCGTCGCCCCGATCGCCCGGCCGCCTTTTACGCCGGCGCCCGCAAAGGCCACGAACTGTTGCAGATAGTGATCCCGGCCGTTCTGCGCCGTCAAAGCTCCCACGGTCCGCCCGAATTCGCCCATCATCACGATCAGCGTCTTCCCAAACAGCCCGCTTGCCTTCAGATCCGTCATCAGCGCCGCCAGTCCCTTGTCCAACTGTCCGGCCAGCCGGGGCAGCACCGCCTCATCGTAGATGTTCTGATGATGATCCCATCCTCCGAAGTTGATCTGAATGTACCGCGTCCCCTGATCCTGGGCCAGCACCTTCGACGCCGTCAGACACGCGTTCCCAAACCCCGAATTCCCGTACCGTTGCGACTCCTCAGCCGTATACCGGAACGCCGCATCCACCTTGGGATTGAACATCATCCCTTTCCCCGACCGGTAGAATCCGTCGAAATCCTCCATGTCCGCGTGATACGGCGATTTCACCCGGTTCACCTCGTCCAGCTTGTAGAGCAGTTCCCACTTGCGCTCGAAGCGCGCCGCTCCGTCCGTGTTGTTCGTATCCGGAAAACCCGTAGTCGCCGGCACGAACTTCACCGGAGCATACTTCGCATTCAGATACCCCGACCCGATCATATCGTTCGCGTTCAAGCCCAAAAAGAACGGAAACGTATCCGTCGCCCGCCGCTCGTTCTGCTTCTCCGCCGCAATCACGCTCCCAATGTTCGGAGCAATGTCCCCCAGCGCCGCCGCCGGCGACCGGGCAATCTGCGTCCAGGCCTGCCCCAGATTGTGCTGTAGCGCCCAGGAACGCACCGACCGCGCAATCGCGATGTCCGGCAACTGCTTGGCCAGGTTCGGCATGATGCCTGTCGGCCAGTCGATCCCGTTGATCTTCTCCGGCGCGAAACTCTTTGGGGTCACCCCGTCCACCATCTTGAAATCGAAGGTATCGGTGTGCGAAATCGCCCCCGTCAGCAGAATGAAAATCACATTCTGCGCCTTGTTCAGCAATTGCGGATTGCCCCGCGCCACCACCCCCGAATTCTGCGAAAACGCGTTTCCTTGCAGCACGAAGCCGCCCACGCCGGCGCCCGCCAACTGGAAGAACGATCGCCGCGTCAGATAGCTCCGCCCAGTCAAAATCGTGTGCGAATGCGGATGCTTGCGGATAAATTTGTTGAATTTGTCTTGACCTTTCATGATGCCCCTCCCCTAGTAATTAAAGAAGAAATCCACTTTGTTGAGCAGTGACCACAGCAGATCCTCGGCCTGTTGCTGCCGGTTGCCATCCTTCAGCGCCGCGTAGGCCGCCTCCTTCTCTGCCTCCGTCGGATAACGCGAGAGCACGTTCAGAAACAGCATGCTCACCAGTTGCTCATCCGTCGTGTTCGTGATCGCGCGCCGCAACAAACCCGTCGAGTTTGCCGCGCCGGCCTTCGTCCGGCTCATCACAAAGTTGTCGTTCATCATGTTCAGCGCTTGCAGAGTCGATCCCTCCGCGCGCCGGTCTTCCGTATCCCGGTTTCCGCGGTAGAACGTATCCAGCCACTGCCCCGGACCCACGTTCACCACATCCGGCAGTTGCATCGCCCAATTCACCGTGCCAAACCCCCTGACGTTGTAGGTCACGGGAATATTCGTCGCCTGCACCACCGCGTCATGGATCTCCTCCGCCCACATACGCCGCGGAATATGACGTGCGTACAAATCCTCGTAGGAGGCCTTCCATTCCCCCTCGTAACGGCTCGAAAGCTGATAGGCATCGCTCGTCACAATCGTCCGCATCAATGCCTTCAGATCGTACTTGCCGTCGATGAAATGCTGCGCCAGCGCATTCAACAGCCGCGGCTGATTCGGCTGTAGCGTCCACGGCGCCTCCGGCGGATTGTCCGGATCGAGCCGCGCCGGATCGAATTGATTCACCGGCTCCACAAACGCCTTCGTCATGAACTGCTTCCAGATATAATTCACCGCCGCCCGCGCAAACTGAAAATCGCTCGTCACTTCCCGCGCCAGCGCCACCCGGTAATTCTCCCCCTGCGCGGGAGCCTTCCCACTGAACGGATACTCCGGCGTCACCGTGCGCACCGTGCCCACGGCGGTCCGCGCTGGACGGTTCCCCGTCGTCGTGTTCAGATTGTAATTCCCCGCGCGGAAGCGCCCGTTGTCGTCCACCGACCAGTAATACGGAGTCGCAGCCGTCCCCACTCGCGTGCGCCGTAATTCCGTCCGCGCAAAGAACGCCGCCATCTGATAGCCCTGGTACCGCGTCGCGCTCTTGCCCCACAGCGACAACGTATCCAGGTGCCGCCGTCCGTCATGGCACATCACGCAATTCAGATGGCCTACCCCCAGAAACGTCTCCGCCGTATTCACCGCCATCTGGTCCCAAATGTCCTGCACCGGACCGCCCGTCACAAATCCGCCCACCATCCAGTTCAGGTTCCCCTGCTCGTAGCTGTTCTCCCCCTGGGCTGTCAGCAATTCGGTGGCGATTTTGTCGTATGGCTTGTTCTGCTCCATCGACTCGCGGATCCACTGGTAAAACGCATTCCGCCCATTCTCGTAGCGCACAACCTGCGTGGTGCGCACTGTGTTCTTCAGCAAATCTCCGAAGAACATGGTCCATTTATCGACCCACTCCGGCGATGCCAGCAATTCATCCACCAGCTTCGTCCGCTTATTCGCGCTCGTATCGGCCACGAATGCCTGCACTCGCTCCGCCTTGGGAATACGGCCCGTCAGATCCACCGTCACCCGCCGGATGAACTCGAAATCGTTCGTCCGGTTCGCCGGCGTGACATTGTTCTGCCGCCACACCTCGAACAAGTGTTTATCGATCACATTATCCGATTCCGCCGGCCGCCCGCCGCTATCCTTCGCCGCCAGCGCCGGCAGCCGCGACGCCACCTCCACGGCCACGCGGCTGAACTCGTACTCCTTCCTCTTGGCTGCCTCCAGCCCGCTCTTCGAATAGAAGCTCTGCTTCGGTCCAAAGAACGCGCAAGTGGCATGTTCCACAGTGAGTTCCTCCGAGGGCTCCTGTGCCTCTTGCGCGGAAAGGAAGTAACCGGACGCCAAAATAGCCGTGCCGGCAAGCAGGGGTATCGTTCTCTTGATGTGTATTGGATGTTTCATCGTTTCTCAGTCCCCGTTTTTCGGTCCTTACTGTTCATCCTAACCCGGGGTGCGGAGGATAGTTTCGCCCCTCCCTGAGAAAACGATACCTTAGGCCGCCACCGCGCTCTCCAACTCCACCTCCACCTTCGGAGGATGCAACAGCGTATTGTGCACCAGGCACGCCTTCACCGCCCGCATCACTCCTTCCCTATGCCGCTCTTCCAACTCCCCTGTCCGCACCGCAATCCGGAACTCCCCAATCCGTGCCGGACCCGATGCCTTCGCCGCATGCACCCTTACCTCCAGCCCTTCCACCGGCAGATTTCGCGCCTTCAGATACTCCACGGCATAGTAGCCCGCGCATGTCCCCAAAGACACCAGCAGAAACTCCGGAGGCGTCATTCCCCCGTTCTCGCCCTTGTTCGACTCCGGCTGATCGCACACAACCACGTGCCCCCGGGACTCCGCCCGAAAACGCACCTTATCCTCATATCTCACTGTTACGTTCACTTCTCTAAGCTCCATCTCCCTGGATGCAGCCCATTCCCATGAGGTGACAGCCTACACCTTCCGCCAATCCACCCGCGCCCGCAAATCCGCCACCCCAGCCAGTTCCTTCGCCGCCGCCACGCGAAACGGCAACGCATCGTCCAGCCAGTCCTGGCTCTCCCCGCTGGCATGCTGCATCGCCACCGTGATCGTATACTCCTGCCGCACCAGCCAGCATTCCCAATGAAAATCGAGTTCCAGCACATCCCCCGCCCGAAACTCCCCCAGCGAAATCCGCTCCGCCCGCGTATTCGTCCCGTACACATCCATCCCCAGCCGGTTCCGGATCAACAGCCCCGCAATCGGTTCCTTCGAATCGCGATGAAACCGTGCCCGCACCCGCACCCTCGCCGCCTGCCCATGATCCAGCACCGCCACCGCATTCCCCCGCTCGTCCAACAGTTGAATATCCTCAATCTGCGACGTCCCATCCCCATGCCGGAAACTGCATGGCAACGCGCTCACCGGCCCCCGCTGCAATGCCGCCCGCTGCCGCTCATGCACCAGCCCCACATACCGGTTCACCACGTCGTTCGGCGCCCCCTGCGCCTCCACCTTCCCATGGAGCAGAAACACCGCCCGGTTCGACAGCCGCTTCACCAGCCCAAGATCGTGCGAAACGAACAGCGTCGTCACCCCGCGCGCTTTCATCTCCTCAAACTTCTGAATACAGCGCGCCGAAAAGATCGCATCTCCCACCGACAGCGCTTCATCCACAATCAGTATCTCCGGCTCCACATGGATCGCCGTCGAAAACGCCAGCCGCACATACATCCCGCTTGAGTATTCCTTCACCGGCCGGTCGATATACGGCCCGATCTCGGCAAACGCCTCGATTTGCGGAAACGCCCGCTCCATTTCCTTCCGTGTCAATCCCATGATCTCCCCGGAAAGAAACACATTCTCCCGCCCCGTGAATTCCGGATTAAACCCCGCTCCCAATTCGAGCAGCGCCGCGATCCGCCCCTTGCGCAGCACTCGCCCCCGCGTCGGCTCCACAATCCCCGCCACAATCTGCAACAGCGTCGATTTCCCCGACCCATTCGGCCCCACCACACTCACAATCTCGCCCTTACCGATCGAAAACGAAACATCGTCCAGCGCCCAAAAATCCTCATGCCGCCGCACCCCAGTCAACGGCAATGCCTCAATCAGCCGGTCCAATGGCCGGCGATACAGCCGATACAGCTTCGACACATGCTGGATTTCAACCACGCAAAATCGAGTCTACCATCCGCATCCGAACCCCTCCCTTCACTCCACGCTATCCCCTTTGACGACGATTCCCGTAAACCGCCAACGGTAGATGTAGCGGTGCAATCCACCGCGGCTCAACCCACGGGCC
>CAYOBO010000110.1:0-25656 GCA_964402295.1 uncultured Candidatus Solibacter sp. | reverse complement strand
CGCATCGCCGACCTCATCGGCATGGCCGTCCTCTACGGACTCGATGGCAAGAACGAATGCCGCGTCGTCGCCGTCAGCACCAGCAAGTCCAACCTCAAATCCGCCGCGCTGGCCGAAGTTATCGGCCGATTCTATGCCGGCGCTGTCAGCGGCGCCTTCGGAGCCGTGGGCCGTACCCTTCCAGTCGGGCTTTCTGTCGATGGCAAGCTGCCCGCGGACACCCCCATGATCGACGCCGTGCTCGGCCGAAAGAATGCCGAGGGCAAACCCGTCTACAACCACGGCATCCAGCACATCAACGATACCGCCGAAGTGCCCGCCCTCATTCGGAACGCCTTCACCGCGCAGTACGATCAGAACGCCGTCGTCGTCCTCGCCGGACCAGCCACAAACCTCGCCGCTGTCCTTGCCGTCAAAGGCGCCAAGGACTGGATCACGCAGAAGGTGCGCCAACTCGTATGGGTCGCCGGCGACGCCCAAATCCGCGAAGACATCCCCGCCGCCCGCAAACTGGCCGCCGAGTGGCCCGGACCCATCGCCATCTTCAATGACGAAGCCGGCGACGCCGTCCGCTTCCCCGCCGCCAGCATCGAGAAGGACTTCGCCTGGACCCAGGAGCATCCCGTCGTGGACGCCTACCGCGCCTTCCAAGCCATGCCTTACGATGCTCCTACCCCGGTCGCCGCCGCCGTCCTGTACGCCGTACGCGGCCCGCAACCTTTCTTTACCGCCTCCGAACCGGGCGTCTTCGAAGTGGCCGCCGGCGGCGCCGCGCAATTCCGCCCCGGCGGGGAAGGGAAGCACCGCATGGTGCGCCTCAATCCAGGTAAGGAATCCGAACTACTGGCCACGTACACCTCCTTGGCGAGCGCCAAACCTGTCCCTCGTGTTCCCCGCTTCCGTCCCCCTGCCGAGCCCCCCAAGAAGGCCGATCCCCCTAAGCCTGCCGAGAAAAAACCCTAGTTCTGGCAACAGCTTGGCGCGATCGATCCAACGCGCCCGAAATTACACAACTCTTACAATTCGCCGCACTCAAGCCTGATAGGTTAATAGGCAGGGCAGTACCATACTATTACCCTTGGAGACCACTCTTGTCCGAAGTTATTAGCATTACGAATCGAACCAAACCCAACTGGGTGACGATCATCGCGCTTGTATTCCTCCATGCCGGCGCCGTTGCCGCGCCGTTTTTCTTCACCTGGAAGGCGTTTTGGGTCGCCGTTGCGCTGCACTACTTTTCCGTGGGCTGGGGTATCAGCCTAGGCTATCACCGTCTGCACACCCATCGCGGCTACAAGTGCCCGCTCTGGTTTGAATACATGCTGGCCGTTTGGGGCGCCATGACGCTCGAAGGCGGCCCCATCTTTTGGGTGGCCACGCACCGCATCCATCATCAGAAATCAGACCAGCCCGGCGATCCGCACTCCCCGCGCGACGGGGCATGGTGGGCGCACATCGGCTGGATCATCCTCGGCGAAGCCAAGCACAACAACACCCGCCTGATGGCGAAATACGCCCCCGATCTGGCCAAGCACAAGTTCTACGTGTGGCTGAACAACTGGCATTGGGTGCCGCTCACCGTCACCGGCATTCTGCTGGCGCTGTGGGGCGGCTGGAGCATGGTGCTGTGGGCCATCTGCTTCCGCGTCATCTTCGGTCTTCATGCTACGTGGGCCGTCAACTCCGCCACGCACATGTGGGGTTCGCGCCGTTTCCGCACCCGCGACGATTCCCGCAACAACTGGTGGGTGGCGCTGCTCACCTTCGGCGAAGGCTGGCACAACAACCACCATGCGCATCCGGTTTCGGCGCGCCATGGGCTCACCTGGTATGAATTCGATCCGACATGGCTGACCCTGAAGTTCATGCGTGCGATCGGCTTCGTGCGCAATATTCAGGTGGCCAAGGTGAACAGCGTGCTCGACGAAGAGCGCATCGTAGCGTAACGAAATATTTCCACCTGCTAGAGGGAATCCTTTCTCCTTCTGCCGGCTTATCCCCGGTAGAAGGAGATTTTCATTTTCGGAGCGTGCGTCCCATTTGCTTTGTCATTGGATTCTGAGCTAAATTCAGTCAACCATGTCCTCTAGCTAGTGACGGAAACTCGAAGGAATTGACCTCCTGGAAAGAGATTGCGCAATTCCTGGGGGTGAGTGTGCGCTCCGCACAGCGCTACGAGACCGAAATGGGGCTGCCCGTTCGCCGGCTTGGGGGCGACAAGGGCCGGGCCGTCGCCGCCAGCGTCGCGGATCTCGTCGAATGGAGGAAGAGGAACGTAGCCGCACCCCGGTTCTGGCAGGACCCGAGATTTCTGCGTTGGAACGCCGTCGGAGCGACGGTAGTTATCCTCGCAATGTCAGTGCCGCTGGTGCGAGATGCTTGGGAGCGGTGGAAGGTAGGCAAGCCTTATGCATCCTCCTGGTATTATTCGACACTGGTAGCAACCGACCAGCAGGGCAGGGAAGTGTGGAGGCGCGGGTTTCCGGCAGCGCCGCTCGGAGGCCTCTATGAAGCCCGTTTTCATGGCGACCTGGATGGGGACGGCCGGGTGGAGACGCTGGTACCGTACGTTTCCCACCGACGGGACAGCGAGGGCGCCTTCATCCACTGTATTTCCGAAGACGGAGAGGAACTGTGGAAGATCGAGCCCCGGCGTGCGGTCTCCGATCGGGCTAACAAGTTTACCGATGTCTATGTCTACCGCGACTACAAGGTATTTCCATCTCCCGAAAAGGACAGAACGCAATGGACTGCGGCGATCTTCGCCCATCACTTCGAATACCCGAGCGTCGCGGTTGTCGTCGACGGCAAAGGCAAGACACGCGGGGAGTATTGGCATTCCGGTCACTTGGAATCGGTTCACGTGGCCGATTTGGATAAGGACGAGGAGGCGCCTGCCGGACCACGACTCCACAATTCGACGATATTCGGATTCGAGGACATGATTCGGGCGATTCGTGTCCCGTTGCGTACCATCGACGGGAAGGCTCTCTATGGGAACCTAACTCTCAAGTTCAACATGGACACGGACGGCGTCGGCCAACGCAGGCGCAGTGCCGCCGGTGCAAAGCCCGTATTTCTGTCTCTGACAAAGCCGCGAGCAAGGGATCGGCAAAACTGCAAAACGATGGAGATGGCGGAGGGTGAGGGATTCGAACCCCCGAGCGAGTCACCCCGCTAACGGTTTTCAAGACCGCCGCCTTCAACCACTCGGCCAACCCTCCGAACTTCTATCGTATCAATTCCGCCGCGATGCTACTTCACCAAATGCGGGGCCACATAGGCATAAACCGTCACCACAACCCCAATCAGCGAGGCCAGCAGAACACTGTGCTTCAGCGTGAACCGGAACAGCTTCGCCTCATCGGTGGAGGGCATCCCTGTCGCCGCGGCCGCCACGGCGATGCTCTGCAAACTGATCATCTTCCCCATCACTCCGCCACTGGAATTCGATGCCGCCATCAACAGCGGATTCAAACCCAGCTTTGTGGCCGTCACCACTTGCAGATTGCCGAATAAAGCATTGGCCGACGTATCGCTGCCCGTGAGAAAGACGCCCAGCCATCCCAGCAGCGCACTAAAGAAGGGGAACAGGACGCCAGTCGCGGCAAAGGCCAGCCCGAGTGTCACCGTGGCTCCGCAGTAATTCATCAGAAAGGCCAGCCCCAGCACAGCCGCGATCGTGACCAGAGACAGGAACAACTGGCGGAACGCAATGCCGAGGATTTTTCCGTACTCACCAATGCCGATGCGCAGCACCAACGCCGCCAGCAGCGTCGAGATCAGGCAGGCCGTTCCCGCGGCTGACATGTAGTTCAGAGAGTATACAGCCGGGTAGGGGGCGGCGGCGTTCACCACCGGGGGCATGCGTTCCACCAGGTTGTGGAGTCCCGGCCACTGGATATTGATGGTGAATTTGTTCAATTCCGCTTTCACCGCGTCCTGCCCCCACAGGAACACCATCACCACCAGCAGCAGGTACGGAGACCACGCGAGCAGCACTTCCCCAAGCTCGTGCTTCTTGGGCAGCGATCCCTTCGCCGCGCCCGGCAGATCGAACGTATCGGCGGGCTTCCAGATTCTGAATAGCACCACCAGTCCGATGATAGCCACCAGCGAACTGGTGATATCGGTCAGTTGCGGTCCCCAATAATTGGAAACGTAAAATTGTGTGAACGCAAAGCCGGCGCCGCAGATCAGAGCAGCAGGCCAGACGCCGGCCAGCGCACGCGCGCCCCCCATCACGTACACAAGGTAGGCGGGCACCACCAGCGAGATCGGAGCGCAAATGCGCCCCACGTTGGCACTCAGATCGAGCAGCGGCAATCCTGTAATCCCCGCCAGTGTAAACACGGGGATGCCAATCGAGCCGAAAGCCACGGGAGCCGTATTTGCCAGCAAGCAGATCCCCGCAGCGTAGAAGGGGGAAAACCCTAAGCCCGCCAACATCGCCGCAGCCACGGCCACCGGGGTACCGAACCCGGCCGCACCCTCCACGAAGGCGCCGAAGGAGAAGGCGATGAGCAGCGCCTGAAGCCGCCGGTCGCCGGACAGGCTTCCCACCGAATCCTTGATGATTTCAAACTTGCCCGTACGCAACGTGATCTGATAGAGCACAATCGCCCAGTAGACGATCCATCCAATGGGCAGCAGCCCGAAGGCCGCTCCGTTGGTCACCGCCCCCAAAGCAATCCCTACAGGCATTCCGTAGGCGCCAATCGCCACCGCCAGAGCCGTACCCAGGCCAGACAAACCGGCAATCCAGGCAGGCTTGCGCAGTACGCCGAGCAAGAACAACAGAACGAAGATAGGCAGCGCCGCGAGAAAAGCCGAAAAACCCAGACTGTCCGCGATCGGTGTGTAGTTTTGTTGCCACATGAGGGGAATGGACATTGATATGTGATTGGAGGGGCGGATGTCAAGGCCCCGGCCCGCCTCACCGCCAGCCGCCGATTCACCGCGTTATCTTCGACGAGCAGGATGGTCAGCCGGCGCAAAGACTCGGAACCCGTTTCCCGGGCCACGGGCACGGCCGCGGATTCCACATCGGCGCCGGGCAGTGCGGTGTCGGCGAAAGCCACATCAAACGGAGTCCGCGTCGATTCCATGATGCCCTTTCAGCGATAGCAAGCCCCAGCGAATGCCGATGCCGGTGTGCGGCACGCGGAGTTCGGGCAGGACGCCCTCGGTCCCGGCTTCGCGCAATCTCGCATCCAGGGAGACTTCGCCTTGCTCGGTAAACTTGATGGCGTTGCCAATTTCGCGGTTCTACTCGTAGCGCAACGCCTCGGCCGGGAGGATGCGCGTCGCACTCCGCGCCGGATACAATGTCGCCAGCAAGCTCACCCCGACCGCCACGCCGGCTACCCACAATCCGTCCCACCACCGCGGCTCAAACGGTACCGAACGCAGCATATACACCTGTTCATCCAAACGCAGCAATTCGTAATGCCCCGCGATGTAGCTCAAGCCGTATCCGGCCACCAATCCCAGCATGGCCCCCACCCCCCCGATCAACACCCCTTGCCACAAAAAGATGCGCCGCACCTGTTCGCGCCGCGCTCCCATCGAGAGCAGTAAGGCAATATCCCGCTGCTTCTCCATTACCATCATCACCAGCGAGATTAAGATATTCAGCGCCGCCACCAACAAAATCAGCCCAATCGTGATGGTGCTCGCGATCCGCTCCAGGCGCAGCGCTCCCAAGACCTGCTGGTTCTGCTCCATCCAATGCGATGCATCCAACTCCTTGCCGATCACCTTGCGCGCCGCCACCGCCACTTCGGCCGCTTTCTCCACGGGGTCCACTTTTACCTCGATGGAATTGGCCACATCGCCGACGTTCAACACCCGTTGCACATTCCGCATCGAAGTGAAAGCCCACGCCCGGTCGAATTCATAGAAGCCCGACTCGAAAATTCCGACGACCCGGAAGTCATAGTAGGAAGGCCGCATGCCCCATGGAGTCATATCGCCCTGCGGGCTGATCACCTTGACCCGGCTGCCCATTGTCATACCCGTAATCTCAGCCAATCGAGACCCGAGGATTACGCCCGGTACTCCCCCTGGATTGTCCAACTGGCTGATGTCGCCTTGCTTCAGGTTCCGCACAACATCCGCCCGGTTCGTTTCCGATGCCAGGTCGATGCCCTTCAGCACGCCCCCCTCGGCCCGCAAGGGTCCGGCAAAAAACACCGTGCTGTACAAACTCGGCGCCGCGGACTTCACATGCGGCAATGCGAGCAGGCGCTTCTGGATATCCCGCCAGTTCTCGATTCCCTCCAATGGCTCCTTCTCGAGAATGCTCACATGCGCCCGCGCCCCCAGCAGCGTGCGTTCGAGCGAGTTGCGGAACCCGTTATTGATGGCCAGGGCAATGATCAAAGCCATGACCCCGGCGGCGATGCCCAACACCGAGATCCCCGTAATAATCGAGATCACCGCCTGCTTGCGTTTGGCGCGTAAATAACGCAAGGCCACGAAGAGTTCGAATCGCGCCGCGCGGCCTCCCGATGGATCATAGGTTGTGCTCACTGTTACAATGTTCTCGCACCCTTCACGAATCCGGCAAACGACTCTTGATATCGCTATCGATCGTCATCCCCGCATACAACGAAGAGAAGCGTCTCCCCGCTTCTCTGGACCGTATTGTGCAATTCGCCGCCGAACGCCAGTGGAAGTTTCTGGAGATTGTCGTCGTTGACGACGGGTCTCGCGACGGCACGGCCGCGCTTGTCGAGCAATATGCGGCGCGCAACCGAGCGATCCGCTTGCTGCGGAATCCCGGCAACCGAGGCAAGGGCTACGCCGTGCGCCACGGCATGAGGGAGTCGCGCGGGGAATGGCGTTTGATCACCGATTCCGACCTCAGCGCTCCCATCGAAGAACTGGACAAGTTGCTGCGTGCAGCCGAGGATCAATCCGCCGTGGTGGCTATCGGCTCACGGGCCGTCGACCGCTCTCTTGTCTCCGTCCACCAGCCGCTGGGCCGCGAACTCTCCGGACGATTCTTCAACTTCGTCATGCGCCTGTTCACCGGACTGCCCTTCCTCGACACGCAGTGCGGCTTCAAGCTGTTCCATCGAAAGGCCGCGGAAATCATTTTCCCGCGCCAGCAGCTTGACGGTTTCGGTTTCGATGTGGAAGACCTGTTCATCGCCAAGTGTCATCGGCTCAAGACGGTTGAGGTGCCTGTACGCTGGGCCAATGTGGAAGGAACACGCGTGGGCTTACTGAGCGGATTGCGGGCCTTCTCCGATCTCCTCCTCATCCGCTGCAATCAGATCAAAGGATTATACCGGTAGCGGGTGCTCGGTTATTTCTTCCCCGCCTGCCTGGCAACGATCCAATCCTTCACCTTCTCATACACGCCCTCCGGCAGCACCTTCTTCGACACCAGTTCATTCTTTGCGCGATAGGGTCGCCCGTCGATGATTTTTTTGGAATAGGCATCCCCAATGCCTGGAATCGCCTTTAATTGATCCGCCGAGGCTGAATTGATATCCACCAATTCCTTCGGCGCGCCCGCCGCCGCCTTGGCGGCCTTCTTCCCATCCCCTCCCTGCGCCCCAATCAGCAGCCCCAGGCTCAACGCCGCCACCGCAAACAGCCGCAATAAACGCATGAATCAACCTCCCCTAATGGCATTCCAGCGGATCGCGATCCGCACTGCTCGCCCTATCGTATCATTAACGAAAGAGGGCCAATACGATGTTGCAATCCGCACTGTTGCTGCTCGCGCTGACGACGGGCGCCTGGGCACAGTACAACCTGACTGGGAAATGGGATGTCACTGCCACCCCTGAGGGCAAGAAACCGCTGAAACTCGACGCACAACTCCAGCACAATGGCGCCGATCTCACCGGGCAGGTTAACAGTCCGCTCGGATCCGGCCCTGTGAGAAATGCCGTTCTCGGCAACCCCAGCGTTTCCTTCCAGTTCCTGGTGGGAAAATACGTCTTCGATGTGAAAGCCGTCCCGGACGGCGAAGAACTGAAGGGCACCTTCAACGGACCTCGCAACATGAAGGGGGTGTTCCTCGCCAGGCGCACCGTGGGCCCACCCGTAGCCGCTCCCGCCGCGGGCGTCGAAACCGGCAAGCTCGGCGAAGCCGAATACCGCATCGATATCCCCGCCAACTTCAATGGCTCGCTGGTGGTCTACTGCCATGGCTACAGCCCATCTCCTGGAAAATTCCAGAAGGACAAGGCGCCCAACGAAATACTCAAAGCCTTCCTCGACCTGGGCTACGCCGTTGCGCAATCGGGATACAGCAAGGGCGGATGGGCGGTCAAGGAAGCCATCGAGGAGACGGAGGCCCTGCGCAAGCACTTCGTTTCCAGATACGGCAAGCCGAAGCGCACCTACGTCACCGGCCACTCGATGGGCGGCACCATCACGCTCGCCCTCGCCGAATCCTACCCCGACGCCTACGACGCCGCACTCCAGATGTGCGGGCCCATCGCCCCATCCCATTCCATGTTCCAGCGCCGCCTCTTCGACACGCTGGTGATCTATGACTACTACTTCCCCGGCATGATCGGCTCCCCGGTGGAAATCACGGACGACGTGATGAACCCTCTCGATCTCGTGCAGCGCATTCAGAAGGAAGCTACCCAATACCCGGACCGCCTCATGGCCATGCAGAAGTTCGCCGGCTTCCAGAGCGATCTGGAGATGGCTCAGGTCATCGCGTTCTATGCCGCCATCCAGAAGGAGATGATGGTGCGTGCCGGAGGCAATCCCTTCGACAACCGCAACACGCTCTATCAAGGCACCCCCGACGATGGGCTCATCAACCGCAACGTCAAGCGCTATGCGGCCAATCCGCAAGCCGTCGAATACCTCAAGAAATACTACACGCCGACGGCTTCCCCGAAGAATCCCATCCTCTCCTTGCACACCGTCTATGACCCGCTTGTGCCGGCATGGTCCGTCAACGGCTACACCGATCTGCTGCACCTGAATGGAGGCGACGCCAATTTCGTGCAGCGCTTCGTCAGCCGCAACGGCCACTGCACTTTCACGCCGCGGGAAACCATGAATGCCTTCGCTGACCTGGTGAAGTGGAAGGAATCCGGAAACCGCCCCGAAGGCGGAGAACAGAAATAATCCAGTGCTACTCCTTTTCCTGCTGTCCTTCTCCGCCTTCGCCGCGGATCTTATCGTACATAACGCCAAGGTGCTGACCGTGGATGGCAAGTTCACCGTGGCCCAAGCCATCGCCGTGACCGGCAACCGCATCGCCGCCACCGGTTCGAACGACGCCATTCTGAAACAGCGCACGGCGGCCACTCAGGTCATCGATGCCAAGGGCCGGACTGTCCTGCCCGGCCTCATCGATGCCCACGTCCACGCCGCCGGCGCCGGAGCCTCCGAATACAAAGCCAAACTCCCGCCCCTTGATTCCTTTGCCGCCGTGCAAGCGTTCCTGAAAGCCCGTGCCGCCACCACGCCCAAGGGCGAGTGGATCGTGGTGCCCCGCACCTTCCCCACGCGCCTGGCCGAAATGCGCATGCCCACCCGCGAGGTGCTGGACGTAATCACCGAACACCCCGTCGGTTTCGATGCCAGCTACGTCTGGGTCGTCAATTCCTACGCCCTCAAAATGAGCGGCATCGACCGCAACACCCCCAACCCCCCGGGCGGCGAGATCGGCCACGATGCCAAGGGCGAGCCGAATGGCATCCTTCGGAATGCCAACCGGCTCCTCAAGGGGCTGCGCTCGTCCACGCCTTTGCCCCGAGCCGACAAACTCGCGGCGCTCAAGCATCAGCTCAACCGCTACGTCGACGCGGGACTCACCGCGATCGGCGACCGCGCGGTCGGCGACGACGACATTTCGCTTTATCAAGAACTGGCCCGCGCGAATCAACTCCCTCTGCGGGTCGTGATGACGTGGCGCATCGATTCCTCCGGCCCCACGGACCAAGTCGTCGCGAAAATTAAGAATTCCCCCTACCGGCCCGGTCCGGCGGGTTCGGACTGGCTCCGCTTCGGCACCTTTAAGGTGACCCTCGACGGCGGGATGACCATCGGCACCGCGTTCCAGCGCGCCCCTTACGGCGAATTCGGCAAACAGTTGTACGGGCAATCGAACCCCGATTCCCGTGGCCAGCTCTTCCTTGATCCTCCGAAACTGCTGGCCATCATGACCGCCGCGCGGGACCGTGGCTGGCAACTGACCGCGCACAGCCAGGGGGGCGGCGCCATTGACGCCTTGCTCGATTGCTTCGAAGCGCTCAATGCGAAAAAGCCCATTGCCCCGACGCGATCACACCTCATGCACGCCAGCTTTCAATCCCCCGAAGCCATCGCCCGCCTCGCCAAACTCGGCCTGCCTGCCGACGTGCAACCTGCGTGGCTGTACAAAGACGGCCCAGCCCTTCAGAAGGTCTTCCCCGGCAATGGGCTTCGCTACTTCATCCCCTTGAAAACCTACCGCGATCAAGGCGTCATCCTGGCCGGCGGCAGCGACCATATGATCGGCCACGATAAGAATCACGCCGTCAATCCCTACAATCCCTTCCAGGGCATGTGGACCGCCGTCACGCGCCGCATGGCCAACGGGGAGGTCCTGTTCCCCGAAGAACGTATTTCCCGGGAGGATGCTCTCCGCATGTACACCATTTGGGCCGCAACCCTTCAGATGGCTGAGAAGGAGCGCGGTTCCATCGAAGCCGGGAAGTTGGCTGACTTCGTCATCATCGACCGCGACTACCTCACCGTCCCCGACGACGCCATCAAGGACATCCAGCCCGTTTCGGTGGTTCTGAACGGCAAGGTTGTCCGGTGATGGTGGCAGATCTCTCCGGGGAGCGTTACTTGGTCGTAGTACCCCGCTCCGAAGTCATACGTGCATTCGATTAAACGAATCCGCACGGGACCAAAGTACTAGCAAAACAGCCCATTTCTTGGTAAGCGAAACCGTTGACCACTGTCAGGCAAATACCCTATCTTTAATCTAGGAAAGGATCTGCTGCTTGCCTTCTGCGCTCATCCATTACAGCTATCTGCAACTGCTCGATCTCCTCACCACGATCGCCTTCCTGGTGCAGGGCGTACAGGAAGGTAACCCCATCGTTCGCTTCGCACTCGAACTCACACCCTCGCCGCTCGCCGGACTGTTAATGGTGAAAATCGCCGCCCTGGTTCTTGGCGTCTACTGCTGGCGGTCCGACAAGACCCGACTGCTAGGAAAAGTGAACGTCATGTTCGCCCTGCTGATTGCCTGGAACCTGGTGGCGCTCATTCTCGGATCCGTTGTTCCGGCCAGCGTGGCCTGACGCCGATCCGGTTCTCCCTCTCCTGGAGTGCAGATCGCACTCGCAGCAGTCGCTGCACCGCCCGCACTTCACGCACAGGTGATTCTCACACGCGTCTTTCGTGCAATAGACACAGATCCGTGTCGACGATTCCGAACAGATGCTACAGACAAAGGTCGGCGTTGGGGTCACTTTTTCTCCTGCGGTTTTTTTCTCGGTCCGGTGATCGGAACCGGAGCTAGCGGATTCCGATTCAACTCGGCCTGGCAACGTTGCGCCTCACGCTCGGCGATCGCATATTCCTGTTCCTTGTTTACAGACAGGTCCATTACGTACTGGCGCAGCTTCATGCGCGTGGCCGAGTTGTCGGTCAACAGTTGCTGAAGCGCAGCGGCGTTCTCCGGACTCTCATAGCGGCTGACACCATCGGCGAGCGCCGCCGTTACGCTTTCCAGCGCCTGGAGCCGGAAGTAGATATCCAGCGCCAGTGACAGTTTCTCCGGTGCGTTGGCGAATCGATCAGCCACCGTTTTCAGATGCCCCACTTCCGCCAGCACCATCTCCTGCTGCTTCAGATAGGTCATCGAGGCCTGCTTCTGATTCACCCAATCCACGACCTTCAATCGGTCCACCGTGGTTTTGTATTTCTCGGTTTGCTCCACCAGCTTCTGGAGCATCGCCTTCACGTCCCACATGGGTGCGATGCCGTTCTGTGCGAGGCCAACGGAGCCGAGCAGCAGGGTAAAGAGAATGGGGCGTAAGACAGGCATCTCATCAGTAAGTGTAGCGCTAGATCGGCTACAGTAGTCCAATACTCTCCCTTGTGTTCGCCTTGCCTCAACAAAGGCACCGGCAACGGCTATGGCTGCACCGGTACGAACCGGGAGTTCAAGAAGTCGATATTCGCATGACTTCTGGTGGCACGGCCGCGCCAGCTTTGGAACTCGACCGGATACACTGGACGAATGTCCGCTTCATCGTGGGAAACCACACCCGCAGACCTTACCTTCTTCCGTAAGCATCTCGATTCGTTTCTTCCCCACCGCGTCTTCGACGCCCACTGCCATCTCTACCGCACCTCGGATTTCACCACCGGCACGCCGGCGCTCGCTGCTTCCGGTCCCGGCATCGTCGACTGGCCCTGTTTCCTCGCCCACATGCAAGCGATCGCGCCTGACCGCCGATTCTCCGCGCTAGCCTTTCCATTCCCCGCCGCCGGCCTCGATACCGCATCCGCCAACAGGTTCCTCAGCGATCAACTCACGGCGCACCCGGAGCTCAAAGGCGCCATGATCGTCACTCCGGACATGGACCCTGAGTTCATCCGCCAGACCGTGCGGAGGCACCGATTCTCCGGCCTGAAATGCTACCATCTCTTCGCTCCCACGCAACCCACCTTTCAAGCGCCTGTCGAAGACTACCTGCCCGAGGAGCACGTGCGCATCGCCCACGAAGAGCAACTCACCATCACGCTACACATGGTCCGAGCCCGGGCCATCGCCGATCCCGTCAATCAGGAGAGCATCGTCCGCCTCGCGCGCAAATATCCAAACTCCCGCTGGATCCTCGCCCACGCCGCCCGCGGCTTCAATCCATACCACACCATCGAAGGCATTGGCTCGCTTGCCGGACTTGGCAACATCTGGTGCGATACGAGTGCGGTCACCGAAGCCGGCGCATTGGAAGCCATCGTCCGCACCCTCGGCGTGGATCGTCTTCTCTATGGCGCTGATTTCCCCGTCACCCACATCCGCGGACGATGCGTCGCCATCGGCGATTCCTTCCTCTGGCTCACCGCGGATAACACGAAATTTGAAGCGTCCCATGCGCCCATCGAGCCGCTGCTGATCTTCCTCGAATCCCTACGCGCGCTGAAGACCGCCTGCTGGAATCTGCAACTGAACGACACAGCCATCGAGCGCATCTTCTACTCGAACGCCGCACAGTTGCTTTCGGCAGCCTAAGCCAGCCGGAAAAACCCCGAATGCGCCACCGGCCCACGCAGCCGCTCCCGCACGTCTCCCGCATCCACAGCCGAACGCAACACGGCAAACACTTCGCGCACGGCCGCCCCGTATGCCGCTACGTGCTCCTCCCTGTGCGCATACATCGCATAGAACGCATTGCTCGCCAGAAAGCCGCGCTCCAGCATCTCCTGCACAAACAGCGTCTTCAAGGCCTGAGGCTCCGGTTCCTCGATCGCAAACCGCCCCAGCGGAGCCATTCCCGCCACCGTAATTCGTAGCCCGGATTCCGCGGCGGCCGCGCGCCAAACCTGCTGCACGCTCTCGCCGATCCGCATCAGATGCGCCGCAACATTCTCGCGGCGGTGCTTCTGGACGCAGGCCAGCGCCGACGCCGGCCCAATCCGCTCCGTCCAATGCGTCGAGCTCAGGAAAGTCTCCTGCGCCGCTTGCATCGCATCGCCCGTCCCAATCACGGCGCTCATGGGATACCCGTTGCTCAAGGCTTTCGCAAACACCGCTATATCCGGCTTCACGCCGTATAACAGGTGCACCCCGCCGCTGTTCAACCGAAACGCCGCGGTAATCTCATCGAACACCAGCAGCGCACCGCGCCGCCGCGTCTCCTCGCGCACGGTCTCCAGAAACCCCGGGGCCGGTGGAGCACCCCGCTGCGGCTCCATCACCACCGCAGCCAGATCGTCGCCTGCCTGCGCCAGCGCCCGGCGCAACCCATCGACATCGTTATAGGCAAACGGCAGCGCGGACCCTTTTAATCCGCGCGGTACACCCGCCGGATCCAGCCCCGGCAGCAAATGCCCCGATAACGCATCGTCCTCGGCCAGGTTCGCCGCCAGATACCAATCCTGCCATCCGTGATATCCGCAAAAAACAATCTTGTCCCGTTTTGTTCTGGCCCGGGCAATCCGCACAGCCGCCGCCATCGCCTCCCCGCCACAGCGCACATAGCGCACCATCTCCGCCCATGGATGCAGTTCGCACAGCAGATCCGCCAGTTCCACCTCTTCGGCGCAATTCAGCGTGCACGCCGATCCATTGGCAATCGCTGCGCGAACGGCGTCATCCACATCCTGATCCGCATACCCCAGCACGCAGGCCCCGATGCCTCCGTACGACATATCGACATACCGGTTCCCATCCAGATCCCACACTTCCGCCCCACGAGCCTTCGCGTAATACGCCGGCCACTGCTCCGGCAGAAACATCTCGGGCCGCTTCGACAACAACTGCGTCCCGCCGGGAATGCGAGTCCGCGCCCGCCGGTACAATCTCTGTCCTGTTATTGATTCCATACGATCCGCGCTGCCCAAACCGTATTATCCGCGCCCAGCGGATTATCAGGCGGGATCACGATATTCGGCCCCCACGTTTGCATCCACTCCGCCACCGTAACCCATGTCTCCCGATCGTTCACCTCCGTCACTCCGAAATTCCCCAACCGCGCTCCGCGCTGCGGCACCAGCACCTTCTCGGTTGCCCGAATCACCCGTAGCGTGGCAGGATCCACCTTCGCGATAAACAGCGGCGCACGGTGCCGGAATACATGATCGTTCGCCGCACCCTTCCGGGTGTATACCAGGTAGAGTCCTTTATTGGAATGCGTCACCCAATGCTGCTGCGTATTGTAATTTCCCAGCCCCGTTCCGTCGTCCCACAGCCACTCCCGTAACGGCTCAAAGTGCAGCCCGTCCTTGCTCACGCTCACATACCCTCGATCGTCATGCCGCACGGTCAAATAGAACCGCCCGCCGAAGCGTGCCAGCGAAGGCTCACCTACGCCCCGCTTCTCATGCACCGCCAATTCGTTTCCAATCTCCACCACCCGAAGCTGCTTCCCATTGAACCGGCACCGCAACACGCTCACCTTGGAAAACTTCTCCCCTTTCGCTTTGTGATAAATGGGCACCAGCAGATCCCCATTCGGCAGATCCACGCGCTGCACCGATCCCGCGCCCGCATTGTAATACCGGTCGCCGCCCGGCATCTCCAGCGTCGCCCACGGAGTCCATGTCCGCCGCGCCGCATCGTACACCGAGTAAGTCGTCTGCCGCGGCGCCTCCGCCATTACCTGATTGTTCCGGTACCGCACCGTGTGCCCGATGCCCAGCAACTTCCCTGATTTCGCATGCCACTTCGGCCAGAAATCGCTGGCCGCCACGATGACGCCGTTCCCCTCATCGCGCCGCCCCAGCGTCTCGCCATGTTCCACTGGACCGCTCCACGTCTTGCCCAAATCATCCGTGCGCATTTCGTTCAATGCATAGAACACATCGCTGCCCGTCAGGAGCAGTTGCTGCATGGTCAGCACAACGCTCGGAGGGCCCGATGCGCTGGGCACAATGCCCGCGCGCGGATGCACCCAGCACATCTTCCCGTCATAACCGGACCGCACCTTCTCCAGTTTGATCTCGAAATCCTGCGCTACGATGGGCGCAAACAAGAACAGCAAGAAATGTATCATTACAACCTCGGTACCGGAGGCTTCACTGCTTTCCAGGGAGACCCTGCGCCCGTCGATGCATAGCCTATATGATAGTCATTCCCGCGATCCGGGCAGCGCGGCATGCTCACGCAGATACACCCCCAGATCCTCCAGCCGATGCAAACATGCATCCGCCCCGATCTTGGCGCCAAGCTCCGCATCCAGCCGGTATGCCTGCCCACCCACCAGAATGCGCGGCCGGCTGTTCCCCAACCGCTCCCGCACCTCCCGCACCAAGTCCATCACATGGGGCAGTCCGGCCGGCATCGTCGACGATATCAACAAATACGAGACATCGTTCTGCTCCAGCGGTGGCAGCAGCCCTTCATTGGGAGTATTCGCCCCCGTATAAAACACCTTATACCCCTCAATCCGCAAATAATCCCGCACCATTTCCGCGCCTACCGTATGATGCTCATACTCCGGCACCACCACTGCGGCTGTCATCTCCACGCGCCGGTTCAAAACAGTGGGAAACGTCGACCGCAGCAAGTGCTGGGCAATCCCCGTCGCGACATGTTCCTCTGCCACGCTGACACATCCTTCGCTCCAAAGCTTGCCCACGGTGCGCAACGCCGGTGCCACCACGCCTTCCCACCAACGTGGCAACAACTGGAGGGATTCGGCCGTCGCCGCCGGAATGGGCGCCCTCGTTTCGTCTCCCAACAACAGCGCCATCAGGAAGTCCCGCGCCGCCGCCGGCAATTCCGCCTCTCCAAAAGGATCCGGCAGACCGTGTTCGGACAAAGCATGGAAACTCTCATGCGACTCCGCCAGCACATCGTACAGCCTTATCAGCGGCTGAGCCTCCGCCCAGCCTTCCATCTCCTTGCGAAGAACCTGCCGCCATCCTTCCAGTTCTATTTGCAGCCGGTCCAAGTCCTCTCCCCGCGCCATACACGAGCGGTATGACCAAAGGATCACTTCCACCAAACACCGGTGCGACCGCAATACCAGGCACGAATGAACGAACTTCGCATGATCCAGATGATCTCCGAACATCCCCCGCATCCCGGTAGCTGCGTTCATCCTCGCCGCCAGGAGCGGCCCGAATGCCTCATACAGCTTCGCGCCCACGGGGGTCACCTGGCTCAACGCGGATTCCACCCGCACGCTTAATTCGGAAACATTCCTTGTCATGAGGCTCCCATTCGTGGGCTAATGGATCCTTAGCATCTTACTCCGTACCGCGTCACTGCCCGTTAACACACCACCTTCAGGTCTGTCGAACTCCGCTTGCCGCCACACATTCAGAACTGGTCCAGTGGCGACATCAGCCCGGAATTGGACAGCGGCGACGCCACCAACGCCCACATCGACATATACGCATACTGCTGGTCCGCGGTCAAGGAACGCCGCCGCGGAGCTTGGAGGCGAACGCGCGCATGGCCCACCCATCCGATCAGAATGTGTCAGCGGGGCGGGCGAGGTATACGTCCGCGCCTTGAGCCCCAGCGAGTGGATATAGTCCGTCAATCCCTTTATTTCGGGAACTGCTTGTTCGGCACAATCCGTCCCGGAAACAGCGTCAGAGCGAATCCGATTGGGGCTAGAACCTGCCGTCGCGAACGCCGAACTTGGTGGGTTTGCCGAGGCTGACGCCGCCCATGCCGATCCAGCCGGCGATCCATTCGATCATTTGATCGGGGGTGACGCTGGGATATCCAAAAATACGATGGCATTTGGCTGCATTATTTAATAAAGCCGTGGGGGCTTCCTGGCCGGTGAGGATGGGATCGACGCCGAAGTGCTGGCCGAAGCGTTCGGCGATGTAGCGGACGGAGAGCGTTTCCGGTCCGGTGAGATTGAGCGCGGCGGCGGGTGAGGAACACAGCGAGAGGCTGCGCAGCACCACGGAATTGGCGTCGCCTTGCCAGATGACGTTGACGCTGCCCATGGTGACGTCCACGGGGCGGCGCTCGAAGACCGCGGCGCCGATGTCCACCAGTACGCCGTAACGCAACTCCACCGCGTAGTTGAGCCGCACGTTGACCACAGGCGTGCCGTAGCGGACAGAGAAGAATTCGAAGAGGCGCTCGCGGGCGAGGACGGATTGGCCGTATTCGCCGACGGCGTTGAGCGGCGTGGTCTCGGTGGCTCCGCCGGAGGAAACGGGGACGAAAGGGTAGATGTTGCCGCTCGACATGGCGACGATGCGGGCGTGGCGGAAGCGCTCTGCAACGATGGCGGGCAGCCAGGCGTTCATGCCCCAGGTGAGATACTCCGAGCCTGTGGAGCCGAACTTGCGGGCGGCCATGTAGATGACGTTGGGCACGTCGGGGAGCAGGGCGAGTTGCTCACGGTCGAGGAGATCGGCGCTGATGGTTTCGATGCCCCACTGCTCAAGTTTTTCGCGTGCGGTGTCGGTGGAATAACGGGAGACGGCGATGATGCGCTGCTCGATGCCGGCTTCCTCGGCGGCGCGTTTGGCGCGGCGGGCGAGCGTAGGCCCCATTTTGCCGCCGGCGCCGAGGATAATGAGTGGTCCGCCGAGCGTGGCCATGAAATCGATGTCCGCCTTCGAGGGGCGGGATAACAGCTCTTCCAGTTCCTGTTCGCTGGCGATGATCATCGTTTGTATCCGATCTTGCGGAGGAATCCGTGACGCCATTGCTTGGCGTTGGCATCTTCGACGCCTTTCGGCGAAGCACCGTCGATGACTCCGAGAATGCCACGCCCCTGTTCGGACTGCGCGAGGATCACTTCCACGGGATTGGCAGTGGCGCAATAGAGTCCGACGATTTCCGGCACCTCTTTCAAGCGCGCCAGGATATTGATGGGGAAGCCGTCCTTCATAACGATGATGAAGCTGTGGCCGGCGCCGATGGCAAGCGCGTTGTTGACGGCGGCGGACTTCATGTCTTCGTCGTTGCCGTCAAAGCGCACCAGGCAGGCGCCGGAAGCTTCGTTGAACGCCACGCCGAACTTCATCTGCGGCACTGTGTTGACGATGGTTTCGTAAATATCTTCGACGGTCTTGATGAAATGCGACTGGCCGAGGATGATGTTGGTTCCGTCCGGTATGTCGAGCCGGACCGATACAAGCTCCATAGGCAATAGGATACTAGGAAGCGTGAGGCACAAGTGAACGATTCGGACGTGTTGCGGCATATCGCGCGCCTGCCGCATGCGCGCGCGAATTTCAAGCAATTGGTGCGGGAACTGGGGGCGAAGGGCGCGGCTCGCGATGAACTGGAGAAGATCCTGTTTCGCTTGCAGCAGAAGGGCGAACTGGTGGAGCCGCGGCCGGGGCAATATGTGGTGACGCGCTCCAACCGCGAGTACGCCGTGGGGCGGGTGATCGCGCATCGCGACGGGTACGGGTTTGTGGCGATGGATCCGCCGATAGAGGGCATCAACGGGGACTTGTTTCTGCCTCCCGGCGAGGCGGAGAAGGCGATGCATGGGGATCGCGTGCTGGCTCGCATTGCGCACCGCGGCGCGATGGGGCGCGCTGAAGCGGAGATTGTGAAGATCCTCAAGCGCGCGCACAACGACATTGTGGGGGAGTTTCGCATCCGCCGCAACGGCTGTTTTGTGATTCCGCACGATGACCGCATCCGGCAGTGGATACACATTCCCCATGGATTGGAGATTCCGCCGCGCGGGACGAGTGCGGATCGTGTCGGGGTGCGGGAGATCGAAGTGAAAGGGCCGGAGGATCTGGACGGGTTGATTGTGCATGCGGAGATTCTGGAGTTTCCCGAGGGGGATGAATGGGCCATTGGGCGGGTGGTGGAGGTGCTGGGGCATGAAGATGATTTCGGGGTCGATGTTGAGATCATGATTCGCAAGCACCACATCCCGCATCGCTTTCCGGATGAGGTGCTGGAGCAGGCACGGCAGATGCCAACCATGCTTGCGGACAGCGAGTGGCTGGGGCGGGAGGATTTCCGGCAGTTGGACATTGTGACGATCGACGGGGAGACGGCTCGCGATTTCGACGATGCGGTTTGGGTGGAGCGGCTGCCGAACGGCAACTACGCCTTGCAGGTGCACATCGCCGATGTCAGCCACTATGTGCGCCCGGGGAGCGCGATTGACCGCGAGGCGCTGATTCGCGGCACGAGCGTCTATTTCCCGGACCGCGCGGTGCCGATGCTGCCGGTGGAGTTGTCGACGAACATCTGCTCGCTGCGACCGAAGGAAGACCGGCTGGTGATGAGCGTGCTGCTGGAGATCGACCATGCGGGCGATGTGGTGAAGCAGGAACTGGTGCGGGGAGTGATTCGTAGCGTGGAGCGCATGACGTACACGAACGTGCATCTGCTGCTGGAAGGCGATAAGGAGATGCGGGAACGGTACGCTCCGCTGGTGGCGCGGTTCGAAGCGATGCAGGAACTGGCGATGGTGTTGAACCGGAAGCGGCAGAAACGCGGCTCGATCGACTTCGATCTGCCGGAGCCGCTGATTGAGTTCGACGAATTCGGGGAGATGATGGGGGTGCGGCGCGCACCGCGGAACATCGCGCACCGGCTGATTGAGGAGTTCATGCTGGCGGCGAATGAAGCGGTGGCGGCCCACATCGAGTCGCTGGGGTGGCCAGGAATGTATCGTATCCACGAACCGCCGGACGCCAAGCGGGTGGCGGATTTCGAGGAAGTGGCCGCGCACTTTGGATACTCGCTGGGGGTGGGGGCCATTCCCGCCAAGCGCTATCGCGTGACGGACCGCAAGCGCGACGGGCGGAAGATCAATCGCGATATCGTTCTGGTGGACGACAAAAAGCTGCCACTCACTTCGCGGCAGTATCAGCGGCTGGTGGCGAAGATTGAAGGCAAGCCGGAGGAGCGCATCCTCAGTTACCTGATGCTGCGCAGTCTGCGGCAGGCCCGCTACAGCGAATCGAATGTCGGGCACTTTGCGCTGGCTTCGGAAACGTACACGCA
This sequence comes from uncultured Candidatus Solibacter sp., assembly GCA_964402295.1. Lineage (GTDB taxonomy): Bacteria > Acidobacteriota > Terriglobia > Bryobacterales > Bryobacteraceae > CADEFT01. The sequence goes on along the minus strand of CAYOBO010000110.1, from coordinate 5,036 downwards.
TTTCACGTCGCCCATCCGGCGGTATCCGGATCTGGTGGTGCACCGCATTCTCGGTGCATGGCTCGATCACCGGCAAGCTCCGCTGGACGAGGGCACGCTGCATACGATTGCCGCGGATTGCTCGTTTACGGAACGGCGGGCCGCCGAAGCGGAGCGCGAACTGGTGGAGTGGAAGAAGCTGAAGTTCATGATGGACCGTGTGGGAGAGGTGTTTCCCGCGCTGATTATTCAGACGGCGAAATACGGGTTTTTCGTGGAATTGGAGGATTTGTTCGTGGAGGGGCTGGTGCCAGCGGAGACGTTACCCGGCGACCGGTTTCGCTACCAGGAGAACACGCGCATGATTGTGGGGGAGCGCAGCAAACGGGTGTTCCGCATCGGCGACCGTGTGAGGGTGTGCCTGGATCGCGTGGATGCGGTGGAGAAGAAGCTGCAATTTTCCCTGTATGAGCCTTCGCCGAAAAAGAAGCGCCGGTAGATTCAGCGGCGGGGATTCTTTGTTGCGGCGTCGAAGAAGCGGTAGGCTCGGGGGCCGCGGCATAGCGGTGAGAATCGCCCGGTAGAACGCCAAGATGCTGTCGACGGCGTCCGTTATCGGGGAGGAAGAACACGTCGGCGGCAGCGTTTGTGAGGAACTTCGGCAGGCGCATGCGCGGCCGGTGGCGATGCTTGTAGGGATCCTCGGCGGGCGATGGCTTCGCTGTCGAGGGCGTCGATCACGATGGGGATCATGGCCACGACGCGGCGATCGGCTTTGGAGATGAGCCAAGCGCGGTCCAGCCGCGCTTGGATGCGCCGGCCACGAAGAATGGATTCACGCGCAGCGAGTCGCCATCGGATGTGCGCGGGAATTCCTGGATGGCGTCCATGGCGCGGATGGAGGGCAGACATTTCTTGACAGTATATGATCCCGGCGAGCGCATCGTTTCGCGTACTTCCACAGAGGGCAAGACACAAACATGAACAGAACATATCCTCTTCGATGGATGGCCATGGCGCTGGCCGTGACTCTGTGGGGCGCTCCCACAACAACGCCGGTGCAGACCAAAAATGCGGCGCTACAGCAGGCGATCAAGGCAGGCGACGTGGCGCGGATCAAAGCGTTGCTGGCGGATGGCGCCGATGCCAACTCGGCCGACGATTCGGGTACGCCCGCGGTGATGAACGCGGTGTTGTATTGCGGCCCCGAAGTGCTGCGCCTAATGCTGGAGGCGGGCGCGAGTGCGAACGCGAGGAATGCGATGGGATCGACCGTGTTGGTGTGGGCGGCGGGCGACCCGGCGAAGGCGAAGATGCTGATCGATGCGGGCGCCGATGTGAACGCCGCATCGCCGACGGGAAGGACCGCGCTGCACGCAGCCGCTACCTCTTCGGGGAATGCGGCGACCGTGCGGTTACTGCTGGAGAAGGGCGCCAAGCCGGATGCGAAGGATAACCTGGATCCGATGCCCCCGCTGTTCACCGGTGGCGGCAAGGCTACGCCCATCGTCGAAGCGGCGCGTGCCGGGGATCTGGAATCCATTCGGGCGCTGGTGAAAGCGGGCGCCAACATTAACGCGGCCGGGGCGAACAACGTGACGGCACTCACGGAAGCTACGCTATACGGGCGGCGCGAGATTGTGCGCTTTCTGCTGGACCACGGCGCTTCGCTCAAAGGCGGCGCGGCGATGCAGAAGATGCCGGTGCTGAGCATGGCTGCGATTCGCGGCGATCTGGCGATTGCACGGATGCTGGTGCAGGCCGGCGCGGAAGTGAACGTCACAGACGCGCACGGTGGGACGCCCCTGATGTGGGCCGCGTATTCGGATCGCGTGAATCCGGCGCTGGTGGCCTATCTGTTGAAGGCCGGGGCCGATCCGCTGGCGAAGAACAACGGCGGCGAGTCGGCGCTCGATTGGGCGTTGCGGCGTGGGGAAACCGCGGTGGCGAAGATGCTACGCAAGGCGGGTGCTCCGCAGCAGGAACCGGTGGCCGTGAAACGCGCCAAGACGGCGACCACGGAGATTCCGGTGGAGAAGATGCTGGCGACGCTGGCAGCAAGCGGTGAGAAATCGTTCAAGAACACAGGCTGCGCCACTTGCCATCATCACACGCTGCCCTTGATGACGCTGGCCGCGGCACGGCGCGCCGGTATCACCGGGCATGCCGAGCAGGAGAAGAAGCTGATGAACATGGTGTTCGCGATGGTGAAGCCGGTGACGGGGATACTGCTGGAGGCGAGCGATGTGGTTCCGGATCTTCCGGTCACCGGCGGCTATATTCTGGAAGCGCTGTCGGCGGAGGGCCGGCCGTTGGACGAGATCACCGCGGCGATTGTGCAGAGCATCGTGACCAAGCAGGCGGCCGATGGGCGGTGGATCGGCTGGTCGCCGCGCGGACCGTTGGAGAACGGGGACATTCAGGCGACAATGCTGGCGATCCGTTCGATGAGCCTGTATCCGATTCCCGGCCGCAAGGCGGAGTTTGCGAATCGCATGGCGAAAGCAGGGCGCTGGCTGCGGACTTCGGCTCCGGTTACGGCGGAAGAGTATGTGTCGCGGTTGCTGGGATTGCACTGGGCCGGGATGCCGGCCGCGGATGTGGAGGAAGCGGCCCGGCAGTTGCGTGCGAAGCAGCGCGCCGATGGCGGGTGGGCGCAGTTGGACACGCTCGAGAGCGATGCGTACGCCACGGCGCGCGCTGTGTATGCGTTGCGCGAGGCGATGGGCGATAGAGCGGATGCGGCGAGCCGGCGCAGGGGAATTCAGTATCTGAGAAAGACGCAATTGGAGGATGGGACGTGGCATGTGGCAACCCGCGCCTTCCCGTTCCAGCCTCTGGTGGACACCGGGTTTCCGCATGGACGTGACCAGTGGATCAGCGCGGCGGCGACCAGTTGGGCGACCATTGTGCTGTTGCCCAGTGCGGTGTCGACGGTTCCCGAGCGAGTGGCTCACCTGAAGGCAACGCCGACCGGCCGCGCCGCACAGGTGCAGTAGGAACTCGGGCCGGTGGAATCCGCGGCGTGGACCTCCCGAAGGTACGCCGCGGATTTTTGCTTTATGCGGGCGGGGGGTTCCGGCCAAGGGCGCGTTGCAGGAAGGCGCGCGCCACGAGCCAATCGCGCTTCACGGTGGGAGTGGACACGCCGAGCACCTCGGCTGTTTCTTCGATGGTGAGTCCGCCGAAATAGCGCAGTTCGACGATTTTCGCCTGCCGCGAATCGAGCTTGGCGAGTTCGTCGAGGGCATCGTTTACGGCGATGACGTCGGCATCGAGATCGATGGACGGTTCGGGGGAATCTTCGAGAGACACTTTCGGCCCGCCGCGTTTTTTCGCGTTGCGAGCCTTGGCGTAGTCGACGAGGATGCGCCGCGCCATCTCAGAGGCAACCGCAAAAAAATGAGCACGGCTTTGCCACTTGGTGCCCTTTTGCCCGATGAGGCGCAGGTAAGCTTCATGAACCAGGGCGGTGCTTTCGAGTGTGTGATCAGCGCGTTCGCGCATCATCTGGCGGCGGGCGACGCGTTTCAGTTCGTTGTAGATGAGGGGAGTAAGTTCATCCAGCGCCTCTTTGTCGCCGCCGGACCAGCGTTCGAGGAGTTGGGTGACTTCTTGGGGATCTCGTTCCACCTGTGAATTGTAGCGTGTATCGGAGAGTGCGCGTACGTTGCCGCACTCGTGTTACGGTATTACCTGATAGCCGCATGTATATTTCCGTCAAAGCGGATTACGCTCTGTCCGCGATCCTGGATTTGGCCACGCAGCCCACGGGGGAACCCGTGAAAATCGCCGAGATCGCCAAACGGCAAAACATTCCGCAGAAGTTTCTGGAGCTGATTCTGGCTTCGCTCAAACAGGGCGGATTCGTGGAATCGCGGCGAGGCGCCGAGGGCGGATACCTGCTGTCGCGCCCGGCCGACACCATCACGGTGGGCGAGGTAATCCGATTCGTGGATGGCGCCAAGAGCCGCTCCGCGGAGAAGCGCAAGACGAACAATCCGTTCGCGGAGATGTGGGCACGGGTGGATGACGCGGTATCGTCGGTGGTGGATCAAACCAGCTTCGGCGATCTGCTCCGCGACTGGCAAGAGCGACAGGCGAAATACATTCCGAACTGGGACATATAAAAGAGGAGAGCACACGTGATTTTCAACGACAACTCTTTGAGCATCGGGCGGACCCCTCTGGTGAGATTGAATCGCGTCACCGATGGCGCGCCGGCGACGGTGCTGGCAAAGATCGAAGGACGCAATCCCGCCTATTCGGTGAAATGCCGCATCGGCGCCGCGATGATTTGGGACGCGGAGAAGCGCGGGGTGCTGAAGCCGGGCAAGGAGATTATCGAGCCCACAAGCGGCAACACGGGTATTGCGCTGGCATTTGTCGCCGCGGCGCGCGGCTATGCGATCACGTTGACGATGCCGGAGACCATGTCGCTGGAGCGGCGCAAGGTGCTGAAAGCGCTGGGCGCCAATCTGGTGCTGACACCGGGCAGCGAAGGGATGCGTGGCGCGATTTCGCGCGCCGAGCAGATTCTGGCGTCGGACCCGTCGCGCTATGTGTTGCCGCAGCAGTTCAAGAATCCAGCGAATCCTGAGATCCACGCGAAGACGACGGGGCCCGAGATTTGGGAAGACACCGAAGGCGGCATGGATGTGCTGGTTTCGGGGATTGGCACGGGCGGCACGATTACCGGTGTTTCCCGTTATTTCAAGCTGGAAAAGGGCAAGAAGATCGTGTCGGTGGGTGTGGAGCCGGCCGCCAGTCCGGTGATTACGCAGACCCTAAATGGCGAAACGCTGAAGCCCGGGCCGCACAAGATTCAAGGGATCGGCGCGGGGTTCATTCCCGATACGCTCGACCTGACAATGGTGGATCGCGTGGAGCAGGTGACGAACGAAGAGGCCATCGAGATGGCGCGGCGGCTGGGCCGCGAAGAAGGGATCCTGTGCGGGATTTCCTGCGGCGCGGCGACGGCGGCCGCGGTTCGCATCGCCAAACAACCGGAGTTCCACGGCAAGACGCTGGTGGTGATTCTGCCGGATTCGGGCGAG
>CAYOBO010000109.1:0-25882 GCA_964402295.1 uncultured Candidatus Solibacter sp. | reverse complement strand
CGGGAGACGGGATTCGAACCCGCGACATCAACCTTGGCAAGGTTGCACTCTACCAGCTGAGTTACTCCCGCTCACCAGGTAGGAATTCCCATTGTCGTACGAGGGTGGCTCCGGTGTCAATTGCCGTTTCCGGCGTTAGCAGGGCCGCACTCCCACTGCTACACTTGTCGAACGAAATGAAATCGTAACCAGTTGAAAACACGGTAATTATATTTTGAGAAAGTTGTTGCTTCGAGGGGCTGAGAACTGTGCTAGACTGATGATCCGCGGATGTGCTGAGGGCTGTTTACGCGCGGGTGAGGCCGCCGCAGGCAACTCTCTGATCCACTCTTAACAATGTGACCGGTGTTTGTTTTCCACAGATTGTGGAAAACCTGTGGGAATCTTGTGGGCGCCAATCTGAGCGGGTGGAAGTAATGAATTATTGGGAGCAGATCAAAGAACAGCTCGCTGGGCAACTGAGCGTGGAAGCGTTTCAGAACTGGGTGAGCAAAACGACATTGGACCAGCTAGAGGGAGAAACGCTGAAGGTCAAAGTACCGAATGAATACTCAAAGGATTGGATGGAGGTGGAGTACCGGGATAAAGTCCGGCACGCCATCCAGAATCTGGGCTTACCGGTGAAGGACGTGGTCTACCACGTGGCGGCACTTCCTTACCAGGCTGAGATGCCGGCAAAGCGCGAGGAATACGTACCTGGCGTGGAACCGTCGTTTGTCACTTCGACGGGGCAATTGAATCCGAAGTTTACCTTCGACACGTTCGTGGTGGGGTCGTGCAATCAATTTGCGCACGCGGCGGCCAAAGCAGTGGCGGCGCGCCCATCGAGCAGCTACAACCCCTTGTTCATTTATGGCGGAGTGGGGATGGGCAAGACCCATCTGATGCACGCCATCGGACTGCACCTGCTGCAACTCTATGGCGGCATGCGCATTGTCTACACATCGAGCGAACGCTTCATGAACGAGATGATTCACTGCATCAAGACGGAGCGGATGCCGCAGTTTCAGCAGCACTATCGCACGGCGGACGTGCTGCTGGTGGACGATATCCAGATTCTGGGCGGCAAGGAGCGGACGCAGGACGAGTTCTTCCACACATTCAATGCGCTCTATGAGCATCAGAAGCAGATCGTGATCTCCAGCGATTCCTCACCGAAGAACATCCCCGGGCTCGTGGAGCGGCTCCGTTCGCGCTTTGAATGGGGACTGATGGTGGACGTGCAACCTCCGGACCTGGAGACGAAGATGGCCATCCTGGACAAGAAAGCGGAAGCCGAAGGGATCCGCCTGCCCGAGGACGTGCGCATTTTTATTGCGACGAAGACCAAGTCGAACGTACGGGAACTGGAAGGGGCTCTGGTGAAGCTGATGGCCTATTCGACGATGACGGGGTCTCCCATCACGTTGTCGATGGCGCAGCAGATGCTGAAGCACTTGGTCCAGGGCAACGAACGGCGGCTGACGATCGATGGAATTCTGCGGGCGGTGGCGGAGAAGTTCCATCTGCAACCCTCACAACTGAAGCAGAAGACGAATGCCCACCAGATCTCGTATCCGCGTCAGATCGCGATGTACCTGGTGAAGGATCTGACCCAGGCTTCGCTCCCGGAAATCGGCCGGGCGTTCGGAGGAAAGCATCACACCACAGTACTGCACTCTATTCAAAAGATTGAGCAGCAGCGCCAGAAGGACCCTGATTTGAACAAGGTCATCCAGAGCATAACTGACTCATTCAACTAGGATTTAGCTTGTTTTCAACAGAAGGAGGAGGAGACAGGCATGTGGAAGGCGCAGGAAAAATCACCCGCCTCTCTGATTGTGGGAATCGAAGGACGGATTTACACAGTGATGCGAGACAGCAAGCGGTTTGGTTTTGTATAATTTAGAGAGAAACTCACATTTCCACAACCCCTACGGTTCCGGTTACATATGTTCTTCTTAAGTAAGACAACGCAATCATCGAGATACAGGGCGTAGGACGAGGCAGAACGACCAAATGGAATTTACAGTCAACAAGAGCGATCTGGTGCGTGAGCTGATGCTCTCGCAGGGAGTTGTGGAGAAGAAGACCACGATTCCGATTCTTTCCAACGTGCTGGTGGAGGCGGCCGGCGACAGGGTCAGCTTCACGGCGACGGATTTGGAGTTAGGCATCCGGTGTAGCTGTCCGGCACGCGTGGCCAAGGAAGGTTCGGGTACGATTCCGGCTCGGAAGCTGCTGGATTATGTGCGGCTGCTGCCGGAGGCGGACGTGCAGGTGAAGTTTCTGGAGAACCACTGGGCAAGCCTGGTCTGTGGGCGGTCGCGGACGCGGATTGCGGGGATGTCGCGCGAGAGCTATCCGGCGTTGCCGGAAATGCCGGAGGCGATTGCGGAGTTGCCGGTGGGAACGCTGGCGGCGATGATCTCGCGGACGATCTTTTCGATTTCGGCGGAGGAATCGCGCTTCACGCTGAACGGGGCGCTGTTGCTCCTGAAACCGGGCGCGGTGACGATGGTGGCGACGGACGGGCACCGTCTGGCGATGGTGGAGAAACAAGAGTCGATTCCGGGGATCGAGAGCCAGTTTCGAGCGTTACTGCCGCGCAAGGCGATGGCGGAAGTGTTGAAGATGGCGAGCACGGCGGAGCCGGAGAGCTCGCTTCGCTTCAGTGGAGATGAGAACCACCTGTTTTTTCAGCTTGGCGACAGGCTGTTGATCAGCCGGAAGCTGGCGGGCAATTTTCCCGATTTTGAGCGCGTCTTGCCGCGAGAGCAACCGAATGCGGTGACGATGCAGCGAGACGATCTGCGGGCCGCGCTGGAGCGCGTGATGCAATTTGCCGACGAGCGCTCGCACGCCATTCGGGTGAAGTTTTCGCCGGGTGAAGCGAAGGTGTTCTCTTCCCTGTCCGATACCGGCGAATCGGAAGAGTTGATCAACGTCGAGTACGATGGCCCGGAGATTGAGATCAGTTTCAACGCCCAGTACCTGCTGGACTTCATGCGGGCCATCACTGAGGAGCAGGTAGTGTTCCGGTTCAAGGAAGCCAACAGCGCGGGCGAGATGCGTCCCGTGGCGCTGGAAGGCGGATTCCTGTACCGCTACGTTGTGATGCCGATGCGCATCTGACGCCGCGCGGCGGAATGGGTGAAACGTTCGACGGCAAGGCAGAAGGAGAATTTGTGAGCTCGACGGAAGTCTACGATTCCTCAAGTATACGCGTGCTGGAAGGGCTGGAGGCGGTGCGTCTGCGGCCGGCGATGTACATCGGTTCCACCGGTGAAGCGGGGCTGCACCACCTGGTCTACGAAGTCGTCGACAACGCCGTGGATGAAGCTCTGGCCGGCTATTGCACGGAAGTGCACGTCACCATTCACATAGACAATTCGGTAACGGTGCAGGACAACGGGCGCGGTATTCCGGTCGATATCAAGGAAGAGTTTGGCGTGTCGGCCGCGGAGATCGTGATGACCAAGCTGCACGCCGGAGGCAAGTTCGATTCGAACACCTACAAGGTATCGGGCGGACTGCACGGGGTGGGCGTGAGTTGCGTGAACGCGCTCTCCGAATCGCTGCATCTCGAGATCTGGCGCGACGGCTATACGTGGGAGCAGGACTACGAGCGGGGCATTCCGAAGGGACCGCTGACACGCTCCGGCAAGGCGAGAGGGAAGACCGGGACGAAGGTCACCTTCAAGCCGGACGGCACGATCATGGATGCGACGACGTTTAACTTCGACACGTTGTCGCAGCGATTGCGCGAACTGGCCTTTCTGAATAAGGGCCTGCTCATTACGCTTACCGACGAGCGGGAAGATCCGGTGCGCAAGCACGAGTTTCACTACTCGGGCGGGATTTCGGAATTCATCAAGCACCTCAACCGCGCCAAGAACGTCCTGCACGAAAAGCCGATTCACTTTGAGGGAGACCGCGAATTACCGAACGGCGGCGTGCTTCACATGGAAGTGGCGCTGCAATACAACGACGGCTATTCCGAGACGGTGTTCAGCTTCGCCAACAACATCAACACCGTGGATGGCGGAACGCACTTAAGCGGCTTCCGCAGCGCGTTGACGAGCCGGATCAACAACGCGGGGAGGCAAGGCGGGCTGTTCAAGGATGTGAAAGAAAACCTTTCGGGCGATGACGTGCGCGAAGGGCTGACCGCCGTAGTGAGCGTGAAGTTGCCGCAACCGCAGTTCGAGGGGCAGACGAAGGGCAAGCTGAACAGCGACATTCAGGGCTACGTGGTGCAGTTGGTGAATGAGAAGCTGGGCGAGTACTTCGACAAGAACCCGGCGGTGATGAAGAAGATCGTGGGGAAGGCGATCGAGGCGGCCCGGGCACGAGAAGCGGCGCGGAAAGCCCGCGATCTGACACGGCGCAAGGGAGCGCTCGATTCCGGCGGACTTCCCGGCAAGCTGGCCGATTGCCAGGAGCGCGATCCGGAGCGCTGTGAAATTTTTCTCGTTGAGGGAGAGTCCGCGGGAGGCACGGCGAAGACGGGGCGCGACCGGCGCTATCAGGCGATCTTGCCGCTGAAGGGAAAGATCCTGAACGTGGAAAAAGCGCGCTACGACAAGATGCTGAGCCACGACGAAATCCGGGCCATGATCACGGCGATCGGAACGGGCATCGGCAAGGACGATTTCGATGTCACCAAGCTGCGCTACGGCAAGATCATTATCATGACGGACGCCGACGTCGATGGATCGCACATCCGCACGCTGTTGCTGACGTTCTTCTTCCGGCACATGCAGGAGCTGATTACGCGTGGCCATGTGTTCGTGGCGCAGCCTCCGCTGTACCGGATCAAGAAGGGTAAGAGCGAAAAGTACATCAAGGACGATAAGGAATTCACGCGGGAGATTCTGCGGCGCGCGACGGAGAACTTGTCCGTTGAACTATCGGACCAGACGAAGCTGGAAGGCGGGGAGCTGCGCAATTTCCTGATGCAGTTGGATGAGTGCCTGCAAATCTGGAGGAGAGTGGACCGCTGGACGCGCGACGCGCGTGTGACGGAAGTGCTCTCTCATACGAATCTGCCGGTGGACGCGCCGGATTTCAAAGATGAGGCCAACTCGAAGGCTGTGATGGAGGAGCTCGAGAAGCTGAAACTGGAGCCGCAGTTGCGCAAGGACGAGGAGCATTCGTCGTGGTTGATCGCCTACCGCGATTCGACGAACGCCGAGCGCATCATCGGGTTGGACTTGGCCGGTTCGGTGGAATACCGCCGTTTTCGCGCCATCGCCAAACAGATTTCCAAGTTCAATAAGCCGCCGTTCACGGTGGTCCGCGAAGGTTCGCGCGACGTGCAGAACACATGGCGCGATCTGCTTGCCTTCGTGAAGGCGGAAGGAACCCGCGATGCGAACGTGCAGCGCTACAAGGGTCTGGGTGAGATGAATCCGGAGCAATTGTGGGAGACGACGATGAACGCCGAGACCCGCACGTTGCTGCGTGTGACCCTTCAGGATCTGGTGGAATGCGAAGAAGTGTTCACCACGCTGATGGGCGAAGACGTGGAAAACCGGCGCAGGTTCATCGAAGAGAACGCGCTCGACGTGCGCAACCTGGACGTGTAGCCGACAACGTTACCGTTTTGGGGTCCGGGGCGAATATCATTTTTTCATGGCATATTCGTTTCCTGACCGCTGGTTGCGCGCTGCGGGTGCGGTGACGTGTTGGCTCAGTATGCTGGCGTGTTCGGCGCCGCCACCGGCTGCGCCGCCCAAGCAGACTTCATCCGCGCCCTACATGGACGCACAGTTCTGGAAGCATTGGGGAGATGGCCAGGCTGAGCTGGCGAGCTATGATTTGACGTACCCGCGCTACGGGTCTCCACGGCCGGGCCTGGCGGTGACCATCTTTGTTTCCGAGCCGTTTTCGCTCACCGCGCGTGTGAAGGCCGACGAGGGAAAGCATCCGCCGTCCGATGTTTTTCCCGTCATGAAGCTGAACCTGGTGGAAGACTTCCAAACAGGCATCTACGATTACAACGAACAAACCAGCAGTTTTTTGGCGCTTGCTTCGGTGGCGCACCAACCGGCCGGTTGGCTGACGAAGGTTTCCTTTTCGAGCCAGGAGTGGTGCGGGCATTCCTGGGCGCAATGGACGCGCGGGCCGCAGGGGCTTAGCTACACCGGGCACAGCTACTTCGATGGGGAAGCCGACCGGGCGGCGGAGATCGCATATCCGGAAGGTGGGATAACGGAGGAGCAACTGATGTTCTGGGCGCGGGGGATGGCAGAGCCGCGCATGAAGGCCGGCGAAGAGCGCACGGTGCCGTTTCGCCGGTCGCTCCAGTACGAGCGGCACTCGCATCGGGAAGCACAGTGGACTACCGCGCTGTTGCGCCGCGAAGCGGTCGGCTCGAAGGTGACCGTGCCGGCCGGGGAGTTTGCCGTTGAGACGTGGCGGGCCGCGATCCAGGACGGAGTGACGATCACGTTTCTGGTGGAGCAAGCGGAACCACACCGCATTGTCGAGTGGAATTCGACGGACGGGGAGCGGGCGGTGCTGGTGAAATCGGATCGCATGAAGTATTGGGAGATGAACAAGCCCGGCGGCGAATCGGGATTGGGCCGGCTAGGATTGCAGCAGCGCGGCCCGCGAACCCCTTAACTCAAGAGGAACACATGCACTATGTCATCATCGGCAACGGCGTGGCGGGGATCACCGCGGCGTTGACGCTGCGCGGAAGAGACCGGCATGCGCGCATCACCGTGATCAGCGGGGAGAGTGAATACTTCATCTCTCGTACGGCGCTGATGTACGCCTACATGGACCGCATGAATTTGCGGGATCTGGAGCCCTTCGAGCGCAAGGTTTACGACAAGCAGAAGATCGAGCGGGTGCATGGATGGGTAAAGGATCTCAACGCCGAGCGGAGGATGCTGCGGCTGGAGGATGGGCGCGAGATCGCCTACGGCAAACTGCTGCTGGCGGTGGGTTCGGCGCCGAACCGGATTGCATGGCCAGGGCTGGATGCGGCCCAAGAGGGCGTGGTGCACTTCGTTTCGTTGCAGCACCTGGCCGAGTGCGAGCGGCTGACTCCATCGACCAAGCGCGCGGTGGTGGTGGGCGGCGGGTTGATTGGCGTGGAGCTGGTGGAGTGCCTGTTGCATCACGGCGTGAGCGTCGATTTTCTGGTGCGGGAATCGTGGTACTGGCCGATGGCGCTGGCGAAAGAAGAAGGCGAGCACATTGCCGATCATATTCGCAGCCACGGTGTGAATCTGATTCTGGAGGACGAAGTGGGCTCGGTGGCGGCGGACGCGAGTGGGCGCGTGGCTTCGGTGACAACGAAGAAGGGGCTTAAGCTGGAGTGCCAGATGCTTGGGGTTTGCATCGGCGTGCGGCCGGCGACGGATTGGCTGCGGAGCGTAGCGACGCCTCCGGCGACGAAGCGGGGCATTTCCGTGAATCGCGCTTTTCAGACTAGCCTTCCGGATGTGTTCGCGGCGGGAGATTGCGCGGAGTTCGAGCGTCCCGATGGCAGCGCGTTCGTGGAGCAAATCTGGTACGCGGCCAAGCGGCAAGGGGAACTGGCCGCACGGGCCATGCTGGGGGATGCGATCGACTACCGGCCTCCGCTGTTCTACAACAGCGCCAAGTTCTTCGATATGGAGTACACGACCGTGGGCGATGTAACGCGGCTCCCTGACGATGCGCGGAGTTTCTATTACCGGTGGCCGGGCGGCGCGGCGAGTATCCGGTTGATTGAGAGAGACGGCGCGGTGATCGGCTTCAACATGCTCGGGTCGCGGTGGGACCACACGTGGTTTGAGCGCTGGATCGAGGAAAGGCGTTCGATGGAAGAAGCGATGCAGCAGCTACATCTGGCGCAATTCGATGTCGAATTCGGCCGTGCCGCATTGGACGGCGCGCGGGCCGCTTTCGAGCAATACCAGCGCTCGGCGGGAAGGGAGGCGGCCTAGCGATGACCAAAAGCGGAGCAGCGCACTGGCTGTTGCACGATGTAAAGAACCGCGGCATCACGGCGTGGCTGTTGAGCGGACTGCTGACAGCATTTTATCTGACGTTGTATTTTACGGAGTGGCTGACTCCGGTGGCGCGGGGCATCGGCCTGGACAGCAAGTGGACGTTGTATGGGGTACTGTATACTCTCGCCGTGACCCTGGGCGGGGTGTACGTGATCCGGAAGTACAGACACAACCGCTATCAGGTCATCCGCACTTCGGTGGTGATCTTCGTCCAAGCCACATTCGCCTTCTCGATACCGCATCTGCTGAAGTTCCTCAAGCAGCCGGAATATTACTTCAGCTACCTGTGGCCGTTGAAGATGGACTATCTGACGCCATCGTACATTTTTTCCTTGCCGCTGCCGTTCATTGTCTACAGCTTCTTGGGATCGGCGCTGCTGGTTCCCATTTTAGGAGCGTTTTTCGGGAAGCGCTGGTATTGCTCGTGGGTGTGCGGATGCGGCGGGCTCGCCAACACGTTCGGCGAACCGTGGCGGCATCTTTCGGATAAGTCGAGCGCGGCGTGGAAGGTGGAAAAGGTCACGATTCATGCGGTGCTGGGGACGAGTCTGCTGCTGACGGCGCTGCTGTTCATCAGTTGGGGCGCGGGCAAGAGCCATCCGCAGTTGGCGCGATTCACAGGGGAATTCCAGTCTTTTTATGGGCTCATCGTGTCGTCGATGCTGGCCGGGGTGGTGGGCGTGGGACTGTATCCGCTGGGCGGCACACGCATCTGGTGCCGCTTCTTCTGTCCGATGGCGGCGTTGCTGGGGCTGGTTCAGAAGGTGGGACGCTACAGGATCGCGGTGAAGCAGAACATGTGCATCTCGTGCGGCATGTGTTCGAAGTATTGCGAAATGGGCATCGATGTGCGGGCCTACGCGCAAGCGGGGAAGAGCTTCACTCGGGCCTCGTGCGTCGGTTGCGGCTTGTGCGCGGAGGTTTGCCCGCGCGGCGTGCTGCGGCTGGAAAGCAAGGTATCGCGCGATCCGCAGGAAGCGATGCTGGTGCAGATTCAAGGCGTGAGCGAGTCAAGGCCGTTGCGCTGAGTTTTTGGCAGCGGCTGACCGGTGCACTGTGCCGATCGGCGATTGCGTTCGTCGAAAGCGCTCGCTTGAGGATGGGGTGAAGACCGTGCGGCGACTCGCCGCCGCTCATCCGTTCCGAGCGACGCTGGTAATGAGTTCCTTGACGAGCGGGTTGGGGAACGTACGCCTGGGTGTAATGGCGTAGAAGCGTTCCTTCACTTGCGAGAGGCGGTGGCGTTCGACGAGCAATCCGGCGCGGAGTTCGTCCTTCACCACCACGCGCGGAACGAGGGTCACGGCGTTGGTGTGCAGGGCCACGACGCGGAGCATCGCCATGTCGTCGACTTCGGCGGCGATCAGCGGGCGGATGCCGGCCTGATGCAGTACGAGGTCGAAGCCGGCCCGGATGTCGCTTTCGAGACTCGGCAAGATGACGGGGGTCCGCTGGCAATCTTCCGGGAACTGGAAGGGGCGCTGCGACCGCGCCGGGCGGCCCACCAGGCTGACTTCCTGCTCGGCCAGCAGATGACTGTAGTGATCGGTTTCGGCATCGCGGCGGAGCGCGTGATTGGAAAGCACGACATCGACCTCGTGATTGCGGAGCTGCACGATGAGGTCGCGTAGCATACCGGAGCGCAGCACCAGCTCAACGTCTTTTCTGTTGCGCAGGGGCTTGACGAACTCCCACTGAAAGTTGCGGGAGAGCGTGGCCACGGCCCCGATGCGCAAGACCTGGCGCGCGCGCCGGGAGCGATGTTTCAGCGTGTCGACGAGTTCTTCGCCGGCCCGGAAAATGGAGTCTGCGTATTGGAGCGCCATCTGGCCTGCCTCGGTCAAGGCCAGTGTGCGGTTCTTGCGGACGAACAAGGGGTGGCCGAGCGCCTCCTCCAACTGGCGGAGCTGGATGCTGAGCGCGGATTGCGCGACATTCATTCTGCTCGCCGCCCTGGTGAGGTTGCCTTCGTGCGCGATGGCCCAAAAGTAGCGCAGGTGGTGATAGTTGAGGAACATACTGCTTTCTTCATATATACCAAACAGAACGATGTCATCTAAAACATCTATTGGAAAGAACATTCCCGTTCGTTTTATCTTGCGGAAGTATGGCGATGCGAGATTCCACGACACAAGCAGCCGGGCGGCTGGCAGCGGCTTGCGGGCAAGGGTATGCAATCCTCTGCCTTGCCGGCGCGTTGCTGAGCATCGGGCTTCTGGACCGCTTGACCGGCGTCCTGCTGGTGCTGAGCACGTTTCTCTTTGCGATCGTCGCGCGCTATTCGGCGCGGTACCTGATGGGCGATCCGGGGCAGCAGCGCTTCACCTTCTGGCTTTGCCTGACCGGCACGTTTGTGTTCGCGCTGATTCTGGCGGGGAATCTGCTAAACTTCGCCGTAGCCTGGTGCGGAATCAGCCTCAGCCTGCACCAACTGTTGCAGTTCTACAAGGACCGGCCGGCGGCCTTGCTCGCGGCCAGAAAGAAATTCCTGATCAGCCGTGTGGGAGACGCGGCGCTGATCGCGGCGCTGCTTCTGACGCAGCAAACACTCGGCACCTGGGATTTTGAGGCTATGTTCGCGGCGGCCGGGAGGCTGCAACCGGCGCCCGCCTCGATTGGCTGGATTGGCTGGTTGCTGGCGTTCGCGGCGCTGTTGAAATCCGCGCAATTCCCCTTTCATAGCTGGTTGCCCGACACGATGGAGACACCGACGCCGGTATCGGCGCTGATGCACGCCGGAGTAATCAACGCCGGGGGCATTCTGGTGATCCGGCTACATCCGCTGATCGCCTTGTCCGACGCCGCCATGACGACGCTGTGCGTGGTGGGAGGCTTCACGGCGCTGTTTGCGTCAACGGTGATGTTGACGCAGGCGAGCATCAAACGTTGCCTTGCGTTCTCGACCGTGGCGCAGATGGGATTCATGATGTTGGAATGCGGGCTGGGAGCATTTCATCTGGCGCTGCTGCACCTGGTGGCGCACTCGCTCTACAAAGCGCACGCTTTCCTTTCCTCGGGAAGCGCAGTGCAGTTAAAGCGCCGCATCAGCGGGCAGCCTCTTGGCCCGTGGGCGGTCGCCGGAGGCCTGCTGGCCGCGGTGACGCTGAGTTACGCGGCGGCGCGGGCGAGGGGTGTGAATCCACTCCATCATGTTGTGTTGAATCTGATCTTCACCATCGCACTGGCGCAACTGATGTGGAGCGCTTGGGAAATCGGCGGCAGGAGATGGAAGTCTCCGCTGGCGTTGATTCTCGGCGGAGGCATGGCATTGGCGTACTTCGGTCTGGAAGGAATTGCCGGGAGTATTGTGAACGCGGAGACCGGCGGCTGGCACTGGAGCGGGGTCTTCATCGCCGGTGCTTTTCTGGCGGTGGCGGTTGGGCAAACGCAACTGCCACGGCTTTCGCGAACTTCGATCGGTGAGAAAGTCTACGTTCACGCCCGGAACGGTTTTTACCTGAATACGCTGGCGAATCGATTCACGGCTTCCATCTGGCCCACAAGACTGGCGAAGGAGGAAATGTAAATGGTTATCGGAGCGGCTGCTTTCGAGGAACACGCTCACGGCGCGGCAGGCCTGGGCGCCGACGCGACAGAGGAGGCGTGCAGGCGGATTCCGCCGCTGTGGCCGCTCGAAAACTTCGTCGCTGTCAATCCGTTTCTGGGGTTGAGCGATCTGAGCTTTGAGGAAGCCGGCGGCCTCATGGAACGCGTTGCCCACGCTGCGCCGCTGATGGAAGCGGAGTACTACCGGACCAAGATTCAGGATGGCTCCATCTCCGCGCCGAACATCCGCGCGGCGCTGTTGCGGTCGCGCAGCGGAGTGGAACCGGCCGATCCCGTCTCCTGGCTGGAGAAGAGGCTGCGGAGGGGGAGCCTGTCGGAGAGGATTCTCACTGTTGCCGACTGGCTGGATGAAACACGCGGGACAAGCTGGGCGCCGTTTGTAGTGGAGGAGATCTCGAAGTGGTGCTCCTCTTATTTCGACCGCGGCCAGAGCTCGTGGAGAATGCCTTGGAAGCACCTTCCTCTCTATGGGGCGTGGAAGCGGGCCGCCGAGATCGACGCTAACCCCGCAGTGGCCGGACTGAAGGGCTTCCGGAACCACGTGAAGGAGCTTCCGCAGTCAGCGGACGATGCGATTGCCTGCTGCATGGAGCGCCTCGACATTCCAGCGGATCTGGCGCGTGACTTCCTGCACCGTCAATTGATGACCGTATTCGGCTGGAGCGCTTATGCCGCCTATCATGACCGGCAAGGCCTGGGGCACGATACCGTGCGCCAGATACTGGCAATCCGGCTTGCCTACGATACGGCGCTGCTCCCGCTGTGCGGCATGTGGCAATGCCGGAAGAGCAGCCCGGGCACCGGCTCCACGGAGGCCAGACATATCGCCCACCTGGCCCTCGAGCATGCCTTCGCATCGAATCTGCTCGAGAAGCTGCGGGAGCGCCCGCCCGCGGGACCGTCGACTCGCCGCAAATCCTTACAGGCGGTGTTCTGCATCGATGTTCGCTCTGAGCCCTACCGCCGGGCACTGGAAGCGCAAGGCCCGGGAATCGAGACTCTCGGCTTTGCCGGATTTTTCGGCATGCCGATCGAGGTTGCTTCCAGCGCGCGATGCCCGGTGCTGCTCTCACCCGGCTATCGCGTGGACGCGGGAGGCTCTGCTTCGCGGATCGGCCAGATCGCCAAACAGGCCGCGGAGCTATGGACAAATCTCACGAGCTCGGCTGCCGGCTGCTTCTCGTCGGTGGAGGTGGGAGGCGCTCTGTTCGGGCTGGGAATGCTCGGCAAGTCCGCGGCCCGCCGGAACGGCAACACTTCAGTGGAAGATCTGCGATGGAATATCCCACTGCCGGAGCGAGTGCAACTGGCTGCCGGAGCACTGCGGAACATGGGCCTGGAGGCAAGCCGGCTGGCTCCGGTGGTGCTGCTCTGCGGCCATGGCAGCAGGACGGAGAACAATCCTTACGCATCGAGCCTGGATTGCGGCGCTTGCGGCGGGCACAAAGGAGACATCAACGCGCGCTTCGCGGCCGCGCTTCTCAACGATCCCGAGGTTCGTGAAGAGTTGAAAGCACGCGGCATGCCGATTCCCGCTGACAGTGTGTTTGTCGGCGCACTGCACAATACAACCACCGATGAGGCGGTTCTCTACGATCGTGAAGAACTGCTCTCGATGGAACGGCGCAAGCAGATCGAGCGCTGGTTGCGTTCCGCCACACTGGCAGCGCGGCGGGAGCGAGCCCGAAACTTCCCTTCCGGCGGAGAGGCATCAGGCGACCGTTCCTTGGAGAAGGAGGTTCTGCAACGAAGCAGGGATTGGTCCGAGGTGCGGCCGGAGTGGGGTTTGGCGGGGAATGCCGCATTCATCGCCGCGCCGCGATCGAGAACCGCACACCTGAATCTGGAAGGGCGGGTGTTTCTGCATGAGTACGACCCGCATGCGGACCACGACGGCTCAGTTCTACGGCTCATACTGACCGCGCCCGTCGTTGTTGCCAGTTGGATCAACCTTCAGTACTTCGCTTCCACCGTGAACAACCGGGTGTTCGGCAGCGGCAACAAAGTGCTGCACAACGTCACCGGCACG
Source organism: uncultured Candidatus Solibacter sp. (assembly GCA_964402295.1). GTDB lineage: Bacteria > Acidobacteriota > Terriglobia > Bryobacterales > Bryobacteraceae > CADEFT01. The sequence goes on along the minus strand of CAYOBO010000109.1, from coordinate 12,295 downwards.
TTTGGCGTCTGGGAAGGAAACGGCGGCGATTTGAGAACCGGCCTTCCCCTGCAATCGCTGCATGACGGAACGAAGTGGATGCACGAACCCCTGCGGCTGCATGTTTTCGTGGAGGCTCCGCGGGAGCGCGTCGACCGCATCCTGCGCGACAGCACGGAGGTTCGGAACCTGGTGGAACACGGCTGGATTCACCTGATCGCCTTGGATGGCGCGGGCTGTTACGAATGCCGCCGGACTGGCAAGTGGCAGTTCGTTTCGGAATGCGACCAATGAAGGAATTCGAAGACATGAGAAACCGGAATATGGAATTTGCAGGCCAGCCACTGCTGCAAGATCTCCAATGCTATCGCCTGTTCTACGAGGTGTATCCCTCGGTGGCGGAGGGGAACGTGAACGGCGAATGGTTTGAGGTGGCGCTCCATCTGGAAGTCGCCGAGAGGCGGCCGCACAGCCACCCGGAGAACCAGAGGGCGTCGTTGTTGCTGATCGAAGTGGCGGATTACCTAGTGCAGCGGGTCAAGGCGCATGCTCCGTTTGCGCTGGACATGCCGCCCTGTTACTACACGCTGCACCCGAATCCGCTCCGAACGGCTCTCACACTGAGTCTTGTATTTTCGAACGCGAGACCACACACGGCGAAGGCCGAGCCGGCAATGCTCACGCAGTTGCGGGCGGAGCTGGAACATCTGGGGATCGGCTTATTTGGTTCGAAAGGTTTTGCCGCCGGTCAGTGCCAGCGCTAAGTCGCGGGCGTCCGTCCGGCGGATGTCCGCAACGATGGACTGGATCTGTTTGCGCTCGGCGAAGTTCGGCGGCAAATTCCTTCCAGCTAATTCGCGCTGCGCTGCCTCTGGAACGGCTCCTTGGCGTACTTCGCCGCTTCCTCCAGCGCTCCCTGCGTGTTGTCCTTCGTCCGCAGCGCCAAATTGTACTCATTCTGGGCCCGTTCCCGCTGCCCCGTAATATCGAAAATCTTCCCCAAATTAATGTGCGACCACACCTCAGTCCACTTCGGCTCCAGGTCCCCATGCAGCGCTTCGCGGAATTCATTCGCCGCCGACTGGTAGTTGTTCTGCAAAAAGAAGATCTCCGCCACCCGGTAATGTGCCAGCGAACTCGCCCGGTTCACATCGAGCGCCTTCTGGTATTCCTTCAGCGCATCGGCGAACTCACTCACCTCGGCCAGTTGCTCTCCGCGGCGGATCGCCACCAGCACGCGCATTTCGTCGTTGTAGCGCAGCACGCGCCCCGCCGGATCCACAATGATCCGCCTCGGCTTGCCGAACGTCTCGATAATGAACTCCGACTGTGTGCCCACCACCTCCACCACCTTCTCCTCCGGATTGCCTTCCGTCTCAATCCGCAGCGTCACCGGCATCCGGAACGTATCCAGATCCTGGGAAATCTTTCCCATCACCCGGAACCCCTTTTGCGTGCGAAACACCGTATATTCCAACTTGAATTCCGGAGCGCCCGTCGACTCAATCCACTGAATAAAGAACGACTGAAGGTTTTGCCCCGAAGCGGCCTCGGCGATCTTCCGCAAATCGTCCGTGTGCATGTTCTTCCAGGCAAATTGGTCCATCATCGCCTTCAGCATCTTGCCGAAGCCTTCGTTCCCCACCACTCCGCGGAGCATTTGAAACACCGCCGCGCCCTTCGATCCCGTTGCCGCCCAATACTCCGGCGAATAGTCCTCCAGCCGCGCCGACTGAATCAGCGGCGGCTCTTCCACCGTCAATGCCTCGATGAAGACATCCTTCGCCTCCGTTTCCAGAGCCCCCGGACCCGCCGTGTGCTCCAGCCACATCATCTCCGTATACCGCGCCAGCCCATTGATGATCCAGATGTGATTCCGCGTCGCAGGCCCAATCATATTGCCCAGCCACTGCCGCGAAAGCTGATTGGCAATCAGCCGCGTATTTGCCTGCTGCCCGATGCCCCGCGGCGAAAAGAACAACACGCCAGGAGCCGAATACCCGTTCGGAGCTCCATCCTCGGTTTCCATCACCGCCAGATTCGCCGAAGGAGCCAGTCCATAGAGCGACGTTTCCCAAGTCAGAATTTTTCCGATCTCCTCGCCATACGTCCGCGCCATCTCCGCACCCTTGCGGAAATAGATATTGCTCGTCACACCCTCCGACGATACGCGCAGCGGTTCGCCCTTCACGACGCCAATGCTTCCCGGGAAAGCCGGCTGCGTCACATCGAATGTATAGACTTCCTTGCCCGAAACGGTCTCCTTCAGTTCCCGCCCGCCCGCCAGCACCTTATAGCCTTCCGGCACACTGATTTTCAATTGCGCCGTGTAGCGGTCCACCTGGTAGTCGTTCATCGGGAACCAGCGCGAGGGATAGAGCAAAAACGCATAATCGTTCTGAATCGAGGCGAACTTAATCCCGTAAATCGGGCTGTCTTCCTGCCCGCTCAACCGCCCTTCGTAATCGAAAACCAGCGTGACCGGCTTTCCTTTTTCGAGCGGCTCGTTGAAGCTCAACCGCACCGTATAATCCTGGTGATTGCGCGACATCGGCACGGACCGGCCCTCGCCGTCCGTCACCTTGGTCACCGTCAACGCATTGTTCAACTCGAAGGCAAGCCCACCCACACGGTCTTCCGACGGCGTCAGCTTGATCGACGCACGCGCGCCCAGCGTCTGCGTCCGTGGGTTGATGTCCGCCTCCAGCACATAGTGCTCAATGTCGAACTTCGCCCGGCGGTCGCGATCTTGCGCGGGCAGCGCCCAGGCGGTGAGCAGCATTCCCGCCAGGCCCGGCAACAGCAGTGAACGGCGAATTGCGGTGGTCATGAAAAACTCTCTCTAATGATGCGTGCCGCGCGAACCATGGGATCTACTTCACTCTCCAGCCGGGCTCGAATCTCGCCCAGACCCCGGCGCATCTCCCGGAGCGCCTGTTCGTCGTGAAGCAAGTTCATCGTCTCTTGCGCGATCCGCTCTCCTGTCATTTCATTCTGCATCAATTCCGGAGCCAGCCGTTTTTCTGCGATCAGATTCACCATCGAATAGAAGGGTACATCCACCAGAAAACGGCCCAGCATCCAACTGACGCCTGTTACTTTGTAATACGTAATCAGCGGGGTACCCAGCAGTGCGGCCTCCATCGTCACGGTGCCGCTGGCCGCCAGCGCCACGGAGGCGTGTGCCAACACGTCCCAAGTTTCCCCTTCAATCACTTGGATGGTTCGCCGCGAAATCCGTTCCCGAAAAAATGCGCCACCGGCTTTTTCGGTAAACCCCATCGGGGCCGCAAGCACATAAGAAGCTTCCATTTGCCGCTCCATCAGCTCCACCGCTTCCTCCAAAGCCGGCAGATGCCTGCCAATCTCCCCCCGCCGGCTTCCCGGCAGCAGCGCCACCATCGGCTTCGCCGCATCCAAGCCGTGCTTGCGGAACCATTCCCCCCGCTCCATCGACGGCTTCACGATCCGTGCCAGCGGGTGCCCGATATAGTGCGCATCCACTCCCCGTTGGCGATACCACTTCTCTTCAAACGGAAACAAACAAAGCAACTTACGGATCGTGTGCCGCATCTGCCGCACGCGCCCCTGGCGCCACGCCCACGCCTGTGGAGCCACCAGGTAATACACCGGAATTCCCATCGCCCGAACCTTCTTCGCCACCCGCAAATGGAAATCCGGGCTGTCCGTCAAAATCACAAGATCCGGCCGCCGCTCGGCGATCGCCCGCAGCAGCTTCCGGTATTCCCCATAAATCCGCGGCAAGTGCGAAACCACTTCCACCAGACCCACCACCGACAAGCTCACCGCATCCACCACCGGCTCCACCCCCGCCTGCTGCATCCGCGGGCCCGCGCACCCGAACCACTCCACCCCGGGCCACTCCTTGCGCAATTCCCCCATCAGCGCCGAGGCGTACAAGTCCCCTGAGCTCTCCCCCGCCGATATGAAGATTTTTCTTGGGACCATTGCGGCAAGCACCGAGGACCAGCGCCTTGCTACCATGGTAGCAACTCGATGTCTCAATCCGACTTCGCCCGCATCAGCGTGGCTGATTTCGTGGAGCGATTCCGGCCGGAGATGGTTCCCCTTTCCAACGCCTTCTCTTTCTTTTTCGCCGGCATCCCACCCTCCGATGAAGATGTAAAAGAATACCTGGAGGATCCCATTGCCGCTCTCCCTCCGGAGGTGGTGAAGATCCTGCCGAAGACGTACGTCGTCCTCGTCCCCTACCTGGAACGCGCCAACGGCAAAGAGAAGCGCCACGGTGCGCAGGTTCCTGGATCCCGCGAGGTCATTTCCCTCGACCCGCCACCCGAGAACAAGTCCCTCACTCACCTCCACTTCCGCAACGCCCATGGCGCCGACCTCCTGTTCGCCATCAAAGGCATGGAAGTCGCCGATTACCATTACTATTTCTTTCGCCAGATCGCGACCCTCGCCGAAGCCGCCCTTTCCGAAAGCGCCCGCGCCGAATACCACGGCATCCTTGCCGAAGAGCTCAGCGCGCGCGTTCATGGCGAAGTCGATGAGGAAAGCTGGCGTCAGAAAATGGCTCTCCGCCGCGGCAATAAAGTGCGGCGCGACACCAAGGCGTTCCGCACCTATGCCTCACGCTCTTTTATCGATACGGCAACCCTCTATCTCCACGGTATTTGTTGCGATATCGATGTGGAAACAGGCCCCCGCCAGCTTCCCAGCCGCTATCTCCGCAAGCGCCTCGTCTGGCTCGAAGGCATCTATCCGCCCCCATCCGGCTACGCCGTCTTCCCGGAAGAGCTCAATGAGTCCTCGCGGACGAATCCTTCATAACGCCATACTATATAAAGGGTTAGTTCTCTACGCCTAGTCTCTCCGAAGCGTTCCCTTAGGACTACGCTCGGCTTTTTACCCGACAAGCTCCGGTACCCGGCCTCCAGTACTTTCTTTTCAACGAAAAAAGTACTCCCGTATTGTTTTCCTATACAGCTTCACCGCACACAATTAGCCTACAGAAACTTTCTGCAAACAACACCAGCGGGAGAGATCAATGGAAATCTTACGAGGCACGATTTTTTCGGAAGATCCGAACCTGCGGGAACAATTGGAAGATGTACTCGGCAAGATCAGAGCGTTTAGCTTGGTGCGCCACAGCATTTCCGGATTCCCGACAGCCGAACGGCTCACGACTTTTCTGGAGGTTCAGGCCCCAGCGATCGTTTTTATCGATATCACCGATATCGACCGCGCCATACAGCTTGGAAACCTCGTTCACAGCATTACGAGGAATACCCAATTGGTGGCTGTCGCGCCGAAGGAAGACGCAAGCCTTCTGCTCACCGCCATGCGCGCGGGCATGAGAGAGTATCTCGCCGCTCCCTTCACCATGAACGAGGTCGTTGCGGCTCTTTCGCGGCTCAAGGAAATCCTCCAGACCAATCCGCCGTCGAACGAGTACAACCAGAACGTCTACAGCTTCCTCCCGGCCAAGCCCGGCTCGGGAGCCTCCACCGCCTGCGTCAATCTGGGATTCGCCCTAACCAAATCCCCGGAGAGCCGTGCCGCCCTCCTCGACTTCGATATGCACTGCGGCGTGCTCGATTTTCTCCTCAAGCTGCCGCAGGGTTTCTCTGTCCGCGATGCCGCCGAGCACGCCGCCCACATGGACGACGCCATCTGGATGCGCATGGTCACCCCCGTCGGCCGCGTCGATGTCCTTCGCGCCGGCAGGCCCCGTGAGTACGACTCCCAACTTCCCGAGGATTTCGCCCCCGAACTCGTCGGCTTCGCCCGCCGCCACTATCAAACGGTTTGTCTCGATCTCAGCGGCCACTTCGACAAGATATCCACCGCTGTGCTCCAGCAATCCAACAAGATTTTCCTCGTCGCCACTCCGGAACTAGCGGCCCTCTATGCAGCCCGCCGCTCCATGGAAATTCTCGAAACGCTCCATCTGAAGGACCGCGTGCACATCATCCTCAATCGCGCGAATTCCCAGAAGATCAACCAGGACCAGGTGGAAGAACTCCTCGGCGCCTCGGTCTACGCCGCCATACCCAACGATTACCAGGCCGTGCAGGATTCCCTCACCGCCGGCCATTGCATGGCGCCCAGCACCCAGGCCGGACGCCGCTATCACGAAATCGCAGACCGCCTCATGGGCCGCAAGTCCCCCGAGCCGAAGAAAAAATCCCTCTTCGGCGTCTTCGGCAAGCTGACCATGAAGACCGCCCCTGTGAATTAGAGAAACTACTGTTTCGCCGCGGCCTCCAGAGCCTCCAGCTCCTTGGCTGCCTCGACGAACTTCCCTTGTCCGCTCAACTCCCGGTAGCGCTGCAAGTGACGTCGTATCCGATCCAGCCTGCGCGCCAGTTCGGGATCTCCGGCCGCCGCGGGCGTTGGCGGCGCTCCGCTGGCAATCGATGGAGCAGGCTCCTTGGGAACCGGAGCTTGCGGACTCATCGTGCCCAGCTCCGCCAACGCCTGCTCGTATGTGTCCGCATAGATCAGCGAGTTGCCCGTGGCGATAACCACCTTCTTCAGTTGCGGCATTCTCGCCTCGCTCGCTTGGATATAAATGGGCTCGATGTAGACGAACGTGTTGTCCACCGGCAGCACCAGCATCTGCCCCCTCAGCACCCGGGAACCCTGCTGATTCCAGAGCGACAGATCTTTACTGATGTTCTGATCCTGATTAATCCGTGCCTCGATCTGGAGGGGTCCGAACACCAGCTCCTGCTTGGAGAGTTGCAGAAACAGCAGCTCTCCAAGCTTTTCTCCGTCGCACCGCGCGGCCATGAAGCCGATCAGATTGTCCTTGTTGCGCGGCGTGAACGGAATCATCAGCAGAAACTCCGGCGTCGTCTCCCCCGGCAGCGTCGCCACCACGTACGTCGGCGACGACATCTCCGGTTTCCCATCCTGCGAATTCAGATACCGCGCAATGTCCCAGGCATCTTCCTTGTTGTAAAACGCCTCGGCGTCCAGCATGTGGAACGTACGGTACATTTCCGCCTGCACCCGGAATAGCGTCTCCGGATACCGCGCATGCTCCCGCAATTCCTCCGGCATTGCCGACGCCTTTTCGAGCAGATTCGGAAACAGCTTCGCGTATGCCTGGATAATCGGATCCTCTTCGTCGAATACGTACAGGTGCACTGTGCCGTCGTAGGCATCCACCGTCGCCTTGACCGAGTTCCGCATGTAGTTGGCGCGCCCCGTGCCGGCCAGCCGCACCCGCGCTGCGTAGGGATGCGCATCCGATGTCGTGTAGGCATCCACCATCCACACCATGCGCCCCGACGGCGTCAGCACCAGATACGGATCTCCATCCCAACTCAAAAATCCCGCCAGTTCGCTGAGCCGCTCCCGCACGTCCCGCCGGATCATCATCCGGCTCTCCGGCGTCAGGAACCCCGTCAGTACAATGTTCCAATCCGTGTAGGCCAGTGCCGCCGCCAGCCGCATCGCAAATCCGGAAATGGGGAATCCGCCCTTTCCGTCGTACCGCGTATGCACGTTCTCGGCCCCCGACGGATAATTAAACTCCGGCTGCGCCGTGCGCACGAACACCGGCTCATGCGTCACTTCCCCGTAGTACAACTCCGGCCTTGTCAGCTTCAGGCTCGGCGTGCGTATCTCCGGCGGCGCGTTCTGGATGAATAACAACGGCAGTCCGTCCCGCGTAATCCGGTTCGCCTCGGCCAGCACCAAGCCGTAGCCATGCGTATAGATGAAGTGCGGGTTCATCCAGCGGCTCTGTGCATCGCCGCTCAATTGCCGCACGTCGATCTCCCGCGGTGTCAGCATCACTTGCCGCAGTTGCCCGTCGATCCGGTAGCGGTCCACGTCCGTATCGCGAAACACATAGTACGGCCGCAATGCCTGAATCTGCGTCACCGTATCGTGAAAAGCCCGCCAATCCCACAACCGGATGTTCTCAAACAGCGCTTTGTGCTGCGCCGGATTCACCTTCGATTCCATCGAGGCTTTGAACTCCATCTCGCGCGACCGCTTGTCCAGTCGATACGCCGTCCGCGTCGCTTGAATGTGCCGCTCAATGTACGGCTTTTGCAGCGAAATCTCGTTCGGACGCACATACAACGCATGCACAATCTGCGGCGCCACCGACTCAATCACCATCGGCACAATCGCTGCCACGAGAATCAATACCCATCGGCGCAGGAACACCAACCCCGCGCCTGCAACCACTCCGAGGATGCTCACCCACCGCAGCGGCAACCGGATCCGCTCGTCCACATAGTCGATCCCCACCATGAACGCATGATCCTTGGTGAGAAACTCAAACCGTTCCATGTACCGGTTTGCCGCCAGCGCCAGTAGAAACAGCACCAGCGCCCCGCGCAGAAACATCGAATCGTGGAGGAACTCCCGCAGGTGGTCCAGCCGCATCTCCGGCACTTCGATATTTCCGTCATCCGTCAATCGCGGCCGGTTCTCCCGCACGAACCAGTACACCCGGGTTCCCAGATAGACCGCGCACGTCAGGAACGAAATCGTCAGCACCACCCGCAGCAACATTTCGTAGAACGGCAGTTCAAAAAAGTAGAACGAAAGCCCCTGTCCGAATACTGGATCTTTCCACGTCCCCGCTGGAACCTGCTTTCCGCCGAAGTACAGTACCGCCGTCCAATTGTCCACAGCCGCGCTTCCCGCAACGTAGGAGATCGCCAGCAGCGCCAGAGTGGCCAGCTTCGCGTACCCCGGAAATCGCGAAAGCCCGAACCCCGCCGCCTTCATCGCCCGCGCATGCGCCAGCCACAGCACCACGAACGCCAGCGCCGCCGCCGCCAGCGACGGGATCACGCCGTACAGGATCATGCTCACCAGCGTTTCGAACTGGCGCATCTCCTTCCACCACTCATACTCCAGCACCCACCCCGCCACTTTCCGGACCATGCTCAGCCCGAAAAACAACACGATCATGAGCACCGCGATCCACGGTGTGCGGTCCGGCCGGGGTCCTGGCATTGGAATTACTCCTTGTCTCTTCTCCATACGAAGCGTCCATTCACGACAGTGGCCACTGGCCCGCCGCGAAACTCACGCCCATGGAACGGCGTGTTCCTGCTCTTCGAATGCGACTTGTTCACGTCGTACTTCCACGGCGCCGCCGTGTCGAAAATCGTCACGTCCGCCGGCCGCCCCGCGGCCAGTGTCCCGCGCTCCAGGTTCAGGATGCGCGCCGGTGCAACCGTGAACAACTCCACCAGCTTCGCCAGCGGTATGCGCCCGCCCTCGACAAAGGTTTCCAGCGACAGCGCAATCGCCGTCTCCAATCCCAGTATCCCGAACGGGCAGCGCTCGAACTCCTGCATCTTCTCGCTGCCCGGATGCGGTGCGTGATCGGTCGCAATGGCGTCAATCGCTCCCGAAACAATCCCATCCACGGCGGCCCGTACGTCGCTGCGCCCGCGCAACGGCGGCTTCATCTTGAAATTGCTGTCGTAGGGAATGATATCCTCATCCGACAACGCGAAATGATGCGGGCACACTTCGCTTGTCACCGGCAACCCCATCGCCTTGGCATGCTGCACCATCGCAATCGAGTTGCGCGACGAAATGTGCGCCACATGAAACCGCGCACCGGTCACCTCGGCAAGCAAAATATCCCGCGCCACCATCACGTCTTCCGAACAGGCCGGAATCCCGCGCAGCCCGAGCTTCACCGACGTGAATCCCTCGTGCATATCGCCGCCCGCGCTCAGATGCAGGTCCTCGCAATGGTCGATCACCGGCAGCCCGAAGCTATGCGCCATCTCCATCGCCCGCCGCATCACCCGCGCGTTCATTACCGGACGCCCGTCGTCGGACACGGCCACGATACCGGCCTTCTTCATCGATCCGATGGAAGCCAGTTCCTCGCCCGCGCTTCCCTTCGTGATCGCGCCGATCGGAAACACGTTCACCACGGCATTGCGCCGCGCCCGCTCCACAATGTAGCTGGTCACCGTCGCACTATCGTTCACCGGCTGTGTATTCGGCATGCAACAGATGGACGTAAATCCGCCCGCCGCCGCCGCCCGCGAGCCGCTCTCAATCGTCTCAGAATGCTCGAACCCCGGCTCGCGCAGATGCACATGCATGTCGATGAACCCCGGAGCCACAATCATCCCCGAGGCATCGAATACCTCCGCGCCCACCACATCGAGATTCTTTCCGTACCCGGCAATGCGGTCTCCCTCGATCAGAAGATCCGCCGTTCCCTCGAATTTCACGGCAGGGTCAATCACCCGCCCATTCTTGATCAGTAACTTCGACATGGCTCAGTTCATGATCCTTTCGAGCACGGCCATCCGCACGGCAATCCCGTTCTCCACTTGGTTCAGGATCACCGAACGCTGCGAATCCGCCACATCCGATGCAATCTCCCTCCCGCGGTTAATCGGACCCGGATGCATCACCAGCACATCCGGCTTCGCCAGATGCAGATGCTCCACCCGCAGCCCGTAAAACGGGTAGTATTCGCTCGCCGGAAACGGCGATTCATTCTGCCGCTCCAGTTGCACGCGCAACATCATGATCACGTCCACGCCGTCGATCGCCTCGCGCATGTTGTTCGTCAGCCGCACCCCCGGAGCCAGCCGCGCCATATCCGGCGGCAACAGCGACGCCGGCCCGCACAACACAATATCGGCCCCGAACTTCGACAGCAGATGGATATTGGAGCGCGCCACCCGGCTATGCACGATATCGCCGATGATCGCCACCCGCAGTTGTTCAAGCGACGCCCGGTGATCCAGAATCGTCAGCGCATCGAGCAGCGCCTGCGTGGGATGCTCATGCGTTCCATCCCCCGCGTTGATAATCGGCGTCGGCAGATAGCGCGACAGAAAATGCGGAGCCCCCGATGCGGCATGCCGCATCACGATCGCATCCGGCTTCATCGCCGCCAGCGTATTCAGCGTGTCCACCAGCGATTCGCCTTTCGACACGCTCGAACCCGACGCCGTAATCGAGACCGCGTCTGCTCCCAATCGCTTGGCGGCGATCTCGAAGCTCGTGCGTGTCCGCGTCGATGCCTCGAAGAACAGATTCACGATCATTCGTCCCCGCAGCAGATCCAGGCGTTTGTTGCTTTGGTTCTGGAGCGGCTGAAAATCCTTCGCCCGCGCCAGGATCGCTTCGATATCTTCGCGCGGGGTGTCTTCGATCCCTAACAGTCCCTTTGCCATTCGTCAATCCGTGCGCTCTACCAGCAGCACTTTCTCCATACCATCGATTTCGTTGAACTTGACCTCGATGATCTCATTCTTGGTTGTCTGCACCATGCGCCCCACGTAGCGTGCCTCGATCGGCAGTTCGCGATGGCCGCGGTCGATCAGCGCCAGCAGTTGCACCCTCGCCGGCCGCCCATGGTCGAACAATGCATCGAGCGCCGCCCGGATCGTACGCCCCGTGTACAAAACATCGTCCGTCAACACGATATCCATCCCGACAATGGAGAACGGGATCTCCGTCGCGCTCACTACCGGCTGTTGTCCCACCGTGGAAAGATCGTCGCGGTAGAGGTTGATATCCAGCACCCCCACGGGAACCTCGCGGTTCTCGAGCGACTTGATCTTCGCCGCCAGGCGCCTGGCCAGTGGCACGCCGCGCCGCCGGATCCCGATGAACGCCAGTTTGTCGAGATTCTCCGTGTTCTCCAGAATTTCATGCGCCAGCCGGACCAACGTCCGATCGATCTCGGAAGCGCTCATCAATTGTGCTTTTTCACGCGTTGCGGACATATCTGACCGTCAAGCGTAACACGTTGTCCACCTCACAGGGCCTCCCGCCAGCTACCATAGAATGGGTGAGAATTCTCGACGTCGGCTGCGGCCGCAACAAGTTCCCGGGCGCCATCGGCGTCGACCGCAACCCGGCCGGCAAGGCCGACGTCCTCTGCGACCTCGACCATTTCCCTTACCCCTTCCGCGACGCTGCCTTCGACGAAGTCCGCGCCATCCACGTCATCGAGCACGTCGCCGACGTCATCAAAACCATGGAGGAATTCCACCGCCTCCTCAAACCCGGCGGCCGCGCCTACCTCGCCACCCCGCACTACACCGACTTCAGCTCCTTCTGCGACCCCACGCACCGCTGGCACCTCAACAGCTATTCCTTCCGCTACTTCGGCGAGGACAACGCCGGCTTCGGCTACTACTCCCCGGTCCGGTTCCGCGAAGTCTCCGTCAAAGTGAAGCTGCTCGCCCTCTGGCGCTACCTCGGCTTCGAAATCCTGGTAAACACATTTCCCCGCTTCCGCCGCTTCTGGGAGTACTACCTGTGCTACATCGTCCGCGGCAAAGTCATCGAGTTCTGGTTCGAGAAGCCT
>CAYOBO010000108.1:0-25908 GCA_964402295.1 uncultured Candidatus Solibacter sp. | reverse complement strand
TCAAGCTCTGGACCCTCGCCATCGCCGTCTTCCTCCTCGGCCACGCCTGGTTTGCCCGCCTCCGCCGCACCTTTGCCGACGTCGTGTGATCCCGGTCACAAAAATAAAAAACTATATTTCCTTTATTTCCAATCAATCCATCCCCAAATCCCCGAATTCCCGATTCCCTCCATGCGATAACCGGATCAGGAGTCACCAGAGATGAATTCCTCCAATCTCCACGCCGATGCAGCTCGCCGGAATGGCAAGCTCTCGCAGGGGCCTGTCACGGCCGAAGGAAAACAGCGTTCCAGCCAAAACGCGCGCAAACACAATTTCTTCACCAATATCGCCTTGCTCCCCGACGAGGACCAGGACGAATTCAACGCCCTGCTCGCCGACTTCACCGAAGAGCACAAACCCACCACCCCAACCGAGCGCCGCTACGTCCGCGAAATGGCCGACGCCGAGCTCCGCCTCCGCCGTGTCCGCGACTATGCCGCTCGCCTCCAGTGCAGCCAGATCGACATGAACAACCTCACCCATAACCCCATGGCCGATGCCTTCCAGAAGCTCGCCGAAAACAGCAACACCCTCCAGCTCTGCCTGCGCTATGAGAGGCACTTCCAGCGCCAGTTCGACTCAGCCCTCAAGATGCTCTTCACCCTCCGCAAGAACCAACCCCGGGAGCAGCACCCCGCCGAAGACAGCAACTCCGATCTCGCCTTCCGTGTCAAAGTCCTCGAACGCTACATCTACGGCCTGCCCATCGACGATGCCCCGGAAGACTTCGAAGACGATATCGAAGACGGCGAACCCACTCTGCAAAACGAACCCAGCAACGGCCCGCCAAACCTCGATATCAGGCTCTGATCGGGCCTCGCACATCTCCCACAGCCGCGGTTGATCTTTGAAAATCGAATACCCATTCTTGAGGACAGGACCAGTGTCTCTATTGCCAGGAAAACTCGATCAACGTCGTCACCCGGTCCTTGATCGTAATCTCCTGCTCCTGCTTGGCGAAGCCCTGCCGCAGTACCTCCAGCTTGTGCCGCCCCGCCGGCAGCGTGATCGATGTCGGCGACTTCTCCGTCCGCTCCGCGCCGTCAATCACCACCGTCGCACCCGGTGGCGTGGTCACCACCCGCAGTGTCCCCAGTGCCTGCTCCAGCACCATGGCCACCGAAGTCTCCTCCGGCACCAGCAGGATCCGGCTTTGGTTCCGGTACCCGTCCAGCATCGCCACCATCGTGTGCCGCCCGGCCGGAAGCGTCATCGTGCAAGGCGTCGTGCACATCAGCTTGGGCTGCCGGTCGAACATCACCTTCGCCCCCGGAGGATTCGTCACCACGCGAACCTCGGCATCCTTGGCCGGCGCCGGCGCCGGCGTTGGCGTGGGCCTCGCCCGCTCCACGCGCTCCCGCTTGGGTGGCGGAGGCACAGGCGTCGGAGCCGGCGTCGGAATCGGCGTCGGAATCGGCGTGGGCACAGGCGTCGGCTCCACCGGCTGCGGAGGCGGCGTCGGCCCCATCGCCGAGGGACGCGTATCCTCCGTCTTCTTCTTCGCCTCCTCCAGCGCCGCCGCGGCAATGGCTGCCTTGCGCTTGGCCTCCGGCTCCCGCACCCACTTCTCCAACATCAGCCGGCTCAAACCCCAGATCCCGAACACCAGCACCAGCCCCGCCAGCACAATCGGCCACCAGTTGCGCTCCCGCTGTGGCTCCGGCTCGTCCATCTCCAACGCCGCGGGCGCCCGCTTCGGAAGCGCCACCGGACCCGCCGCCGCAACCGCGGGCTCCGCCACCGTCTCTTCGCTGCCGAATCGCCCCGCCGCCATCGGCTTCCAGTTCGGCTTCGCCTCGCAGGCCCCGCGCAGCGCCTTCACAAACAACTGGCAGCTCTCGTAGCGCTCGGCCGGATCCTTGGACAGCGCCTTCCGCATCACCACGTCCACACCCGCGCCCAGCGATGCGTTCAGCCGCTGGAGCGGCGCAGGCTCCTCGTTCACAATCTTGAACATCAGCCCCGGCAGCGTCTCCCCCGTGAACGGCCGATCCCCCGCCAGCAGTTGATAGGCGATCACCGCCAGCGAGAACTGGTCCGACCGCCCGCTGATCTTCAGGTCCGAGATCTGCTCCGGCGACATGTAGCTCGGTGTCCCCAGCAGCACGCCCGTGTTCGTCGCCTGCTGCGAGGTGAACTTGGCCACCCCGAAGTCCGTGATCTTCACCGCCCCGCTCGATGCGATCATGATGTTCGCCGGCTTGATGTCCCGGTGCACGATCCCCTTCGAGTGCGCGTAGTCCAGCGCCGCCGCCGTCTCCTCCAGCACATGCAGCACCAGCTTGCCGTCCACCGGCTCGGGGCCATGCATCAGCTTCTCCAGCGTCGGCCCGTCCACGTACTCCATGAACACGTAGCAGACGTTGTTCTCTTCGTAGATGTCGTAGATGGTCACAATGCCCGGGTGCGACAGGATGCCCGCCGACCGCGCTTCCCGGAACAGCCGGTCCCGCAGGAACTTGCGCTCTTCATCGCTCGGCGCATCGCTCAGCCGGATCGTCTTGATCGCCACCGTCCGCCCGATCGCCGGGTCCTCGGCCAGATACACCACGCCCATCGCGCCGCGTCCGATCTCCCTGACCACCTTGTATCGCCCGATCTGCTGCATCTCGTTTGGCGTTTCAATTGTACCAGCGGCCCCAATCGAAGCTACAATCAAAGTTCGCCCCAAACCGCCATGTTCAAATCCCTTTTTGGTTCCTCTCCCGGTGAGGAGCCGAATCTCCTCGAGAGACTGAAGCAAGGCATCGAAAAGACCCGCGCCGGGTTCGTGTCCATGATCGACGACACCATCCACGGCAAGAAGGAGATCGATGCCGACCTGCTCGAAGAGCTCGAATACTCGCTCATCACCGCCGACATCGGCGTGCGCACCGCCACCGAGATCCTCGATGGCATCCGCCAGCAAGTGGACCGCAAGCTGCTCAACGACGCCGCCGAACTGAAAGGCCTCATCCGCCGGCGCATCCTCGAAGTCCTCGAAGGCGCCGAACGCCCCATCCCCACGGTCTCCACTCCGCCCGCTGTCCTCATGGTCGTCGGCGTCAACGGAGCCGGCAAAACCACCACCATCGGCAAGCTCGCCCACCGCTTCAAGGCCGAAGGACGCAGCGTCCTGCTCTGCGCCGCCGACACCTTCCGCGCCGCCGCCATCGAACAACTCGAAGTATGGGGCCAGCGCACGTCCACCGAGGTCATCCGCCAGCAGCAGGGCTCCGACCCCAGCGCCGTGCTCTTCGATGCCCTCAGCGCCGCCAAGGCCCGCAAGACCGACTATGTCATCGTCGACACCGCCGGCCGCCTCCACAACAAGGCCAACCTCATGGCCGAGCTCGAGAAGATGAGCCGCACCGCCAAACGAGTCATCCCCGATGCCCCGCACGAAGTGCTGCTCGTCCTCGATGCCACCACCGGACAGAACGGCCTCGAACAGGCCCGCCACTTCACCCAGACCAGCGGCGTCACCGGCATCGTGCTCACCAAACTCGATGGCACGGCCAAAGGCGGCGTCGTCGTTGCCATCGTCCGTGAGCTCAACCTGCCCATCCGCTACATTGGAGTGGGCGAGAAGATCGACGACCTGCTTCCCTTTGACCCCGAAGCGTTCGTCGAGTCCTTGTTCGCCGCCAAGTAATCGACATGCCGGATTTCCTCGCCAGAGCATTGGACCTCGCCCGGCTGGGCGTCGGACAGACCAGCCCCAACCCCACTGTCGGAGCCGTCGTCGAACGCGGCGGCGTCATTCTCGGAGAAGGCTTCCACGTCTACGCCGACAAGAAGCATGCCGAGATCGTGGCCCTCGAACAGGCCGGCGAACAGGCCCGCGGTGCGACGCTATACGTCACCCTCGAGCCTTGCTCCCATCAGGGACGCACCGGCCCCTGCGCCGATGCCGTCATCGCCGCGGGCATCGCCAAGGTGGTCGCGCCCATCGAAGACCCGAACCCCGCGGTCTCCGGCGAAGGCTTCCGCAAGCTCCGTGAAGCGGGCATCGAAGTGGTCATCGATGAGCATCACGCCGCCGAGACCCGTAAGCTCAACGAGGCCTTCTTCCACTTCATGAAGACCGGGCTGCCCTTCGTCACCCTCAAGTCCGCCGTGACGCTCGATGGCAAGATCGCCGCGCCCTACGACAACGACGGCTGGATCACCAGCCTCACCGCGCGCACCCACGTGCAGACGCTGCGCCATGCCTCGGATGCCATCCTCACCGGCATCGGCACAGTCCTCGCCGACGATTGCCTGCTCACCGACCGAACCGGCCTGCCGCGCAGCCGCCCGCTGTTGCGCATCGTGCTCGACTCGCAGCTCCGCCTGCCCGTGACCTCGAAGATCGTCACCTCCTGCGAGAAGGACGTGCTGGTCGTCACCACCTCGGCGGCCAGCGCCGAACGGCGCGAAGCGCTCGAAGCTCTCGGAGTTGAGGTCGTCACCTTGGACGGCGCCGGCGGCCGCACCAACCTGAACGACCTCGTGGCATGGCTCGGCCGGCGTGGCTATCAATCGCTGATGATCGAAGCCGGCAGCATGGTCAACTGGGCCGCGCTCGAATCGGGCGTGGTCGACCGCCTCTTCCTCTACTACGCCCCGAAGATCCTGGGAGGCCTGAAGTCGCTGCCCGTCGCCGGAGGCCCCGGCCGCCAGCGCCGCAGCGACGCCATCCTCTTCCACAACGTGACCCTGCACAAGATCCCCCCCGACGAGTTCGCTGTGGAATCCTACCTCGTGAAGTAGCGCCCCATGTTTACAGGAATCATCGAAGAACTCGGCACCGTGCGGGCCATCGTGCCCCAGGCCGCCGGCTCACGCCTCATCGTCGGATGCCGCACGGTGCTCGAAGACGCCACCGAAGGTTGCAGCATCGCAACCAACGGAGTCTGCCTCACGGCCATCGACCTCCGCCCCGGCAGCTTCTCGGCGGACCTTGCCCCGGAGACCCTCAAGCGCAGCAACCTCGGCGATCTGCGCGTGGGCTCGCCCGTCAACCTCGAGCGCTCGCTCGCCGCCGGCGGACGCTTGAGCGGCCACATCGTGCAGGGCCACGTGGATGCCACCGGCGAGTTCCTCTCGCTCGAAGCCCTCGGCGGCGACAACTGGTGGCTACAGGTCCGCGTTCCGCCCGATGTGGAGAAGTTCCTCGTCTACAAGGGCAGCGTGGCCATCGACGGCATCAGCCTCACCGTGGCTTCCATCGAAGGCGGCGTGCTCTCGGTGACCATCGTGCCCCACACCTTCCGCAACACGACGCTCGGCTCGCGCCGCCCCGGCGAGCGCGTCAACCTCGAATGCGACATCCTCGCCAAGTACGTCGACAAGCTGCTCCAGCGCATCGAGCGCCCGTCCACACTGACCCTCGACAAGCTCAAGAACATGGGCGATTGAGCGCCCCCCCAGCGGCGCTAGGTCTGCAACTCGGCGGTGATCTCCGCTGCTGCTTTGCGCGCCTCTTCCACTTGGTTGATCTCGAAGCTGATCGCCCCGACCTTGGCGTGCCCGCCGCCGCCGTAGCGCTCGCAGATGGTGGCCAGGTTGTGCTTCAGCGGCCGCGGCGCCCAGGGGTTCGAGCCCACCGATACCTTCGTGCGGAACGTCGACACGCTCACCGACACCGTGTACAGCGAGTCCGGAAACAGGTGGTAGGGGATGAACTTGTTGTAGCCGTCGAGTTCCTCGCCCACCAGGTCGAAGAACACCACTCCGCCCTCATGGACGGACTTGCGCTGGATAATGCCGATGGAGCGCAGGTGGCGCTCATGCAGCGGACGGAACAGCTCCTGAATCTCCGGCTTGTCGATGATCGCCTGAAGCTTCTCCTGCATCATCCAGCGGATGATCTTCTGCACGATGCCGCTGCCTTTGGCGGCTTCGATGACCAGCGTCAGCTTCATCGCCGGCGCACCGAGAGCCACTGCTTCCTCGGCGCTCGCATACTGCGCCCCGTCGATGATATCCGCCCACTTCACCAGATCGTCGAGATCGTCGGCGTGGTAGCCCCACTTCTCGCGAGCCACCGTGGCGATGAAGTTGGTGCACGACCGGAAGTCCGGGTCATAGAGCTTCCTGTCGGACTTGGTCCGCTGGTAGTGGTCCGCATCTTCCTGGCTGAGGAAGGCGCTCTGATGATGGTCGAACCACCACGTCAGGTTCGGATGCGGCGAGTACTTGAAGTCGACGATGGCGTTCTCATCGCCGTCGAACAGGCTGTCTTCGAACAGTTGCGAGGCCTTGTGCGCCATGCCGGTATAGTGGAACTCGGCATCGGGCGCGAAGCGGTCCCGGTAGAACCGGCTGAAGAACGCGGCCGAGGCGGCGCCGTCGAAACAGTGGTCGTGATAGAGGACCCTTACGCGCATAGCTCCCTGATTACTGCGGAAAACCCATTAGCTTGCCTCAAATGGGGAGCAAAATGCAAGTCGGGGCGGGAATCAGCGCAGTGGCTCGGGGATCGCCGCCCCGTCGGCACGCGAGTCGGAGGCGCCCATCGTGACCTTGTTCTTCGCATCGTAGAGCACCGCGTTGCCCCGTCCCATGCGCGTGGAATGCTCGCCGCGCACATCCAGCAGGTGGCCCTTCGCGGAGAGTCCCTGAATGGCGGCGATGCCCACCCGCGACTCGATGGTCACGTTGCAGCCTTTGGCGTTGCCCTTCGTGAAGCGTGGCGCTTCGAGCGCGGCCTGTAGGTTCAGCCCATGGTCCACGTAGTTGGATACGAACTGCGCATGGGCGAGCGGCTGGTTGGCGCCGCTCATGATGCCGAAGCCGATGTGGATATCGCCCTTCTCCAGCATGCCGGGGATGATCGTATGGAAGGGCCGCTTGCGCCCGGCCACGACGTTGGGATGCTTCGGATCCATCGTGAACCCCGCGGCGCGGTTGTGCAGATGGAAGCCCATGCCATCCACCACGATCCCCGAGCCCCACAGCGAGGACACGCTCTGGATCCAACTGGCGATGTTGCCCTCCTTGTCCACCACCGCGAGATACGTCGTGTCGCTGGCGATGGGTTGTCCCGGCTTGGCGTCGCAATTGGCCTGCTTGCCGATGAGCTTGGCGCGCGCCGCGGCATAGGGTTTCGCGAGCAGCGGATCCACGGGTACGGTGGCATACTTCGGATCGGCCACGTAGGCGCCAAGGTCGGAATAGGCGAGCTTCATGGCCTCGATCTTCGTGTGCAGCCACTCGGCATCCATGGTGACAGGACCCGGTTGGAAGCGCTCCATCAGGTTCAGCATGATGAGCGCCGAGATGCCCTGTCCGTTGGGCGGCAGCTCCGACACACGCCAGCCACGATAGTCCGTGGAGATTGGCGTGACCCACTCGGATTGGAACTGCGCCAGATCCTCGGCGTTCATCACGCCGCCATGCTTGCGGACGGTGTTGAGGATCGACAGCGACAACTCGCCCTGATAGAACTCGCGCGGGCCGTTGTTGGCGATGAGTTTCAGAGCTTTGGCCAGACCCGGGTTGCGGAAGATCTCCCCCATGCGCGGGGCGCGGCCCTCGGGCTGAAACACGGCCTTGCTCTCGGCCCGGCCCTTCATGCGCGGCGAGTCCCACGATGCCGAGTCCATCTCCTGAATCGGGAAGCCATGCTCGGCATAGTGGATGGCGGCGGTGAACAGCGTCTTCCAGGGCAGCTTGCCGAAGCGCTCATGCATCTTCGCCCAGCCATCGACACAGCCCGGCACGGAGACGCTGTCGATGCCTTCGCCGGGCATGGTCTTGTGGCCCTTCCGGAGCAGGTACTCGCGCGTGAGGCCCTTGGGCGCCCAGCCGCTGCCGTTGAGCCCGTGCAGCTTGCCGGTCTTCGCTTCGCGATAGAGCACGAACAGGTCGCCGCCGATGCCGTCCATGCCGGGCTCGACCACGCCCAGCACGGCGTTGGCCGCGATGGCGGCATCCACCGCCGAGCCCCCCTGGGCCAGAATCTGCGCTCCGGCTTGCGAGGCCAGCACCTGGCTGGTGGCCACGATCCCGCCTTGGCTGATGACCGTGGAGCGCCCGTGCGAACGGTCGCGCTGGGCGTACGCGATCGAGACAAACAGCAGAGCAACAGCTAGGGTTCTCATGGGAAGAAGACCAGTATATGCTACGTTGGAATTAGCCGCGTCCGGGACAATAAGGAGTTCAGCAGTAGTGTACCGACTTGCAGTCTCGTTCGTGTTGATGATGGTTCCGGCGCCGGCGGCGGAAGCCGATGCTCTCGCCATCTCGGCCAACATCCAGGCCAGGCACCAACCTTTCGGCACGATCCTCGATCCGTTTCTCGACCGGAACGGCAACGTCACCGGCTACACCCGCTGTGGCGACTCGGCCATCTGGACCGGCCATTATCTCGCCGCCGAAGCGTTCCGCTACCGGGTGACGCGCAACCCCGAGGCGCTGCGCTATGCGCTGGGCGCGGCCGCCGGAATCAAGAGCCTCGTCGATGTGACCGGCAACAACAGCCTCGCCCGCTGCATCGTGCCCAAGGATTCGCCATTCGCGGCGGGCATCGTGCAGGAGGAGTCGCACCACAAGATCGGCGAGGGCACGTGTCTCGGAAGGCCTTGCTATTGGGTGGGCAACACGTCGCGCGATCAGTATGTGGGCGCCTTCTTCGGACTCGCCGTAGCGTGGGAGGTGATCGACGATGCCGGGGTGCGCAACACGGCCAGGGATCTGATTACGCGGATGCTTGACCGGTTGCTCGATGACGATTGGGCCATCAAGGGGCCCGATGGCGAGACCAGCACCGTGTTCTGGTTCCGGCCCGATCAGAAGCTGAGCCTGCTGTCGATCGGAGCGAAAGTGAACAACCCGCGGTACGGCTCGAAGTATGGCTGGCAGCGCTTCCTCGAAGGCGGCCTGACCGGTGCTCCGATTGTGGCCGAGGTCGCCGATCCTCACAACAGTTACTTCAAATTCAATCTCGACGTGCTGACCTTCTATCACCTGATCCGCTGGGAAGGGAACCGCACCTACAAGGGCTGGTACACCGATGCGTACCGGCTGCTGCGCCGCACGTTGGACGGCCACGGCAACGCGCACTTCAACATGATTGACCGTGGCATCCAGGGCGCCGGCGCGCAGCGCGACGCCGAGACGCGGCGGCTGCTCGATGAGTGGCTGCTGCGTCCGCGCAGGGATGAAGCCGTGGATTGGCGCGGGACGTATCCATCGTGCTGGCAAGAAGACCGCGCCTGCGAACCCATCCCCGTGCCGCAGCGCGTGCGCACGGACTTCCTCTGGCAGCGCAGCCCGTTCCTTCTCTATGGGGGCGGCGCCGGCAATATCGAAGGAGCAGGCATCGACTACATCCTGCCCTATTGGATGGCGCGCTATTATGGCGTGCTGTAGCGGATGCTGCTTCCTGTTGCTGTAGTACTCATCGGTGTGGCTCCCCTGTTCGGGCAGGTATGCCGGCTGTCGGTGGCCGGGTTGAACCGCGAGCGCCGGGTGATGGGTCCGGTGTCGGCCGAGTGCCCCGATCCCCTGCATTCGGCGCCCTTCGGCAATTGGGGCGTGACGTCGAACTTCGGCGGCAAGCTGAATGGCAGGCAGTTCGATGGCTGGTGCCACGACATGCGCATCTGCGAGAACGACGGCACGTGCCGCAACGTGTGCCGCGACGGCTGGTATGAGTGGAACAGTTGCACCACCAACACACGGTTCCAGCCGCCGAACTGCACGCTGTACAACGCCAAGGACTGCACCGAGCAGGTGAGTACGACAGGAATCAATGTGCTGGGGACGCAGACCGTGGATATCGGCGTGGCCTGCCCGTCGGCATCGCCGGGCAGCGAGTCTCTCGACCGCGGCGGCTGCAACGAGGTGCGGAACTACTCGCGCACGAACAACTTCATGTCGCTGTATGAACTGGATCCGGTGACGGGCGATGAGTTGATTCAGACCATGTACTTCCCGGCGTTGCTCGTGGACCTGCGCTGCAACGCGTGGGGCTGCCCGCCGGCGGGGAGCAACTGGCTGGCGCCGCTCGGCTACGATAGCCCGGCTTCACCGGCGAAGGTATTCGCGGAGATGGCGATGGTTGTCAACTCGGGGACATTCGTCGATGGCGGGAATGTGTGCCGCATCCCGCAGTTGAGCGTGCGGGCGGTGTCGTCGGCCACCTTGCAAGGGCCGGTTGCCGCCGCCGATTCGCTGGTGACCTTGTTCAGCGGCGAGGTGACAGCGTTCACGGAGCAGCCCTCGGGATCGCTGCTGCCGACGACGCTCGGCGGGATTCAGGTACGGGTGACGGATTCGGGAGGGACGCCGCGGCTGGCGCCTCTGGTGTATGTCTCGCCGCGGCAGATCAACATGGTGGTGCCGGCAGGGACTCGCGAAGGCAACGCTTCGGTGTCGATCGTGGCGGGCAATGCGACACGGGCGGCGGGCACGATGCAGATTGCGCGAGTGCGGCCGGGGATCTTCACGGCGAACGCGCAGGGAACGGGCGTTGCGGCAGCAGTGGGCATTCGCGTGGCGGCGGACGGGACGCAGGCGAGCCAGCTTTCGTTTGCCTGCGTGGATGGGGCGTGCAATGCCGTGCCGCTCGATATGGGCAGTTCGGCGGAGCAGTTCGTGTTGTCCTTGTATGGAACAGGGATTCGCGGCGCATCGAGCCTGGAGGCGGTGCGCGCCACGGTGAACGGGTCAAGTGTCCCGGTGCTGTATGCGGGGTTGCAGCCGACGTTTGCGGGGTTGGACCAAGTGAACCTGCTGCTGCCGAAGACGCTGTCGGGGCTGGGGATTGTGACGGTGCAGGTAATTGTGGACAGCGAGCCTTCGAATGCTGTGAATGTCTGGCTGCGCTAGCGCACGACGCCGCTGAGCGGGCTGCTGGCGGTGGCGTAGAGTTTCTTCGGCATGCGCCCGGCGAGATAGGCAAGGCGGCCGGCCAGGACTCCATACTTCATGGCTTCGGCCATCTTCACGGAATCGTCGGCGGCGGCGATGGCCGTGTTGAGCAGCACTCCGTCGAAGCCGAGTTCCATGGCCTTCGCCACGTCGCTGGCGGTGCCGACGCCGGCATCGACGATGAGCGGGACTTCGGTGATCATCTCGCGCAGAATGCGCAGGTTGTTCTCGTTCTGAATGCCAAGGCCGGAGCCAATGGGTGCGGCCAGCGGCATGACGGCGGCGGCGCCGGCATCGATCAGCTTGCGGGCGTTGATGAGATCGTCCGTCGTGTAGGGCAGGCACACGAAGCCTTCCTTGGTGAGCACGCGGGTGGCTTCGAGGAGGCCTTCGTTGTCGGGGAAGAGCGTTTTTTCATCGCCGATGACTTCGAGCTTGACCCAATTGGAGAGGCCGACTTCGCGGGCGAGGCGCGCCGTGCGGATCGCTTCATCCGCCGTGTAGCAGGCGGCCGTGTTGGGAAGGATGAAGAACTTCGAGCGGTCAATGTAGTCGAGCAGCGATTCCTTGGTGCGGTCCGTAAGGTTGACGCGGCGCACGGCCACGGTCACCACTTCCGCTCCGGATGCTTCGTGGCAGCGGGCCATTTCCTGGTTGCTGCGGTATTTGCCGGTGCCCACAAAGAGCCGCGAGCGGAACTCGCGCCCGGCAATGACAATTCGATCTTCGGGCATATCTCTTATTGTAGGCAATGGACGCGGGTATATAATGGCGGCAGAACGCTGGGCTGAAGGAGATACGGATGCTCGTCATTCCTGGGAAACAAGGCTCGTTGTGCGATGGACCGACGCGGCGGGAATTGCTGCGCGCGGGCTCGGTGGGGCTTTTCGGATTGAGCTTGCCGCATTTCTTCGGCTGGCAGAAGGCGCAGGCGGCTAACAGCGCATCGGCGAAGCTGGATGGGGCCAAGGGATTCGGCAGCGCGAAATCGGTGCTGATGGTGTTCCTCCAGGGCGGGCCGAGCCACTTGGACATCTGGGATCCGAAGCCCGATGCGCCATCCAATATTCGTGGCGAGTTCAAGCCGCTGGCGACCAAGGTGCCCGGAATACAGCTTTCCGAGCACATGCCGAAGCTGGCCGAGCAGGTGAAGCGGTACACGCTCATCCGCTCGATGAGCTATACGCCGAGCGGATTGTTCAACCATACGGCTGCGATCTATCAGATGCTGACGGGGTATCCGCCCGATCGTGTGTCGCCGTCGGGGCAGTTGGAGCCGCCCTCGCCGGCCGATTTTCCCACCGCCGGTTCGCACATTTCGAAGATGATGCCCCCGAAGGAGCCGGTGCTGCCGTTTGTCGAGATGCCACGGCCGCTTCAGGAATCGAATGTGATCGGCAAGGGCGGTGCGGCGGGCTTTTTGGGCAAAGCTTACGATCCGTACCGGTTCTACCAGGATCCGAACAAATCGGTGAAGCTGGACGATCTGGCGCTGCGCAAGGAAGTGACTCCGGAGCGGCTGAAGGACCGGCTGGAGTTGTTGCAGGGAATCAACGGCTCGATGCCGCAACTGGAGAAGGCGCTGAAGGATCAGGCCATCGATGAGTATTACGCGAAGGCGTTTGACCTGGTGCTTTCGGGCAAGGCTCGGGATGCATTCGATCTGTCGAAGGAGCCGGACAAGGTGCGCGACCGCTACGGGCGGACGACGTTCGGACAGAGCCTGTTGATGGGACGGCGGCTGATTGAGGCGGGGACGCGCTTCGTGCAGGTGAACTGGCCGGCGGTGGCGAACGGCAATCCGGAGGTGGATGCGTTCGATACGCACGCGGCGAATTTCGGGCCGTTGAAGAACCTGCATTGCCCCGTGCTCGATTCCGGGTTGTCGGCGCTGGTGGAGGACATGGATCAGCGCGGGCTGTTGAAGGAGACGCTGGTGGTGGCGGTGGGCGAATTCGGGCGATCGCCGCGCATGGGCGTGAGCACGTCGGGCAATACGAACTCGCCGGACGGGCGCGACCACTGGCCGTATTGCTACACGGCGCTGGTTACGGGTGCGGGCATTCCGGGCGGCAAACTGTACGGGGAATCCGATGCCACGGGGTCGTCACCGAAGGAAAAGCCGGTGCATCCGAACGATCTGCTGGCGACCGTGTACTACGCGCTGGGGATCAACCCCGAGATGGAAGTGCGGAATCACCTGAACCAGCCGCGCGAACTGGTGAAGGGGAAGATTCTTCCGGATCTGTGGCTGTAGCAAGGATGCGCTCATAGTCGAGCTCGGCATCCTTGGCTTGGGGGATGTTTTCGGTGAGCAGGCTTTCTTCCGTGAGTTCCTTGGTTTCCGCGGCGATTCTGGCTTGGCGCTTTTCATACTGCATCAGCAGGATGGAGCCGAGAGCGGGCATGGCCGGCGGAAGAAACAGCGCGACGGCGTTCATGGCGAGTGTGGCGAGGGAAGGATTGTCCGTGATTTCTCCCGCTCCTGCGTCGCGGGTCATCATATAAGCAATGAAGTTTCCCAGCGATACGCACAGGACGACGAATACACGGCTGGCAATGAGCCGGTAGCTGAGGGCGGCTCCGGCGGCCACCAACCCGATCATTACGAGAGCGAAGGGAACGCCGAACACAAGCAGCATTCGGAACAAGGCTCCGGCGGCAAGGGCCACGCCGATGCGGAGAAGGACGTCCATGACGAGTTCAGTATGCCATTCGTCACGGGGTGGAATCTCTCGATAGAATTACCTATTACCTGTTAGAAGAAAGTACGAGTTCTTACGAAATGACGATAACCCGGCGCAGTTTTCTAGCGGCAGGCGCGGCCTCGGTGGCCTGCCGGAAGCAGTCTTCCCGAAAGCCGAACGTGGTGGTGGTGATGACGGACGACCAGCGTTGGGATTGCCTCGGCGTGGCGGGTCACCCGTTCTTGAAGACCCCGCATCTGGACCGGCTGGCGAACGAGGGTGTGCGGTTTGAGAATGCGTTCGTGACGACTTCGCTTTGTTCTCCCAGCCGGGCCAGCTTTCTGAGCGGACTGTATGCGCACACGCATGGCGTGCAGAATAACTTCACGGATTACCCGGCGGGGTTGGCCAGCTATCCACGCGCCTTGAAAGAGGCCGGCTACCGGACGGCTTATATCGGCAAGTGGCACATGGGGGAGCAGAACGACGACGCGCGGCCGGGATTCGATTACTGGGCAAGCCACAAAGGACAGGGCAAATACAACGACAACGAATTCAATGTGAACGGGAAGCGTTCCTTGATTGCGGGGTATTACTCGCATGCGGTGACGAATCTGGCCGTGGACTGGCTGAAAGCGGCGGGCAACGATCCGTTCCTGCTCATCGTGGGCCACAAGGCGCCGCACGGGGTGTGGATTCCGGAGCCGAAGTACGAGCATATATACGATTCGGTGAAGGTGGAAAAGCCAAAGACAGCCTATTCCACCTTGGACGGAAAGCCGGCGTGGGTGAAGGAAAGGCTGAAGACCTGGCATGGCATCGATGGGCCGCTGTATGGAACGAAGGACTTCGAGAAGTTCATCCGGACCTACCATGCGACGATTCCTTCGGTGGACGATAGCGTGGGTGAGTTGTATGAGACGCTGCGCGCAAAGGGGGAACTGGACAATACGATATTCGTGTTCTGCTCCGATAATGGGTTCTTGCTCGGCGAGCACGGTTCCATCGACAAGCGAACGATGTGGGAGGAGTCGATTCGGATACCGTTCCTCATCCGGTATCCGGAATTGATCCGGCAGCCCGTGGTGCGGCCGGAGATGGTGCTGAATCTGGATCTGGCCCCGACGCTGGTGGAGATGTGCGGCGCGGCGCCGTTGCCCAAGACGCACGGCCGCTCGTTGCAACGGCTGCTGACGATGGGCGATCCGGGATGGCGGAAATACTTCCTTTACGAATACAATTTCGAGAATGAGTTTCCGTATACGCCGAATGTGAGAGGGGTCCGGTCTCAAGAGTGGAAATATATTCATTATCCGAACGGGGAAGGGCAGCCGGAGACGCATCGGGCGGAGCTATACCACCTGAAGGAGGATCCGGCGGAGACGAAGAATCTGATTGACGATCCGGGGGCGAAACAGATGCTCACCGGGTTGCAGGCGGAGTTGTCGCGGTTGCTGGTGGAGACCGGGGCTTCGCCGGACCGGATGCCGGTGAATCCGCAATTGCGCATGGAGATGCCTGAGGCATCGATCCGATAGGGCTAGCCGGGGAGCGGGTCGGCGGAGATCACGGCATCGGCATTGAGAGGGCCGTAGAGGTGCGGGAACGACGGCTGGCCGGGCTCGGAGAGCTCGTAGACGAGCCGGGAGCGGAGCTTGGCGGCGTCGATGCGGAGGAGCAGGAAGCCGGTGCGGGTGGGAAAGAATTTCTCCAGGACGAACGGCAGTTGGGAAGGCCGGCAGAGATGGATGAAGCCGGTTGTCGGGAGATCGGGTGTCTGGTATTGTCCCGACGCGAGGGCAGCGTGCCAAGCTTGCGCCGGAGCGACGTGAAGAAGGATCGGTTCGTCCACTCTAGGCCAGCTTAATACGGCTCGAGAAGACGTAGAAAGCATCCTGCTTGCGGGCGAGCAATCCGATGACACCGCCTTGGAGCGTGGCGTCCTGCGCGGAGAAGACGGTGGCGCCGTTGATTTTGAGCGACATGACTTCGTCGTCGAAGGTGACGGTGCAGAGGTGCGCTCCGCGCGTTGCCGCATTGGGTAGGGTGATGGGTGGAGTGGGGAGGGGCTTTTCCCTGCGATCTTCCACGAGGTAGCCGCGAACCAGGAAGTCGTTCTTGATGCGCGCCACGCGAATGGAGTAAAAGCTGTTCAAGTCGGGATCGGAATGCAGAATGAACGAGGCAGCGCCCTTGGCAACATGTACGATATAGCTGGCTTCCCCGGCGATGGCGTTCATGCTGGGGTGATAGAGAAGTGGGCCGGTGGGGCGCACAGCGCCTTCCTCCCGTTTCCATCCGGGATCTTGCCCTTTTACGCCAGTCCATCCGGGGAGGTCGCCGGTATTCTGAAAATCGAACTCGGCGTAGGAGTCGAGATTCCGCGCCGGTCCGAAGGTGACCATGGAGCCGATACCTTCGATGGAGTCGTAGGCCCAGCGGGCAGCGGCCAGGAGGCCAAAGCCTAGGGAGGAAAGAAACATGCGTCTGGGGAAGCGCTCGCGCTCCAGAAAAGAGAGGGGCGCCGGACCCTGCCCGCCTGGCGTCGTTACGAATGGGTCGTCGTGATCCATAGGCCTCAATATCTCCGCGTTCTACTACCTTATCGGCAGCGACATAGTACGGCTTTAGTACGCCGCGGGAAATAGTTCTATTCTTTTTTGTCTTAAGCTAAATCGCTGATCTGTTGATAAGCATTTTGCCGGTATTCCAATTCCGTTCGCCTCTCATAGCGGAATTGGAATGCAGCGATGGTGTCTTCGTCGGAGGCCTTGGCGACGGTTTGCAACGATTTGCCGAGTTCGCCACGTTCGGCCTGGCGGATGGATTTGCCCAAGGCGATGGCCAGTTTACGAATATCGGCGAGTTCTTCCTGGTTGAGATTGCCTTCGACGCTGACCGCGATGGAAAATTCCTGGCTGGAAGATGCGCTGCGCCGGCCCTGGCCGGATTCGAGGGCAAAGGATGCGAGCGCCCGAGCCGATAGGGTTACGGTGTCGCCCTCAGCGGTTTTGACGGTGAGTTGCAGCGAACGGGATTGTTCGCCGGAAACACTTTGGGTGGACTCGGGTTTTCCGGTTGGGGTTTGCGCCGGGGGCCTGAAGAACTGCGCCAGCGCGGGTGCTGCTCCGCCGTATCCGATTCTCATATCCGCAGCTTCCTCCTGTGGTGCATATCGGGAGGCAGGGCGCGTTGTTTGAATGCAAGGTTTGATACAACAGACACAGGATGACGATCGACCGAAGAAATTTCACGAGGCTAGCGGCGGGGGCGGCTACGGCTCCGTTGCTGGACGCAGCCAAGAAGCCGCGGGTTGCGGGAATTGTGACGGAATACCGCCACTACGCCCACGCCGATGTGATTGTCGGGAGGCTGCTGGGCGGGAACTCGGCCAACGGCGTGCATCATGCGCCGCGCACGCAGGTCGTCTCCTTGTACACGGATCAATCCCCGCAGCAGGATATGGCGCCGGATCTGGCGGCGCGGTTCGGATTCCGGCGGTTCCCCACCATTCGCGAAGCGTTGACGCTGGGCGGGGACAAACTGGCGGTGGATGCGGTGTGCTTTGTCGGGGAGCACGGCAACTATCCCTGGAACGACCTGGGGCAGCATCTTTATCCGCGTTACGAACTATTCAACCAGATTCTGGACGTGTATGAAGCGAGCGGGCGTTCGGCGCCCACGTTCTTCGACAAACACCTCTCCTATTCCTGGCAGAAGGCGAAGGCGCTGTATGACCGGGCGGCGAAACTGAAGGTGCCGTGGATGGCGGGTTCGTCGATTCCGGTAACGATCCGCACGCCGCTGCTGGAGATACCGCTCGATACGCCGTTGGAGGGGGCGGTGGGGCTCGGCTACGGCCCGCATGACGCCTATGGCTTTCACCTGCTGGAGTCGATGCAGTGCATGATCGAGCGCCGCAGCGGTGGCGAGACGGGCATCGCGCAGGTGGAGTGGATTGACGGCGACGGGGTATTTGCATGGCTGGGCGGGGAACAGGGGAAATGGGCCCGGCCGTTGCTCGAGGAAGCGCACAGCCGCAATCCGTTCCGCAAGCAAGGGACGCTCGAGCAGGCCGCGAGCAAGCCGGTGTTATTCGCACTGCGTTACAAGGATGGCTTGAAGGCAGCGGGACTCATCCTGGGGCCATCGGGCGCGGATTGGACATTCGCCTGCCGCCGCAAGGGCGCCACGCAACTCGACTCGACGTACTTCGGACTGAATCCGAAAGGCCGGCCGCTGCCGCACTTCGACGGGTTGGTGTACTGCATCGAAGACATGTTCGTCAGTGGCAAGCCGGCGTATCCGGTGGAGCGCACGCTGCTCACGACGGGCGCGCTGGCGTTCCTGTTCGAATCGAAGAAGCAGCGGCGGGCAGTGGAGACGCCGGAGCTTTCGGTAGTGTACCGGGCGGCGAAGCACACGTTCTTTCAGAGGGCCTAAATGCGCTGCCTGCTCCTGCTCTCCGCTTGCCTGGCGTTCGCCGCCGGACCTGTCTTGTTCGAGGACATCACCGCGCGCTCGGGTGTCGCTTTCCGGCACCGGGCGAGCAAGACGGCGCACAAATATCTGATTGAATCGACCACTGGGGGCGTGGCCATGCTCGATTTCGACGGCGACGGATGGCTGGATCTGTACTTCGTCAATGGCGCGGAGTTGAAGAACGGAATGAAGGCCGGCGATGTGCCTGTGAAGACGGATGCGAAGTTCTTCAACCGCCTGTACCGCAACCAGCACGACGGCACGTTTGCGGATGTCACCGAGAAAGCTGGAGTGAAGGGAAGCGTTTACGACATGGGTGCAACGGCAGCGGATTTCGACAACGACGGCGACACGGATCTCTATGTCACGGGCTTTCCGCGCAACACGCTGTATCGCAACAACGGCGATGGCACGTTTACGGATATCACCGCGCAGGCGGGCGTGGCGGGCAAGGGCTGGACATCGAGCGCCGCGTTTGCCGATGTCGATCACGACGGCCGGCTGGATCTGGTGGCGGTGCGCTACGTGGAGTGGGATTTCGAACCGGATATCTGGTGCGGGGCGCGGAAAGAGGGGTATCGCTCGTATTGCCATCCGGATCAGTTCCAGCCGATTTCGAGCCTGCTGTTCCACAACAAGGGCGACGGCACGTTTGAGGATTGGACGGACCGCAGCGGCTTTACGCCGGCGAAAGGCAAGGGCTTGGGAATTGCGATCGAGGACTTCGATCGTGACGGACGGGTGGACATCGCGGTGGCGATCGACTCATTCCCGCAGCAGCTATTTCACAACGTGGGGGATGGCAAGTTTCAGGAGATGGGATTCGACGCCGGCGTGGCCTATGACGACGACGGCAACACCTATGGCGGCATGGGCATCGACTTCGCCGATTACAATAACGACGGCTGGCCGGACCTGCTGATCAACGCGCTGGCTTCGCAACGCTACGCGCTGTACCGCAACAAGCGGGGCGTGTTTGAATACTATTCGGCGCAATCGGGCATCAGCGCATCGACGCGAATGAACTCCGGCTGGGGGATGAAGCTGGTGGACTACGACAACGACGGGTGGAAGGACATCATCGTGGCGCAAGGGCACGTGATGGATAACATCATGCTCACGCAGCCCAAGGTGCCGTATCTGGAACCGATCAAGGTGCTGCGCAATACGAAGGGCAAGTTCGTGGAGGTGCCGGCGTTTGAGAAGCCCCTGGCGGCGCGGGGGGCAGCGTTCGGCGATCTGAACAACGATGGGTGGGTGGATATGGCCGTGAATTGCCTGGACAGCGAAGCCGTGGTCATCCTCAGCCGCGTGGCGAACGGCAATCACTGGATCGACTTCGAACTGGAAGGCGTGAAGAGCAACCGGGACGGAATCGGAGCCAGGGTGATCGTGGTTACGCCCGACGGCAACGAACAACACGCGATGGTGTCCACCGCGTCCAGTTATCTTTCCGCCAACGACAAACGGGCGCACTTCGGGCTGGGCACACAGACGAAGATCGCATCGGTGGAGATTCTCTGGCCGAGCGGTGTGAAGCAAACCGTTGAGCCGGGCGCGGTGGACCGCACGGTGAAGGTTAAGGAACAATAGCAGCGCCGGCCGGCAGAATCCAAGCCGAGTTGTGGCGGGTGAAGCCGATGTGGGGGTAGTATTCCACTGCTTTGGGGGCCGCCAGGAGAATGATGTTGGCGCGCGGTGCGGCGGCCTGCGTGCGGCGGATCAGTTCCTTGCCGATGCCGTGGCGCTGATGGCTGAGGCGCACGGCGAGGTCGGAGAGGTAGGTGGCGTAGGCAAAATCCGTCATGGACCGGGAGATGCCAACCAACAGATCGCCTTCCCAGGCGGTGATGACCAGGTTGGCGTGACGCACCATCTCGGCCATGCGTTCGCGTTCTCCGACGGGTCTGCGTTCTCCCAGGGTTGAGGCAACGTACATCTCGATGACCTGGTCGATGTCGAGACGGTTGCCGGTGCGGTATTCGATCATTCGATCTATTTTAGCGTCGCGTGCGCACGTTGACGTTCACTTTTTTGAAAATCTCGAAGTGTTGGGCGGCCTCTTCCGCTTTGCCGTTGCGGCGCAGAACTTGCCCCAACAGGTAGTGCGCGGAGCCGTATGCGGGATCGAGGGCGACGGCTTGGCGAAGCCACTTGAGGGCGAGTTCGTCCTTGTTCAATTGGGCGAGCGCCTTGCCGGTGAGGAAGAAATTGCGGGCGGAGGCGGGGTTGCGCTTGGCTGCTTCCGATGCCAGTTGGAACGCCTTTTCGAACTCGTTGCGCTTGAGGAAGAAATCGGCGAGATTGGCATGCGCCCAATCGTATTCGGGATGATCCTTCATCACCAGGTCGAGGGCGGCAAAGAAATGCTTGAGGGCCAGGGAATCCTGATGCATGGCATCGTAAACGAGGCCGAGGTTATCGTGGGCGCGGTAGGATTTGGGGTCTCGGGCGAGGACTTTCTGGAACTGTTCGACGGCTTCCGGGTAACGGCTGCTCTGGTAGTACATGCGGCCGAGGGCATAGATGGCGGGCTCGTGATTGGGATCGAGGGCGAGGGCCGATTTCATCATCTCCTCGGCCTCGGTGTCCTTCCCCATGAGGTACAGCGCGTCTCCGGCCATCTTGCGCGCGATGGGACTGTTCTTCACTTTGGCGAAGCTGCGCACGGCCTCGGCGAACTGGCGGGACATCAACTGGGCCTGGCCCAAGGCGAGGTAAATCGGTTCTGTGTTGGTGCAAAGGGAAAGGGCGACCTCGAAATCCGAAGCCGCCCTTTCGTACCGCTTTTCGTTGTAGGCGGCCTGAGCCCGTTCCATGGCGAGAGAACAAGGATCCGGCTGCCACCACATACAACCTAGAACGTAACACGCATGGCGAGCTCGATGTTGCGAGGCCCGCGCTGCTGTCCCGTGAACTGGCCGAAGAACGGGTTGTTGATCGCCGTGACCAACCCGCCGATTCCGTGCCGGTTGAACGGATTGAGGAAGGTGCCGCGCAGTTCCACGCCGGCCTGCTCCTTGATCCGGAAGTTCTTGAAGATGCCAAGATCCTCGTTCACGAAGTGGCGGTCGCGGATATTGGGCAGCAGCGGACCGAGGGTTCCCAGACGCTGCACGACGTTCTGGCCGCCGGCAAAGACGGGCGGGTTGGCGAACGCGTCGCGGTTGAGGTAGGTGGAGCCGCCGTTGACGCCACGGAAATTGATGACGGGTTCGGCCTTGGTGAGAATGGGAACGCCCGCCACGAGGTCGGCGCGAGCCGTGCCGAGCGGGTTGTTGATGCCGCCGGTGCCGATGGAGATCGGGTTGCCGGAGCGGATCTGGTGATTGCCGGTGATCTGCCAGCCGCCGATCAGGGTGGCTGCCAGCCCACTCACGTTGACCGCCTTGCCCGGGCCGATGGGGAGCTCATAGATCCACGTGGCCTTGAAGAACTGCGGATAGTGGAACGAAGTGATGGAGCGCTCCAGACCGCGATTGTACTGGTCGGCAACGCCTTCGGCATCGATCACGCTATCGGTATTGCCGATGGCCTTCGAGAAGGTATAGGCTCCGAGGATGGAGACGCCGCCCTTGAAGTGGCGCGTGGCCTGCACCTGCAAGCTGTGGTAGTTGGAGTTTCCGAAGTTCGGGAACGGCTGGCTGATGCTGGTGAACTGCGGATAGGCGCGGAGCGCCTGTGCGTTGGTTCCCGCAAAGCCGGGGAAGGGTTGCGGGATGGGGCTCGATGCATTCCAGGGACGCGGCAGAATATCGCCGTAGCGTTGAATCTCGGCAAATGTCAGTGCGTTGAGGTTGTCGAAGCCCTTGGCAATGAGGCGCGTGCCCTTGTTGCCGATGTAGTTCACTTCGAGCACGGTGGCAGCGGGAAGTTGATACTGGAAGCCGAAGTTCCAGTTCTGCACGTACGGCAAGCGGCCGGAATCGGCGGCTTGGTATTCGATGCCGAGGCCGTTGGCGGCGTTGGGACGGCGGTCGGGCAGAGTTCCCGTGAAGCTGGGATAGGGGTTGTGGATGAAGCCCAGAGGGTCTTCGGCGAAGCGCAGTTGGGTGTTGCCGGAGTTCACGCTGATCGTGGAATTGAATCCGAACGTTCCAGGGAAGGTGAAATTGTTCACCGTCGGTGTATTGTTGATACCGTAGCCGCCGCGCATCACCAACTTGTCGGAAATTGCGTAGGCGAATCCGAGCTTGGGAGAGAACTGCTTCCAATAGGTATCCATGAAGCTCTTGCGGCCCAGGTCGTCGACAAACACCAGGGCGCCCAAGCGCCCGCCGGCGGCCGGGTTGGGCGTGGTCAGGCTCAAACCGGACATGCGGCCGGCAACTTCCATCAGTCCGCCGATGATCTCCCAGCGCAGGCCGAGGTTCAACGTCAGCTTGCGATTGACCTTGAAGTCGTCCTGGATGTAGGTGCCTACGCTGCGCCAGCGCTGCCCGAAGTTGGCGCCGGCAATCCCGCGGCTTGTGTTGTTGTAGGCGCCCAGCAGGAAGCTGGCGAAGGAGTGGCCGGTTTCGTTCAAGAAGCCGATTTGCGCGGTTTGGGTTGGCGCGAAGTTGAAGTCGCCGGAACCGGACTTGTTGCGATTGTTCTGGTAATAGCGGCGATGGTCGAAACCGAAGCGGATATTGTGCTTGCCGCGAATGTAGGTCATGTCATCGGTGACGATGGTGGATCCGTTATAGGAACCGCCACGATTGCCGGAGCCGAGACGTCCGCCGGCGCCGATGCCGCCGCCCTGGAACGGTTGACCGCCGAAGGTCAGAACCGGGAAGTGAGTGCCCGGAACGTTGGCGATGCCGAGCTTGGCCGGCCAATCCTGATCGACGTATACGCTCTGGTTGAGATTGCCGAAGCGGTTGTAGCCGGCGGCGAAGTGATTGAGCAAGGTCGGCGTGACGGTCCAATCGTAGGAGAAGCGGCCCATGGTGCCGGGCGTGTTCTGGAGCTGATAGACGTTGGTCGGCAGTCCGGGAGGGACGCCCCAGCGGCCGCCGGGAGAATTGTTCCGCTCGCGGAAGTTGCGGCTGAACATGGCGTAGAGCTTGTGCGAGGTGTTGATGTTGTGGTCGCCGCGCAGCATCAGCATCTTTTCGTCGAAGAAGGGACAGCATGCGCCGAGGTTGGGGATGTTGTTCAGCATGGTGTTGAACACCGGATCGTCGATGCCCACATCGAGGATTTTCTGGGAGACAGGGCTGAAGCGGGAGCGCGGAATCACGTTGCCGGCGAAGGGCGTTCGCACACCTGTAGTGCCGACGGTCTGCGTGGAAAGTGGGTCATAGACGGCGCCGAACCGCACCGGGTTGCCTAGGGCATCGGTTCCGACCGTGCTTCCGGACCGGGAGTTCCCCGTAAATGCCGGATCGAACAGACGGGCGAAGTTGCCCTGCTTGAACTCGGGCATGGGCAGCGTGCTGAAGCCGGTGGACTGGAAATCGCGGACCTTGGTCCGTTCGAAATTCTGGAAGAAGAACGTTTTGTTCTTACCGTTGTAGACTTTGGGGATCAGCACAGGGCCGCCCACGGATTGGCCGTAGTTGTGCTGCTTGAATGGCTGGCGTTTGACGCCAGCGGCGTTGTTATTCCAGCTATTGGCACGGAAGGCGTCATTTTGCACATAGTAGTAGGCGCTGCCGTGCAGTTGATTCGTGCCGCTCTTGGTGGCGAAGTTGGCAACGGCTGTCTGGCCGCCGCTGTACTGGGCGCTGGTGACGCCGGTCTGCATCTTCATTTCGCTGATGGCTTCGGCGGTCGGGCTGAACTCGTTATTGCTGCCGCCCTGAAGGTCCATGCGTCCGAGAGGGATGCCATCGATGAGGATTTCGTGCGAATAGTTCTGGCCGCCGTTGATGGAGCCTTGAAAGGTGCCACCGACAGTGCCGGGCAAGGATGTGAAGATGAACTGCTGGATCTGGCGGCGGCCGTCGCCCACGGTGATGGGCCAAGTGTCGAATTCCTTTTTCGAGACGTAGCTGCCGATTTCGGCCGTGCCTGTTTCGAGCAGCGGCGGTTCGCTGGAAACGGTGACTTGGTCGGAAACCGCGCCCACTTCCATAACGAAATCCACGGTCAGCGTTTGCGCCACCGCAAGGACGACATTGTCACGCACAGCAGTCTTAAAACCCGGCGCGCTGGCCGTAAGGCGGTAGGTGCCCGGCGCCAGATAAGGCATGCGGTACACACCGGCAGACGTCGTTTCCACCGGAGTTTCCACGTTGGTGGCCAGATTCAGGGCTTTTACCGTCGCCCCGGCAATCACCGCTCCTGACGGATCGGAGATGGTTCCATTGAAGATTCCACGTTCGCCTTGGCCATACAGGGCCAGGGCCAGAAGACACAACAGCCACGAGCAACGGCTGGTCATGCGGATCGATACCTCCTCTACAATTTGGAGTTGTGTGACAACTCCATAAAGAGACGATAATCGTATGTTTCAGCCGTGTCAATCGCCGCAGCTTTTGCAGTAATCAGATTAGGATTAGTGTGTCTTTTGTTGGGGCTCGATTTGGTTTCCTCACTAGAATGTGACTCGCATAGCCAGCTCGATATTCCGTCCCCCGATCTGCTGTCCCGTAAACTGGCCAAAGAAGGGGTTGGCGATGCTGGTCACCAGTCCGCCGATTCCATGCCGGTTGAAGGGATTGAGGAAGGTGCCGCGCAGTTCCACTCCCATTTCCTCGCGGATGCGGAAGTTTTTCGAGATCCCCAGATCCTCGTAGGTAAAGTGGCGGTCGCGAATATTGGGAAGGAGCGGCGGGGCGGTGCCGAGCCGCTGGACAACGTTCTGGCCGCCAGGGAAAACCGGCGGGTTGGCAAACGCCGCACGATTCAGATAGGTGGCGCCACCGTTGACCCCGCGGAAATTGATGCCCGCGCCGCTGTTGGCGATGATGGGTTGACCGGCGACGAGATCCGGCCTCGCGGCGCCGACGGGGTTGGCGATGCCTCCGGTGCCGATGCCGATCGGCGCACCGCTGCGGAACTGATGGTTCCCGGTGAGTTGCCAACCTCCGATGATCTTGCCGGCGACGCCGCCGATATTGAGGGCCTTGCCCGGTCCGATGGGGAGTTCGTAAATCCAGGTGAGCTTGGCTACCTGCGGGAAGTGGAACGAAGTGATGGAGCGCTCCAGGCCGCGATTGAACTGGTCGGCGGGTGTTTCGGCATCGATGGCGTTATCGGTGAATCCGATCGATTTGGACCACGTATAGGCGCCGAGGATGGAGAACCCGTTGCGGAAATGGCGAGTCAACTGCACCTGCAAGCCATGGTAGTTTGACGTGCCGAATGTCGGGAACGGCTGGCTGATGCCGGTGACCTGCGGATAGGGAGTGAGAGCGCGTGCCACGGTTCCCGTGAATCCGGCGTAAGGAAGCGGCACACCGCTGGCCGGCGTCCACGGACGAGGCAGCAGATCGCCATACTGCTGCACGGTGGTGAACGGCAGGGCGTTGAGATTGTCGAAGCCCTTCATGATGAGCCGGGTGCCTTTGTTGCCGATGTAGTTCACTTCGAGGACGGAAGAGGCGGGCAATTGGAACTGGAAGCCGAAGTTCCAGTTCTGGACATACGGCAGGCGGCTGGAGCCCGGATCGGTATACTCGGTTCCGAGGTTGTTGACGAGCGAGGGATTGCGATTGGGCAGTACGGCCGTAAAGTCGGGATAACGGTCATGCAGGAACATCACCGGGTCTTCGGCAAATCGCCGCTGGGTGTTGCCTGCGTTGACGGCGATGGACCCGTTGAAGCCCAATGTTCCGCCAAAGCCGAAGCCATTGGATATCGGCGGCGTATTGTTGATGCCGTATCCGCCGCGCATCACCATCTTGTCCGTCATCGCATAGGCGAA
>CAYOBO010000107.1:0-26999 GCA_964402295.1 uncultured Candidatus Solibacter sp. | reverse complement strand
GTGGCTTGACGGAGCCAAAAATCGGTTCATACAATGGAAGTGACGATTTGAAGGAGGCCCAATGAGATCTATCGGCCCAATGGAACTGGTCCTGATACTGGGCATTGCTTTGCTTCTGTTCGGTGGAAGGAAAATCCCCGACTTGGCAAAGGGCCTGGGCGAAGGGATCAAGAACTTCAAGAACGCCTTGAAGGAAGAGCAGAAACCCGCCGAAGAAAAGAAGCAGGCATAGGCTTCCTGGTGCTGCCCGCAATTTGGGCGGCGCATCATTCGGAAATATCCTAAAGAAGAAAACCCCGCGCACATGCATGCCGCGGGGTTTTTCTTTGCCGGACTGGATTCGCCGGAAGCAGCTACTTCTTCTTCGGCGGAACGATTGCGTCTTTCACGCTCTTGGCAACGCGGAACTTCACCACCTTCTTGGCGGGGATTTTGATCGCGGCGCCCGTTGCGGGGTTGCGTCCCATGCGCGCTTTGCGTTCCACGCGCACCAGACGGCCGATATTGGGCAGCACGAATACGCCGTTCTTCTTCGTTTCCTTAACGGCAATCGCGGCGAAGGTCTCCAATATCGTCTTGACAACTTTGTTAGCCACGCCGCTGGCGGCGGCGAGCTCTTTAATCAACTGCGTTTGGGTCATGCGGTCGGCCATAACACCTCTTCTCGGATTCTCCCAATCATCACGTTGGGCGTGTCCGCGGAACACTGGTTAGCGCCCGAAAACACGCCTGTGCCGCGCCATGGCGGCCTCAATGCAACCTCATCATAAGGGATTGTCCGGCGTGCTGTAAAGAGAAAACACACCCAAACGCCTATTTTTATTGATTTTTTTTGACGCG
Source organism: uncultured Candidatus Solibacter sp. (assembly GCA_964402295.1). Taxonomy (GTDB): domain Bacteria; phylum Acidobacteriota; class Terriglobia; order Bryobacterales; family Bryobacteraceae; genus CADEFT01. Next base: position 26,159 of record CAYOBO010000107.1, on the reverse strand, counting down.
ACGGCCTTCAAACCCTTGCCAGAAGGCCCTTTCGCGATAAAACATTCCTCCCCGCCGATGTTTTGACCGTTACACCGCCCCGCCAGTGGTCGCCTTGCGCACTCCGCCGATCCTCGCCGGCGGCTTGCGCTCGATGGCCGATGCCTTCGGCCCCCGCAATTCGAGTTCCGCTTCCTGAAACGGATCCGCCAGCTTGTTCTTCACCGTCGTCAGCCGCAGATACGACCCGCCATGGATCTTACGGGCGCACTCCACGCGCATGCGCACGGCTGCATGCAGCGCCAGCGTCCGGCTGCCCGCCGCCACCGGAGGTTGCTCCCCGCCTCCCATCTGCCGCGTCTGGTTCAGGAACAGCAGGCAGCATCGCGAGCGCGCCACCAGGGTGTGCAGGCGGCGCAACACGCGCGCCAGGAAATCGCTTTGCAACTCCGCCGGCGCATCCTCCAGCGACCCTTCCAGTTCTTCGTCGGACACGAGCGCCGCCGCCGAATCGATTACCACCAGATCCACCGCGTAGGTGCGCAGCAGCGATTCCAGCATCGCCATTGCCTCACTGCCCCGGTCCGGCGATACCAGAATCAATTCCTCCAGGTTCACGCCGCAGGCGGCCGCCCATGCCCCATCCAGGCTGCGTTCCACGTCAATAAAGACCACGGTCGCCCCTTGCTCCTGCGCCGCGGCCAGAAAATGCAGCGCCAGCGTGGTCTTTCCGCTTCCCGGAGGACCGAATAGCTCCACCAGCGTGCCCGTGGGCAACCCCCCGGTCCCAAGCATGTCGTCGATATTCGCAAACCCTGTCGAGATTGTGGCCCGGCCCGCCCCATCCGGCGATTCCGGCACCATCGGAAAGGAATTCATACCCAATAGCGCTTCCAGATAATTGGTGCGCGAAACCGCCGCTCCGTCTCAAAAAAGAAATCGGGGTGCAAGCCAATCGGCTTACACCCCGTCTGGACCTCAATTCCGTGAAGCGGTGTCCTTACAGGCCTTTCTTCGCCAGGAACACGATCAGGTCGACCACACGGCAGGAATAGCCCCACTCGTTGTCGTACCAGGAGACAACCTTCACCATGTTGCCGCCCAGTACCTTGGTCAATTCCGAATCGACGATGGAGCTGTTCGAATTACGCATCATGTCGCTCGAAACCACCGGGTCCGACGTGTAGCCCAGGATGCCCTTGAGAGGCCCTTCCGCGGCAGCTTTCAGCGCCGCGTTCACCTCCGCGGCCGTTGTGTCCTTCTCCGTCTCGCAGACAAAGTCCACCACGGAAACGTTCGGCGTCGGCACGCGCATCGCGTAGCCGTCCAGTTTGCCCTTCAATTCGGGCATCACCAGTCCGATCGCCTTCGCCGCGCCCGTCGTCGTCGGGATCATGTTCACCGCCGCCGCGCGCGCGCGCCGCAGATCTTTGTGCGGGAAGTCCAGCACGTTCTGGTCGTTCGTGTAGCTGTGGATCGTCGTCATCGATCCCTTCTTGATGCCGAAATTCTCGTGCAGCACCTTCACCACCGGCGCCAGACAGTTCGTCGTGCAGGAGGCGTTCGAGATGACGTTATGCTTGGCCGGATCGTAAGACCCGTCGTTGACGCCGAGCACAACCGTGATGTCTTCGTTCTTTCCGGGAGCGGAGATGATGACCTTCTTCACCGAGCCTCGCAGATGCTTCGAGGCGTCCTTCGCATCGGTGAAGCGTCCCGTGGACTCCACGACGACATCGACACCGAGGCTGGGCCAATCGATTTCCGCCGGATCCTTCGTGGCGAAAATCTTGATGTTGTGCCGCCCAACTTGGATGCTGTCGGCGCCCGTCGTTACTTCTTCGTGCAACGGGCCGAGGATGGAGTCGTACTTCAACAAGTGCGACAGTGTTTTGACGTCCGTCAAGTCGTTGGCGGCGACGAACTCAATTTCCGGGTTGTTCATGCCAGCCCGGACAACATTCCGGCCGATGCGGCCGAAGCCATTGATACCTACTTTGATAGCCATATTGGATTAGGTCTCCTGATGGGGGGACATTTTCATGATAGCAGGATGGCGCACCCCGTCAGGCCGCATGGGATTTAAGCAGCGCTCGGCCGGAAGTACTGCCACAGGCCCTTCCATTTGCGCAGCATCAACTCAATCAGATTCGCCAGAATCGCGATCCCCAACAAGCCCGGCCATAGCCGGACCGTGGCCGGCACGGACTTTCCTCCCGCGCTGAAGATCTCGGAAGGTTGCGGCTCAAAGCGTCCGCCCGTGTAACTGGACACCTGCTTGAGCAGCAGTTCATCCGAACCGTACTCCGTCAATTCATCCTCCGGCCGGTAATGCCCGATCTCCGGAAACGCCGCCGATTCCGATAACGTGCGCACACGGAACAGCCCTCGCCGGTTGCCGATCGCCACACGCCCGCGGAAAACGCCGGGCGACACTTTTTTCAGTTCCACCGGCTTCTGGAAGCCATCCGGGCCGAACGCGAAGATGTCCGGCAACGGCGCCGGTTCCGGCACGTGCGCCGCCAGTCTGTACTCGGCAATCAGATCGCCGCTCGGGCTGTCGTAGTCGAGCCTGGCCTCGCCGTGCTGCGTGTGAGGCAGCAGGTCCCGGAGCACGTTGGCCCAGAAGCGGTCGTAGCTCTTCCACGTCACCCACTCCGACGCCCACCGTGCCTTGGCATCGCTTGCGAACACCGCCGTCCTGCCCAGTCCGTATTGCCAGCGCGCAAAGAGTGGATCGCGCCGGTCGATGCTCAGAATCGTGTCCGCCGACGGCTTCGAGATGAACTTCACGTAGCCCTTCAGCGGCGGCGCCGCCGCCATGTCGACACCCTCCAGAAGCTCTGTATTCTTCACCACCACCGGCACAATCGGCTTCTCGATCGCCGTCGATCCGGTGTGCTCCATCACGTCCTTCAACAGGATCTGCTCGAGCCCCGACGGGTCGTTCAAGAAGTACGATTTCCCCTTGGCGAAACTGGCCACTTTCTCCAGGTACGCCCGGTTCACATCCTGTCCCAGTCCCACCGTGGAGATGGTGATCCGCTCGTTTGCCGCTTCCTTGGCCAGATTGATGGAATCGCCCTCTTCGCTGATGCCGTCCGTCAGCAGCACGATGTGCTTGAACGTCGCCTTCTGCGGCAGAGCCTTGCGATAGGATTCGCTCAGCGCCGGAGCGATCTGCGTGCCCCCGTCCGGCGTGATCCCCGCCACCAGCCGCTTGATCGACGCCCTGTCTTCCGCCTTCCGAATCGGCACCGCCCACTGGAAGGAGTTGTCGAAGATCAGCACACCCACCATGTCCACCGGCCGCAGGTTCTCGATCACGCCGATCGCCGCCACGCGCGCCAACTCCATCTTGCGCCCTTCCATCGACGAAGACTTGTCGATGATCAGCACCACCAGCGTTCCTTCCGGAGATCGCGGCGGCGCCAGTTTCGCGGGCAGCGCCCTCTCCACCGGATCCTCTTCCTTCTTGCCTTCCACAAACACATTCTGCTCGCCGCCGATCACCAGCATTCCGCCGCCTTGCTTGACGAACGCTTCGATCTCAACCTTGCGCTGCGGGGGAATTGCCTCCAGGTTGTGATTGTTGAACACGATCAACTGGTATTCGGAAAGCTTCGCCGTGTTGGCGTCCGGCACGCGGTCGACGCGGAACCGGCCGGCTTCGAACACGCTAAGGATATGCCGATCCACTCCCGGCGGATCCTGCGAAACATACAGCACGCGCGGGCTGCGTACCATCAGCGCCTGCTCAAAGCGCACTTCGCCCAAGTCCGTCGTCCGCAGCACGCCCGACAGGTCGATGGCTCCCGCCGAGTGAATGCTCGAAAACACGCGCACCGAATTTTCTCCCGCTTCGAGTTGCAGGTTGTTCGTCCCCAGCAGCCGGCCCTCCGCCGCGATCTCCACCGTCGCCTGCGTCTTGCGCGGCGAACTGACCAGCATCTCGATGGGGAATCGTTCCCCCGTGAAGGCGATGGACGGCATGGTCAGCGATTCAATCCGCAGCCCCGGCTTTGGCCGCCCTTGCAACGCATACGTATCCACCGGCAAGCCCAATTGCTGCGCCTGCCAGGCCGCGCGCGCAATCGAGCCGCGCGTTTCCTTGCCGTCCGAAATCAGTACGATGCGCCCCACCATGCCCGCCGGCAGCGATGCCGTCGCTTCGCGGATGGCCGCCTCCAGGTCCGTCGCCCGTCCCATTTCACCCACTGCCTGCTTCAGCTTCCATCCATTCGTGAACTCCCCCGCTTCCACCGGACGAGTCGATCGTCCAAACGGGATCACCCGCACCCAATGCCGCCCTCGCCTCTTTTCGATCTCGGTCGCCACTTGCGAGGCGCGTTCCAGATCCGATTCCGACACGCTCGCCGACGTGTCCACTAGTACAGCCACCGCCATCTTTGTTTCCCACACCGGCAGGTGCGGCTCGGCAAGGGCCAGCACGATCGCCAGCAGCGCAATCGTCTTCAGAACCAGCCCGCGGTGAAATTGCGTCCGCCGCCATTCCACGAGCGGAAAAATAGCCACCAGCGGCAGCAGAAACAGGACCCATGCCCGGTCGAAGTTCATGACGCTTTCCTCCGCGGGGCCTGGGTTCTCTTCAGGAACGGAAAAATCTTCTGCGTCGCCGCCGGGGACGCCGCGCCCATGCCGAACAGGATCCATTCGGCAATCAGCACCAACCCCGCCAGCACGGCCAGCCATTGCCAGATGTCGCGCGCCGCCGATTCCACGCCGCCTACTCCCGCCATCCCGATGGTCACCGTCTTCGGCGGTTCCCATTTCGCCTCGCCGATCTCCGGCACCGTCATCGAATACACAACCTCGCGGTCGCCCAGGCTCACCCGCACCGTCTCCGGCGTGCCGCTGAAGAAGCGCAACGTGCGATTTCGGATCGTGAACGGAAGGTTGGTGCGTTCACCCGCCGTTACGCGCACGAGCCTGGGATCGTAGTCCCCATCGAGGGGCAACGACACCGTACCCGTGCTGCCCGCCTGCAATTCCACGCGCGTGAAAATATCCGGCGCCATCCACTTCAGGATGTTCGCAAACAGCAGCGGCGTAGCCAGCTCATAGCGCATCGCCGACCGCATCGGATGAAACCCGAAAACCACGGTCTTCGCCGTGCCCGGCCGTGCCAGGATCGCCGCATTCCCGTCGGCTTCGGCGATCGTCATATCTCCCGGCGCGCTCGTGAAGAGCGCCGTGTGTTCCAACCGGATATCGCGGGTTCGCAGCCCGGCCGCCAGAAACTGGTCGGCGCGCCAATGCACGGTGACATCCTTCCTTTCCGAGCGAATCGCCACCGGTGAGCCCGCGGCCGGCGGCTCAATCCAGATCGCGTTCTGTTTCACCGCCGCCGTTGGCCGGAAACGGTCGAAAATCAGCAGCCCGGCCTTCTCATCCGGCTCATAGGCCGTTGCCGGCCGGAACACCGTCTCCACATGTGGATTCGCCGCCAGCAGCGGCCGCAGCAACTCCGGCTGATTGGTATACACCACAACCCGCAACACCGACTCACCCGGCAATTCCAGCGTGGCCGTGTCGTCGGAAGGCAGTGCATCGTTGGTTTCCAGGCGCGCCTCCAGCCATCCGGCCGCTTTTGTGCGGAACTCGAAACTCGAACTCACCTCTGCCCCCGGCGCCAGCGAAAGCCGCCGTGTACCCACCGGCGCTCCGCCGTAGGCCACCGTCAACGGCACCACCCGTGCACGCTGCCCGTAATTGCGTGCCGTAACGTAAATCTCCCAAACCTCCGGATCGTTCGCCGACCTCCGCAGGCTCAGCTTTCGCAGCCCGCTGTTCTCCACTTCCCGCTTCACGGGCAACAACCGCAGATTCCGCGGCAACGCCGGCATCTCGGAAATCGATTCCGGCATCATCCGCGCCGAACCCGCAAACACGATCTCACCCGCGCGTTTGCCTTCCAGCCGCAACGCCTGCGCGGCGAACTCCACGCTCTGCCCCAGGTTCAATGCCGCCGATCCCGGCTGTATGCGCCGAATTGCCTCCTCCAGGGTCCGGCGGTTCGTCTCGAATCCCGTAAGCGGCGTCGCCAGCGCATCGGCCCGCACCAGCATCACACGGTCCGAGGATGGCAGCGCCCGGATATAGCGAATCGCCGCCGTACGCGCTTCATCGAGCAGCGTGCGCCGTCCTACGCCCTGCGCCCCCATCCACGCCGACGCATCCACCACCAGCACGTGATCGCGCGAACTGCGGTCCGGCGAACCGATCCGTAATTGCGCAATCGCCAGCAACAACAGCAGAATCGCCATCAGTTGCAGCAGCAGCGAGAGCGGCTGCTGGATCTTGCGCCGGTGCTTGCGCTGCGATGGAATCGCCGATTGCTGCCAGAAGCGCAGCGTCGCCACCGTCACCTTCTTGCGGCTCCGGTCCAACAGGTACAGCACCACCACCAGGGACGACACCGCGCCGAACAACGCCAGAAATTCGGCCGCGGTGAGATTGAAGAAGAACATTAATAAACCGCCTGCGCCTGGCTCAGCGGACCGAACACCGCCTCCTCCACGGAGTTGTCGGTGCTGAGGCTGATGAAGCGCCCTCCCTTGCGCAGGGCCAGATCGCGCAAGCCCCGCGCGTAATCGTCAAACCGTTCCGTATAAAGCTGACGTACGTCGTCTTCGAAGGATAGCTGCAAGTGCTCGCCGGTTTCCACGTCCACAACATCCAACTCGCCGCTCCATGGCGGCACTCGATCCTCCGGCGCAAAAACATGCAGCAGCAGTAGTTCATGCCCAATATCGGCCAGATACTGTAACGGCTTCTCCCAGTCTTCCTCGCCCAGGAAGTCGGAAATCACAATCAGCAGCCCACGTTGCGGAAAGCGCCCCGCGAACTCCTTGGCCACGGCCAGAAACCGTGTGTGTCCCTTCGCCTGCAATGTGTCCAGATAATCCGCCGCCGGAGCAAACCGGTGACGCCCCCCTCCGCAGACATGCCCGTCGGCCAGTTCCTCGGCGAAAGGCAGGATATGGATGGTTTCCAGCCGCACCAGCCCCACATAGCTCAACGCTCCCGCCAGCTTCCGCGCAAACTCCCACTTCTTCCCGCCTTCGCCCGTCGCCATCGACGCCGAAGAATCCAGCAGAATTCGCACCGGCACCCGCGGTTCCACCTGAAACATCTTCAGGAACAGCTTCTCCAGCCGCATGTAGGCGCGCCAGTTGACAGCGCGCAAATCGTCGCCGTGATGAAAATGGCGGTGATCCAGGAACTCCTGGCCCGCGCCCGCGAATCGGGACGTATTATGCCCGCCGACGAGACCCGGGAAGGATCTCATCCAATGTATCGTCAAACGTTCCAGGCGCTCTAAGAAAGCGCGGTCCAACAACGCCGCGGGCATGGCTACATCTTATCGAAAAGCCCGCGCGGGCCGGGAATGTTGACTTACGCCTTCGCTGCGCCGGCCTCCACTACACTTTTTACCGGCTCCGGCACAAGAGCCGTTGTCTCGCCGACCTTGCGCAGAGTATGGCCAACGTAGATCTGTCTCGGCCGCGCGATCTTCTGTTCCGCATCTTCCAAGAGTTCGTTCCACTGCGCCAGCCAACCTACCGTGCGCGGAATGGCGAACAGCACCGTGAAAATGTCCGGCGTGAATCCCATCGCTTGATAGATGATGCCGCTGTAGAAGTCCACGTTGGGATACAGCTTGCGGCTCACGAAGTAGTCATCCTTCAGCGCAATCCGCTCCAATTCCATGGCCGTCTCCAGCTTCGGGTTGTATCCCGTCACTTGGAACACCGCCTCCGCCGTCTCCTTGATGATGCGCGCCCGTGGATCGTAGTTCTTGTAGACCCGGTGCCCGAAGCCCATCAGCTTGCACTGCCCGTGCTTCACCTTCTCGATGAACGACGGAATGTTCTTCACATCTCCGATCTCATCCAGCATTTTCAGCACTTCTTCATTCGCTCCTCCATGGAGCGGACCAGCCAGCGCCGATGCCGCCGCCGCCACCGCAAGATACGGATCGGTGTGAGCGCTTCCCACGCAACGCATCGTGTTCGTCGAGCAGTTCTGCTCATGATCGGCATGCAGGATAAACAACACGTCCAACGCACGCGCCAACACCGGATTGGCCTCGTACTTGGGCTCCGTCATCTTCCACAGCATGTTCATGAAGTTCGCCGCATACCCCAGCGAGTTGTCCGGGTATACATAAGGCAACCCCAGGTTGTGGCGGTACGCGTAGGCCGCAATGGTCGGCACTTTGCCGATTAGCCGCATCATCTGCATGCGCCGGTTCGCCGGACTCTTAATGTCCCGCGCATCCGGGTAGAACGTCGATAAAGCCGCCACCGAACTCACGAACATCCCCATCGGATGGGCGTCGAACCGGAAGCCCTCCATGAACTTCTTCAGATTCTCGTGAATCATCGTGTGGTGGGTGATCTTGTGCTCCCATTCCTTCAACTCGTCCGCGCTGGGGAGTTCGCCGAACAGGATCAGGTAGGCCACCTGAAGAAAATTGCAGTTCTCCGCCAAATCGTCAATCGAATAACCGCGGTAGCGCAGAATGCCGCGGTCGCCGTCGATGAACGTGATCGCGCTTCGGCAGGAAGCGGTATTGAGAAAGGCGGGGTCATACGTCATCAGGCCGAAATCGGAAGGATCGGTCTTGATCTGACGGAGATCAATGGCGCGCACGGTTCCGTTGGCGATTGGCAAGTCATAGACTTTTCCCGTGCGGTTATCGGTGATTCGCAGAGTCTCTTCTGGCATTCGAGTCTCCTCTAGCGTGATAAGAGTGCGCAATGCTGCGTTGAGGTGACAGCAATTGATATGCCAGACATCAAAATGCAAGAAATGCGTGCTTTCCGCCGCCAAACACGGCGTCACCTCACGCAGACCATGGGGCATATGGGCCAATCGGCCCGCCCTATCACCCGATTGCCCTCACCGTGTCCGCGCCGGCCACGGAGGCCCCTGATCCTTCTTCGCCACTGGAGCCAGCCCCCGGTATAGGAACCGCTGCACCCGCTGCCCCCGGTACGTCTCCGTTGTATAGATGTTCCCTTTCGAATCCGTGGCAATGCTGTGCACCGCGTAGAACTGCCCCGGCTGCCGGCCACCCCCGCCGAACGTTGTCAGGATCTCCAGCGACTGCCGGTCCATCACGTGGATCTTCATGTTCGATCCATCGGCCACATACAGGTACTTCTGCTGCGGATCGCGCGACAGCGCCACATCGAACGCGCTCCCGTCCCCCAACGTATTCCGCACCACCCACTGCTCCTTGACAAATGTGCCGTCGGTCTTGAACACCTGAATGCGGTTGTTGGTCCGGTCGCACACATACAGCAGTCCGTCGTTGGCCAGCGCCACGCCGTGTACCGGCGGCCGGAACTGCTTCGGAAACGGTTCGCCCGGTTTGTACGGCGGCAGCGGCGTATCGTCCGGCTTCGCCCCGTAAGCGCCCCAGTGCCGCTTGTATTTGCCCGTCTCAGCGTCGAACACAATCACACGCCGGTTCCCGTACCCATCCGCCACGTACAGCTCATTCGTCTTCGGATCGACGATCGTCTTGGCCGGCAGCCGCAGGTTCTCCGTGTCGTTGCTGCCTTTGCTCATGAACGGCTTGCCGATCTGCATCAGGAACTTGCCCGATTGGGTGAACTTCAGCACCGCGCTGTCATGCACCGCGCCCGCCGCCGCCATCTGGCTCTCATCGTGCGATAGCTTCGCCCCCTGGGCCGTGCGTCCATTGCCGCCGATCCACACGTTCCCCTTGTGATCGACATCAATGCCGTGATTCGACGCCGGCCACGAGTACCCCGCTCCGGGTCCGCCCCAATGCGCAATCACATCTCCCGCCTGATTGAACGCCAGCACCGGAGGCGCCGCCGCGCAGCATTCCGCCGCCTTCGGGTTCATCGTCGCGTACTGCTCCTTTGCCTCCAGCGACCCTGCCCGGTGAATAATCCATACATTGTCTTGCGCATCCACACCAACGCCGATCGTCGCCCCAATCACCCAGTTGTTCGGCAGCGGCTTCGGCCAGAACGGATCCACCTCGAAGCGTGGAGCCTGCACCGTGGCGGCTTCCACCTTCGCCTTCCCATCGAAATACAGCGACGCAATCCCCAGCCCGCCCAGCACAACGGCGAATCCGGCAGCGGAAATCCAGCTTCGTTTCTTCACTTGGTGTCCCTCTTTCGCGAACGGCGTACGTTATGATACACGATTCGTGGCTACGTTTTTCCTCACCCTGTTGCTCTCCGCAGGCATCGCCTCCGCGCACGATATCCCCGCTGACGTCCGCGTACAGGCCATCCTCAAACCGGAATCCACGCGTCTTCATCTACTGGTGCGCATCCCCCTCCGTGCGGTCCGCGACATCGAGTTCCCCACCACTGCCACCGGCTATCTCGACGTGGAAAAACTTGCCCCCCAACTGCCCGACGCCGCCAGGCTATGGATCGCCCAGCCCATTCTGATCGAGGAGAACGGCGTGCCGCTCCCCGCCCCGCGCATCGCCGCCACCCAAATCTCCCTCCCCTCCGACCGCTCCTTCGCGTCCTACGAAGAAGCCCGCCGCCACATCCAGTCGCCCCTCCTCGCCAACAGCGAAAACGCCGTCTGGGACCAGGTGCTGTTCGACATCCATCTCGAATACCCGATTCAATCCGAGCACTCCACCTTCTCCATCCATCCCTCCTTCACCCACCTCGCCGCGCAAGTGGTCACCGTACTCCGCTGGATGCCGCCCGGCCACGAGACGCGCGCCTTCGAATTTACCGGCGACCCTGGCATGACCGTGCTCGATCCCCGCTGGCATCAGGCCGCGCTCACCTTCGTCCGCCATGGCTTCTGGCATATCCTCGATGGCACCGATCACTTGCTGTTCCTGCTCTGCCTGGTCATTCCCTGCCGCCAATTGCGCCCGCTCATCGGCGTCGTCACCGCATTCGCCGCGGCGCATTCCATCACTCTGATCGCCTCGGCATTCGGTTGGGCGCCCGGCGCACTCTGGTTTCCGCCGCTCGTGGAAATGCTGATTGCGCTGTCCATCGTCTACATGGCCGTCGAAAACATTCTCCGCGCCGGCGGCGACCCCGCGCACGGCCGCTGGCTGGTCGCCTTCTGTTTCGGACTCATCCACGGCTTCGGCTTCTCCATCGCCTTGCGCGAATCGCTGCAATTCGCCGGCAATCATCTGCTGACGTCGTTGTTCAGCTTCAACATCGGTGTCGAACTCGGCCAGGTGCTGGTGGTTGCCCTGCTCGTTCCAACCCTCGCCGCCATCTTCCGTTACACCCATTCCGAGCGCATCGGCGCCATTCTCCTTTCCGCCTTCGTCGCCCACACCGGATGGCACTGGATGACGGAGCGCTTCGACACGCTCCGCCAATACTCCTTCGAATGGCCCGTCTTCGATGCCGCCACCATCGCTTCCTGCCTGCGCTGGGCGATGGCGGCCGTGGTTCTTGCCGGAATCCTGTTCTGGATGAACCGGCGGTTTGATAGACTGCATGGCTAATATGAAGCGCCGAGGATTCCTTGCTTCCGCCGCGACAGCCGCCGCCATGCCTGCTCCGGAACCGCCTATCCCCATCATCGACTCCCATTTTCACCTCTACGACCCTACGCGCCCCCAAGGCGTGCCCTATCCCAAGACCCCGAATCCGCAACCCTTCCTCCCGCGCCATTTCCGCGAATCCGCCATTCCCCTCGGCATCGTCGGCGGCATCAAAGTGGAAGCGAGCCCCTGGGTGGAGGACAATCTCTGGGTTCTGATGATCATTCAGGATGAGCCGATGATTGTCGGCATGGTGGGCAACCTCGATCCGATGAAGCCGGAGTTCCAGGAGTATCTCGGCCGCTATCGCCGCAATAAGCTGTTCCTCGGCATCCGCTATGGCAACATTTGGGAAGGCCACGACATCGTCAAGGCGGTGGAGCGTCCGGAATTCATCGACAATATGAAGGCTTTCGCCCAGACCGGTTTGACCTTCGAAGTGGCGAACCCGCGACTCGATCTGGTCGAAGCCACGGTTCGCCTTACCGACAAAGTCCCGGAACTGCGTGTCGTGCTCGGCCATCTGCAGGCGCTGGCCTTGCCCACCGATCCCGCCGTCTTAAAGAGATACGCCGCCAATCTGAAGGAGTTGCACGCGCGAAAGGTGTTCGTCAAAGTCTCGGGCCTGTACCGTCCCCGCCAAAGCGCTCCCGATACGCCTTTCGATCCCGCCCACTACCTGCCGGTTATGGATTTCATCTGGGATATTTTTGGCGAGGACCGGCTGGTCTACTCCGGCCGCAACGCCGCCGCCCTCGAAATTCTGAAAGCGTATTTCCTCGCCAAAGGCCGCCCCGCCGCCGAAAAGTTCTTCTGGAAAAACTCGATCCATGCCTTCCGCTGGATCCGCCGCGACCCCAAGCAACCGCAACTGACCTGACCGCAACTGCCAGTTAGACCGGTACGCGAGCGAGAGCGAGAGTTGTACTACTGGATGATCCGGCGTTGCGTCTTCTGAAGATGCCAGCGGTCATCCTTCTTGTTGCCGTCGGCGACGAGGATCCGTCCGTTCAGCAAAATCCAGTCTTAATATCGTTAATGGAGCTGAATGCTATCTTTGGGATGCTCGTAGAAGGCGTTCATCGTCTGTTCCTGTGTGGTGAGATACCAGGAGCATCATTCCTGAACGCCTCCGCGGGTTCAGCCAAGACATGGGGAACTCGTTATCGTTAGGCCGGCAGATCGATGAGTAGGAAATGAGCTCCGTCTCCGGTGGCGAAGTGGAGCAACGGTTCGTTATCCATGCGGGCCTGGTCGCCGGTGGACAAAGGCTGACCGTTCACATGCAAGGCGCCTTCCATCACGAACAGGTATGCTTTCCGTCCCGGCTTCGCTTCGTGTGTCAACGTCTTGCCGGCGGTGAGGCGCGATAGATAGATCACGGCGTCCTGATCGATGGTCAGGGTGCCGGGGATATTTCCGCTAGAGACAACCGGAAGCAGTTTGTCCTCACGAGCTTCGAATGCGCGCTGTTCCCAACGGGGCGTGAGCCCAGTGTTTCGCGGCATAATCCAAAACTGGAGGAAATGAACGGTTTCGGTTGGAGAGGCATTGTATTCGGAGTGGCGGATACCGGAGCCGGCGGACATCACCTGGACTTCGCCGGCTTTGAGCACCTGGCGCGTGCCGATGGAATCGGCGTGCTCCAGCGCACCGTCCAGGACGATGCTGACAATTTCCATGTCGCGGTGGCCGTGCGTGCCAAAGCCTTGTCCTGGCTGAACGACGTCGTCGTTGAAGACGCGCAGGGGGCCCCAGGAGACGTTTTGCGGGTCGTAGTAGCTGTCGAAGGAGAAATGCCAGCGGGTGGAAAGCCAGCCGAAGTCGGCGTGGTGGCGTTGTGCGGAAGGGATGGTATGCAGCACGGTCATTACCTGTTTTAAGGATAGTCGTTATAACAAATATTGTCAAGGGGCTAATGGCAGGCGTCTGGGGGAGGGGTCAGGAACCGAGACGATTGATGCCGTCGAAGGCGGCGGTTTTGTAGCATTCGGCGAGAGTCGGGTAGTTGAAGACGGTGTCGATGAAGTAGTCGATGGTGCCGCCGAAGGCAATGACAGCCTGGCCGATGTGGACGAGTTCGCAGGAGCCCTCGCCGATGATATGGACGGCGAGGAGTTTGCGGTTTTCGGTGGAGAAGATCAGCTTGAGCAAGCCGGTGGAGTCACCGATGATCTGGCCGCGGGCGATTTCCTTGTAGCGTGCTTTGCCGATTTCGTAAGGTACGCCTTCCTTGGTCAGTTCCTCTTCGTTCTTGCCGACCATGGAGATTTCGGGGATGGTGTAAATGCCGTAGGGGAAGAGTTCGGGGACGGAATCGGTTTCATGGGCGAAGGCGTGGCAGGCGGCGAGTCTGCCCTGTTCCATGGAGGTGGAGGCGAGGCTGGGAAAGCCGACGACGTCGCCAACCGCATAGATATTGGGGACCTCGGTCTGGTAGTGCTCATTGACGCGGAGGCGGCCGCGGTCATCGGCCTTGAGGCCCGCGGCTTCCAGATTAAGGCGGGCAGTGTTGCCAGTGCGGCCGATGCTGTACAGGGCACGGTCGGTGAGGATCTGCTTACCGCTTCCCAGGTGAATCCGGACACGGGGACCGTGCTCATCCTCCACTTTTTCGATGGCCGCGACTTCCTCGCCAAGGCGCAGCGTGACACGGTTTTCGCGGAGGTGGTAGGCGAGCGCGTCGGCGATTTCCTCGTCGACGAATGGGAGCAGGCGGGGGCGTTTGTCGATCAGGGTGACGCGGACGCCGAGGGCGGCGAACATGCTGGCGTACTCACAACCGATGACGCCGGCGCCGACCACGGTTAGGGTGCGCGGCATTTTGTCGAGGCGGAGGATATCGTCGCTTGTGAAGATTCGCTGCGTATCGAAGGGAATGTGGGAGTCGAGGGTGGCTTCGGTACCGACGGCGATCATGACGTACTTGGCGGTTACGGTACGCATGGTATGGGAATCGGGGCTTACAAGCCTTATGGTGTGTGCGTCGACGAACGAGCCCGTAGCGGATATGACATCGACGCGGTTGCGAATCAACTGATGGCGCGTCACGTCGACCTCGTGGCGGATCACCTGATCGGCACGCATGACGAGGTCGTCCATGGTGATGTTTTGTTTGACCGAGTAGGATGCACCGTAGAAGTTGCGCTCGCGGTAGCCGGAGAGGTAGAGGACAGCCTCCCGCAACGTCTTACTGGGGATTGTCCCGGTATTGATGCAAACACCGCCCACGACGGCCTTCTTCTCGACGACGGCGACGCGCTTGTCGAGTTTGGCGGCTTGAATCGCGGCGCGCTGGCCCGCGGGTCCGGAGCCAAGCACCAACAGGTCGTAATCGAATTCCGTACGCACAGCCCTCCACTTCCACCGCGAACCGTAGTTCGCAGTAGTTCCATATTAAAGAACTCGGCACAGACCCGTCTTTTCTTGAGCGCATGGCGGAGACTTGGCGGCGTGTTTACTCGACGGTAAGTTTGACTGGCTGCTCGATCAACTTGGGGTCGGCGCCGGCGGTGAGAATCATCAGGCTGAATCTGCCGGCTTTGGTACCCGCGGGCACGCGAAACTTGATGGAGGATGCCGACTGCTGCACGATTGCCAGCTTGACGTCGTTTTTGCCGTCCGTAAGATAGATCTCAGTAACAGCCGTTTTGTCGAGATTTTCCCCGTTGACGGTGCCTTCACCACCAGCCTTTACCGATTCGGGTTCCACGGCGTTCATTTTGGGCATGCCTTGGTCCGCAAGGAGAATGCACAGAGAGAAGAAACAGAGGAGAAGTCGCCAATGTTTTCGTGGTGGCATGGTTTTGCTCCAGCTTAATGCTAAGCTCATCCGGGCGGGAATGCAACCGTCACAGGGACGTAAAAAAGGGGAACAAAACAGGCCCGCGACGACTGCAATCGGGCGGGCCTGAGACTGGATCGGAGGATGAATCCGTTTCGTACGCTTTAACGTTCCTGAGCGATGTGGAGCCCCTTGTGAATCGCGTACAGGGCCAGTTCGAGACGGTCGGAAACGCCAAGCTTATCGAAGATGTTGTGCAGGTGGTTTTTTACCGTTTGCTCGCTGATAAACATCTTCTCGGCCATTTCCTTATTCTTATATCCCTGAGCGACAAGCTGCACGATTTCGCGTTCGCGGGTGCTGAGCGGCGACCGTTCGCGCGCCTTTCCGTTGGAAGGGCCGCTGAGTGTATCCGCGGGTGATGCAAACTGGCGCATGACGGCGGCAGTCGTGTGCGAATCCAGCCAGATCTCGCCCGCATTCACCTTGCGTATGGACTTGACAATGAGCTCGGGGGCCGTCTGCTTGAGGACAATGCCCGAACAGCCCAGTTTCATGGCTTGAACAAACTCGTTTTTGTCGTCGGAGGCGGTGAGAACGATCACCTTCGTCCGGCGTCCGGTCTGCTGTAGCGACTGTAGAACGCTCAAGCCGTCAAGATTGGGCATGCGGAGGTCGAGCAGCAGGACATCGGGCTCATGCTCCTGCATGAGTTCCAGCACCTGACGCCCATCGCAGGCCTCGCCTACAACCTTGATATCGTCTTCCAACAGCAACAGCTTCTTCAGTCCGTCGCGAACGATGGGATGGTCGTCTGCTATTAACACCCGGATCGACTTCGCTTCCACTGGTGCTTCCTGAAAACCTTCCTGCATTAGCTCGGGAACTGTGGTTGTGCCCTGATTCATAACCGGTTCCTCCTTTAGCGTACGACTTGATTCTATGGTTAGTTCTAGTACTTGGTCAATCCTTGTTCTCCCTAGGAGGAAATCACTGACCCCTTAGAACTCAAGCAGGGAATACCTGAGTCTGATCTAGGGAAATGGTGCTAGGGAACTGCCGGCCGCGCCATTTTCCCATACGAACGTCTCTAGCAACGGCGCAGCAGCAGAGCCGAGTTCTTGCTTCCGAAAGCGATGCAGTTGGCGATGGCATTCTCGATGGCGAGCGGGCGGGCGGTGTTGGCGACGTAATCCAGGTCGCACTCCGGATCTGGCGTATCGAGGTTGACCGTGGGTGGGGCTATGCCGTCGCGCATGGCGAGTAAGGTGGCGGCGACACCGGCCGCGCCACAGGCGCCTTGCGGATGGCCGATCATGCTTTTGAGCGACGAGCCTGCCAGTTTGTGCGCGTGGCCGTTGAAGGCGAGCTTCATGGCGCGGGTTTCGATACGGTCGTTCAGTTCGGTGGAAGTGCCGTGGTAGTTGACGTATTGAATCGCCTCCGGGGGGAGGCCGCCTTCGGCGAGAGCCAACTGCATGGCGCGGGCGGGTTCCTCGCCACACTCTTCGAGGCGCACGCGGTGGTATGCCTCGCAGGTGGAGCCGTAGCCGGCGATCTCGGCGTAGATGCGAGCGCCGCGTGCTTTGGCCTGCTCGTACTCCTCGATGACGAAGAACCAGGATCCTTCCCCAAGGACGAATCCATCGCGGTCGGCGGAGAAGGGCCGGGAGCCGCGTTCGGGAGCGTGGTTCCATTTCGAGGTGAGAATGCGCATCAGGATGAAGCCACGTAGAACAAGGAGGGTGATGGGGGCATCGACGCCGCCCGCGACCGCGGTGTTCATTACGCCGTGGGAGATATTGCGGAAGGCGTAACCGAGCGCATCGGTGGAAGAGGTGCAGCCGGTGGTCACCACATGGCTAAGCCCGCGGAAGCCGAAGCGCATGGAGATTTCGCTGGCCAGCGTACCGGCGGTCGAACTGGGGATCACATAGACGCTGCATTGCTTGTGCAGGCCCTGGTAGTAGAGGCGGTACTGCTCTTCGGTGAACTCCTGCGCGCCACCGCCGGAGCCGACGATGACGCCGATCTGGCGCAACTCGTCGCGGGTCAGCGCGGCGGGATCGAGGCCGGAGTCGGCAAGAGCTTCCGTGGTGGCAGCAATCGCCAGGGGGACGCAGCGGGAGACGTGAGGGCGGTCTTTGGCAGGAACCCAGTCGTGTTCGGGGAAGCCGGCGATCTCCCCGGCGATTTGAACCGGGTAGGGCGAGGGATCGAAGCGAGAGATGCGGCGCACGCCGCTTTGGCCGCTCTTGGTGGCACGCCAGAAGGCTTCTCGACCGATTCCGTTTGGACTGACGGCCCCTATGCCTGTGATGACGACGCGGCGCTGCATGGGTTGGATGTGTGCTACCTGTGTTAGTATAGGCTGTTTTCATGGAATCGCGCCGCCACTTGGCGCCGCGGCTTTTGGCGGGTTTGCAGGTGGGGATACTCGGCGGACTAGGGACCCTAGTATGGCTGATCATCCTCTCGGCGTGGAATCTGCAAGGACCGTGGACGCTGGTCAACCTGCTGGCATACGCCACCCGTGCGGCCGCTAACTGGGAGTATCGTTTCTCGATGGCGAGTGTGGTGGGGATGGCGGCACACCTGTTCACTTGCGGTCTGCTTGGCATATTCTGCGGATGGGTGCTGCCGCTGCCGCGGGCGCTGGCTCGAATTTCGCTGACCGGCTTGATTTTCGGTATGCTGCTCTCGGTGCTGACGTATCACATGTTCTGGGTGCGCGTTGCCCCGGCGTTGGAGATGTACATTGCGCCGGCATCGGTGTGGGTGGCGCATTCCATGTTTGGATTGAGTCTGGCGCAGTTTCCCCGATACTACGCGCGGCTGGCTCCCGATCCGATGTTAGACCTGCCCCCGCTGATCGAAGCGCCACGATCCGACGTGGCGGAAGGCGAATGACTGGTGCGGCTGCGCGTTGCGTTGCTGTCTCTGCTGGCTACCTGGTTGTTCTTTTTCGAGTACTTGCCGCCGAAGAAGAACGTCCATTTCTATTCCGACATTGAGGGGTATCACTATCCGTTGTTCAACTACGCGCACCAGGCGTTGCGCGAGGGGCGGATTCCCGAATGGGACTGGAGCATCTATTGCGGGATGAGCTTTGTAGGGAATCCGCAGAATCCAGTGCTGTATCCTCCCAACTGGCTGGTGTTTCTGGCGAACCTGAATCGTCCTGGCGTGCGGTTCACGACCATGGAGGGCCTGCTGATTCTGCATTTTTGGATCGCGTTTCTGATGGCTTGGCTGTGGCTGCGGACACGCTTCGGCCATGACATTGCGGCGATTTTGGGGGCCGGGGTGTTCGCTTTCGGAGGGTATGCATTGGCAGAAGCGCAGCACATGGGCGCGATCTGTGCCTATGCCTGGTTTCCCCTGGCATTGTGGGGAGTTGAAGACCGGCGCTGGTGGAAGACTGCCGTGGGTGCGTCGTTATGCCTGCTGGCCGGATATCCACCGGTATGGCTGGTGCTGGCAATGGTGGTGCTGGTGTACGGGCTATGCACGGGGGCATGGCGGGAGGCGTTGCTGGGGATTGTGTCTTCGGTTCTGCTGGCGGCGGTTTCCCTTGGCCCGGCCCTCGAGGCATCCACGCTCAAGATGAAGGAGAAAATCTACGGCAGCGGAATGCCGGGCGGGGCTTTTTTCTTCACGGAGTACTTTCTTCCGAATTACTACGATCAGTCGCACGCCAGCGGAAAATTTGGGTTGGAGCATGAGACCTACCTGTATCTGGGGGCGGCGGGCTTGTTGGGGTTGCTGGCGCTGGTGGTTTGGCGCGAATGGCGTGCCGCGCTACCGGGCGTGGCGATCACCGTGTGCAGCCTTGTGCTGATGGAAGATCCAGGAGGGTGGATTGAGTCCGTGGCGGACCGTTTGCCGCTTGTTCCGGAACTGATGCGGGAATGGAATTTTCTGGCTGCGCTATCCGTTGCCGGGGCTCTCTTGGCCGCCGCGGGATGGGAGACAGTATGGCGGCGCATGCCGGTTTGGGCGCCGGCTTGGATGGCGCGCCTGGCGATGGGCGTGGCAGCGGTTTGGTGTCTGCGGCAATGGTGGGTTTGGCGCCGCGACGGAGTGGGTTTCGCTTCGGGTTGGTGGACACTGGCCGAAGTGGCGGTGGCCGCCGGTATTGTCGCGACGCTGGCCGCGGCGCGGAGGCATCGTTTCGCCGTTCCCATGCTGCTTTTGGTGGTGTGGGTGGAATACAAGACTTATGGCACGAGCCGGCGTTTCAATGCGATGCCGGGCAATATCGACAAGGATTTTGCCGACGATTTACGGACTGGAGGAAGGGATTTTACGGGGGTGGATCCGGCAGTGTTTGCGGTTTTGCTCCGCAACCGTCACTATCGCGTGGCAATGGACGATGGGCCGCATGGAACCGATGTTCGCCACTATGGACTGCTCACTCCCCAGGGCTTCGATCCGTTCCTTCCGGTGGCCTACCGCGAGGCAGTGGAGAAGTTCGTGCCGTTTGAAACGAACCGTTTGTTTCGTGTCGATCCGTTCGATCGGGCCATGCTGGAAGCGTTCGCCGTGCGCTATATCGTCGCCGATCCCGGTTCGGTGAATTTGCCGCGCCTGTTGGCGAGTCCGCACTACCGGCTGTTGCAGCCCGCCACCAGCTACTACCGGATTGTGGAGTATCTGGGTGCGAGGCCTGCTTTCCGGTTCGAAGGGGACGTGGATGTGACGGGTTGGACACCGGAGTCGCGGCGGTTTCGCGTATCCTCCTCGAAGGGCGGTACATTCCGGCTGATCGAGCAGTATTTTCCTGGATGGAAAGCGTTTGTCGACGGGCGGCCGGTGCCTGTGTCGCGCGCGGATATTGCGTTTCAATCGGCGCCCGTGCCCGCTGGTGAGCACACGGTGGAGTTTCGCTTCCGATCGTTGGGGCTGCGGGTGGGATTCGCCGTTACGGTTGCTGCTGGTCTGGCGCTGCTGTGGCTTGCCCGAGCATCTCGCCGATGACACGGAAATAGACGCTGGCAAGGGCGGCGGAGAGCAGTTGGGTTTGCGGATGCAACTCGGGGGATCCGGGAAAGATCACGTTGAGGAACAGCGGACGTTCCGGGGCATCCAGCATTTCCGTTGGCTCCTCGCCGAAGATGGCTTCCCGAATGGAGGCGATCATCTGCTGGTCGGCTTCCGGAACCAGGCCGGAGATCAGCACGCCCATGGAGATGGGCTGATTCCCCTCGAAGAAGGCGGCAAACGCTACGCCCCCATCGGCGGCGGCCCACTGCAATTCGGTAGTCCCCTTCTTGAGAAACGGAAGCGGCTTGCGAAACTCGGGGGGATTCTCGGAGAGGAAGTCGAGGAAGAGGCCGCAGACCGCCTTGCCCTGCTCATTGGTGGGGATGGTGTCATAACCTGCCGCCTCCACGCGGGGGGGATCGAGGAATAGAGTACGGATGGTGAATGTGTTCACAATTTTCCTTCCACGCTGGAAACGCGTGTGCCGTCCAGCTTGAGGCGAAACGGGCCGTCGTCGCCGTTGCCGACAATTTCGTTCGGTGTCTCCGAGGTGACGGTCATGGTTTTCCACTTGCCCTTGAGTACCTGACGGTAGAGGCGGAATGCCTCTTGAGCAGCTTCGGCGCTCTCCCATTCCGAGGCGTACAGCAGGACGGTTGTTTTGTCCTTCTTGTGTTCGTAGATTCGAAACTGGCCACCGCGCCATTTTTCGGCCCATTTGGCATCGGCTTCGCTGCCGTACTGGCGGAAAAGGATGTCGTGATCGAATTCGCCGAGGGTTCCTTCGACCAGGTCTTCATAGCCCTTCAGGCTGGTTTTGGGCAACGCTACCTTGAGCGGCTGCACTTTGGCAAAGTACTTTTCCGGGTGGATGATCTGCTGGGTGCTTTGTGGCGGGTTCTTGAAGACCTCCATGAAACCCGCTTTGTCCATCTTGACGATGACGGCTTGCTGGAACAGAAAGCCCTTGGTGTAGGGGAACATGAGAGACTCGCGCAGGTAGAGCGGCGAGGAATCGAAGACCGGGAACATGCCGCCGGACGCCCCGGTCATGCGATTCATGGCTTCGGCCATTTCCGGCGATTTGCGCAACGATGTGCCCATGCGGGCCATGAGATGCTCCGACATGAGCCATGTTGCCTGACCCTCCATGACGGACTGGCGGGCGAGGGCAGCGTCGTCGCTCTTGCCTTTGAGGATGTATTTTTCCAAGTTTACATGTAGGTCGGCCAGAGCATGCGCCAGTTCGTGCACCAGAACCGGCTTCTGGGTGATGGAGGCGTTGGTGTCGAGAATGAAGAGCTTCTTTTTCTGATAGTCGTAGAAAGCGGCAGCCTGTTCGGTGAGCAGATCGACGGTCATTTTCTTGAGGTCAAAGGTGTCAGGAACGAGGCCAAGCTTCTTGAGGGCGATTTCTTCGGCACGGATCTCTTCGGGCTTTACGATTTCCTGCATGCGGGATTCGAGGAAATCTTTCAGGCCTTCCTTGGTGATGGTGTCGGAATCGACCTGTTTCGGGGCTTTCCAGCCGGTGAGTTCGGACAGTTGAGCCAGGATCTCTGAGATTTCGTCGAAGAGCGGGGAGCGAGCGGGCTGTTCTTGTGCTGGCGCCAGGCCGGCGTACAGTGCTACTGAGAGTGCGAAGGCGGTCAGGCGGCGCAAGCTTCCTCCTCCTCGTGTTGCTTGACCCATTGCGTGAAACCGGGCATGGCGTACCGCAAGCCAATCGCGCCAGAGAGGCAGACCGCGCCCGCCACCAGAACGACGAAGCGTGCTCCGTAGACCTCGGCGACCGCGCCGGATGCCAGGCTGCTAATGGGAAGCAGTCCGGTGACCACCATGGAAAACAAGGCCATCATACGTCCACGGTAATGATCGGGCACGGTGTATTGGATGAGTGAGTTACTGCACGAGTTCTGGCGCATGACGCTGAATCCGATGGCTGTCATCAAGGATATCGACGCGCCAAACCATGGCGACAGGCCGAAGCCCAGCAGACTGAAGCCAAGAATCAGAGCCGATTGCAGGGAAACGCCGGGCAGGCCGGCAATGCCCGTGTGGCGGGCGAGTTGCACCACTCCGATGACAGCGCCTACACCCATCGCGCCGATGAGAAAGCCGAGTCCGGCGGACCCCTTGTGGAAGATCCCGTCGGCAAAGAACGGGGCCAATGCAAGGATCGGTGCATAACATATCCCGGTGAGCCCGCATACTCCCAGCAGGATACGCAGTTCCCGGTGCTGCCAGGCATACCGGAATCCCTCGCTAAAACGGCTCGGGTGATCCAAGGGAGAGCCTGTATCCGGCGGCAAGCGCATCGCGGCCACGCAGACAATCATCGCGATGAAACTGGCGGCGTTGACAGCAAAGCAGACCGTTTCCCCGAAAGCTGCAACGGTAATGCCTGCCAGCGATGGGCCCACGACACGCGACGCATTGAAGATGGCTGAGTTCAGAGATATGGCGCTGATGAGATCCTGTTTGCCTACCATCCGGATGAACAGGGTCTGCCTGGCTGGGATATCGAAGGCGTTGGCAATGCCGAGAATCGCGGCCAGCACTAGCACCATGTTCGGGCTGATGCGGCCGGTGAAGTTGAGCACGGCCATCAGAACTGCCTGCAACAAGGCGACGGATTGCGTGACGAGGACGACACGGTGGCGGGGGAAACGATCGGCGGCCAAGCCGCCCAGCGGGCCGAACAACAGCACGGGAATGTGCGTGGCGAACACGACCGTACCCATCGTCATCTCGGAATGGGTAAGGCGGTAGATGAGCCAGCTTTGGGCCACACTTTGCATCCACGATCCGGTCAAGGATACCACTTGCCCGGCGGTGTACAGCCGGAAATCCCGATGGTTCAAAGCGCGGAAAGACTCGCGCCACGATGGCATGAAAGCCCCTGTTCTGCTTCCAGTAAGGTGCCCGCTTCGAGCGGACTCTCTTTCAGGGTACAATAGTCGATTGGTTCGGGGCCGCATTTGCGCCCCGGTGCGAATTCCACGAAATCAGTTAGGAGAGCTTTCCCTTGGCAGACGAAAAGTTGTACAAGACGGAGTATATCGGCAGCGGCACATTCATTATCAGCAAGCCGAAGCGCAAAGAGCGCAAGCTCCGCCAGAGCCGCGTGAAGAACCGCCGCCGCGGCATGCGCAAGTAGGGCTCCCGCGCAACACTTCCATCCAGATTGTCCACCAGGCGCCGTTGCTACAGCAAGCGCCCGAGTAGAGGTGTGCCATGAAGATCACTGCTTTGAAACTCCATCCGGTGGCGATCGCCGATCCGCCGCTGCGCAGTTCCTATGGGCTTCACGCCCACTACGCCATCCGCACCATTGTGGAAATTGAGACCGACGAAGGGATCAAAGGTTGCAGCGAGACCTACGGTGGCGACGGGCCCATGGGATTGCTGCGTGAGGCCGAACAGCGTCTAATCGGGATGGATGTCTTTCAGTTGACGCGGCTGCACATGGACTTCGAGGCTCGTGCGGCGGCCGAGGCTTCCGGCGATCGATCCCAAACGTGGCATGTCCCCGGCGAGAATCCGATGGACCGGCACACGCGCACGTTTGCCGCCATCGAGATCGCCTGTTTGGATGCTATCGGCAAAGCGCTCCATAAACCGGCTTGTGATCTTCTAGGCGGCCGCGCCCGCGATGCCGTACCATTCTCTGCCTACTTGTTCTATAAGCACGCCGGCGGTGGTGGATTGGGCGACGATGAGCGCGAGGACGAATACGGCGAGGGGCTGACGCCCGAGGCAATGGTGAAACAGGCGCGCCAGATGATTGCGAAGTACGGGTTTAAGGAAATCAAGCTGAAAGGTGGCGTGCTCGATCCGGAAGTGGAGATTGAGACCATTCGCGCTCTCCGGAGGGCCTTCGGCCCGAACGTTCCGTTACGCATCGATCCCAATTGCGCCTGGAGCGTCGACACGTCGGTGATGGTTGGCGAATCGCTGGTGGAAGAGCTCTCCAACGGCGGCTATTTGGAGGACCCCTGCGCCGGGCTCGCGGGTATGAGTGAGGTTCGCAAGCGTCTGCTGGCAAAGGGTATCGATACGCCGCAGGCGAGCAATGTGGCGGTAACCACGTTCAAACATATACCCGAGGCGTGGAAGCAGGACGCCGTCCAAATTGTGCTCTCCGATCCGCATTATTGGGGCGGATTGCGGGCGCAGCAGCAACTGGATCACTTCTGCCATGTGTTCGGCATGGGGCTGTCGATGCATTCCAACAACCACCTCGGCGTGAGCCTGATGGCGATGACCCATGCCGCCGCGGCCTGCCCATATCTGGAATTCGCCTGCGATACCCACTACCCCTGGCAGACGGAGCAAGATGAGGTAGTCGCCGGTGGGCGCATCAAGTTTGAAGAAGGTAGTGTGCGCATCCCTGACAAGCCAGGGCTCGGCATCGAGTTGGACTACGACCAGATTGCCCGGCTAAAGGAGCGGTACGAGAAACTGCCGTACCGCAAACGCGATGATGAAGCGGAGATGCGCAAGCGTGTGGATCCGAACTGGAAGCGAATTCTGCCGCGATGGTAGAATCCGGGTTATGCGTAAATTCGGTATAACGATTGCAGCTCTGATTCTGGGCTCTTGCCTGGCACAAGCCGGCGAGAAGGGTATGATGCACTGCTTCGCGTTCACCCCTATCAAGGAGGCGACGCAGGCGGACTGGGACAATTTCCACAAGCTGACCGCCATGTGGCCGCAGAAGTACAGCGGAATCAAGATGGTGTGGTCCGGCAAGCTGCGCGCTCCGCTGGTGCAGTACAACACGAGCGATGCCGCCGCCCGCAAGCGCGCCGCCGCGGGTGAAACGGGAGTAACGGGGGAAATCACCGCTACCCGCCGCGAATACGGTGTCTGCATGTGGTTCACCGGCGGTCCGGAGCAATTGAAGGAATATACCGCGAATCCCTTCCATAAGGAGTGGATGGAGGCCTATACAAAAGTGCGTGTCGCAGGCACGACGACGTACGATATTATCGGCCAGTAGTGCTCGGCAGTGATTTACTTGGAGCCCATGCCACGGCATGGGCTTTTTTCTTGTGGCATCAACAGTTACGTCCGCCGCCGGGGGCGGAGGCGGGCTCAATGATGGCGCTCATGGAACCCTTGCATTTCGGGATGCGGTAATCGGCGCCATACGAATGGATCTGATCGCGCCCGAAGGTGACGAGGGGCAATTCCGCGGTGAGTACAATGGTGCGCCCGCTCGAATCGACTTCGACGGCATGGCGATAGGCTTGGTCGGCGGAGATGCAAAAAAGCTTGACCAGCATCTCAATCACGTACTCATAGGAATGTTCGTCGTCGTCTAACAAGACGAGGTGGTACAGCGGCGTTAAGACGTCCTGTGTGCCTTGGTCTATGTGGGTGTCCGGCAGAGTTGTCGGCATCGGATGTGGACTACTTCTTCCTAGGTTAGGATAGCCTTTTCGGCATGTCCAGTCAGGGGGAGGTTTGGATGCGGGTGGTATGATGTTGTTAGGAAAGGGGGCGTAAAGGTTTCGACGGGTTAGTACTGGCTTGAGAAGGCGTGCCGGGTTCCGAGCTCCCGTTAAACGATCGGAAAACCAATAACTGCCAATAACACGCAGTTTGCTTACGCTGCCTAATTATTAGGTAGCCGCCACCGGTAGTGAGCCCGTGCGCTATCGGCTGACGACATCTTTACGGGATAGGTCGAGGGCTTCTGCTCGTAGCCTTTCGGCCGAGATCAATCGGGCTAGAGGAACGGGGTCTTGCCGGTTCAGAACTGTTCCTCGAAATTGCAGAATACGGCTACGCACGTAGGCTTTTCAGGGTAGGCTTTCTCGGACGCGGGTTCGACTCCCGCCGCCTCCACCA
>CAYOBO010000106.1:0-27368 GCA_964402295.1 uncultured Candidatus Solibacter sp. | reverse complement strand
AAACCGTCGCCAGCCGGGCCAGAACGCCGTTTCAGAGATGGCGCAAATGTTGCTCGCGCTGCGGCGGCCGGAGGCTTGTGCAGGAATTACGGGTCCACGCAAGGTGAGGCCGCGCGAAATGTTCTTTCCCCTCCCACGGCTGGGAGACCTTTCGAGCACGGCATCGCGGTTGGGTGGGCAGAACATCGCCATTACACCGGTAGCGGGCCTCGATGGGGGGCCATGGAAGCCCGGTCCCGTGGAGATCGCGTTTCGCCAGGAGATTCGCGATGATCGGAACGGTAAGGGTGCACCGGGATTTCCGGCCGCCCAAGCCGAGTGGGCCTGCCTGCCACAGCATCTTCCTCGGCTGGCTGGAGTGGCCGCGCCCGAGCACGCCTTGCCGATGGGGGCACGCCTGGACAGTGTGGATCTCTTCCTGGCGGGAGAACCCGCTGCCGCGTCTCAGATTCTCCGGACCGGCGAAGTGGCAGCGGAGCCATTGGCATCGCCCGTGGCCGTACCGCTGTTGTGGGCCTGGATGCCGGACACCGAACTGGGGATTACCCTCGAGTTGGATGCGTTGGCGCCAGTGGCGGTGGCAGCCGCTTGTGGGCCGCGCCCGTGCTCATATCCGATCGCGGCGGTGAAGCCCCCTCAGCCATGCCTTCCGCAGGCGGGCAGCGCAATCGCGAGGCCGGCTTTACCGCTCGATTCGCGGCGCTCGCTCGCGCCGCTAGCTGTGGCCGCGACACCTCCGCGCGCGCCGTCGCTGTGCGCAACCCACCTGGAACTGCTCGCCGCGCCGGCCGAAGTGCAGGCCGTCTTTCCTGGGTCCACCCTGCGCCGGGAATACGAACCCGCCATGGCCGGCAAGGTGGTTCCAATGGCGAGTGGCAACCCCCTGCCATATCCCGAAAATACAGTCGCCGTCGAGGAAGTGGCGCCGGTTTGGCCGGACCCCGACCTCCTCTATCCGCAGTCGCGCAATACGGTGTTGGAAGACAGCGCCATGCGGGAGGCCGTACGGGCGATGAGCGCGCTGCTGGCCGAGCAGAACCGCTCCTTCTTCGCCCGCCTGCGGCTCCCCTCGTTTTCGCGCGGCGATTCGAAGTGGCTGGTCATGTCGGTGCCGGCTGTTCTCCTGCTTTCGTTGTACCTGCTGACGGAAAAGGGCCAACGCCCGGACTTGGATTCGCTACCGCAGCTCGCCGAGGTTGTCGAAGTGCAGCCGGAGGCGCAACCGGAAGCCGAGCCGGCCGTGGCTCCCCCGCCCAAGCCCGTGGACTCGAAGAGCTCCGCCGCTCCAACGCCCAAGCCGGAAGCCGTGGCGCCGCCGGCTGTCGTCGCGGAGGTCTCCACTCCCCGGCAAGACGGCGGATTCCTCGCCGGCATAAAGCAGACCATTATGCGCCGCGCCGCCGTGAATCTGAGCGACGACTTCCGTAGCGGGCTGGGCGATTGGGATGGCGAAGGCGACTGGGCGAAAGCTTGGTCCTACGACGCAGCGGGGTTTCTACACACAGGTCCGCTCATTCTCTACAAGCCGTCGCTCGGCCTGACCGATTACCACATGGAATTTCTCGGCCGCATCGAGAAGAAAGCCCTGGGGTGGGTGTACCGCGCCACCGACCGCAAGAACTACTACGCCCACAAGATCGTCCTCACCAAGGGCGGGCCGCTGCCGACGGCTGTGGTCGAGCGCTACGCCGTGATTGATGGCAAGACCTATTCCCTGGCCCGGCGGCCCTTGCCCATGCAGGTCCATGTGGATGCCTCCTACCGCGTGCGCATGGACGTCAGCGGGAACGGATTCACCCTATCGGTACAGGGCCAAATTGTCGATCATTGGAGTGACGACCGGTTGAAGACCGGCGGGATCGGATTTTTCAGTGCGCGCGGTGAGCAGGCGAGCCTGCGATGGGTCGAGTTATCGCACCAGCACGATTTTCTCGGCCGCCTGTGCGCGTTTCTGGCGCCATACAGTCTACCCGCAAAGGAAGGAAGTCTGAGGTAATGAACCCGAAGAAGCGAACGGACAAGGATATCGGGCCGGTGGCCGAGGGCATGGGAGAGATGAACACCCTGTCGAATATCCATGCCAAGGCACTCGCCAAAGCGGTTTCCCTGCATCTGGAAGGGAAGCCGAAAGAGGCATTGCGGGAACTCGACAACGCGGTGAGCAGCGGCGCGGATTCAACCGAAGTGCACTCGGCGCGGGGTCACTTGCAGTACGAACTGGAGCTCTATGACGATGCGGCGCAGAGCTACTCGCGGCTGCTCGCGCTCGATGCGCGGCATCCCAACGGGAACTTCAACCTCGCGGTGTGCCTCGAAAAGCTCGGCCGGTGGGACGAAGCAGCGCAGCAGTTCGAAAAGGCTCTCGATGCGGATCCGCAGCGGCTCGAGGCATGGCTCGGGCTGGGCATTTGCCGGCTGCACAGCGAGAAGGCCGAGCAGGCTCTGGAGGCCTTCGAGCGCTGCCTGGCGCGCGACGCCGAGCATGAAACTGCGCGCTTCGGCAAGGCCGTCGCCCTGCAATACTTGTGGCGATTCGACGAATCGGCGGAGATTTACCGCGCGATTCTCGAAAAGAATCCCAATTCCGAGGAATCGCTGGTCAATCTCATCACAATCGGCATGGCGCGGAAGGATGAGAAGATGATCCGCGAGTATTCCGAACGCCTGCTCACCATTCGTCCCTTCTCGCAGGCGGCACTCGAAGGCTTGGCCACGTGCGCATTCTCGAGCAACGATTTTGAAGCCGCGGCGCGCTGCTGCGCCAAACTGGTCGAGTTCACCCCGAATCACTTCGAGCGCTGGTTCAACCTCGGCGTGGCCTACCAGAAACTGGGCCGGCATGAGCAGGCGGCCCAGGCCTATGCCGAAGCGGTCCGCGTGCGCCCGGACGCCAAACAGGGCTTTGTCAATCTGGGCATCGTGCGGCAGGAATTGGGAGATCTCAAGGGCGCCCGGGAGGCCTACGAGCGCGCGCTCCAACTGGCGCCGGACATCCCGGAAATTCTCTACAACCTCGGTTCGGTCCTCGAACAGCAGGGACAAAAAGACGAAGCCGAAAAGCTGTACACGCGGCTTCTCGTAAAGAACGCCGATTGGGAAGACGCCTGGTTCCGGCTCGGCTATCTGCGCCTGACCCGGGGCGATTATCACGGCGGCGCCGAAGCCTTCGACGCGTGTTTGCGCAAGCGCAATAATTGGCCCGAGGCGCTCGTGAACCTGGGCTTGTCGTATTGGAAGATCGGCGACCGCGATTCCGCGCGGCGCGCCTATGAGCAGGCCCTCGAGGTCCAGCCCGATTCGGTGGACGCCTTGCGCGGTTTGGCCGCGCTGGCGATCGAGCGCAGCGACTATGAGCAGGCTCTCGACTTCCAGGCGCGGCTCATCGATCTTGGCGAGCGCAGCCCGGAACTGTTCTACAACACCGGGCTGTTGCTCCAGAAATCGGGCCAGGTGGAGGATGCCATCCGCCTCTACAAGGAAGCATTGGCCGAACGGCCGAATTTCGCCGAGGCGCTGCTCAATCTGGGCCATGCCCTCAAGGCCAAGGGACAGCAGGAAGAAGCGCGCGGCTACTGGAAGCAGGCGCTCGAGTCGAAACCCGAACTGGCCCAGGGCTATTTCGAGCCTGTCCATAGCTGAGACGCCAGAGGCTCACCTTCAGCCCAAAGCAACGGCGCGAATAGGGCATCAGCCCAAAGCAACGGCTCGGATGGAGCGTCCGCCCAAAGCAACGGCGCGGATGGGGCATTAGAATATAGATGCTATGTCTCATCCCGTCATACTGATTGCAAACGGCGACCTGCGTCTCAGCGCCAATCGCGTTTGCTGGCCCGCACAAGCCCAAGCCGAAGAGGCCGTCATGGCCGCCATCCGCAAACAGGGCTACGAGGTGCGCCGCGGACACCCTTACGACCCCCAAAAACAGCACGGCTTCATCGACTCGCAACATTACGGCATGAAAGTGTTTCGCGAGATTCCACCCGATGCTCCCCTGGTGGTGGTGGAAGCCGTCTGGCAATACTCGCATCATCTGCTCCACGGACTCTATACACACAAAGGCCCGATGCTTACCGTGGCGAACTGGTCCGGACAGTGGCCCGGACTGGTGGGCTTGCTGAACTTGAACGGCTCGCTCACCAAAGCGGGCGTGCGCTATTCGAGCCTCTGGAGCGTCGACTTCACCGACGAGGCCTTCACCAGCGGTCTGGCCCGATGGCTGAGGGGCGAGCCGGTGGTGCACGACACATCGCATGCAAAACCTCTCGATGTAGCGGCGCTGCCCGCATCGGCGAGGGAACTGGGCGAATCGCTGGCGGCGAAACTGCTGCGCGAGAAGGCCATCATGGGCGTGTTCGATGAAGGATGCATGGGCATGTACAACGCCATCATTCCCGACGAACTGCTGCATCCGGCGGGCGTATTCAAGGAGCGGTTAAGCCAATCGGCCCTGGTGGCCGCCATGCGCACGGTCAGCGTCGAGGAAGCCTCCGAGGTGCGCCAGTGGCTGGACAACAAGGGCATGCAGTTCCGCACGGGCGCCGATGAAGCCACCGAGTTGACCGACGCGCAAATTCTCGAGCAATGCAAAATGTACATCGCCGCGGTTCGCATCGCCGATGATTTCGGCTGCGATGCCATTGGCATTCAGTACCAGCAGGGGTTGAAGGACATGTGCCCGGCATCGGACCTGGTGGAGGGCCTGTTGAATAATCCCGACCGGCCTCCGGTCCGCGCGGCAGGCAACGGCCGCGTGCTCTACGAAGGGCGCGCCCTGACGCACTTCAACGAAGTGGACGAATGCGCCGGACTGGATGGCATGGTGACGGACCGCGTGTGGACCGCCATGGGCCTCGATCCCTCCAATACGCTGCACGACGTCCGCTACGGCGAAGACTACAACGGGCAGTTCATCTGGGTGTTCGAGATTTCAGGAGCCGCGCCGGCCTCGCATTTCATCGGCGGATACGCGGGCGCGGTGGGAGAACGGCAGCCCCCGATGTATTTCCCGCTAGGCGGCTCGACGATGAAGGGCGTGAGCAAGCCCGGCGAGATTGTGTGGAGCCGCGTTTATGTGGCGGAAGGCAAGCTGCACGCCGACCTGGGACGCGCGGGCGTGGTGGAGCTGCCGCAAGAAGAGACCGAGCGGCGCTGGAGAATCACCACGCCGCAGTGGCCGATCATGCATGCGGTGACTTATGGCGTCTCGCGCGACCAGTTGATGGCAAAACACAAGTCGAATCATATTCAATGTGTGTATGCTCCGGACGCAGCCACGGCGAATCAGGCTCTGGCGGCGAAGGCCGCGATGTTCCACGCCCTCGGTATGAGCGTCAACATTTGCGGTACCGGACACGGATTGTAAGCGCAGTCAGGGAGGATAAACGAGGATGCAGGCAGCGAAGAAGAAAGCCGCCGCCGCGCCCGTCACTGGAGAGAGCGCGGCTCTGGCGGCGATTGAGAAAGCGGGCGGCACGGTTCGGCCGGTCGCCCAAAACGACGAACGCCGCGAGGTCAGCTTTTATCTGCAAGGGGCATCGGTGAAGGACGCCGATATCGCTCCCGTGGCGAAGCTCTCCAAAGTCGTGTTTCTGCACTTGGGCAACACGAGCGTCACCGATGCCGGGCTGGCATCGGTGAAAGGGCTTCTCGATTTGGAAACGCTCCATTTGGAGAAGACGAAAATCACCGATGCCGGCTTGGCTCACCTCAAAGGCTTGGGTAAGCTGACGTATTTGAATTTGTACGGGACGGCGGTAACCGATGCCGGCTTGGAGCATCTCAAAGGCCTGTCCTCGCTCAAATCGCTCTACGTGTTTGAGACGAAGGTGACGGATGCCGGGATTGCCAACCTCAAGCAAGCGCTCCCCAATTGCAACATCGTCAAGGGCTGGTAGCTGCTAGCGGCGCAGTTGGCGCACACCGGCCAGCAGCAGGCCCAGTGCCGCCAACCCCAGGGTATGTGGCTCCGGAACCTGCGTATCGGCCGTGAAATCCAGCTCCAGAGTCAAACCGAACAGACTGCCGAACTGTTGTCCATTCGACTTCGCTATGGCGAACTCGAATAAGTCCCCGGCGGCAACGCTGAGCGCCCCCCCGCCGAACGTGCTCGCATTCGTGCGGTCGTTAGACGTGCCGATCACCCCTGATGTGAGCGGCGACCCGTTCAGCAACAGCGACCAATCGCTCGAACGGACAACTGTGGAGTGTGCATACCACACGCTCCCGCTGTAGGAATCGATAGTCCCTGCTGCCGGCGCAGTCCAGCGAATGATGAGCGCCTCGCCTGCGTTGGGGGAGTGCCCTAGCAGTTCCCCTGCCGCAAAGTCGAGCGTCGTGTTGCCGCCCGCCGAATCAGCGTTCACCGCCGCCAAGGTAAGCGTTGGCGTGTGCACATCCAGATTGTTGCCGACACCCCAGAATCCGTTCGCGAAAGCTGGAATGACTGGGTTTCCATTGTTCAAAGGCGTCTGAAACGTCAAGAGAACGGATGCATCCAGATAACTCCATGCGCCATTGGGGTTGTTGGTAAGGCTGAAGTCCGCCGTCACGTTATACGTCACTCCCGCCTGCATCGCGGGGGTCAAGAGCGATAGAAGAAACAAATACTGTTTCATGGGGAACATGATCCTCCTGTTGGTAGCCACTCCGATTGGGTCCTGGCCTATAGAGATGGCGTGGAACCGGAGAATTTTGTTCAGTCGCCATGCTACTATCGACAAAAAAATGGATCTGGCCGAAGGAGACATCACCCGGTTACTGGGCGAATGGCGGGCGGGGGACGACACCGCCTTGGAACGCCTGATTCCGATGGTGTACGGCCACCTACATGAAGTGGCGCAGGCCTACTTACAGGGGGAAAGGCCGGAACATACGCTCCAGGCCACCGCGCTGGTCAATGAATTATTCCTCCGCCTGATGAAGAACCAGCAAGTGCGGTACGAAAACCGCGAGCATTTCTATACCTTTGCGGCCCGCGTCATGCGGCGCATTCTGGTGGAGCACGCGCGCAAGGCAACGTCCAAGAAACGTGGCGACGGCGCGCAGCGGATTGCCCTGGCGCCGGAGTTGGCCTGGATCGACGCCGACTCGGCCGAACTGTTGGATCTCGACCAGGCTTTGGCAGAACTGGCAACCCTGGACCCGGACAAGGTCCGCATCCTGGAGATCCGTTTCTTTCTCGGGATGACCGCCGCGGACACCGCCGAACTGCTCGGCCGCTCGCGCAGCAGCGTGAACCGGGACGTTACTTTCGCCGTTTCCTGGCTCCACCGCAGGCTGTCGGCCGGCCAAAACCGGAGCGATTCGCGCCAACTGGATTAAGAGCGATGGTTCTAGAACGCCGGTACCGGTTGGTGGAGCATCTGTTTCATGAGGCCCTGGAACGTGGTGTCGATTTCCTGGACACCGCATGCGATGGTTATCCCGAGATACGGCAAGAGGTGCTCGAACTGCTCGCCAGCTACCGCCACTGGAGCGTGGAGATGCCCGCGGTCGAGGAGATTCCCCTCCCCGTCTTCGGCCCGTATCAATGCGACGCCGTGCTGGGCGCTGGTGGAATGGGCACGGTTTACCGTGCTCACCGCACGGACGGACAATTTCGCCAGCAGGTGGCCATCAAGGTGTTGCGCGAATCCCGCCGTACCGACTGGCACCGGCAGCGGTTTCTCGCCGAACGCGAAATTCTGGCCCGCCTCGAGCACCCTTCCATTGCCCGCATCCTCGACGGTGGCATGACCAGCGAAGGCGAGCCGTATCTGGCGATGGAACTGGTGGAGGGCGTCCCCATTGACGCCCATTGCGATGCCGGCCGTCTGACGCTGCGCGCGCGCATCGAGTTGTTCTGCCAAGTCCTCGACGCCTTGGATTACGCGCACCGCAAGATGGTCGTGCATCGCGACCTGAAGCCTTCCAACATCCTCGTCACGCAAGAGGGACACGCCAAGCTGCTCGATTTCGGCACCTCGAAGTTGAGCGGCGATGACGCCACAATCACCCATATGCGGGCGCTGACGCCACGCTACGCCAGCCCGGAGCAATTGCGTGGCGAGCCCGCGGGCGTAGCGAGCGATGTGTTCTCGGCGGGCGTCGTCTTGTTTGAGTTGCTGGCCGGCGTGCATCCTTTCGGCGCCGCCGATTCGCTGGTTGCCAGCATCGAGCGCGCCGCCGGCCGCCGCGAGCCCATATCGCCGGCCTCGGCCATCGACGAGGCGCGCGCCGCGGCACGCTCGGCTCGCTTGTCCGCATTGCGCCGCGAATTGGCCGGAGAACTCGACTGGGTGCTGCGCAAGGCTCTGGCAACCGATGCGGCGATGCGGTATCCCACCGCCGCCGCGCTCCGGGACGACTTACTGCGATACGTGAGCGGGCATCCCGTCGAGGCGCGCCCGGCCACGTTGCCTTACCGCGCGCGCAAATTCTTTGAGCGCAACCGCATGGCCGTGCTGGCCGGAGCAACATTCAGCATAGCCCTGGCAGTGGGTATCGGGACCGCGCTCTGGCAGGCAAGCCTCGCCGAGCGGCGCTTCAACGAGTTGCGCGACTTGGCGCGTTTCGTCTTGACCGACCTGAACCCGGGATTGCAGCGCCTGCCGGGCTCGACCAAGCTGCAACGCGCCAGCGTGGACCGCTCCTTGCAGTACCTGGACGGGCTGGCCCAGGAAAAAGGCAGCGATACCGCGCTGCGCATGGAGGTGGCCGGCGGATACTTGCAGTTGGGCAATGTGCTCGGCAATCCGTTCCGGGCAAGTTTGGGTGACCGCGCGGCCGCCCAAACCGCCTACCGTAAAGGATTGGCCGCGATCGAGGGCATGGAGTCTTCGCCCGCGGCCCGGCGGCTGCGCAATGAACTCCGCATGCAATTGGCCGCGGTGGATGTGTTTGGCGGCGATACGGAACGCGGGCTCGAGGGAATCCGGACCGCTGTCGAGGATTTGCGGACCGCCCTACGGCAAACGCCGGAAGACGACACCTTGCGCCTGGCCGTGGCCCGCGGACTCGATTTCCTGGGAACGCGCATGGCATCGGCCGGCGGAGTGTTTGAGACGGCGCGCGTGCGCCCGGCCGTGGCCGTGCTCGAGGATGCGCTGCGCCAGGCTCTGCCCGTCATCGAAAGGAATCCCAAACACGGCGAAGCGCTGCGGCAGTTGGCCAATACCGAGAACGGCCTCGCTCTCGTCAAAGGATCGCTTCTGCCCTCCGAGGCCATGGAGCATCACCGGCGGGCGATCGGCTATCTGGACCGCTTGCCGGCCGAGGAGGCCTTGGCGCTCGATGTACGCCGCCTGCGCACCAATATCCTGCTGCAAATGGGCTGGGCGGAAGGACAGCGCGGAAATCATGCGCAGGCGATCGAATACGTGCGCCAAGCCGGGGATCTGCTGCGCGCCTGGTCGGCCGCCGATCCGGCCGATGTCAACGCGCAATACCAGATGACCGCGGTGCACCGCGCCCTGGGCATTATCGAAGGGTACCGCAACAACGGGCCGGAGGCGGCGCGCCAGTTTTTGGCGGCGGCGGAAATTCATGAACAACTCAGCAAGGCCGATCCCGCTAACAGCAACTACCGGTACTTGCGCGGCGAGGTGTTGGCACGTGCTTCCAAGTGGCTCTGGATGGATGGAGAAAAGGCCGCTGCACGGGAGGCTGCAACCGCCGGATTGCAGATCTTGCAAGAATTGGCGGCCTCGCCGAAGGCCTCGTTAACGCAGGTCTACGGTGCTTGCCGCTGGTGGATGGAGACTCCGGTTCCGGAAGTGCGCAATCCCCAACGCGCCGTCGGGATTTGCCGCAGAGCAGTGGAATTGTCGAAAGGCAACGACCCCAGTGCCTGGGAACTGCTCGCGCAGGCGGAGTTTCTGCTCGGCAATCGAGCTGCCGCGGTGGCCAACATGGAGAAAGCCGTGTCTCTGCTCCCGCCCGTCAAGGCCGGCGAACCCCGAAGCCAGCAAAGAATCAGCATGGAAGCTGACCTCGCCCGCTTCCGCAAGCCATAGTGGCTGATTTTCCCGTAACCTTTTCGCCGCTTCGCCGTAGTGTTCAGGGAAGGCACAAAGACAAGTGGCGGCGGCACACGACGACGAACTGATGAACCGCGTGCGGGCGGGCCATACGGATTCCCTCGCCCACCTGTTCGAACGGCATCATCGCCAGCTATTTCGCTTCTTCCATCATTTGTGCGGCAGCAGCGGGTTGGCCGAAGACCTGACGCAAGAGGTGTTTTTCCGCATGCTGAAATTTCGCGGCACATTTCAAAAAGACGGGCGATTTACACCGTGGATGTACCAGATTGCGCGCAATGTGCATATGGATCATGTGCGGCGCAAGCAACTGGAGACGCCGCTCTTCGATGACCGGGCAGAAAAGGAACGGGAGTTTGCCGATCCGGCGATGTCCGCCGAGGTGTCGCTACTGCGCGGCCACGACCTGGCAATCCTGCGCAAGGCGCTGCTGCGGCTGCCGCCCGAGCGGCGCGAATTGCTGGTATTGAGCCGCTGGCAGAATCTGCGCTACGACGAAATCGCGGCGATCGTGGAATGCGAGCCGGGGGCCGTAAAGACGCGCGTGTTTCGCGCCATGCGGCAGTTGAGCGAAATCTTCTTCCGATTGAGCGGGAGGAAAGCATCATGAATTGCGATCGAGCCAAGGATCGAATGGTGGACCGGTGGATGAAGGGCATCGATGAGGAGGCCCGCTTGGAGTTGTCCGAGCACCTTGCCGGATGCGCGGATTGCCGCGAGCAACATGAGTCGCTACAGGCCTTGTGGAACGGGCTGGGCGAGTTGCCCTTGGAAGAGCCGGCACGGGCGATGCGCACGAATTTTCACCGCATGCTGGAGGCGTACCGATTGGGAGTGGCGGCGGCAGCCGAGCCGCGGAAGGCGCCGGCGTGGACATGGCTACACGGATTGTGGCCGCGGCAGCCGTTGGTGCAATTTGCGCTGGCGGGCGCGGCGCTCCTGTTCGGACTCGTGGCGGGGCATCTGTACACGGCGCGCGGGCATGACCGGGAGCGGATCGCCGGCCTCAGCGCGGAGATGCAACAGATGCGGCAGTTGGTGGCGCTGTCGCTGTTGCAGCAGCAATCGGCCAGCGACCGGTTGCGCGGCGTCAGCTACAGCATCCGGCTGGAGCCGGCCGATGACCAGGTGCTGGCCGCGCTGTTCGGCGCCCTGAATCACGATCCGAATGTGAACGTGCGTCTGGCGGCCTTCGATGCGTTGCGGCAATTCGGGGCGCGCCGCGCCGTGCGCCAAGGCTTGCGCGAGGCGCTGGCCCGGCAGGATTCGCCGCTCGTGCAGATCGCGCTGATGGATTGGGCCGTGGAGGCCGGGGACCGCGCCTCGGCTGGGGCATTACGGCAATTGCGGCAACAACCGGGGTTGCACCCGGCGGTGGCGTCGCGGCTCGACCAAGCGCTCCAGCGCTTGCAATAAGGGAGATTTCGGAATGAAACATTCGGCACTGATTTTGTTTTTGCCGGCGCTGCTGGCGGCCATCGAGGAGAAGGAATCCACCCGCCACACCTACCCGGCGGCCTCGCTTCTGGAGATTCGCAACATAAACGGAGCCGTCCGCGTGACCGGAACGGCGCGGGGCGATTTCCACGTCGTCGTCCACAGGCGCATCGAGGCCAAGGACAACGCGGCGATGGAGCAGGCCAAGCGCGAGGTGCGGCTCGAGGTGGATACTTCCGGCGGGCGGCTGAAGCTGTGTGTCACCGGCCCGGGAATCGATTGCACGGATCGGAACAACGGAGGCTGCCGTGGCGATTGCCGCCGCGCCTACAGCGTGCGCTATGAGTTCGAGGTGGAGGCGCCGCGGGGCGTGTCGGCCGATCTGAAGACCGTCAACGGCGGCGTGGCCGTTCGCGCGATCGGCGGCCAGGTGTCGGCGCGAACGGTGAACGGCGCCGTGACGCTGGAGGAGGTGGGCTCGGCCGGCACGGCGCAGACCGTGAATGGCGCGGTGAAAGTTTCCCTGACACAAGCCCCTACGCAGAGCCTGCATGCAAAAACGGTGAACGGGAGCATCGACGTGGCGCTCCCGCGCAATCTCAACGCGCGGCTGCGTTTTCAGACACTGCACGGCGATGTGTTCACCAACTTCCCCGCGGCGGCAATGGCCTCCATGCCCGTGCAGCGCCAGGAAAAGAACGGTCGCACCGTCTACCGCGCCGATCGCGGCTTCGCCGTGCAGGTGGGCGCGGGCGGGCCGGAACACCGGTTCGAAACCTTGAACGGAAACATTGAGATTCGGGAACGGTGACTATGAAACGAAGGTACGTGTTGTTGGCGATCGGCGCGGGAACGCTCGCCTTCGCGCAGGATGACGTGGACCGGGTGACGGTCCCGTTCAGCGATCCCGGCGGGGCCAAGCGAGTCACTTGCGCCCTGGTGCACGGCAGCATTACGGTGAAGCCGCATGGCGGCAAAGAGGCGGTGGTGGAGGCGAGGGCGCGCGGTGCACGGTCGAGAAGAGAGCCGCCCCCGGGGATGCGGCGCATTGGGAACACGGCCACGGGACTCACGGTGGAGGAATCCGGCAACCAGATCAAGATCGGAACGTCGTCGCACGCCAGGGCCGTCGACGTGTCGATTCTCGTCCCCGCGGATACCTCTGTCAAGCTGAACACGGTGAATAGCGGCAATCTCGAAGTGGAAGGGATCAGCGGCGAAATCGATGTGAATAACGTCAACGGGAACATTTCCGTGACGAATGTTTCCGGAGCCGTCGTGGCCCACACCCTGAACGGGAAGTTGACGGTGAGCCTCAACCGGGTGACCCCGAACAAGCCGATGAGCTTTTCGACGTTAAACGGCAATGTCGATGTGACGTTGCCCGGCGACGCCAAGGCGAATTTGAAAATGAAATCCGAAAATGGAGACATTTTTAGCGATTTCGAGATTACCTTGAAACCCACATCGCAGCCGGCGCAGGAAACGCGCTCGCGGGATGGGCGGCGGTACCGCGTACGGTTCGACAAGGCGATGTACGGGGCGATCAACGGCGGCGGCCCCGAGTTGCAGTTCACGACGCTGAACGGAACCATCTACATCCGCAAGAAGTAGCGTGGCGATAATGGGAGAAGATGTATCTCCCGCTTGAGGATGGCGTGGCCGAACAGGCGCAGTGCCCCGCGCAGGGATTGCTCGCCGCATTGCGCGGGCAAGCCCAATCGAATCCCGCGCTGGCGCTCGTGTGCGCCGGGCGGATTGCGGACGAAGGCCGGCGGGATGCGGTGCTGGAGAGTGCATTCGTGGCGGCGGCGCGGCAATCCCCTGCCCTGGCGAAGCGATTCGTCGACGCCGTCGCGGAGCGGCCGTGGATCGGCAACATTCCCCTGCCGGTGGCGATTGCGCTGGGGGACCCGCGAATCCTGCGGGCCTGTGTGCGGGCGCATCCGAGCGTGGCGATTCGGGAGCCGGATGCCCTGGCGCGCTTCGCATT
This sequence comes from uncultured Candidatus Solibacter sp., assembly GCA_964402295.1. Taxonomy (GTDB): domain Bacteria; phylum Acidobacteriota; class Terriglobia; order Bryobacterales; family Bryobacteraceae; genus CADEFT01. Next base: position 13,922 of record CAYOBO010000106.1, on the reverse strand, counting down.
GCTCGAAGAGGCCATCGGCTTGATCCCCGGCGAGGCGTTGGGGATCGCGGCGGGATCTTCGGCGCGGGCGGCGCGATTGCGGGGATTGCTGCCGGCCCGGCTGCGGGATTTGCTCAAGCGTGAAGATCTGGATCTGCCCTTGCGGCAGCGCCTCGCCTGGCTCGGCGGCATGCCGCTCGAAGAAGCCTTGCGCATCGCCCGGGACGAGCAGGCCTATTTCGCCGCTGTCGCCACGCGCGATGCCGAGGCCGTGCCCTTCACCGAACGGTGGTTTCTCGAGGCGAAGCAGCACGGGCGCGCGGCACGCATTGCCGGATTGCGGAACTGGCGGCCGCGGGAGGTATACCTGCTGCTCGCGCAGGGGCGAGGACAAACAGACAAGGAATTGTTTCAAACAATCTTCGATTCTTTGTTGGCGGGCAAGCTGACCGGTTGGGAGCAATGGCCGCACCGGCGCCGATTCGTTCGCGATGCGGCGGTCTACGGGCGGCTGGCGGCGCTGCCCGCGGCCATGGTGCGGCAGTCGCTCGAGGATCCACGGTCCCGCGAGGACATGCTGCTCGGCGCGGAAGTGGCGGAAGTGCTGCAATTGACTCTCGACGGCTTTGCCGCTCCGGCGCCACGGCGCGAGGCGTGGATGCTGCAACGTCACTATTTCTACGACGACGAGGACGGCCGGGAGTCCTTCGCTTCGTTCCGGCGGGCCTATCGCGGCGGGGGCTGGAGTTGGACGGAGCATGAGGCGGGTGTGACGGTGCGCAAGGGCCCGATGCGGATTGAGGCGAACTTTCCGGGGCGGGAGTACGCCATCGATGGGACGCCGGGCGTGGTGGTGCATCGGGGACACGAGTTTCATGTCCCGAAGACACTGGCGGTGCTGCCGCACTCGGCGGCGTTCGTGTTCCTGGGAAGTTGCCGCGGCATGGGGAGCGTGGCGGATGTGCTGCGCCTGGCGCCGCGCGCGGACGTGCTGGTGACGCGGGCCACGGGATCGCACACGGTGAACGACCCGTTGCTCAAGGCGCTCAATGAAGCGGCGCTCGATGGGGGACTCGTGTGGGAGACGTTTTGGAAGGCCCAGCAGCGGCGGTTTCGCGGCAATCCGCTGTTTGCCGAATACGTGGCCCCGCATCGCAACGCGGCGGCGTATGTGATCAAGGCGTATGAGCGGTATCTGGAAAACGAGGACGCGCCGGCGGTGTCGGAAATCTTCGCGCGCTGGCGCGCGGAGTTCGCCGCGCCTCAGGCGCGCTTGCCGTAGACCGAGCGGTAGACGACCCGTCCCTGGACGTCGCGGTGTTCCAGCACGAGCGGGGCTTCCTTATCGTTGGGATCGACTCGGGCGGTGACGAAGCCCCCCTTGATGCGCAGGAACTTGTGGTAGCGCTTGTCCTCGCCGCCGCTGGGCGAGACGGCGTGGGAATCGCTGGCCGGGCCGCAACCGAACTCGTGGAGCCCGGTTTCCGGATCCACCGAATGATATTGCCAGTGGCGGTCGCCGTTCATGAGGATGACCTGCCCGCCCACGTGATCCTTCAGCCATGTGCGCATTTCTTTGCTTTCCGTAGCGAAGGTGGGATTGGCGTGGTTGTCTTTCTTGCGCCCGTGGTCGGGGCCGATCATGGGGTTGGGATTGATGAGCAGCTTCCACCGCGCGGTGCTTTGGGCGAGGGTCTGCTTGAGCCACTGCTTCTGCGCTTCGCCCCAGATGGATTTGCCTGGACCGTCAGGGTCGCTGTTGGCATTGCGGAAGTCGCGGCTGTCCGGGAGCCAGACTTCGAGGTCGGTGCCCCAGCGGAAACGGCGGTAGAACGGCTCATTATCGAGTGGCGCGGGGATCTGCTGGCGGAAGAGCTTCTGCCCGGCGACGAAGCTGAAGTCGGGTTGCTTGGGCGCCTTCATGCCGGGGTAGCAATCGTCGCTCAACAAATCGTGATCGTCTTTCTGAAAATAGGCGGGGATGGTGCGCAGGCAGCTATGCAAGGTGGGTAGGCTGAACATGCGGTCCCAGTGATAGCGGGCGATGGAGACATCGGTGGCCACGGGGTCATCGGAATCGTAGTACACGTTGTCTCCGCAGGAGACGAGAAAAGCGGGCTTCAGTTTTTCGAGCGCGTCGTAAATCCAGAAGCCGTCCTGGCGATCCTGCTGGCTGTACTTCTGGCAACTCGATAGGGCGAAGGTGATGGCCACGCGATCCGATTCGCGGGGCGCGGTGCGGAAGGAGCCGGTAAGCAAGCCGTCGGCGGCCTTGCCCTTGGCGGCCGTGGTTTCGACGGCGAACTTGTAGTGCGTGGCGGGCGACAGATCGTTGAGGCGGAATTGATGCGCGAAGTCGGCGGAGGGATCGACATCGACCCAGTTGAGCGAGCGCTTCTTTTCGCGGCCGGAGACGGCCTCGACCATGAGTCGCACGTAGCCGTTGCCGCCCATTGCGGCGCCTTCGAGGGTGGCGATATCGGTGCCGGGAGCGAGGAATTTGGCTTCCTTGCCGCCGCCTTTGCGCACGATTCCGGCATCGTTGCGCTTGGCGGATTGGGTGCGGCGCGTCCAGATGACGGCGCTTGTGGGAGTGAGTTCACCAACCTTCACGCCGGTGGCGAAGTGATCGGCGGGAATTTCCTTGCCATAGAGTGCAGCGGCGCTGAGTGCGCCAAGGGCTTGTCTGCGAGTGATGCCGCTCATGTCATAGAGCAGCATATCGCATCCGGGAGTAATATGAATGCGTGCGCACAATCCTGGTTGTGATTTTTGCCGCGGGGATCATCGGCTCGGCGATGGCCACGCGGGACGCGGTGCTGGCGGTGGAGATTCACGACGCGAATGGGAAGCCGGTGGCGGCGCGCGTGCGGCTGGTGAATGCGGAAGGCAAGCCGCCCAAGAGTACAAGCGGCCGCGTGGCCCCGGATTCCCCGTTCGGCATTCCCGCGCAGTCCGTGGCCATTCAGTACGGCCGCAACGATGCGGCCGAGGGATACTTGCTGCAACCCGACGGAGCGTTTTATGTGGACGGCGGCTTCCGGCTGGAGGTGCCGCCGGGAAAGTATTCCATTACGGTGACGAAGGGTCCGGAGTATGCGCAATGGAGCGAGACGGTGGAAGCGGGAGCGGGGCGGAAGGTGGCGCGGACGGTGCGCATGAACCGGTGGATCGACATGCCGGCAAAGGGCTGGTACTCGGCGGACGATCACATCCACGTGCGCCGCTCGCCACGCGAGGATCCGCTGCTGCTGCGCTGGGTGGCTGCCGAGGATCTGCATGTGGGGAATATTTTGCAAATGGGGGATATCTGGACGACATTCTTCTCGCAGTACGGATTCGGCAAGCAGGGGCGGTATCGCGAGGGCAATCGTCTGCTGTCGCCGGGACAGGAAGAACCGCGCACGCCGGAAGTCGCGCATACGATTTCGCTCGGTGCGGAGGAGTTCGTGCGCTTCCAGCCGGATTACTATTCCTATGACCGGGTGTTTGACCGCGTGCACCAATTGGGCGGCGTGAGCGGCATCGCGCACCAGGCGGTTTCCTTTCATGGGTATCGCGGCCTGGCGCTGAATATGCTCCGCGGCAAGCTGGATTTTCTGGAATTGATGCAATTTTGCGTGACGAAAGAAGGAATTGTTACGGATCATTACTACCGGTTCCTGGATCTCGGCTACCGGCTGACGGCGCTGGCGGGTTCGGACTTTCCGTGGTGCGGGCGGGGCGGGTCGCGTATCGGGGATGTACGGTTCTACACGCTGGTGGGCAAGAGCTTCGATTTCGAGAGCTGGATGGCGGGGGTGAAGGCGGGTCGCACGTTTGCGACCAGCGGGCCGATCCTCGAGTTCACCGTGAACGGTGAGCCGCCGGGATCGGTGCTGAACGTCGCGCGGGGAAGCCGTTTGCGGGTGAAGGCTCGGGCGTGGGGCAAGCCGGGCCAGATTCCACTGCACGAACTGGAAATTGTGGGCCATGGGGAATCGTTGGGAAAGAAATCGGGGGCGGATGCGCGGGAATTGGAGCTGGATATGGAACTACCCGTCGAGCGCGGCATCTGGATAGCGGCGCGGGCTTCCGGGGGACCGGCCGTGGCGGCGCATTCGACGCCGGTCTATGTATCGGTGGACGGCGGCGGATGGAGCAATCCGCGGACGTTCGCGCAGCGCATCGCCGAGTGCGAAGCGGCGTTGGCGGAACTCGAGCAGGATTTGGGGAACACACCGCGGTTGCTGGCCGATCAGATGCCGCGGCACCGGCAGCAGATGATGCGCCAGATTGTGGAAGCACGCGCGATGCTCGAAAAGCGTAAAGCCGCCGGGCCACAATAGCGGGGCGGCTTACTTGCGCATGGACTGAAGGACGGCCTGAAGTTGCTTGCGGGCGGCTTCGGCTTCGGGGCCGGCGTTGGCCGGCAGCGGATGTTGCTCCAGAATGTCATTGGGCACGTCGTAGAATCGGCCGTCGTCATAGAGCTTGTAGCGTTTGGTGCGTGCGTATTCGATGAGGCGGGTATAGGCTTCCTTGCCGTGGCCGGGGCGTGGGTCGAACCAGCAGTACGTCCATTCGCGAGGCTTTCCGGGCTTGCCGAGCAATTGCGGCAAAAAGCTGCGCCCGTCCAGTTTCCTGTCGGCGGGGGCGCCGGCGGCTTCGAGGATAGTGGGAAAGAAATCGGTGGAATCGATGAGGTCATCGCAGACCTTGCCCGCTGCGGTGCGGCCTTTCCAATAACCGATGCAGGGGACGCGCGTGCCGGCGTCGGTGGTGAGTCCCTTGCCGCCCTGAATGACTTTGTCGCCCATGCGTGAGCGGATGGAACGGTCTGTCCCGTTGTCGCTGAAAAAGAGGATGAGGGTGCGTTCGGCGATGCCGAGGTCTTCCACTTTCTTCCAAATGCGGCCGATGATCTCGTCCATGTAGGAGACCATGTCGGCGAAATTCTTGCGGTCGTTTTTCAGGCGGGCGGTGGTCCAGTTGGCGCTGCGCGGCGTGGGGTTAAAGGGCCCGTGGGTGAGCGCCATCGGATAGTAAGCGAAGAACGGACGGTTGCGATGCTTCTCCATGAAGTTCATGAGGAACTCGGCGGAGATATCTTCCCCGTACTGATCCTTGGCATCCTTGACCAGTTTGCCGTTCACCATGTATGTGGGGTCGCCGTAGCGGGAGCCTTTGTCTTCGGTGTGCAGGGCGTGCCAGACGCAGTATTCATCGAAGCCGGCTTGCTCGGCGAGCAGTCCCTTGCCGCGCCATTCGGGCTCGAAGTCAGGCGGGTTGTAGCTCCAGAATTGCCACTTGCCGGCCATGACCGTCTTGTAGCCGAGTTTCTGGATGCGGTGGCCGAAGGTGGGTTCCTTGGGATCCATGATGCCGAAGGCCTTCCAGTTGCGGTTGTTGTAGAGTCCGGTCATCAACTGCACGCGGGTGGGCGTGCAGAGCGGTTGAGCATAGGCGTGGGTAAACCGGACGCCCTGGGCGGCCATGCGGTCGAGATGCGGCGTCTGGTAGGAAGTGCCGCCATAGCAGCCGAGGCATTCGTAGCCGAGGTCGTCGGCCAGGATGAGGACGATGTTCGCTTTCGTGGATTGCGCGGCGGCTGCCGGAGCAAGGGCCAGGGTGGAGAGGAATTGACGCCGATTCATGCTTTGATCCGGAATAGCTTCGCCGAGTTTTCCCAAAAGATCTTGCGCTGGATTTTGGGATCCGGCGCGAGTTTCTTCATCATGGCGATCTGTTGGGCGCCGCTGCACTTTTCGCCTTCGCCCACCCAATCGTTGCAGTCGCTGCCGTAGAGCAATTTGTTCTGATGGCGTTCGATGAAGGCGGCCCCGTGTTCGGGATCGCGGCGGAAGGCGTTGAGGCCGGAGCCGGCCGAGAGATCGGCGAACATGTTGGGGTAATCGGCGAGCAGGCGGTCCGTGATGCCGCCGGGCGTAACCTTACCCGTGGGATAGAGCACCTTCGGATCGCCGCCCTTGCTGATGTTGCTCCAGAAGGTTTGGGCGTGGCCGATGAAGTTGACCGTCTGGTATTTTTCCAGCATTTTGTGGAAGCGCTCGATGTGGTAGTTGTAGGCTTCGTGCTGGAAGTGCATGAGGACGGGAACGTTGTAATCGCGGGCGATGGAGGCGATCAATTCCATGTGGGGGGAATCGGCGTCGACGGGAAACTTCTGCTCGCCGATGCCGATGGCGCCCAATTTGAGGTACTTTTCGAGCACGGAGCGCGTTTCCGGGATATCGGGCAGTTCGTTGGCGAAGAACAGAAATTCGTTGGGGTATTTTTTGGCCAAGGCGACGACGCTGTCATTGCCGCCGGCCTGCGCGGCGAGCCCGTATTTGGAGCCCGCGGGAAGGAGGATGGTTTTCGCGATGCCCATCTTGCGCTGGTGCGACACCAGTACCTCGTCGGGCCTGCGCGAGTAATTGGTGTGCTGGTGGATATCGATGATGGGGATGTTGTTCTGGGCGGAAGCAACGGCCGTGGCCGCGGCGGAGCAGAGGAACGTTCGCCGGTCAATCATTACGAGGCATTATGCATGGTTACGGACGGTAGTATCAAGCGGCGGGTCTGCTGCGTCTAAGATAAGAAGTGAGGATACCGATTGGCGCAACATATCTTCAAGCAGGTTTGGACGGCGATATCGCATCTGAATCCGAATGACGTGCGTGAGCTTGCCGGGCAAAGCATTCTGATCGGGTTGTACGCACGCACGGAGGAAGCCTATGAGGAGATGGAGGAATTCTTCATCCCCTCGTATCTTTCGCGCGAGAGGCGGCTGGAGGCCTTCAACCACTTGTACCGGTCGACGGAGAAGAACGCTCCGCCGCGGTTCGATATCGAGATTTTCGAGGAAGGGCTGCCGCGGCCGCAGAGCGGGTTTCTCTTCCGCCGCCACAATCCATCGCGCATGATCGAAGAGATTCTGGACGCGCGGGAGACGGGACGGATTCCACTGGCGCGCCTGTTCCCGCCGTTTTACCGGCCGGTGATCGACCGGGTGATTCATCAGGTGGCCAAGGAGAACGCGCTGTTCTCGATGGCGACGGCTCTGCCGGGCGTGATCCCAATGGTCCAATTGCCGCTGGCAGTGGGCGAGTTTGCCTCCGACACGGCGGTGTTGACCGTAAATCAAGTGCGGATGGCGTTTCTGCTGGCCGCGGCGAGCGACCGGGAGATCGGGTATGCGGAGCAGCGGGGCGAGATTGGGTCGATTCTAGCGGGGGCGTTCGGGTGGCGGGCGATTGCGCGGGAGTTGGTGGGTAAGATTCCCTTCGGGGGAGGCCTGATTCCGAAGGCGGCGATTGCCTATGCAGGGACGTACGTAGCAGGGCGCGTGCTGGAGCGGATGTACCGCGAAGGCTACTCCATGACTCGCCAGGAGCGCAAGGAGGCCTACGAAGGCGCGTTCGAAACCGGCAAGCGCGTGGCGAAGCAACTTCTGGAAACCGTGAAAGCGAAACGAGCGGAGGCAACATGAATCTACTCGAAACGTTACTTTCGGCGCAGGGCGGCGGAGCCGTGCGCAATCTGGCGGGCAAATTCGGGATTGACGAAGGCCAGGCGGCCGCGGCGATTTCCTCGCTGCTACCGGCACTACAAGGCGGATTGCAGAGCAACCTGTCGCAGGCTGGGGGACTGGAAGGGTTGCTGGGAGCGTTGCAAGGCGGCAACCATGCGCGATTCCTCGATGACGACGCGGCCATCGGCGTTCCCGAGACGATCCATGAAGGCAATGGAATTCTGGGGCATTTGTTGGGCAGCAAGGACGCCAGCCGGGCGGCAGCCAATGCCGCCAGCCGGCAGACCGGGCTTCCGGAGTCGATGCTCAAGCAAATGCTTCCCATTCTGGCGACCATGGTGATGGGCGCATTGAGCAAGCAACATGCCGCGCGGGAGGAAGAAGGCGGCGTGATGGGGGCGCTGAGTTCGCTGCTCGATTCCAACCGCGACGGCAGCGTGGCGGACGATGTTTTGGGGATGGCATCGCGCTTTTTCCAAAAATAGCGCACCTGGTGCGCGAGATCGGGAAGAAGCGGCGGCGGTGTCGGAAGCCCCGGCGTTTCGGTGGGAGTTCAACGCCATCGAGTCCCTTAGGAGTGGACGGGCAAGGCGGCTGGGAAAGGGCCATCCGAGTGTCGGCAGTCAACGGGTGAGGCTTGCCCCTGACGCGCATCTTCAGTATTGTTTCCCGTACCGAGGATGCATCCATGGACACACAAAAACTCGAAGCGTTTCTGCAACGAATGATTGGGGAACTGGGCGCCGCGGTGAACGTTCCCCTGATGATGATCGGCGATCGAACGGGTCTGTTCCGCGCCATGCACGGCGCCGGATGGATGAGTGCCGCGGAGCTGGCTCGCAAGGCCGGCGCCGACGAGCGTTATGTTCGGGAATGGCTTTCGGCGCTGGCCGCGGGCCAAATCGTGGAGTACGACCCAGCCCGTGCGAAGTTTCGCCTCCCCGAAGAACACGGCTTTGCGTTGGCCGTGGATGGGAGTCCGGCCGATTTACAGGGCGCTTTCTCGGTGGTTGGCTCCTTGTATTTCGATTGGGAGCGCATCGCGCGGGCGTTTCAAACCGGCGAAGGCGTGGGCTGGCATGAGCATCACCACAGCCTGTTTCACGGCACGGACCGTTTCTTCCGCCCCGGCTACAAGGCGCACCTGGTCGGGGAGTGGATCCCGGCGCTCGACGGAGTCGAGCAGCGGCTGCGCAGCGGCGCCAAGGCCGCGGATGTGGGTTGCGGCTTCGGCTCATCCACCGTGCTGATGGCGCAAGCGTATCCGTCTTCCACCTTCTTCGGATTCGATTATCACGACGCGTCGGTGGAAGCGGCGCGCAAAGCGGCAGCGGCGGCGGGCGTTGCCGGCCGCGTCAGCTTCGACGTGGCAAGCGCGAAATCGTTCCCCGGGCACGGCTACGATTTCATCGCCGTGTTCGATTGCCTCCATGACATGGGAGATCCGGTGGGCGCGGCGCGGCACATTCGCGAACGGCTGAAGCCGGACGGCGTGTTCATGATCGTCGAGCCGTATGCCGGCGACCGGTTGGAGGATAATCTGAACCCGGTGGGGCGGATGTTCTACGGAGCTTCGACCATGGTTTGCACGCCGGGATCGCGGGCGCAGGATGGCGGTGCATGCCTGGGAGCGCAGGCGGGGGAAGCGCGGCTGAAGGATGTGGTCTTGCGGGCGGGGTTTACGCGATTCCGGCGCGCCGCGCAGACGCCCTTTAACTTGGTGCTGGAAGCGCGGCCGTAAGCGCGGGTGATCTCATTCGCACGCCGCACGATCGTACTCGATGTTGACACCGCAGCCAGGCTGCTCCACCGCTTGCAGCAGTTGCGCGCCGACGCGCCGCCCGCGTTGGAGAAAGAGGAGCGCGCACCAGATGATTTGCCATCTCCACAGCACCATGCAACTGGCGATGGGACAACGGACGCCCGAAGACGCGAGCACGGCCGTGAGCCGGATCCGTGTTCCGCTGGATGGCGCTGCGGGCGCCGCTACCGTGGCCGAAGCACGATCGCCGTCATCTGCCCGAACACGGGATACCGGCCCAACGCAAAATCGCGCAACCGCCGCGCCATGCGCCGGAATGGAAAGGATGCGCTGGGCGTGTTCGGGATTTGCGCTTCAACGTCCGCTGAGAAACGCGTTCACTTCGTCGGCGAGGCCGGGCGTGCAGACCACGCAATTACCGGCGTGAATGCTGCGGCCACCGTCGAAATTGAAGAACTTGCCGCCCGCTTCTTCCACGATCACTTGAATGGGAGCCAAGTCCCAGGGCTGGGCCGAAGGCTCCACCCAAACCTCGCCGTGGCCTCCGGCAACCAGCATGGCGTCGGGGGCGCCGCTCATGCTGCGGACGGCCCAAAATTTGCCCATGAATCCGATCATGCGCGGGGCGAACTCGCGGCGGTAGGCCTCGCGGAGGCCGTTGAAATAGAGCACCGCCTTCGATGCCGAGTCGATGGCCGATACATGAATCGGCTTGCCGTTGCAGTAAGCGCCGCCGCCGCGCGTGGCGTAGTATTCCTGATTCCAAGCGGGGATGTTGACGACGCCCACCTGCACTTCGCCGTTGGCTTCAAGGCCGATGAGGACGGACCAGAGCGGGCTGCCGCGCGAGAAATCGCGCGTGCCGTCGATGGGGTCGATGATCCAGCGGCGGCCGCTTGTGGCGGGGCGTCCGGCGCCTTCCTCGCCCATCAGGCCGTCGTCGGGAAAGGCCTCGGAAAGCATCGAGGCAATGAGTTTTTCGGCCTCGCGGTCAGCGATGGTGACCGGGGATTCGTCGTATTTTTCTTCGGCGGAAACGCCGTTTCGTTGGTAGGAGAGGGCGAGTTCGCCGGCCTTGCGGGCCGCCTGGCGAGCCACCTCCAATTCGCGTGCAAAGGACATTCCTTCTTATTGTAGCGTCCGTGCTACGATTCACAGGATGAGTGTGCGAACCGTATTCACATTGCTGGAGGAAGCGGCCGCCAAGTATGGCGAAAACACGCCCGCGCTGCATCAGCCCGCCGGGTCCGGCAAAGGGGAATACCATGTCTATACCTGGGGCACATTTCGCGATATGGCACGCGAAATCGCGGCGGGATTGGCGCAAGTAGGCATCCGGCGCGGCGATATTGCGGCGCTGCATTCGGAAACACGCGCGGAATTATATCTGGCGGATTTCGGGATTATGGCGTGCGGGGCGATATCCGCGGCGGTGTATACCAGCTATCCGCCGGCCGAGATCCTGAAGACGATCGAGGCGTCGACGGCGAAACTCGTCTTCATCGACACCCCGAAAGCGTTTCGCGCGCTACAGGCGGCGGGCGCGGCGCGGCTTGGCGTGCAGTGGATCCTGCTCCACGGAGAATCGGAAGGAGCCATGCCGCTCGCCGAGTTGCGCGCAAGAGGGCGGCGGGCGATGGAGCAGGACGCGCAGTATTTCGCCACGCTGCACGGAAAGGTGCAGCCCGCCGATTACGCCATCCTCTACCTGACTTCGGGGGCCACGGGCGAGCCGAAAATGGCGCTGACCACGCACCAGGCGCTGGTGACGAACGTGGACATGGGCACGAAGGTGGTGGATCTCTCGCCGAAGGACCGGACGCTCGCCTTTCTCCCCTCGGCGCACATCGCGCAACGCATCGGCATCGAACTGATGAGCACGCGCAGCGGCGCGCCGACGTGGTTCAGCGAAGGCTTGAGCCGGCTGCCGCTCGAGATGCAGAGCGTGGCGCCGACCTTCTTTCTGGCTCCGCCGCGCGTCTGGGAGCGGATCTATTCGAGCGTCTGCACGGAGATCAAGAAACGCAGCCCGGCCATGCAACGGGTCTTCTGGGGCGCCCTCGGCCTGGCTCTGAAGGCGAACCAGTTGCGGGCCCAGGGAAAGAGCCTTCCCTTCTGGATGCCCCCGGCGTTGCAGGCCGCCGACCGCATGGTGTTCTCGAAACTGCGCGCGCGGTTCGGAGGCAAGATGCGGCTTCCGGTTTCCGGCGCGGCTCCGCTCGGCAAGGATCTGGCGCATTTCTACGAGGCCATCGGGATGCCCATTGTCGAAGGCTACGGCTTGACCGAAGGAGGGATCACGACGCTCAATCCCATCGACGGCCCGAGAGCGGGAAGCATCGGAAAAATGCTGCCTGGCGTGGAGTGGAAGATCACCGAAGACGGCGAGTTGTGCCTGGGCGGCCCGACCATTTTCAGCGGCTACTTTCGCGATCCCGAGGCCACGGCGCAGGTGCTGCGCGACGGCTGGCTGCACACCGGCGATATCGCTTCCGTCGACGAGCACGGCTTCTTTTCCATCACCGGACGGAAGAAGGAAATGATTGTTTCTTCCAACGGGAAGAAGATTTATCCCTCGCGCCTCGAAGGATTGCTGAAAATGGAACCGATTTTCAGCCAAATGATTCTGGTGGGGGACCGGCGTCCGTATGTTGCGGCGTTGTTCACACTGAACGAGTCCGCGGCGCGGTCGCTCAAGGGAATGGAGTCGTGCAAGGCCGCGCCGCTCCAGGAACTGGCCGCGGCCGAGCCGGTGCTGGCCGAAGTCAAGCGCGCCGTCCGCAAGGCCAACCGGCAACTGGCGCCGTTTGAGCAGATCCGCAAGTTCCGCATCCTCGAACGCGATTTTTCCATCGAGCACGGCGAACTCACCGCCACCATGAAGGTGCGCCGCGCCAAGGTGCTCGAGAATTTCCACAGCGTGGTCAGCGAACTGTACGCGGGCAAGGAAGACATGGAGTAGCCGATGACCCCTCCGGTAGCGGAGAAACACCCCAAAATCATCACCCAACACGGCGAGACGCGGACGGACGATTATTTCTGGTTGCGCGACGGCGACCGTGCGCGCATTGAGGCCTATCTGCGCGCCGAAAACGAGTACACGAAGTGGGCGCTGCGCGATGCCGAGCCGCTCGAGCGCAAGATTTACGAGGAAATGCTCGGCCGCTTGCAGGAAACGGACATGTCGGCGCCCGTGCCCTTCGACGAGTACGAATATTTCGTCCGCACGTTTGAAGGCAAGCAATACCCGGTGTATTGCCGCCGCAAGCAGGACGCCGAAGAAGTGCTGCTGGACGCCAATGCGCTGGCGGCCGGAGAGAAGTATTTCCGCCTCGGCAACTACGCCGTCAGTCCCGACCACAGGCTGCTCGCCTATTCGGTGGATCGCACCGGCGACGAAGTATACACCACCTGCGTGAAGGATCTGGCCACCGGCGCCCTGCTGCCCGACCGCATCGAAAACACCTATTACGGTTTGGCCTGGACGAACGACAGCCGGTCCTTCGTCTACATCACGCTGGACGACGCCAAGCGGCCCTATCGGGCATGGCGGCACACGCTCGGCGGCGGCACGGATGAACTACTGCTTGAAGAAGCGGACGAACGCTTTCACCTGACGCTGGCAAAAACACGCAGCCGGCGGTTCATTTTCCTCGAATTGAACAGCGCGGCATCGAGCGAGGTGCACTACCTCGACGCATCCGATGGCCGCGGCCGGCCGGTCTGTTTCGCCGCGCGGCGCCATGACATCGAGTACGAACTGGAGCATCAGGGCGACATATTTTATCTGCGCACCACCGACGGCGGACGCAACTACCGCGTCCTGACCGTGCCGGTGTCGAACCCATCGCTAGAGAACGCGCGGGAATGGATTGCGCACCGCGAAGAGGTCATGATCGAAGCCGTGGACGCCTTCTCCGGGCACGTGGTGGTGACCGAGCGCGACCGCGGATTGCTGCAATTGCGCATCCACAAAAACGGCGGCGATTGGCACACGGTCTCGATGCCGGAGCCCGCCTATGCGCTATATCCGGCGGAGAACCTGATGTACGATACGCGCGAGTTCCGCTTCAGCTATTCCTCACTCGTCACGCCCACCAGCGTGTTCGCCTACAACATGGACACGCGCGAACGCCGGCTGATCAAACAGATGCCCGTGCGCGGCGGTTACGATGCGTCGCGGTACGAAACGAAGCGCTTGTTTGCGACATCGCCCGATGGCGTGAAAGTGCCCGTTTCGCTGGTGCATCGCAAGGGCATCGCGCTCGATGGCAGCAACCCCATGCTGCTCTACGGCTATGGCTCATACGGCGTCAGCATCGACGCCGCATTCAGCGCCGACCGCCTGAGCCTTTTGGAGCGTGGCTTTGTTTACGGCATCGCCCACATCCGGGGCGGCGGCGACTTGGGCAAGACATGGCACGACGCGGGCAAGCTCAAGCAGAAGCGGAACACCTTCGAGGATTTCATCGCCGTGGCGGAGTTTCTCATCCGCGAGGGCTATACATCGCCCGAGAAACTGGCCATTCTCGGGGGCAGCGCCGGCGGATTGCTGATGGGCGCGGTGATCAACCAGCGTCCGGATCTGTTCCGGGCCGTGGTGGCGAAGGTGCCTTTTGTCGACGTTCTGAACACGGCGACCGACCCCACGCTGCCGCTGACGGT
>CAYOBO010000105.1:12416-27441 GCA_964402295.1 uncultured Candidatus Solibacter sp. | reverse complement strand
GTTTTGTGGAATTGGATGGAATTGGGTTTTGGGTTTTGCGGGGATTGATTTTGTTGGGGTTAGGGGCGGGGGAAATATTTTTGGGATTTGTGAACGATCGAGGTTGAGTTTCGGCGATGGGGGGGGCCTTAAGGGGTGCTAGGACCTATCTTGCCACCCAATCCGGACAATCAGCGGCAAGGCCGCTTCGGGGGCGAGGGGCCGGACCGGCGATCCGCGAAAGTTTTTGGGATCGCGTGTCAGGATGTAATCACAGCCTGCCAGCCGGGCAGCCGCAGCGGTCACCGCATCCTCGAAGTCTTGACAAGGCAGGTGCAGGGCTTCCTGAAGGACCGCACGACTGACCTCCGCGACGGCAAAGACTCTCAGAATCGCGGAGAGGATTCCTCTGGCTTTGACGATGCCGACCTCTTTGCGGACTAAGTAATGGATCGTGGTCACGGCATGGGCGGAAAGGAGTCCTTCCGCCATGCCTGTCTCGACGGCTGCCCACGCCGCGGCGCTCGATTCGGCGTGAGGCGGCCGGTCCAGAAGAACATCCAGGACCACGTTGACATCGAAGAGGAAGCGTTTCATCGATACTTCGCGGCGAGATGTTTTCTGTATCCGGCAAGGTCCGCCTTCGCCAGCGAACCACGAAGGGAACGCAGAATGGGGGAATCCAACCTGACGTGGGAAGAGGGCTCAACGACAGCGGAGAGATAGGACTCGACGATTTGCGAGATGGAGACCCCACGCTGTCTTGCGTAGCGCTTGGCGCGGGAAACGACGCGAGCATCCACACTCAAGGTCAGCTTGGACAGATACGTATCCCATCAAAGATATCGTACGTATGCCGGTGGAAGGGGCATGGGCCGGCGCGGAAGACTTCGGCGCGTGAATCGGGGAACCGCTTGTGGACGCCGCCAGGGTAGCTGTGGATGAGGAGGGAGAGTTGCTTGAAGCAGGTTTCAACGGGCCGCGGCGAGGCGTTTTTGGGCCATGCGGCTCCAGGGAGCGGTTTCGTGCATGCGATAGCGGGGCGCGGCCTGCGCGGCTTCGACGCACCGTTGGTAGGCTTGGCGCGCCTCGTCCTTGCGGCCGAGCGATTCCAGGGCGAAGCCGTAATGATACAGCCCCTCGGGATCGTAGGGGCGGCGCTCGATGTAGGCTTCGAGCATCGTGCGGGCATCCTCGTACTGCTTCGCTTCGTTATAGAGCGCGCCGAGTTCGCGCAGGATCTCGCTCTGGCTGTGCTTCTGATCCTGCTGCATCACCACTTGGAAATGCGCCAGGGCTTCCTTCAAGCGTCCCTGCCGGCGATCCAGGCGGCCGAGTTGGAAATGGGCGTCGATCTCATCGGGGCGGATGGCGAGCGCGTTCTGAAAGCGCTTCACGGCTTCGCTCACCTGGCGGCGCTGCAAGTAGATGTTGCCAAGCTGCACCTGAGCATCGGCGTCGTGCGGATTCATGGCCGCCGCATCGAGCATGCGGCGGAAGTTCTGGCGGGCGCGCAGTCCGTCGCCGATGCGGCTCAGGTCGCGGCCCAGGTACCAATACGCCCACAACAGAAAGAAGGGGGACGCAATCCAGCCGAGCAACAGGCGCAGCGGTCCCCACAACGATGCCGCGGCAACCAGGGGGATCCACGACAGCGCGACCATGACAATGGCCGCCGCATCGCCGATGCCAAACACCGTGCGCACCGCATAAAACATGAGCGTCGCGAAGAACAGCAGCGCCGCCATGACCGGATAGAGGAACATCGCGGTGGGCAACAAGCGAACGGCGAGCAAGAGCGGCACGCTCGCGGCGGCGAAAGCCATTGCGGTGCAGGTCAGGAGCGGCGAATAGTCGCGAGAGAAGATGACGCCCATGCTGCCATGCAGGTTGCCCGCGATCTTGCCGAGCAGCAGCAGGCCGGGAACGTAGATTGCCGCCAGCATGAGCAACGGCAAGTAGAAGGAGAACGGGAAGCCGGGATCGAGCGACACCGCAATCACCGCCGCGCTGGCAAACAACAGGCTGCCGCGATCGAGCACGCCGCTCATGGCGAAGGCGGGATTGACGTAGAGCCGTAAGAGGAGTTGGATGTTCTCAACCAACCCACATGATACAGTTTGTCCGATGGCACTATCGCGGCGGCGCATGTTGCGCCAACTCTCGCTGGCCGCCGTGGGGGTTGCGGCGCGCCCCTCTTTCGCGGCCGATGGCGACCTGAATATCTACTTCGGCGATCTGCACAATCACGGCAACGTGGGCTACGCGCAAGGGTCGCTGCGGCGCACCTATGAGATCGCGCGCAACCATCTGGATTTTTTCGCCTTCACGCCCCATGCCTGGTGGCACGATATCCAGCACTTTGAAGGCAGCATCGAGGACAAGTGGGTGAACGGGTTCGCCGTCACCAAGGCGCGCTGGCCGGAGGTGATCCGAACCGCCAAGGAATTCGATGCGCCGGGCCGGTTCGCCGTGCTCGCGGGCTATGAGTGGCACTCGACGAGCATGGGCGATTACCACATCCTGTTTCCCGATCTCGATGCCGAACTGTACACGCCCAACACGCTTGCCGAGTTGCAGGCGTTCGTGAAGAAGCGCGGGTGCATCATGATTCCGCATCATCCGGCGGTGCGCATGGGGAGGCGCGGGGCGAACTTCGCCAAACGCGATCCACAGGTTGCGCCGCTGCTCGAAATGTATTCGGAATGGGGCAACGCGGAACACGACCGTGCGCCGTTTCCCTACATCCGGCACACGGAGCCGGGGCGATGGACGAAGAACACGCTGCAATACCGGCTGGCGGCGGGCGACCGCTTCGGGGTGATCGCCTCCTCGGACGATCACCTGGGCTATCCCGGAGGATACGGCGAAGGACTGGCGGCGGTGCTGGCTCCGGAGCTGACGCGCAAAGCGATCCACGAAGCGCTGCTGGACCGCCGCACCTACGCGGTGACGGGCGACCGCATCGCACTGCGGTTTCAATTGAACGGCAAGATCATGGGGCGCGAGTTGCCATTTGCGCGCGAGCGCTCGATGGCGGTGTCCGTGTGCGGTTGGGACCAGGTGGACCGGGTGGAGGTATTGAAGAACAACCGCGTCATTCATCGCGATTTTCCCGTGGACCGGGCGCCTTCGGCCGAGAGCTGGCGGCGGCCGGTGCTGCTGCGCTTCGAGTACGGATGGGGGCCGTGGCCCGCGCTGGGCATCACGCGCGTCTGCGATTGGGACTTGCGCTTCGAACTGGAGAACGCAAAGCTCGATGCCGTGCATCCCTGCTTCACGCCGGGGCCTCTTGAAGAGACGCGGCGCGACCGTATTTTGGACCGCAGCGACAGCGGCGTGCGCGTGCAGTCGTTCACGGCATTGCGGCAGCAGGTGGAGGACCGTTCGCAGAAGGCCGTGGTGCTGAAGCTGCGCGGCGGTCCCGATTCGAAGATCACGCTGAAGGCGGAGGCGCCGCTGAAGAAGACGGTGACGATGACGCTGCGCGAACTGGCGGAATCGAGCGAGGTTTTCTATACAGGCGAATTTCCGCGCGAATCGGCGCTGTGGAACCGCATCGTGTTCGCGGAACATTACGACACCACGTTCACGGTGAATGACATCGGGGACGGGTCGCAGGCGGATTGGTATTACGTGCGCGCGGTGCAGGCGAACGGGCAACTGGCATGGTCCAGCCCGATCTGGGTGGAGAAGCGGCCGGCGAAGGACTAAGATAGACACGAGGACTCTTAGCCTATGCAAAGACGGGATGTGCTGAAATCGGCGGCTGCATTCACGATCCTGAAGAGCGGCACGCTGCGCGGGCAGAATGCTCCGAGCAACAAACTGAACATCGCGCTGATCGGCGTGTGGGGACGCGGCACGGCCCACTACAACCTGATGAAGAACGAAAATGTAGTGGCTCTGTGCGACATCAATGACCTGCGCACGAAAGAAGCATTGGCGCTGTTCCCGAAGGCCAAGACGTATTGGGATTGGAGACGGTGTCTCGATCAGAAAGATGTCGAGGCGGTGATCATCTGCACGGCGGATCATCATCATGCCTTCATCGCCAATTGGGCGATCAACCGCGGCATGCACGTCTATTGCGAGAAGCCGCTCGGCATCTCGGTGGAAGAGGTGCGGACGGTGCGGGCGAATTACCTCAAGAACAAGGTGAAGATCGCCACGCAGCACGGCACGCAACGGCACGCCTATCCGAACTTCGAGCGGCTGCGGGAGTTGATTCTGGATGGGGCCATCGGCGAATTGCAGCGGGTGCATAGCTGGGACGCGCGGCGATTGCCGCGGCCGGGGTATCCGAAGGGCGAAGGGCAACCGCCGGCGTCGCTGCATTACGAGCAGTGGATCGGGCCGTCGCCGTATCATCCTTACAGCCCGCAGTACTTCGGCGGCTCGGCGGGATTGAACTGCCTGTTTTGGAACATGTACCGCGATTTCGGCGTGGGGCAGATGGGCGACATGGGCGCGCATACGATGGATCTGGTGTGGAACGCGGTGGACGCGGGCGCGCCGACGGCGATCGAAGTGGATCATGAAGTGAGCGACAAGTACCATCCCGATATCTGTCCGGTGAAGTTGAAGGCGACGTTCACGCAGCCTGCGAATTCGTGGCGCGGGCCGATTGAACTGGTGTGGTATCAGGGGGGGCTGAAGCCGGAGAATCCGCGTTCCTATGTAGACATTTCGCGGGTGGGCAACGGGGCGATTTTCGAGGGTACGAAGGGCGCGATCTTCGCCGACTTCACCAGCCGCGTGCTGTTGCCGAACAACGACGACGGCGATTTCACGTACTACAAGCGGCGGGGCGCGAATGAGCGATTGCCGCTGGTGGGGGGAACGGGGCAGCCGACGCAATCGGCTCCGGCGCGGCGTCCGGGCGGCGGACGGCAAGCGGCGCGCGCGTTGCCGGCGGGCATGACGGCCTTCCCCAGCGCGGAAGTGCAGGCGGACGGGTTCCCTGCGATTCAGTTTCTCGATGGCAAGATCCCGGCGGGGTTGGGCATGCCGAATACGACGGTGGATTCGTATCTGGCGGCAGAGAAGAGGGGCGAACCCGCACCGCGGCCCGATGCCTTCCAGAAGGACTGGCTGGATGCCTGCAAGGGGCTCAGCAACAACGTGAAGAACGGCACGAGCAGCAAGACGCACTGCGACTTCGACTATGCGGGTACGATGATGGAGCAAATGCTGCTGGGCCTGGTGGCGCATCGCGCGGGCAAGAAACTGGAATACGATCCGGTGGCCGGGCGTGTGACGAATATGCCCGAAGCGAACGACTACCTGAAGCGGCAATACCGGCCGAATTGGAAACTCGATGGATAAGCTTCCCACCACAACACGGCGCGGCTTCCTGGGGGCTGCATCGGCGCTGGCTGCGGGAGCGGCCGCCGGCGAGCGCCCGAACATTCTCTACATCATGACCGACCAGCAGCACGCGGGCATGATGAGTTGCACGGGCAATCCGTGGGTGAAGACGCCGGCGATGGACAGCATCGTGGCGGCGGGCACGCGGTTCGAACTGGCATACCCGGCGAATCCCGTGTGCGTGCCGTCGCGCACGTCGATGATGACGGGACGCTATCCGAGCCACTTCGGCATGCGCAGCAACACGAGCGGCGAGCTGCCGCGCGAGGTGCTGCCGGCGGCGCTGGGGCACACGATGCGCGCGGGGGGCTACCGCACGGCGTTCGGCGGCAAGACGCACTGGCCGCGGCCGATGACTGCCGAGAGCATCGGGTTTGAATACATCACGGCCGACGAACGCGATGCGCTGGCCGGCGAGTGCGTGAACTTTCTGAAACAGAAACACGACAAACCGTTTTTTCTGGTGGCGTCGTTCATCAATCCGCACGATATTTGCTACATGGCGATCGATGCCTACACCAAGGGCAGCAACTTGCCGGCGATGTATCCGAAGTCGGTGGTGGAGCGCGAGCGCGTGGCCGCGGCGACGAAGCTGTTCGCGGGCATGGACAAGTGTCCGCCGCTGCCGGCCAATCACGGAGCGACGGATATCGAGCCGGGGGCGTTCAGCCGGTTGACGGGATTTCGCAAGTATGTGCGCGAAAAGTGGACCGCCGAGGAGTGGCGGCTGCATCGCTGGGTGTATGCGCGGTTGACCGAAGAAGTGGATGCGCAGATCGGGCGCGTGCTGGCGGCGCTGCGCGAAACCGGTCTGGACAAGAACACGGTGGTGATCTTCACGAGCGATCACGGCGACATGGATTCGGCGCACGGCTTTGAGCACAAGAGCCTGCCGTATGAGGAGTCGGCGCGGGTGCCGTTTGTGATTTCGTGGCCGGGGCACGTGCCCGCCGGGCGGATTGACCGCAAACACCTGGTGGGTTCGACCATTGACCTGTATCCCACGATCTGCGATTTCGCGGGGGTGAAGGCTCCCGCGGGATTGCCGGGGCGGAGCCTGCGGCAGGTTGCCGAGAAGGGCTCGGCGGCGGGCTGGCGCGAGGATCTGGTGGTGGAGTGCGGGGACTCGCGCACGGTGCGTAGCGCGCGCTATAAGTACTCGCTGTGGGAAGGGCCGGGCGTCACGGAGACTCTGTTCGACATGACGAAGGATCCGGGGGAGATGAAGAATCTCGCCGCTGTGCCGGCGATGGCGGGAGTGCTGGCGCAGCACCGGGCGAGGCTACGGGAGCACATATTGCGGCGCACCGACGAGTATGGGCGGTCGTTGTTGGGGAGTTTGGGCTAGACATTCGGCTTCTGCGCGCATGGCGCTAGACGCCGATGCGCTCGCCGCCCTTGGGGAGCAGCACGGCAATGCCCGTGTCATGGCGTAGCGCTTCGAGGCGGGCGCGTTCGTTCTTGCGGATGTTGCGCTCGATGTGCGTGAGCGCGAGCCGCTTGACTTGCGCCTCGACCGCCATGGCAACCACCTCTTCGATGTGCGCATGGCTATTGCGCTGTGCGAAGCTGTAGGCCTCGTGAAAGAGCAGGTCCGCGCCTCGATAGAGAGCCTGGCTTTGCGGAGTGAAGGCTCCGTCGCCACTGAGGCAGATGGAGCGATCGCCCTTGGCCACGCGAACGGCGAGGTTGCTCATCCCGTGGCGCGTGGGTGCGAAGGTGAGAGTGAGTTCGTTCAGTTGGAGGGGGCGGGCGGGCGAGGCTTCGCGGAATTCGAGCGGGAAGGTGCGTTTGGCTTCGCTGCCCGGATAGGCGAGTTCCAGCAACTGCTGGAGGCGGATCCAGACGTCGTATTGGGTGACGATGGGCAGCGGCCGGATGCGGGGTTCGTCGCACATGCGGGCGAGCACGGCGGGGACTCCGAAGAAATGGTCGGCATGGGCGTGGGTGAGATACAGCGCATCCACGCGCACGCCGCTACGCCATAGCTGCGGCGGGGTTGAGAACCCGCAATCGAGCAGCAGATTGGTTTCCGATTCGATCAGGACAGAGGTATTGGGGAAGCTTTCATCGAAAGCCTCCCCGACGCCGAGAACAAGTGCTTTCATTCGCTCCTAGAAGTAGAAGTGTAACCCGAGTTTGAGGAAGCGCGGCAGATTGCCCTGCACGAAGTTGAGGCGGCCGAAGTTGGCGTTGGCGACGTCGTTGCCTCCGCCGATGAGGCCGGTGTACCAGGGCCGGTTGAAGGCGTTCACCATCTCGAAGCGGAACTGCGCGTTGATGCTCTCCTTGATGGGGAAGCGCTTGGAGATGGAGGCGTCCCAGTTCTGATAGCCGGGCACGCGCACGTCGCCGAAGCGAGTGGGGAAGTCGCGGAGCGTGAACGGCTCCTGACGGGGAACAAGGCGGCCGGTGGCGGGATTGGTCCAGAGGCTGGTGTTGAACCAGCGGTCGAGCGTTTGCTCGCTGCCGGAAAGTTTGGCGCTGCCGGGGGCAACCTGGGCGGCATTCGGATAATCGATGGCCCATCCGGATTGATACGTCACGTCGAAGTTCATCTGCCAGCCTCCGAGGACGAGATCGACGGGCTTCGACCAGTTGCTGCCCCAGACGTGGTTGCGGCCGAAGGGCAATTCGAAGACGCCGGCGATGGTGAATTTTTGCGGGATGTCGATGTTGGTGGCCGAGCGCTTCTCGAGGGGCGAAGCTTCGGGGTTGGCGAGGTTGAAATCCTGCGCGTTGAGCAGATTCACGCGCTCGAGGGTCTTGCCGATGCCGTAGCTGGCCAGGAACGTAATGCCGTTGGACATGCGTTTGGTGAGCTTCGACTGGAAGCCGTGGTAGTCCTGCGCGCCGATGGGCACGTTGTTGAGGGTCAGTGAGGAATACTGCGGGAACGGCACCAAGAGTTGCTGGCGCGGAATGGTGGCGCCGTTGAGCCCGGCGTTGTTGGGGATCAGTCCGGCCATGGGGTTCGGGATGCGAGCCGTGTAGTAGGCCGAATCGATGGCTCCGGCGGCGGTGCGGCGGCCGAGTTCGGATGCGGGCAGGAAGTTGACGGCGGCGCCGAGCGGGAGTTTCCGGGTGTTGTTGCCGACGTAGGCGACTTCGGCCAACATCTGGAAGGGGAGTTCGCGCTCAATATCGAAGGAATATTGATGTGAGTAAGGCAGCGGCCGGTTGAGGTAGTTGGCGGCGATGCCCTCGCCGAGGAAGCTGGCGGCGCCGAGGCTGTTGCCGATGGGGTCGAGCAGACGCCCGCCGGGGAGGTTGGCGAAGGCGTTGTCGATGGTGACCGCGGGGGTGAGTCCACCGTCGGTGGTGGTGATGGCGTTGGTGCGGCGGCTGAAGCCCTGCGTGGAGCCAAGTTCGTTCTGGCCGAGGTAGTAGAGGCCGTAGCCGCCGCGGACGACCCACTTTTGCGTGACGCGGTAGGCGAGGCCGATGCGGGGCTGGAAGTTGTTGCGGTCGGTGTTGAATGCGCCGCGCGGCTGGCCGCCGGTGTTGGCGAACTGCACCGCGCCCTTGAGATTGAGGCCGCTCACACGGTTGGCGATGGGGCTGGTGGCGTTGAAATCGAAGCCGCGCAGTTGGCGGTCGAAGCGCTCGACAACAGGCGTTTCGTAATCCCAGCGCAGGCCGAGGTTGAGCGTCAGGCGCTGGCTGATTTTCCAGTCATCCTGGAAGAAGACGGCGAAGTAGTGGTTGCGCTGTGCGGGGTGAATGTTTTTGTCAACGCCGGCAGCGGCGGGAAAGCCGAGCAGGAAGGAAGCGATCTCGTTGCCGGAGACGGCGTCACCCTGGAGCGCGTTGGCGCGGGTCCAAGCCCGATCGAAGGTGTAGAAGCCGGCGGCGAGGCCGGGGTTGTTGTTGTTGTCGTTGTAGCGGCGGCCTTCGGCTCCGAACTTGAGCAGGTGGCGTCCGGTGGCCATGCTGAAGTTGGGCTGCACGGTGTAGGAATCGTTGGTGCCGACGTTGAGCAGGCGGCTGGCGCCCATGCCTTGAAAGGAGCCGAGGTTGATCTGCGGGAATTCGAGGCGGTCGAGCTGGCTGGTGGTGGCGGTGGAGAAGCCGAGGGTGCGCTGATCGAAGCCGGTGCCGAAGCTCGATCCGGTGGTTTCTTCCCAGCGGGCGAGGCCGGCGCGGAGGTTGAAGGTGAGGCGCGGCGAAAGCGTGGAGGTCCAATCGAAGGTCCAGTTGCGGCCGTTGCGGACGAGCGGCGCGTTGCCGGTGGTTTCGGCGGGGTTGCGGTCATTGAACGGATCCTGAATGAACACCAAGCCGCGGAATTCGGAGAATGGGTTCTGGCCGTATCGGAAGTAGAAGGTGTTGCGCGAATTGATGACGTAGTCCATACGCCCGATCCATTGATCCATGTTGCCGATCCAGCGCGAGGGGAAGATGTAGTTGTTGACGCGGGCGGGTCCGTCGCCGGGGCTATTGGGCAGCGGGTAGAACTGGAAGGCGTTGCGGGCGACGGGATTGATGCGATTGGCGGGGATGCGGTTGCCGGCAAAGGGCATGCGCGTGGCATTGGCCTGGGTGGTGAGGGGGTCGTAGATCTGGACCAACTGGCCTTGGGCGTTGAGGAGCGTGGAGAAATCGCCCTGGCGCCATTCGGCGAGGGGCATGGAGCGCGAGCCGGGATCGGCCGAGCGCTGGCGCATTCCTTCGTAGGAGAGCAGCCAGAACAGTTTGTTGCGTCCGTTGAACACTTTGGGGAGGAAGACCGGTCCGCTGACGTTGAAGCCGAAGGTGTTGATGTTGTTGGGCGGCTTGGGAGTGCCGGCGCGGTTGAGTTCGGTCTGGTTGGCGTTGAGCTCCTCGGCCTGGAAGTATTCAAAGAGAGTGCCGTGGAAATCGTTGCCGCCGGACTTGGTGACGATGGTGACCACGCCTCCGCCGGTGCGGCCGTACTGGGCGTCGTAGTTGTTGGTGACCACCTTGAACTCCTGGACGGATTCCATGGTGGGGACGTGGATGACGGTGCGGTTGCCGCGGACGTTGCTGATGCCATCGAGGAGGACTTCGTTTTCGCGGTTGCGTCCGCCGTTGACAGCGAAGTTGGACGTGCCGGCGATATCGAAGGAGCGCAGATAGCGCCAGCCGCCGGTTTTGATGACACCGGGGGCGGCCCAGGCGATCTGGAAGGGATTGCGGCCCTGGGTCGGAACTTCCGAGATGAGTTCGTTGGCGACGATCTGGGAGCGGGAAGCGGTTTCAGTTTGCAGCAGGGAGACGTCGCTGCTGACGGTGATGCTTTGGGTAAGGTCGCCGACTTCGAGGGCGATGTCGACGCGGGCGCGATCCTGGGCTTCGAGGCGGATGCCGTCGCGCTGGAAGCGCTTGAAGCCCTGCTGCTCGGCGGTGACGCGATAGATGCCGGGAGCAAGGAACGGGGTGAGGTAGTTGCCGGTGGCGTTGGACTCGGCAGTGACCGAGGTATTGCGGGCGATGTTGGTGACCGTGATGGTCACGCCGGGAATGGGCGCGCCGCTGGAATCAGTGACGGCTCCGGTGATGGTGGCGCGGACTTCCTGGGCCATGGCGGACGAGACCACGGCGAGCACGAGCAGGATGGAACGGAACATGGGACCCCCTCAATAGGATTTTCTGATCGGAAAATCCATAGTACAGGATTTGAGGGGTGGAGCGTGCGGGGGTGGGAGGGTCTCCGTGGGGGAACGGGAGCGAGTATAAATTCAGAGGGAAATGGGCAGGATTAGGAGAGAAAGGAAAGGGACAGGGGGTAAAACCTGTCCCTTTTGGAGAAGTTTACGGGCGGGCCTGATCGCGCGAGGAGATGATGCGGTCGACCATGCCGTATTCGAGGGCCTGGGCGGGTTCCATGATGTAGTCGCGGTCGACGTCGCGGGCGACGCGGTCGATGGGCTGGCCGGTGGCATCGGCGAGAATGCCGTTGAGGGTTTCGCGCATGCGGAGGATCTCGCGGGCATAGATGTCGATGTCGGTGGCCTGTCCGGCAAGGCCGCTCATGGAGGGCTGATGGATGAGGATGCGGGCGTGGGGGAGGCTGTAGCGCTTTCCCTTGGTGCCGCAGGCGAGCAGGACGGCGGCCATGGAGGCGGCCTGTCCGATGCAATAGGTAACGATGTCGGGCTCGATGAGGTTCATCGTATCGAGGATGGCGAGCCCGGCGGTGATTGAGCCGCCGGGCGAGTTGATGTAGATGGAGATATCCTTTTCGGGATCTTCGGCGGCCAGAAAGAGCATCTGGGCGATGATGAGGTTGGCAACCTGATCGTCGATGGGCGTTCCGAGAAAGATGATGTTCTCTTTGAGAAGCCGCGAGTAGATATCGTAGGCCCGCTCTCCCCGGGAAGTCTGTTCGACGACCATGGGGACCAGCACGGAATTATGCATTCGCTTGGCGCTCCTTTATAGATTTGGAGCAGGGATCAATTGTTCTTCGCCGCTTTCCTCTTGCGAGCCGAGCCGTTTCCGGACTTGGAGATGTCGGCGAGCGAAGTTTGCTCCAAATAATCTACTATACGCGAATGCAAGGCATTCCAGCCATCGCTGACGGGACGAACGGAGGGGGCGCCGATGGCGGGTTCGACTCCTTCGACGGCTTCGACGATGGAAAGAATGTTGATCTCCTTGGGATCGCCGGCGAGGGCAAAACCGCCGGATGGGCCTTTGTTAGAGCGGACGAGGCCTTTGCGGGCGAGTTGCTGCAAGAGCTTGGCGAGAAAGTGGCCGGGTAGGCCGGCATCGTCCGCGATCTGGCGAGCCATGACGAGACGGCCCGGTTCCTGCTTGGCGAGATAGAGAAACGCGCGAATGGCGTACTCAGAAGACCTGGATAAGATCATGATGTATTGACGATTCTCCCACGATCAGCGTAACGGGAAAAAGAAAAGAAAACCATCGCGGCGATAGGGGATACTATTGTCCCTTATTCAGGCGATGAGCCCGACCCATCCAGTAGGGGAGGAGAAAAAACGCGCCGTCATCTTCGGAGCGTCCGCCGTTTCCGCCGTCGACGATGAAGGGGTTTCCGTTCCACTTCATGATGGGCCGTTCGTCGGGGGGGAGGAGGGTTTTCGATTGCCTACGCTGGAACCGGTCAGGGTCGCCAACCCATTGAATATCGGTACGGTTAGAGTTCTTGACGGTCCACGAGACGAGGTCCATGGGGATGCGCTGGAGGGTCCAAGCGGCATCCTCGAGGGGGGCGGGTTTGCCGCGGTTGGCGGTGGCGTAGATGTAGGTCCAAAGGGGGTTTTTCTCGTTTTGGCAATTTTCCCACCATTGGTCGAGGGCGGCGAGATAGATTCCCCGCAAGCCGGGATCGTCCTCGAGACTGAGGAGGGGGTAAAAACTCAACATGGCGAGCTCTTCGTCGGAATAATTGATTGTTTCCCGCAATTGTTTATATTTTTCCGTTAGTGGGGCGTAACCTTCCCCCACCGCCAGACGTCCGTAGTGCGATGCAAACAGCGGGTCGCCGGTGATGTGGTGGGCGACCTTGAGGAAGCTGAGGATCTCCAAGGCGTTGAGCGGGCTGTCGGGCTTGCCGCGTTCGGAGGCGAAATATTCGCGATCCCAGCGTCCCCACCAGGTGGGCATGCCGTGGATGTCGGTGAGAGTGTAGTTGTGGTTGACGATGAGGCTCATCATGCGGCGCACGGTGGACTGGATGCGTTTTTTGAGTTCCTTGTCGGGGAGCAGGTCGTAGGCGATGGCGAAGATGTAGAAATGGCCGACCATCTCGTCGGAGCTGGTATCGCCCTTCCAGATGAGATTGGCGGTGGGGGACACAAACCAGATGCCATCGCGGGGGCGCGGTTCGGAGGGCAGGATATAGCTGCGGGCGGGCAGGCCGGGGCGGCCGGTGATTGCTTCGAGCTTAAGGATGGCCTCGATGGCGGTTTTGGCGTAGGCGAGGGCTTCGGGGGATTTGGTGGCGGCGTAGCGATAGCACTCGGCGGCGGCGTACATGGCGGTCCAGAGGCCGTCGTTGTCGGTGGATACGGTGCGGTTGGAGGCGAGGTTGCCGGGCTCGGCAAGGGAGGAACTGGCGACGAAACCGTGGCGGAGATGGCGTTTGCGGATGCGATCTTCGAAATAGGCGGCTTTTTCCTCGAGCGTCATGCGGCGGAACTCGATGTGGGAGACGCCGGTTTTGGTCTTAACCCACATGCCGGCGGCGGAATCGGGGAGGAGGGCGAGGACGTGGTCGTCGGGTAACCAGCGGCGGGAGGCGAAGTAGCGTATGCGGTCGAGGGGAGGCGCTTTGGGGTCTTCGCGCCAGAGGCCTTCGGGGGTACCGGTCCAGGTGGCGCCATCGGAGGAGCGGGCGGTGAGGGAACCGCGATCGAGGGCGGGCGGAGGAGAGCCTTCGCCGCGCACGGCCTGAAGATAGGGCCGAAGGGTGATGGATTGGCCGGAGAGGGAAGCAAGCAGCAGGGAAGCGAGCAGGAGCGTCACTTCTTCAAGATACCCTATGGAAGAATGATCGCAGAGAGAGTTTACTGCGAATCGGCGCACCTGTACGATAAGACCAGTAAGGGGACTTAAGCAGTTGCGCACAGAGTGGCAATCCGTTGCGAGGATGCCGGCTACGCTATCGTAATGGGACGGTCAACCGATAAGCGACATAGGATCGGGAATGTTGGAGACAGTTCAGAAAACCGCGCGGGTCGTGATCGCCGAGGATAGCGGCCCTTCACGGCTAGCGTTGGAGCGAACGTTGACGAAGTGGGGTTATGAGGTCATTTCCTGCAAGGACGGGAATGCGGCTTGGGAGGAATTGCAGAAGGACGATGCGCCGCGTTTAGCTATTCTCGATTGGATGATGCCGGGCTATTCGGGGCCGGAGATTGTGGGCATGGTGCGGGCCCGTGCGGAAGCGACAAAGGCGCCGTATACCTACATTCTGCTGCTGACTTCGAAGAAGGAGCTGGCAGACCTGATCGAAGGGCTGGAAGCGGGAGCGGACGATTACGTGACCAAGCCGTTTAACCATCAGGAACTGAGAGTGCGGCTGCGCGCCGGGGTGCGCATTTTGGACCTTCAGGCGGAACTGGTGGCGGCACGCGAGGCGCTGCGCGAGCAGGCGATGCGGGATGCGCTGACGGGGTTATGGAACCGGAGGTCGATTTTGGAGATCCTGGCGCGCGAGCAATCGCGGTCGCAGCGGCAGCGGGAACCGGTGGGAGTGCTGATGATCGACATCGACCACTTCAAGGAGGTGAACGACACGCACGGGCACCTGGTGGGGGATGACGTATTGAAGGAAGTAGCGAAGCGGCTGCTGGCGAGCGTTCGTCCGTATGACGGCGTGGGGCGGTATGGAGGGGAGGAGTTCATCGTTGTGCTGCCCGGTTGCGACGAAAACAGCATCCAGACGCGGGGAGAGGCGATGCGGCTGGCCATCAGCACGGAACCGGTGCCGTCGCAAGGCGGGCGGCTGACGATCACAGCGAGCTTCGGGGCGACGGTTTTCACACCGCCGGAGGAGGTAGAAGTCTCCGATCTCATTCGCGCGGCTGACGATGCTTTGTACGAAGCGAAACGCAGCGGGCGGAATTGCCTGAACTACAAGGTGGCCACGCGGGTGCTGCGCTGAGTTCGCGGGGAGGCGGCTCAGGCTTGTTCGGGCGGCTCAGGCTTCTTCGGGCGGCTCAGGCTTCTTCGGGCGGCTCAGGCT
>CAYOBO010000105.1:0-12316 GCA_964402295.1 uncultured Candidatus Solibacter sp. | reverse complement strand
TTCGGGCGGCTCAGGCTTCTTCGGGCGGCTCAGGCTTCTTCGGGCGGCTCAGGCTCCTTCGGGCGGCTCAGGCTTCTTCGAGAGGTTTCGACGGGTCGATAAACGGCCAGACGATGGTGCCGGCGAGATAGACACCCGCCATGACGTAGAGGAAGAGGTTCCAGTCGCCGATGCCCTGCGCATTCTCGGTGTGTTTGAGGATGTAGCCGCCGACCTGCGGAGCGACGAAGCCGGCGAGGTTGCCCATCATGTTCATGGATCCGGATAGCGTGCCCGCGTATTTGCCGCCGATATCCATGCAGGCGGCCCAAGCACCGGGCATGACGAGGTCGTTGCAGAAACTGGCGAGGCCCATGACGATCATGGCCAGCAGCGGGTCCCGCATCTGGATGGAGAGGATGAGGAGGACGCCGGCGCCGAGGAAGCCGAGAGAGGCAAGCAGGCGGCGGGTGGTTTTGAGGCTTCCGGTGAGGCGGGTGACGGCGGGAGAAATGAAGCCGCAGAAGAGCGAGCCGACACCGCCGAAGAAGAGGGGGAAAATGGCCAACTTGGCGCTTTCGACGGCGTCGAGGCCGCGGTGTTCCTGAAGGTAGGTGGGCAGCCAAGTGATGTAGAAATACCAGGGGAAGGAGAGGCAGAAATACTGCACCCAGAGCAGCCACACGCTGCGGTTGCGGAGAAGGAGACCCCAGGGGACGTTGCCGTGGCCTTCGGCGTTGCCGGCGCTGTGCTTGAGCAATTCCCACTCGGCCTCATTGACGCTGGGGTGTTCCTTGGGGTTATCGCGGAACCACTTATAGAACCAGACAGCCCAGACGACGCCGATGGCTCCGAAGAGGACGAAGGCTTGGCGCCAGTTCATGTAGCCGAGGATCCAGATGACGAGCGGGGGAGTGAAGGCGCC
Source organism: uncultured Candidatus Solibacter sp. (assembly GCA_964402295.1). Lineage (GTDB taxonomy): Bacteria > Acidobacteriota > Terriglobia > Bryobacterales > Bryobacteraceae > CADEFT01. The sequence continues at coordinate 11,412 of CAYOBO010000105.1, read as the reverse complement.
GCCCCAGCGGGCGAAGGTCCACATGATGCCTTGGGCACGAACGCGCTCTTCGACGGGGAGCCAGACGCTGAAGGCTTTGGTGAGGTTGGGGAAGCAACCGGCTTCGCCGGCGCCGAACAGGAAGCGGCAAGCGAGCATGGAGGCGAGATTCCACATGGCGCCGGTGAGGGCAGTAAAGGCCGACCACCAGACGACGATGCGCATGAGGACTTTTCGCGGCCCCATCCAATCGCCCATCCATCCACCAGGAATTTCGAAGAGAGCATAGGCGAGGGCAAAGGCGGAGAACACGTAGCCCATCTGCTGCTTGTCGAAACCGAGATCCTTCGAAATGAGCGGAGCGGCCTGCGAGATGCAGACGCGATCGATATAGGCCAGGATGGACAAGGTGACCGCGAAGACGATCACCCACTGGCGGGAATTCGTGGGCCTTTGCGGGTGGGCCGGAATGCGGCCGTGGGCGGTGGAAGTTGGAGAAGCCATGTCGCTCGGGTTATCACACCATGAAGCGAAGCCCGGTTGCAACTCCGGGGGCGAGGTTAGCGGAGACGGCGGAGGCGCTGGGGAGACACGCCGGGGATACGCTCGATCTCGCCGGTGGTCTCCATATGCAGTTTCACGGTAACCGTATACCAGAGCACGGAACCCAGTTCCTTGCGCTGCTCTGGGGTGAGGGCTCGTTCCACCGATTCGGGAAGATCCTCAAAGGGGATGCCGGCAGCCGCACGGGGGACGGAACGGAGGATCGCTTTGCGAACGGCATCGTATTTCCATTTTGCGATCCAGGTCCCCTTTCTGCCCGGAGTGGGCGTTTCGCAGAAGATCTTTTCGAGCGGTTTCTTCGTTGCTTTCTTGGATGAGGTAGTCATGAGATTCTCCTAGGCGCCGGCTCATTGCAGCGGCGAGGTTTCTTCCAGTAACCAGTCCAGATAGGCAGGCAATCCCTTTGCGATGGGGAGGGCGATCACTTCCGGAGTGGTATAGGAGTGGAGTTCGCGAATGGTGGCCTCGACGTCGGCATAGCGCGCGGACTGGGTTTTGACGATGAGGAGCCACTCGGCGGCCTCTTCGACCTTGCCCTGCCAGCGGTAAATGCTTTGGATGCCGGGGACGATGTTCACGCAGGCGGCGTGACGGCGGCCGACGAGGCCCTGAGCGACCTTGCGAGCCTCGTCGAGGGAGCCGCAGTTACACAGAATCACAATGTTGCCGGTCATAAGTTCAACTTTTCCTCAAAAAAATCGCATCTCCGGTCTAGCCAAATCATGTTATTCAGGTTATAACGTTTAGAAAGGGATGGTAGAGAAGGCATGTCCTTTCTGCGAACAATTGGTGTAGTGGGTGTTATCGCACTGTCGAGTGGATACATCTTCATGGCCCTGCGCGGCCCCCAAGGGTTGTCCTCGCTCGAGGAGAAGTGGCACGAGATCCGCGAGTTGCAACAGCAGAATGCGGAATTGCGCCGCATGGTGGAACATCGAACCGAGCGCATCAAGAAACTACAGGAATCGCCTGGGGAGCAGGAGTTGGAGATCCGCAAGCGGCTGAAGCTGATGCGGAAGGGCGAGACGACGTTCATCACACCGGAAGCCGGAGAGCCGGAAACGAAGTAAGACTTAGGCCGGCAGCCCTGCGATGCGGCGGACGGTGAGGAAGGTGTCGGCATCGGAGGGGTTCTTGCCGGTGCGGTAACGTTTGACGCGCGCGAAACGGAGCGCGAGGCCGCTGGGGTAACGCGGACTGATCTGCAATTCATGGAAGGCGATTTCGGCGACGATTTTGGGCTCGACGTAGACGGTGTAGGTGTCGCGGGCGATTTCACTCTTCAGTAACTCGGCGGTCTGCCAGGCGAGCATCTCGTCGGTGAGTCCCTTGAAGGTCTTGCCGAGCATGACGAAGCCACCCTTTTCGGTGTCGCGGGCGCCGAGGTGGAGATTACTGAGCCAGCCCTCTCTGCGTCCACTACCCCATTCGGCGGCGAGGATGACGAGATCGAGCGTGTGGGCCTGTTTCACTTTGAGCCAGCTTGCGCCGCGCGAGCCTGCTTCGTAGGGAGCGGTGAGGGATTTGGCCATGATGCCTTCGTGGCCGGCGGCGAGTGCGGCCTGGAAGAATGCTTCGGCTTGGCGCGCATTGCCGGCGATGCAGTGTGGAATGAGTGCATCCCGGACGGTTTCGCGGAGGGCTTGGAAGCGGCGCGCTTGCGATTCGGCGAGGAGATCGCCTCCGTCGCGGTAGATGAGATCGAAGAAATAGGGACGAAGGGGGAGTTCGGCGCGCAGGGCATCGACTTCGAGCCGGCGTCCGAAGCGGCGCATGGTGGCCTGAAAGGGCCGCGGCCGGCCATCGGGATGGAAGGCGAGGACCTCACCATCGAGGATCAGCTCGCGGGCGGGCATGGCGAGCACGGTTTCCACCACTTCGGGCACAGCGGCGGTGACATCGTTCAATTGACGGGAATAGACGGCGACATCGCGGCCGGCGCGGTGCACCTGAATACGGGCGCCGTCCATTTTGTATTCGAGGGCAGCTTCGCCGAGCGAGTCGATGGCTTCGTCCATCGATTCGGCGGGTTGCGCCAGCATAGGCTGGACGGGGCGGAATAACTGGAGGCGGTACTGGCCGAGGGCGGCGTCGCCGCCTTCGATGGCGGCGCGGGCCACGGGGACAAGATCGCCGGCGAGCATGGCGGCGCGGCGAATGCGGGCGGCATCGATGCGCGATGCTTTGGCGATGGCATCGAGCAGGACACCTTCGAGGGCGCCCTGGCGCAGTTCCCCGGTAAGGAGCGCGGCGAGGAAGCGTTGCTCATCGGCGGTTGCGGCACGCATCAATGCGCCGAGCATGGCGAGGCGGAGTTGCTCGGATCCACGGCCCTGGATGGCGGCCAGTTGCGCAATGCGGCGATCGGTTTCGAGAATTTCAAGCGAGGGAGCGGGGGCGGGTTCGGCGCCGGCCTGCTGAAGCGTGCGGAATCCGATGCCCGTCTTGCCCTGACGGAGGGCGCCGGAGAGAAAGGCGGCGGCGATTTCGATTTCCTCGCCGTGGAGGCGTTCGAGCAAGGCGGCCAGCAGGTCGATTTTGGCGAGCCTGCCTCTGGCCGCGGCGACACGGCGCGAGGTCTCCACCAGTTCGGCAAGCAACATACCACCAAGGTAGCGCGGCGCCGTGACAGATTTGAGGAATTTTTCACTGAAGAATATATGAGCCATGGGCGGAAGAACCGCTTCACGATCGGGCGGGAGCGCAGTTGTGACATTCCGATCGCCGATGAGTCGGTGAGCCGGCTGCACGCGGAACTGACGGTACTCGAAGGCGGGAAGCTGTTTTTGACCGATTGCCACTCCTCGAATGGGACGTTACTGCTGCGCGACGGGACAGCGCGGCGGATCTCGCAGGAGATGGTGCTGGAGACGGACCGGGTGCAATTCGGGGACGTGGTGTTGCCGATGGCGGAGATCGTGAAGAGCCTGCGGGGCAGGATGGAGCCGCCGGCGCCCGCCTCGGCGATGCCGCAGCGCCGGGAACTGCCACTGGGAGGACGCCTAGAGCGGTGCCATTGCGGCGCCATCAAACCAGAAGGGAAACCCTGCCCCGCGTGTGGGGCGTAACGAGCTATGAGCCAATCGAATCAGTCGCCGAGTTTTTGGGCGTTGCCGGACCGCTGGCAGGTGATGGGACTTTCGGCCGTGCTGGCCGTGGTGTTTATCGGCCTGCTGTCGTTGACGCTGGAAGGACGCGCCGCGCGCCTCATTCTGGATAAGGGATCGGATCACTTCCGGTATCCGTTCACCATCCAGAACCTGATGCATGTGTTTTTCTTTTTGGGGATGGGAGAACTATTCGTGCGGTGGAGAATCGCGACGCGGGAACTGGCGTTCCTGAAGCAGGGGTACCTGCCGGAGGATGAGACCACGGTGTTGCAGGCGCGGGATCTCAGCCCGATCCGGCGGCGCGTGGCGCGGGAGTTCGACGAGGAGCACGGTTTTCTGCCGTCGCTGATCGACCTGAGCATCCTCCAGTTTCAATCCTCGCGGAGCGTGGATCAGACGGTGGCGGTGATGAATTCGAGCCTGGAGTTGATTGCCCACCGCGTGGACCTGCGCTACAACACGGTGCGGTTCATCGCCTGGCTGGTGCCGACGCTGGGGTTCATCGGCACGGTGTTCGGGTTGGGGGCCTCGCTGTACGATGCCGGGTTGCAGACGACGCTGGATGTGAAGAAGACGGCGCTGACGCTGGGCGTGGGCTTCGACTGCACGATGGTGGCGCTGATCCAGAGCGCGTTTCTGGTGTTCCTGTTGCACGTCGCGCAGGAGAAGGAAGAACTGGCCGTGAACCAGGTGGGCACCTACACGCTGCGCAATCTGATCAATCGTCTCTACGAGGGCTGAGGCGGCGCACGCAATGAAACCGAAGAACAAGGAAGTCAACATCTTCAACATGTCGCTGCTGGACATTCTGTGCGGGGCGCTGGGGGCATTCTGTTTCCTGATGCTGGTGCTGTTTCAGTACTGGAAGCCGGAGGGTCCGGAAGCGGTGCGGGCCAAGGAGAACAGCGCGCAGTTGGAACAGAAAGTACAGGAATTGTTGCAGCGGATGCAGAACATGTCGAACGTGCCGCCGGAAGTATTGTCGCGGCTGCAACAGATGCAAGAGCAGTTTGACGCCCTGCGGCAGCAGGTGGGGCAGTTGCGGGCGATGCTGCAACAGGAGCAGGCGCGGGCGGAGGCGTTGCGCCGCCAAACGGAGCAGGCACAGGCGGAATCGGAGAAACTGCGCAAGGAGAATACGCAGTTGCGAAGCCGCAATCCGATTTCGGTGGTGATGATGACTTTGACGCCGCCTCACGAGTTGGATTTGTATGTCACCGATCCGAAGATGGACCCGCCGGACGGCAACAAGGTGCAAGGGATCAAGTGGCCTGGGGATGTTTACTACAACTCGGTGAGCCACACCGATGTGTGGATGATGCGCGATGCACCGCCGGGGGAATACAAGGTTTATTACAAGCTGATGGACCGGAAGGGGAAACCGGGACCGGCCATCGTTAGCGGCTACTATATGCATGCCAACGCGTATGTGCATCTGCCGCGGGTGGAGTTTCAAGAGGAACGGAAAGTAGCGTTCGTGGGCACGATCCGGGTGCGTCCGGATTATGGAACCACCTTCGCCGCCGCACCCGAGTACGAGGCGGCGTATCGGGAACAGGAAGCACGGCGGGCGGCGGGGCAATAAGGAATCGAGGAGGACGTTATGGTTCGATGTACGGAAGGGCATTTCTACGATCCGGCAAAACATGGGTCGTGTCCGTGGTGCGCCAAGCCTTTGGATTTGGGTCCGGCGGCGGGGCAGGATCCGGTGGCTGGGAAGACGAAGCCTGCCGCCGCGGCCGTGGAGCCGGATGGAGCGGCGGCGGCGGCGCCCATGGCGGGGGTAACGAAGCGGTTGGCGCCGAAGGAACTGGGCATCGATCCGGTGGTGGGCTGGCTGGTGTGCATCGAGGGGCCGGGCAAGGGACGCGACTACCGCATCCACACGGAACGCAACTTCATCGGACGCGCCGCCACGATGGATATTTCGATCGGCGGCGACGATGCGATCAGCCGGGAGAAGCACGCGATACTGACGTTCGACCCGAAGAAGAAGCAGTTCTGGATTCAACCGGGCGAGTCGACGGGGTTGGTGTATCTGAATGGGGAAGCCATTTACGTGCCCCAGCTTTTGCAGGCGCGGGACACGATTGAGCTGGGGCAGACGAAACTGCAATTCGTACCGTTCGTGAGTGAAACGTTCCAGTGGCAGTAGGCGGGCATTCGTACGGTAAATCAGTTTGCGTTATCTTATGTGAACAGCCGAAACGGGCCGTCATGAACTTCATTCCGGGTAATGCACAGCACATCGGAGCGCGCCAGCAGCAACAGGATTCGTTCGGGTACTCGAATCTGGGGGACGCCGGGTTTCGCAAACACGGCGGGATGCTGGCGGTGGTGGCCGATGGAATGGGCGGGATGGCGCATGGGGAAGCGGCGGGGAAATGCGCGGTGAAAGCGTTTCTGGACGCCTATCATGCCAAGACGGAAACCGAACCCATTCCCGATGCGCTGCTGCGCAGCCTGCTGGCGGCGAACACGGCAGTGTATGAGATGGCGATCGAGTTGGATGCACGGGAGGAGATGGGCACAACGCTGGTGGCGGCGGTGATCCACAACGACCGGCTGCACTGGATTGCGTGCGGGGACTCGGGGATTTTTCTGTATCGGAACGGCGAGTTCACGCTGCTCAACGTGCCGCACATTTTCGCCATCGATCTGGACGATCAGGCGGCCAATGGAACGATCCCCCGGGATATCGCGAGAGCGCATCCGGAGCGCGAGTCGCTGACATCGTTTTTGGGGTTGGAGAAGCTGACGCTGCTGGACCGGAGCCTGCGGCCGATCGCTTTACGCGAGGGGGACACGGTGCTGCTGGCAAGCGACGGACTGTTCAAGACGCTCTCCTTGGCGGAGATGAAAGCATCGATGGACAACGATCCGCAGACGATTTGCGAAACATTGCTGGAACGGACGCTGGCGGCCAAGAAGCCGCATCAAGACAACATCACGATTCTGGCGATTGCGGCGGAGGGGGAACGTCCGAGCGTGGCCACGATTCCCGTGCGCGGGAGCGCGGGGATTCCGCAACGCCGGCCATCGAAGTTGGCGGTGTTGCTGGTGCTGGGGGCGGTGTTGGCGGCGGGAGCATACTTCTTCTACATGTTTGCGTATCGTCCGCCGGAAGGGGCAGGGGTGGCTGTGCCGGCTGTGCCGGAGCAACCGGTGCGTACGGGAGAGGCGTTCGATCCCGGAGCGACTCCAGCGGTGGAGCGGCAGGCGCAGGATAATCCCGCGGCGCCGCCGGCGAAAGCTCCGGAGCCGAACGAAGCCGTGCAGGGCACGCCACAGGAGCAAGAGAGGCGATGAAGCTGATGGCGGCACTCGCGCTGGCACTCGCCGCCGCGGCCAGGGAACCGGACATCGCGGCGATGAAGGCGCATACGGTGAAGATTCTGGTGCGCAGCACGTTGGTGGCGCCGAATGGGGCGAGTGGAACGATCAACACGCATGGCAGCGGATTTCTGATTGGGGACAGGCATGTGGTGACGAATCACCACGTCTGCTGCCGGACGAACCGGGATGGCATACGCATCGTGTCGACCGAATTGCGCGTGCATACGGGGCGCAACGTATTCACCGGCGCGCGGGCCGTTTGGGCATCGGCGGAAAAGGATTTGGGCGTGCTTGCCCTGGAACAGCCGTTGGACAAACCCGCGGCGGTGTTTTCGGCGCCGGCCAACGTAAAGGATGGCAGCCGGGTATGGGCAGTGGGATTCCCGGGCGCGGCGGAGTCTTCGGCGGCCAGCCCGGAGAGCAATTTCATTCCGGTGGTGACGCACGGCATTATCGGCAAGTTTGTGGAGAAGAGCCTGGGGCCGGGGAGCCCGCTGATTCACGCCATCGACCATTCGGCTCCGGTGAACCCGGGCAACAGCGGCGGGCCCTTATTCAATGCATGCGGCGAGGTTGTAGGGACGAATCACGCCAAGGCGTCTTCGGCGGCGGTGGAGGGCATTTATTGGGCGATCGACAACCGCGAACTGGTGAGCGAACTGGACCGGCTGAAGATCGCATACAAGACGGCGGAGGCGGCTTGCACGGAAGGCGAGGCGGCGCCGGCGCAGAGTTCTTCTTCGCTGCTGGTTACGCAGATCGCTTCCATTGGGCTGGCGCTGGTGGCGATCGGGCTGGCGATGAACAAGAAGGTACGGAAATCGGTGACACAGCGGCTGACGGCGAATCGCACAGCGCCGGAACGGCAGTATCCCGTAACGGCGCGGCCGGTGCTGCGCGGGGTGAGTGGATACTACGCGGGAACATCGCTGCCGTTCGAAGGCGGCGAGTGGGTGATCGGACGCGAGAGCCAGGTGGCCACACTGGTTTTGCCGGAGGCGCAGGGAGCCGTTTCCAAGCGCCACTGCATTGTGCGCCACGATGCGGCGGCGCGGAAGATTTTCCTGGAGGACACCTGGTCCACGAACGGAACGTTTCTGCATGCCGGCACGAAGATTGAACCGGGGCGTCCCTACGAACTGCGTCCGGGCGACCGTTTTTATCTTGGGGATAGGAGTTGTATGTTTGAGGTCGGCGAGAGGTAAAGGATGCGGTTCCTGACACACACCATCAGCCGCGGCGGCGGGCGCGATATGAACCAGGACGCGGCGGAGCACTGCATCGCCGAGGAATGGGCCTGCTGGGTGCTGGCCGATGGACTGGGCGGACATGGTGGCGGAGAGGAAGCATCGCGGCTGGCGACGGAAGCGGTGATGCAGGCTTTCCAGGCACATGCGGAGTGCTCGCCATCGGCGCTGCGGACCTACATCGAGTTTGCGCGCCAGGCGGTGGTGAAGCGCCAGGAAGAGAACCCGATGCTCAATGGGATGCGAACGACCCTGGTGGTGCTGGTGAGCGATATGCGGCAGGCGCTGTGGGCGCACGTGGGCGATACGCGGCTGTACCTGTTCCGGGAAGGACAACTGGCCCGGCAGACGCGGGATCACAGCGTACCGCAAGCCATGGTGGATGCGAAGAAAATCGATGCGGGGGAGATCCGCCACCACGAGGATCGGAACCGGCTGCTGCGGAGTATCGGCGGGAAGGAGGAGGTTCGTGCCACGATAGAAGAACATCCCCATACGCTGCGGCCCGGCGACGCGTTCCTGCTGTGCACGGACGGCTTCTGGGAATACGTCACGGAAACAGCGATGGAGGTGGACCTGGCCAAATCGGCTACGCCGGCCGATTGGCTGCGCTTCATGGAATTGCGGATTCGCTCGGAGGCTCCGCAGGATCAGGACAACTACTCGGCGGTTGCGATTTTCGCGGTCCCGTGACAAGCAGGAGCAACGAGACGGCATGCTGGATGTAGGAAATCTCTGCATGGGTTGCATGGAGCTGAGAGGCTCCGATTCGGTGTGCGGGAAGTGTGGATTTGCGGAGGGCACCGAGCCCGAGTCGGCGTTGCACCTGCGCCCGCGCACGGAGCTGCACGGGCAGTATCTGGTGGGGAAGGTGCTGGGACACGGCGGATTCGGCATCACGTATCTGGGTTGGGACCTGAATCTGGAACGGAAGATCGCCATCAAGGAGTATCTGCCTAGCGGGGTGGCGGTGCGCACGGGCATCAACAGCGAGGTGATGCCGTTTTCCGGGGAGATGCGGAAAGACTTCGAGTACGGGCTGGAGCGCTATCTGGACGAAGCGCGGACGGTGGCGCGGTTTCAGACGCATCCGTCGATCGTGTCGGTGTTGAATTTCTTCCGCGCCAATGGGACGGCGTACCTGGTGATGGAATATCTGGAGGGAGCGACGCTCGAACGCTTTCTCGATTCCAATCAAGGCAAGACGACGATCGACATGATGCTGACGGTGATGGTGCCGGTGATGGACGCACTGCACACGGTGCATCAGCAGGGGATTCTGCATCGGGACATCAGTCCGGACAATGTGTACATCACGCGGAATTGGGCCGTGAAGGTGCTGGACTTTGGGGCAGCGCGCTATGCGTTGGGGCAGAAGAGCCGAAACTTGTCGGTGATTCTGAAGGAGGGCTACGCGCCCGTGGAGCAGTATCACAGCAAGGGGCATCAGGGTCCGTGGACCGATGTGTACGGGTGTGCGGCGACGATTTACCGCGGATTGACGGGGAAGACGCCGCCGGCCTCGCTGGACCGCATGCAGGCGGACGATCTGGAAGCGCCGAGCGCATTGGGAGTGGAGTTGTCGCCGGTTCAGGAACAAGCGATCCTGCGGGCACTGGCGGTACAGCCGGAACGGCGTTTCGCGACGATGGAGGCGTTCAAACTGGCGATCACGGGGATGGCTCCGGCGGTGGCGGAACCGGAGGTGGTACCGGAGCAGGAACCGGGTTCGCGGACGCCTTTGCATGTGACACAACGAAGCGGAGTGTACCCACCGGTTCCAGCGCCGGCGCCACCGATTTCGAGGCAGCAGCAGAAGGCTCCGGTTCCGAAATGGGTGTGGGCGGCGGCGGGGGGAATGCTGTTCGCCGTGCTGGCCATCGGGGGATGGAAAGCTTGGAATGACCGCCAGCGGCAGTTGGAGGCACAGAAGCAGCAGGAAGCGGCGCGCATCCAGTTCGAACGGGAGATGAAAGCGCAGAAAGAGTTGCAGGAAAAGCTGGATGCGGAGCGGAAGAAGCGCGAAGTTGACGAAGCACAACTGCGGCAGCAGCAGGAAGAGCTCGACAGGCAGAAAAAGGAACTGGAGGAAAAACAGAGGCAGTTTGAAATGTCGAGCCGAAAGCAAGGGCGGCCCACACCGGCGCCGACGCCCGTGATGCAGCAGCAGAGCAGAATGCTCAAGAACCTGCAACAGCTCCAGCAGAACCAGCAACAGCAGAATCAGCAGCAGGCGCCGCAGCCCACGCCGGCGCCGGGTCCGATTGTGCAGCCACAGGGGCCTACTTACGAGGATTTGCTGCGGCAAGCGGCGAACTTCAGCCGCGCGCGGAACTACAACGCGGCATCGCAGGCGAACCTGCAAGCCATCAAGCTGAACGCAGCGCGGCCGGATGCTTACGCCAATCTCGGTTGGATCGCGCTCTACGGCACAGGCGATCTGGGGGCGGCGATGACGCATTACAAAGAGGCATTGCAGCGAGGCGGCATGGTGTACTTCCGCGTGCAACACGACCACCAGAACATGACGTACCTCAATCGTTGCGAAGGGACGCTGGGAATCGGCGGCGGGCGCATCGAGTTCACATCCCCGGAACACAGTTTCCGGGCGGCGAAGGCAGAGGTAAAGGAAGTGAAGAGCAACAAGTGGAATCCATTGCGCGGCGGCGGGAAGGACGATTTCCACGTGGAGCTGAACGACAAGCGGAATTTCAATTTTGTGTCTCCTGTCCACGCGAAGCCCATTCGTGAGATGATTTTTCAGTTGGCCAAATGAACGTAGACGAACTTTGCATGGGCTGCATGTCGCAGCGCGGCACTGCCGAAACATGTCCACATTGCGGTTATGTGGAAGGGACGCCGACCTCCTCATTGCTGCATCTTCCGCCTCGCAGCGTGTTGCACGAGCAGTATGTCATTGGACGAGTTCTGGGACACGGCGGATTTGGAATCACTTACATCGGCTGGGACAAACTGCTGGAGCGGAAACTGGCCGTGAAGGAGTATTTTCCGGCGGGGATCGCGATGCGGACGTCCGGGACGGCGGAGGTTAGCCACTACAGCGGGACGCAGCAGAAGGACTACGATTACGGACTGGAGCGCTATCTGGAAGAAGCGCGGTTGCTAGCGCGGTTCAGCAGCCATCCGAACATTCTCTCCGTGCTGAATTTCTTCAA
>CAYOBO010000104.1:14687-27460 GCA_964402295.1 uncultured Candidatus Solibacter sp. | reverse complement strand
GACTCCCCCTTCAGGAGCCTGACATCATGAATCGTCGTTCTTTCCTCAACCTCGCCGCTGGCGCCGCAGCCAGCCACGCTCTCGGCGCCGAAACCCGTCCGAATATCCTCCTCATCTACGCCGACGATGTCGGCTACGGCGACGTCGGTTGCTACGGCGCCAAACGTGTCAAAACCCCGCACATCGACCGCCTCGCCAAAGCCGGTGTCCGCTTCACCGACGCCCACTCCTCCTCCGCCACCTGCACCCCCAGCCGCTACTCCATGCTCACCGGCGAATACGCCTGGCGCAAAAAGGGCACCGGCGTCCTGCCCGGCGACGCCCGCCTCATCATCGATACCCAGCGTCCCACCATCGCCACTATGCTCAAACAAGCCGGCTATCGCACCGGAGTCGTCGGTAAATGGCACCTCGGCCTCGGCACAGGCAACGTCGATTGGAACACCGAAATCAAACCCGGTCCCTTGGAAATCGGCTTCGATTCCGCCTTCCTCATGCCCGCCACCGGCGATCGCGTCCCCTGCGTCTACGTCAAGGATCGCCGCGTCCTCAACCTCGATCCCAAAGATCCCATCCGCGTCGATTACACCAAACCCATCGGCAACGAACCCACCGGACGCAAGAATCCCGAACTGCTCCGCATGCATCCCAGCCACGGCCACGACATGGCCATCGTCAACGGCGTCAGCCGCATCGGCTACATGACCGGCGGCAAGTCCGCCCTCTGGAACGACGAAACCATGGCCGCCACTTTTGTCGACGCCGCCATTCAATTCATCGATCAGAGCGCCAAGCAGCCCTTCTTCCTCTACTTCGCTACCCACGACATCCACGTCCCCCGGCTCCCCAATCCCCAATTCAAGGGCAAGACCCCGATGGGCCCCCGCGGAGACGCCATTGCTGAACTCGATTGGACCGTCGGCCGCCTCCTCGACCACCTCGACAAACGCGGCCTGACCAATAACACCCTCGTCATCTTCTCCAGCGACAACGGCCCCGTCGTTGACGACGGCTACAAGGATGAAGCAGTCGAAAAACTCGGCGACCACAAGCCCGCCGGCCCGCTCCGCGGCGGCAAGTACAGCAACTTCGAAGGCGGTACCCGCGTGCCAATGATCACCCGCTGGCCCGCCCGCATCAAACCCGGCGTCTCCCATGCCATCATCGGTCAGCAGGATTTCTTCGCCTCACTCGCCGCCCTCACCGGCCAGAAACTCGCCGCCGACGCCGCCCCCGACAGCTTCAACGTTCTCCCCGCTCTGCTCGGCGAGTCCAAGCAAGGCCGCGAATGGATCGTCGAACACGCTCGCGCCCTCTCCATCCGCAAGGGCGAGTACAAATTGATCGAGGCCAACTCCGGCCCGCTAATCAACAAGAACACCAACACCGAAATGGGCGGCGGCGATGCCCCGCAGCTCTACCGTGTTACCATCGACATCGGCGAAAAAAACAACCTCGCCTCGCAAATGCCTGACAAAGTTCAGGAACTCCAGGCGCTACTCGAAAAGGTAAAGGCCAGCCCGCGCTCACGCCCCTAAACTGCCATGATCTTCACTCCCGATCGCATCCGTCAACGCCGTAGAGAAATCGCCCTCGACGTCGAGTCCGGCGCGATAACCGAAGCGGAAGCCGGCGCCCGCCTCATCGAAGCGGACCCCGATTTCGGCGCCGGCCATCTCCTCCTCGGCAACAGCAAGGCACAAGCCGGCGATTTCTCCGCCGCCGAACCCTACTATTGGAAAGCTCTCCAAAGCATGCCGTGCAGCTACGTCCCTTACTTCTCTCTGAATGACGTAGTCCGCAGGAAGCACGCGGACGATCCTCTCGCCGCATACATGTTCCTGCTCGGCACCTGGAAGCTGTCGTTCTATGAGAAGGTCCCCGCCGAGGTCGTCACCATGTTCAACGTGGTTCCAGGGCCGGCCGACTTGGATATCGAAGACCCCTTCACCTTCCATATAATCGCCACCGCGCAGGAAAGAGTGTTTCAGCCCTCATCCGAACTGCGCGGCCGCCTTCTCCCCTACCAGCTTCTCAACGACCTCCAACGTCACGCCGCCGAAGGCCTCGAAGACGGCCTCTTGGAGGAACTCCTCTCTCAGTCCGAACGTCTCCTTCCCGTCTGGCTTGCCGCCCTGAAGGAATGGGCAGAGCTTCCCTCCACCCTCCAACCGGAAGCCTTCGGTATGATCCTCGCCCTCATTGGAGAAACCGCCGGCCCCGAATACCTCGATGGCCTCCTCGAACTCATCGACCACGACGATCTCACCGCCTACCTCCACGCCAATTGGGCCGTCTGGAGAATGGGGCAACGGCTGCCCGAGCAAATCTTCGCCAAGCTCCGCGCCGCCGCAGCTACCAAAGACGTGTCTCTGCGTTGCGCACTCGCCGAGCAAATCGATGCGCTCCCGGACATCCCTGGAATCGCAGCCGCATTCACCGCATTGCTCGAAGGGTTCCCCAGCTTCGCCCGTGACGAAAGCGCCGCCTATCTTCTTTCCTTCGTCACCGAGGCGCTGCGCAACCGCAACCAAATCGGCATGGCCGACCGGCTCCTCCGCCAATGCCGCGGCCACCTTTCCAAACTGGACCGTGCATTGCTCGACATCGAGCCCAGCGAGACCGTTCGGTCCAGACTCATCGAGGAAGAAATCCCCGGCCGCACCATCCAGGAAATCTGCCAGCAACTCATCCTCATGCCCGGCGAAGAAGACGAAGACTTCGACGGCATCGATGACGATGAAGACTTCGAGGATTTCCAGGATGCCACCCAAGTCTCCCTACCCAAGCCCGGACGCAATGAACCCTGCTGGTGCGGCAGCGGCAAGAAATACAAGAAGTGCCACCTGCAAGCCGATGAACAATCCGAACGGCACGGCGCCGTGGCTCCCAACCAACCTGCCGGCGAGTCTCTCCACCGGAAACTCCACGGGGAGTTGCTGGACTCCATCAAGCTGTGGCGAAGCGGCCAGGACTTCCAGGACGCCTTCCTCCGCTACTTCGGCATCCTCCTCGACGAGAATCATTCCATCGAAGAGAGCCGCTTGGCCGGCTTCCTCGAATGGGTGGTCTACGACTTCCGGCCCACGGAAAACTCCCGCACGATCATCGAAGAATTCCTCCACCGCCGCGCCGCGCGCATCAGCCCCGCCGAGCGCGAACTCCTCCAAGCCATGCGCGAAGCCCGCTTCGGCATCTGGGAGGTCCAGCACGTCGAGATCGGCAAGGGCCTCGAACTCCGCAATCTCATCACCGAGGAACAATGCTTTGTGGACGATGTCAGTTGTTCCCGCTCCCTCGTCCAGTGGGATTGCATGCTCTGCCGCCTCTATCGATCCGAAGGGCGCTGGTACATCGCCGGAACCGGCATTTCCGTTCCACGCAACCTCGTGCCCAAACTGACCGCCTGGATCGGCGCCGAAAGCCGCAAGGCCAACATCTCTCCCGCCGCCTTCGTGAAGGCCAACAGCCACCGCCTCCATCGCCACATCGACGAACTCGCCCAACACCAATGGGACAGCCTGAAAATGGTCAACGCCGAAGGCGATGAACTGGAATTCTCCACCGCGCAATACCGCATTCTAGACGAAACCTCTCTCCTCGCCGCGCTCCTGGCCGAGCCGGCGTTCGTTGCCGAAAACGGCGACCCCGATTCCGCGCACTCCTTCGCATGGCTCGAACAGGGCTCCGGCGAGCAGCGCCGCTCCTACGGCCACCTCCGCATTCGCAACGGCAAGCTCCGCCTCGAATGCAATTCCCGCCGCCGCCTCGAAACCGGACGCCGCCTCATCGAAACCATCGCCGGTGCATGGATCGAACATCGGGGCGACTCTTTCCAATCCCAGGAGTCCATCAAACGTCAAGCCTTGGAAAAAAAACCGGGCCGCCGGCCCAAGGAACCGGAACTGCCTCCCGAACTCGATCGCGAAATCATCGCCGAATTCAAGCGCAAGCACTACGCGGACTGGGTCGATCAACCTCTTCCCGCACTCGACGGCCTGTCCCCGCGCCAGGCCGCACGTTCCAAATCCAAGCGCCGCCAGTTGGAAGATCTGCTCCGCGGCATGGAAAACCGCGAGGCCCACGAACGAGCCGAGGGCCATGCCGCCTTCGATTTCTCCACCATCCGTAAGCAACTCGGCATGTAGCTTGGCCGCCCGATCCGCGGCCTGTTCCCTATAACGAAAACGTGACGAACTGGTCCCCTGCCTTCGCGAACCCCTTGCCTCCGCCCGCGGCGATGGTCACATACTGCTTCCCATTCACTTCATACGTGCAAGGTGTGGCGAATCCGGGGGCTTCCAGTTGATGCTCCCACAGCACTTCGCCGCTGCGTGAATCGAAGGCGCGCATCATGCCGTCCATGGTTCCGGCCATGAATACGAGTTCCCCGGCCGTGGCGATGGCGCCTCCATCGGCATGTGTGCCGGTTTTCGGAATGCCGCGCTTCTTCAGTTCCGGATACTCACCGTTCACCGTGCGCCAGGCGAAATCGCCTTTTTCGAGATCGATCGCTGTCATGTAGCCCCATGGCGGTTTGATCGCCGGATAGCCTTCGGGATCGAACAGCCGGATGCGTTGCGTCAGCTTGTACGGATAGCCCGCATCTTTGCCCGCCTCCTCCAGAACCACACGGTTCGTTGTTTCCGAACTGCTCACGAACACTCGATTCAATTTCGGATCGTGGCAGCAGCCGCCCCACAGCACGCCGCCGCGGAAGCCTGGATGCACAATCGTCCCCTGCTTGCTGGGAGGTGTGTAAATACGGCCTCCGCGCGAGGCCGCGAACAGTTTTGCAATCGCCGCCTGCGATTCCTTGCTGATGTCGGTGATCTGGCTTTCGTCGAAATTCAGCCGGTTGAGCGGAGGCGGTTTCAAAGGAAACGGCTGCGTCTTCCACAGTTCCTCACCCGGCACGTCGGATGCGGGAATGGGGCGCTCCTCGACACCGTAGACCGGCTTGCCCGTCTGCCGGTCGAAGATGAACACCAAGCCCATCTTCGTCATTTGCACCACCGCGTCGAACGTGCGGCCGCCGTGCTTCATCGGAATCAGCGCCGGCTGGCAGGGCAGATCGTAATCCCACACATCGTGATGCACCAGTTGGTAATGCCAGATGCGCTTGCCGGTCATGGCATCGAGCACAACCACGCTATTGCCGAATAAATTCGCGCCTTTGCGGTCGCCACCGTAGTAATCGTAGGCCGGCGATCCCGTGGAGATGACCACCCAGCCACGTTTCTCATCGACGCTCATCCCGCCCCAATTGTTGGTGCCGCCCGCCGTCTTCCACGAGTTGCCGCCCCAGGTGTCATGGCCGAATTCGCCGGGCTTGGGGATCGTGTGGAAGATCCACTTACGTTTGCCTGTGCGCGCGTCGTAGCCGCGGATGTGTCCCGGCGCCTGCGGATCGGGCGCATCGCCGCCACCCCCGCCGGTAATCAGCATATCTTTGTAGAACACAACAGGGCTGGTGTGACGGAAGCTCAATTCGGGCCGGTCTGGATCGAGATCCTTCTTCAGATCGAGCGCCCCTTCGTTGGCAAAGCCCGGGATCAGTTTGCCCGTTTCGGCGTTGATGCAATAGAGCTGATCGCGCACGGGGACGAAGATGCGTTTATCCTTCGCGTTGCCCGGATCCTGCCAGTACGCCGCCGCCCGATTCACGCCCGCCGCACTGCGCCGCCGCGATCCACCGGCGGGGTCGAACTCCCACAGTACCTTCCCCGTAGCCGCATCGAGCGCGCGCACCCGCAGCATCGCCGTGGTGATGTACATGATGCCGTCGACGACGATGGGCGTGCATTCGATGGTGGTCGCCGGCCGCTGCATCGCGTCTTCGGTGCTATGCACCCACGCCACCTTGAGGTTCTTCACGTTGCGGCGGCTGATCTGGTCGAGCGGCGAATAGCGCCCCGCGCCGGCGTCTCCGCCGTAGTGGCGCCACTCGCGGGCAGGGTCCGTAACGGCGGCGCGAGCGCCTGGTAGAAAGCTTGCTGCGGCTGCCGTTTGCAGGAAGTCGCGGCGGTTGGTTTGTTGCGAGAGCATTATCGGCAGTATATTGCAGGTAATGAGATCTCGCTACTGGTTGGCCCTGGCTGTGTCCCTTGCCCCGCTGTGCGGCGGCGAAAAACCGATGACTTTTCTGGACGTGCTGCATGTGCGCTCGGTGAGCGGCGGCACGCTCTCGCGTGACGGGAAATGGTTCGCCTACGCTTTGAGTTCGCTCGATTGGAAGGCGGGCAAACGCTTCACCGATTTGCACCTCACCGAGACGGCCACCGGAGCGAAACGTCAGTTGACGTTCACCGCCGATAAGAACGAGAGCGATCCGGCTTTCTCCCCCGACGGCCAGTGGCTCGCCTTTCTTTCCGACCGCGAGGGCGGCGCAACGCAGGTATATCTGCTGGCGCTGGGCGGCGGCGAGGCGCGGAAGATTAGCGATGTTGCCGGCGGCGTCTCATCGTTTGCCTGGGCGCCCAACGGGCAACACATTGCCATGCTCGCGGGGCGTGCCGGGCAACGGCAGATCTACCTTTACGAAGTGGGATCCGCCGGCCATGCCAGGCAAGCACGCAAGCATGCGACAGCGGTGGAATCGTTCCGCTGGGCGCCGGATGGATCGGCCATCTACTTCACCGCCGCCGACGCAGCCGATGAATCGGAACGCCGCCGCCT
The DNA here is from genome assembly GCA_964402295.1 of uncultured Candidatus Solibacter sp. GTDB lineage: Bacteria > Acidobacteriota > Terriglobia > Bryobacterales > Bryobacteraceae > CADEFT01. The sequence continues at coordinate 20,782 of CAYOBO010000104.1, read as the reverse complement.
CGAGCTGAAGTTCGATGTGCGCATTGTGGATTCGCCGAAGGCCCCGCTACACCTCTGGGCGTTGCAGATGCCGCCGGGAGAGGCGGTGCGGCTGACCTCCGGCAAGGATTTTTCCGTCACCGGCTTTCAGGTTGCAATGAGTGGCGGATGGATCGGATTCACGGGCGCGGCGGCCGATCGTCACAATACCGACGTCGCCTCGCAGCGTTCCGATGCCTTTCTGCTGCATGCGCCGACGGGCAAATTGGAGCGGCTCACCGCGAATGGCGTGCGCGAAGGCCTGCCGGTGGTCTCACCCGACGGCAAATGGGTAGCGATGACGGCTCCGGAGGACTTTCAGTATTTCCGCCGCATGCGGCTCTACCTGCGCTCCACGGCGGGTGGAGATTGGCGCAAGGCGCCTGCGAATCACTGGGATTACGAAGTGGCGGCGCCGGAGTGGTCGCGCGATGGAGCGAAGCTCTACTTCGATACCGGTGTCTCCACCAGCCGCCATGTGTTTGCCATCGATGCGGCGAGCGGCGCCATACAGCAGCTCACGGACAGGCCGGGTTCGCTCAGCGCGTCCTACCATCGCGACACCGATCAGTTCATCGTTTCGGCGACAGATCCGGCGCATCCCAACGATTACTACCTCGCCCCGGCGAGCGCCGCCGGGCAGTTGAACCGCTGGAAGAAAATGACCGATGCCAATCCGCAGATCGCCGAGTTTGCACTCGGCGCCACAGAGACCGTGCGTTGGAAATCGACGGACGGGGCGATGGTGGAAGGCGTGTTGGTAAAGCCCGTCGGATACGAACCGGGCAAGCGCTATCCACTGATCGTGCAGGTGCACGGGGGCCCGGCCAGCGCTACGGTTTTGGGCTTCGCCGGTTCCTACAGCAACTATCATCACGTCTTTGCCGCGGGTGGGTATGTGGTGCTGGCGCCGAACTACCGGGGGTCGACGAATTACGGCGAAAAATTCCGCGCCCAGATTGCCGGCGATTACTTCCGGCAGGGCTATGAGGACATCATGGCCGGCGTCGATCACCTCATCGCGCAGGGGCTTGTCGATCCCGGCCGTATGGGCTACATGGGATGGAGCGCGGGCGGGCATTGGTCGAACTGGACGCTCACCCACACCGATCGTTTCAAGGCGATTTCGAGCGGCGCCGGCGCCATGAACTGGATCTCCATGTATGCGCAGAATGACAGCCAGTTCAACCGCGAGCACTATTTCTCCGGCAAGCCTTACGACAATTGGGAAGGCTGGTGGAATCAGTCGCCGCTCAAGTACATCAAGAACGCCAAGACCCCCACACTGATCCATGTGGGGCACGACGATCCGCGCGTGCCGCGCCCACAAAGCGAGGAACTGCACATGGCCCTGAAGAAACTCGGTGTGCCCACCGAGTTCATCGTCTATCCACGCATGGGGCACGGACTCACGGAGCCGCGCTTTCAAATGGTGAAGATGGTGGCCGAATACAACTGGTTCGAAAAATGGATCAAGGGTAAGCAGCAGTGGTTCGATTGGAAAGAGTTGGTGGAGACGGTGCCGTGAATTAGCCCACCTCTTCGTTGGCCCGCCGCAGCATGGCCCGCATCGACGCAATACAGTAGGCAATTCCGGCGCGGCGCATACGGTCATCGCCGGCAAGCTGGGGCACGTGGTCCGGCACGGCTGACCCGTTGAATTTCACCCTGCGTAGCGCCTTCATCACTTCGAACATGTCCATGTAGCCGTCGTCGGGAAATGTTTCCACAAAATGCGGCATGGGGCCGGACACATTGCGGAAATGGACATCGAAAATTTTCCCCCGTCCTCCGAAATCCTGGATCATGCCGAAAACATCCTTGCCCATCTCGCCGCCGCCTTCGCTCCAGGTGCCGATACAGAAGGTCAGCCCCCAGTGCTTGCTCGATCCGGCGATCTGCTCGGCGCGCTTGTAGCCGTCGTAGTGCACGAACAGCTTGGCCACGCCGTTCATCTTGGCGACAGGCGGATCGTCGGGGTGGAGGGCCAGCTTGACATTGGCCTTCTCTGCCACGGGAAGCACGGCTTTCATGAAGTAGGTGTACGTGCTCCAGATATCCTCGGCGGAATATTCGCGCTCGAAGGCCTGTTTTTCCACCTTACTGCGAAAGTCCGCGAGCTTGAATTCGCGGGCCTTGTAGCGCCGCGGGCCGTAGACTTCGCTGGTGGTGTAGGTGTTCGCCGGATGCCAGTCGTAGTTGGCCACGGGGATGCCCAGGCGTCCGCAATCGCGCAGAAACTGGCAGTAGGTTTCGATGATCCGGTCGCGATTCGGTTTGCCTAATTGCAGGTCGGTTTTTCGGTAGGCGTAATGCACGCCGGAGTAGATCTTCATGTTGAACTTCGCCAGGCGCTCCTGGGTGGCTTTGATGAAATCGTAGGATGCGTCGTCGCCGAACTCGATACGGCACCAGCGGATGCCCAGTTGCTGGAGGAACAGCAGATCGTCATCGGTCAGGCTGCGAATGACCATGCGGTGCGAGAGTTTGATGTTGGCCGGGTCGTATTCGTCGATCACGGCCCGCTTCTTGACGATATTAAAGGTTCTCGTTTCCTGGGCCTGCGCAGCGGGCAGAAACGCCGCCGGCAGAATCTGGAGCATCTGGCGCCTGGTGGACATCACGCCCCACAGCATATCATCGTGGAAGGATGGCAAGACAAGAAGTTGCGACATTGGGCGGCGGTTGCTTCTGGTGTCTGGAAGCGGTGTTCGACGAACTGCGGGGCGTCGAGTCCGTGGAGTCCGGCTATGCCGGCGGCAGCGTGGAAAATCCCACCTACGAAGCGGTGTGCAGCGGCCGTACAGGACATGCGGAGGTGGTGCGGATCACATTCGACGCCGATGTCCTCTCCTACGGCGAATTGCTGGAAGTGTTCTTTGCCATCCATGATCCGACCACGTTGAATCGCCAGGGCAACGACGTCGGCACGCAGTATCGTAGCGTGATCTTCTATCATTCCGACGAGCAGCGCCAGACCGCCGCGGAGATGATCCACGGCATTCCCGGGGCGGTGACCGAATTGTCGCCCGTTCCGCCGTTCTACATCGCCGAGGACTACCATCGGAAGTACTTCGTCAATCACCGCTTCCAGCCCTACTGCATGATGGTGGTGCATCCAAAGGTGAAAAAGCTTCGCGAGAAGTTCCCCGGCAAGGCCAAATGAAACGTTGGGACAGGCTCTAGTTGTGTTGGCGCAATCCGCCGATATATTCTCGACTGTAGGGATAGAATGGCGCGAAGCGAAGACGGCGAGTTTGAATTGATCCTCGGCAACAAACAGTTGCTCAGTGTGTTTTTCATCGTAGTCGTCCTGTTGGGCGTGTTTTTCACGATGGGCTATATCGTGGGAAAGAATTCCGTGTCGCCGGATATGGCGTCGGGAAAGCCGCCTTCGGGAGCGATGGTAGTGGAACCCACTGAGGCGGAGCCAGCGCCAAAGGCCTCCGGCCGTATGGTGGTGGAACCCGACAAGCCGAGTGCCATGCCGGAGACTTCGAAGCCAACGCCGGAGCCCGCGGCCAAGAAAGCGGAGCCGCCTCCAGCCGAGGAGCCGAAATCCGCGCCCGCCCCTATTACGCATTCCCAAGTGGCGCTGACTCCCACCGGAGAACCGGCGCCGGGGCAGACCTTCTTGCAGGTGGTGGCCTCTACAAGGCCCGATTGCGAGATCATCGTCGACGTGCTGAAGCGGAAAGGTTTTCCCGCCCTGATGGCGCCAATTCCCAAGTCGGAATTATGGCGCGTGCTGGTGGGACCGCTCACGGACGCCGCGGTTATCTCCAAGACTCGCACCGATTTGGAAGCGGCGGGCTTTCAGAAGCCGTATCTACGGAAGTACTGAGTGGGCGATTCTCTGGTCCAAATCCGCCCTCTGCCTGCCCCCCGGCTGCCCGAATGGTTGCGCAAAGGCGCGACGCATCATGAGCCGGTCATGCAGTTGAAGCGTGAGTTGCGCACGCTTGCGCTGCATACCGTCTGTGAGTCGGCGCGTTGCCCGAACCTGCATGAGTGCTTCGGCCGCGGCACCGCCACCTTCATGATTCTCGGCAACCTCTGCACTCGCGGCTGCGGCTTCTGTTCCGTGCCCAAAGGATCGCCCGAAAAGCGCGAATTCACGCTCGACCCGAACGAACCCTTGCACGTCGCCGAAATGGCAGCCAAGATGAACCTGCGTTACGTCGTCATCACCAGCGTCAACCGCGACGATCTGCCCGATGGCGGTTCCACCCATTTCGCCCAGACCGTGCGCGAAGTCCGCCGTGCGCTGCCGGGCGCCAGAGTGGAGGTGCTGACTCCCGATTTCTGCGGCGATCTCGATGCCGTGGCCCGCGTCATCGAAGCCGGACCGCACGTGTTCAATCACAACATGGAAACGGTGCCGCGGTTGTACCGCCGCGTGCGGCCTCAAGCCAACTACCGCCAATCGCTCGACGTGCTTGCTTTTGCGCATCGGCGGTTCCCCCATGTGCTCACGAAGTCCGGATTGATGGTGGGCTTGGGTGAAACGGTGGCGGAAGTCCAGGAATTGCTGCGCGACCTGCGCGCCGCGGGTACCGATGTTGCCACGCTAGGACAGTATCTGCAACCCACACGGCGCAATCTCCCGGTGGCCGAATACGTCACCCCGGCGCAGTTCGATGCCTACCGCGATTTCGGCCTTTCCATCGGCTTCAAGATGGTCTTCGCCGGCCCCTTCGTGCGTAGTTCCTACATGGCGGACCATGTCAATGACGAGGCTGTGAAGGGGTGAAGCCGCTCGGCCTGGCAATTCTGTCGGCGATCCTGTCAGTGCTCGTCTTTCCGCGGTTCGATATGAACTTCCTCGCGCCGCTATGCCTGGCGCCGATATTTGTAGCCGCGGCCTGGGAAACAAGCGCCAGGAAGCGGGTGCTGATGGGATGGGCCGCCGGATTCGTCTATTGGTTCGGTGTCTGCCATTGGATTGCCGAGGTTCTGCACAACTACGGAGGAATGAATCTCGCGCTGGTGGGTCTGGCGTTCTTTCTGTTCTGCCTGCTGAAGGCGATGAATTGGGCCGCGTTTGCCTGGCTCGCCGGATATCTGGTGCATTCGCGCTGGGCTGTGGTCCTGCTGGCGGCGCTCTGGACGGGCCAGGAACGCATCTACGGACCTTTCGGATTCGCCTGGTTCGCCCTCGGCAACGCGGGGGCGGACATGGGCATTCCCATGCGCTTGGCTCCGGTCACCGGCGTCTATGGCCTGTCGTTTGTGTTCGCCATGATGAATGCGGCCGTGGCGATGCTCATTCTACGCCGGCCACGGGTGCATCTGGCCCCGCTGCTCCTGCTCCCGCTGCTCTACCTGCTTCCTGCCTTACCCGAAATCGAGCAAGGCAACTCGACGGCCGTGGTGGTGCAACCGAATATCCGCGAGCGGCAGGATTGGACCGCCGCGGAGACCGAGACCGCCATCCGGGCCATGATGCTACAGGCGCTCGACGTATCCTCCCCACGCCAGCCCAACTCGATGATCCTGTTCCCCGAGGTGCCCGCCCCGTTTTACGAAAACGACCCCAAACTGCGCGATCAGGCAGCGCAATTGGCGCAGGTGCTGCAAACACCGCTCTTGATGGGCGTGGTCTCCCACAACCCGAAGGGGCCTTTGAATTCGGTGCTGCAAATCTCGCCCGATGGCAGCTTCGGCCCGCGCTACGACAAGATGAACCTGGTTCCCTTCGGCGAGTACGTGCCGGAGGCCTTCGATTGGATCGGCAAGATCTCAGAGGAAGCAGGCAGTTTTCAGCCCGGCGAGAAAACGGTGGTGTTTCCTGTGCGCGACGGGCGGGCCGGCGTGTATATCTGCTATGAGTCCGTTCTGCCCCACTTTGTGCGCGGGATTGTGGCGCAAGGGGCAGGAGTCCTGGTGAATCTTTCCAACGACGGCTATTTCGGGCAATCGGCGGCCCGCGAGCAGCATCTGTTGTTGGCTCGGATGCGCGCCGCCGAGAATCGCCGCTGGCTGTTGCGCGCCACCAACGACGGGATCACCGTCACCGTTGATCCTGCGGGCCGGATCGACCGAAAGTTAACGCCCCTGCGCAAAGCATCGGCACG
>CAYOBO010000104.1:0-14587 GCA_964402295.1 uncultured Candidatus Solibacter sp. | reverse complement strand
CCCGGCTTGAGATATTTTTCCAGGTTCGGGCGAAGCCGCGAGTTCGATTCCGTCAACAGGTACAGCGTGACCACGTCCGCTTTCGACAGATCCACTTCCAGCAGATTGCCTTCAATCACGCTGGCATCGTCATCCAACTTCTGCTGGCGGATGATATCCCGTGCCATCTGGGCGATCTTTGGACTGAGTTCGACGCCGACCGCCTTGGCCCGAAACTGCTTCGCGGCTGTGACCAGTACGCGGCCATCGCCGCAACCGAGATCGTAGACGGTTTCGCCCGGCTTGAGTTGCGCCGCTTCGAGCATCTTCTCCACGATGTTCTGGGGGGACGGTACGAATGGGGCGAGACTCTTGGCGTGATCGACCTGTGCGTAAAGACTGACGTTTCCGCCGAGCAGAAGCGCCATCACGGGCAAAGCTACCTGAAGCATATGAATCAGTTCCCTGAAGCAGCCGACTGTAGCTGCTTTCCTTGCTTTGATTTTACGATACGCGAGACGATTTCCGAAACCGTGAACCAGACGTCCCGCGGACGGCTGACCGTGTACTCCACTCCCTTGAAGAATTTCACGGCATGGCCGATGCTGTCGCGCCATGGGGTTTGTTGCGGATTCAGGTTGTAGTTGAGGTAGAAGACGGGATAACCCGGGTCGCCGATTTCTTTCAGAGCTTGCGTCGGAACGTTGGCCTCCAGCATGGCTTTCGGTCCGGCGAAGATCAGTGCGTCGGGCGATGCCTTTGCTTCCGTAAGAATCAGATCGGTGAGAAAATCGGTGTCGGCGCGCTTCTGTCCCAACTTACTCACGTCAACCGTGCCCAGCTTCAGGGATTGCAACGCCTCGCCCAGTTTCGGAAAGTCGATCCGGTCGGCTTCTTCCTGCCGGTAAACGATGCGCTGCTCCTGTAGGTTGAAGGCCACGAGCGTGAACCTCTGGATCCGCGGGTCGCGGGAAATCGTCCTTAGTATGGACACTAATGCTGACGTATCGGTCGGCTGCATGGTTGCAGACCGCGGGTTCTGCGGGGCGAAGTTAACCAGGACTTTGATGTTCAAGGGGCCATCTGCCGGGTTACGTTCCACCGGCGGCTCTTCCCGAAACTGCTCCACCTCGGTCGCCCGTGCCGTGCCCGCCGGCAGCCCAACGGTGATCGACCGGTCCTTGGCCTGCAACACCGCCTCCGTATCCCAGTAAAAAGAGCAGACGCGCTCGCTGCGGTCGCGCATCAGCCAGTCCACCTGATACTTGCCTTCGCCGACATCGAAGATCCCTTGCAGGAACGCTTCTCCTTTGGCATCTTCCTCAATCGCCGGAACTTTCACCTTTTGGGTGAAGAAAATCGGCTCATCTTTGCGTTCCTCCGGCACTACCCGGAAAATGATGGTGAGCAGGTTCTCGCTTCCGGCCAGTTCCTTCATCGGTATGGTGACCTCATAGCCGGTATGAAACTTGAGGTCGAAACCCATACTGGTCTTGGTGGGCGTCACGGTGCAGGGTAGATCCTTCCGCACCTCTTTCATCTCCATGACCGCCATGTCCGTGTTGAACATCCGAATGGCCCCGCCGGGGCCATTGCCGGCCATCAGGTGTTGCGCGTGAGCTGTGGGTGCAAAAGCGAGGCAGACCCCCAGCATACAGCAATGCGTATAAAAGCTTCCGCGATTTGGATTAGGCCAACCCTGAATGAGCATGTACCAACCTAGCCGCTTTCATTATATTCCTGCCTTCCTCAGTCCAACCCCTCCCGTTGGGTACCAGGCTCCCCTCCGGCCACCACCCGGAATGAGGACACAGCAGAACGTAGCCGTATTATGCAATACTTTTCGGCGTTTGCAAACACAAATGATGCCTGTCTGTAACATGTTGCATTTGGGCGGCTTGTGATGTTGTTAGGAATCCTGTCTAGCAACTTCGCCAGCGACGCCGGCCAGTTCCGCGCACGCCACCCGGCCAGGGTGGTGAAAAAAGTACTACAGAGGTGTGAATCCAACGATCCATCGCTTCGCTACAGTAGAGCTATGGCCGACCGCTATTCCGAAATCTGTAGAGACTGGGCAGAGGAGTTCGAACGCAACCGCCAGTTGCATGGCGCCCGGATTCAATGCCGCCCGGGTTGCTCGGACTGCTGCGGCCAGTTGTTTCAAATCACCGAGATGGAAGCGGCGGTGATTTCAGCCGCTGTGGCCGCCATGCCGGAAGCGGACCGCGACGCTCTACGCCGGAAGGCGGCGGTCTACCTTGAGAAGCGGCGGGAGATGGTGGGCGAGAGCGGAGGCCCGGAGGCTTGGGGTAGCCTGCCGCCACGCGGCGCACGTCTGCCGTGCCCCGCGTTGACCGCCGAAGGCGCCTGTGGCATCTATGAGGCTCGTCCCCTGATTTGCCGCAAATTCGGAGTGCCTCTCTACTATGCCGAAAAGCCGGGGCAGGTATTTGCCTGCGAACGGAACTTCCGTGCCGGCGAAGCCATCGAGGACGACCGCCTCATCCAGATCCAACCCGCTTTGCACGCAGCCTGGAAACAGGTACAGCGCGATTACGACGCCGCCGGTGGCTACCGCGATCCGTCCCCCATCACCGTAGCCAGAGCGATTCTGGAGGACTTGCGGCGCTGATCGGCAGCGCCTGCGTTGGTCCACGGCAGCCCAATCTCCCGCGTGGCGTGTCGAGGAGAATACAAAGTGCCCATCGCTTCTTTCCCCAAGTCCGGCTCGGTGATCAAGCCATCCAAACGCAATCTGTCATCCGTTCTGGCTGCTGTGAACCAAGTCAACATGACGGCCCACAAGACCGCGATCGCGATCTTCGGCGGCGTCAACGCCGTCGCCGCGGCGATCTGGGCGGCCATCTCCGCGCTTTCCGCGGCCTCGTGCACCATCATGGCCGTCATGATGCAAATGATGCAATCCATGATGACGATGCAAAAGCAGTTGTTTGAACGCTACGACGAAGCCTTCTACGCTATCCTCGTGAAGCTCGTGTAATTTCGCGTCCGTTCCATCAACCACTGTGGTACTCTGCCAATGATATGGCAAGCAGAAGCGTCAATAAGGTGATCCTCCTGGGGAATCTGGGCAAGGACGCCGAGACCAAGTTCACTCCGAGCGGCGTTGCCCGCACAACTTTTTCCATCGCCACCACAAGGCGCTATAAGGACAATCAGACCGGCGAATGGAAAGATGAAACGGACTGGCACAACATCGTCCTGTGGCGCTCGGAGAACCTCGCCAATTACCTGCTCAAAGGCAAGCAGGTCTACGTCGAAGGGCGTCTGCAAACCCGCAGCTACGACGACAAGGACGGCAACAAGCGCTATATGACCGAAGTCGTGGCCGACGATGTGATCCTGCTTGGCGGGCGTGGGGATAGCGCCGGCATGGGTGGCGGAGCCGAGATGGGCTCCAGCGTAGTCTCGATGCCACGCTCGGCCATGGGCGGCGGTGGCGGACGGCAGGCCCCGGCGGCGGAGGCTCCGTTCCCGGAAGCATCCGACGACGACGTCCCCTTCTAATACTTGCCGATTCCTTTGGCGGCACGCCGAAAAGACTCCGCGTGGTAATCGAACCAGACCGGCCGGTAGAGCTGTAGCATCTTGCTTTGCTCATGCGCCAGCCCCTCGATCTCGATGTAAGTATGATCGACGTCGGCATCGAGCAGCGCCTGGTGAAACTCGCGCACCGTCTTCAGATGCCCATCGTCCTTGGTTCCGCAGGCGATTTGGATCCGCATGCGGCCGCGGATCTTTTCCACGTTCGCACGGAGCAGCAGGAACGCGTCGTTTTCGACATAGAGACGGCGGTCTTTCCCCAAGTAGTTGTTCGGATATTGGTCGGGCTTTGCCGGATCGTACTGCGCCGAGGTGTGGTACACATTGCCCGCTTGGTTGAACAGCGAGCAGAACAGATCGGGATACTTCATCGCTAGCCGGGTCGCACCTCGTCCACCCATCGAGAAGCCTTCAATCGCCCGCCCCTCGCGCGCCGCGATGGTCCGGTATGTCTGGTCGATGTGCGGGATCAATTCGCGGATGATCGTCGTCTCCCCGCGATACCGGCCGTCGGCCGAATCCTTGTAGTAGGTATATTTGCCCCCGTTGGGCATTACCAGAATCATCGGCGGCCAGCGCTTCGCCAGAATGCCCTCGTGCAGAATCTCCGCCGCCAGTTGTCCATGCAATTCATTACCGCCGGCTCCGTGCAAATTGTAGATGACCGGATAGCGGCGCTGCGGCTCCTGCTGGTACTCAGGCGGCAGGTAGATCAGATACCCCACCTCGCGCCCCATCGATTCACTCCGGTAGGTGTGATGGGTAACGCCCGCGGGCAACGACCCTGGTTTCGGCCGATTCACCCACACGGTGGAGGCGTTGGGATCCGGCCCCGCCGGCCCTTGCGCCAGCGCGGCGCCGGCGGCAAGCAAGAGAACTACCCAGCGAACTGGCATATGGCGACTGATTGTACCAGCCAACGCGCACGAAAGCCCGCTACACTCGGCCTATGGCCAAACAGAGCGCGGGATTGCTGCTCTTCCGGCGCAAAGCCGGTCTGGAGGTGTTCCTGGTTCATCCGGGCGGGCCGTTCTGGGCAAAGAAGGATCTCGGCGTCTGGTCCATCCCGAAAGGCGAATACCGAGAGGGCGAAGACGCCTTCGCCGCGGCGCGCCGCGAGTTCGCCGAAGAAACCGGATTCCTCCCGGATGGCGATTTCCGCGCTCTTGGCGAAATTCGCCAGGCCGGCGGCAAGCGCGTCAAGGCCTGGGCGGTGGAAGGCGATTGCGACCCAGCGGCGTTCCGCAGCAATACGTTCACCATGGAATGGCCTCCGCGCTCCGGAAAACGGCGCGAGTTCCCGGAAGTGGACCGGGCCGCTTGGTTCCCGATCGCCGAAGCGCGCCGCAAGATCCATCCGGCCCAAGCCATCTGGCTCGACGCGCTGCCCGGGCGGTAGAGCAGTGCATGATGCCATTGACTGTGCAAATCGGATTTGCCTGCCCGGAAAGCAGCCGCCCGGCGCTAGACGTGAGAGAATAAACAAGTTAGGTGTATGGAATTCATTCTCCAGCGCTATCGCAACGTCACCGTGCTGCTGGTTGTGATCGCCGCGCAACTGGTGCTGCTGGCCTATCAGGTCAAGAGTAACCAGGATATGCGGCTCATCCGCGTCTGGTCGGTGACCGCGATTACTCCCGTGGCGAAACTGGTGGAGGTGGTGCGCGGCGGCACCGTCGGTTTCATTCGGGACTACTTTATTCTCCTCAATGCCCGCGAAGAGAACCGCCGGCTGAAAGAAGAACTCGACCGGCTGAAATTGCAGAATCAATTCCTCCGCACGGAGCTTTCCACCGCCGACCGCGCCAAAGTGCTGGCCGCCTTTCAGCAGCGCACCGCATCGCGCACGATCGGTGCGCGCATCATCGCCAACGCCACTGGGGCCAACTCCAAGGTGGTTTTTGTCGACCGCGGCGCCGCGGCAGGCGTGCAACCCGGCATGGCCGTGGTCACTCCCGATGGCATCGTCGGCAAAGTGATTGCTGTCTATCCGACGGCATCGCAGGTGATGCTGGTCACCGATCCCAGTTTCGCCGCAGGCGTCATGTCGGAGCGCTACCGGGTACAAGGCACCGTGAAGGGGCAGGGCCACGGCACCCTCAGTGTCGAATACGTTCCCAGTGAACTCAAAGTAGAGGTGGGAGAGCGGTTCTATACCTCCGGCGACGACCGCATCTTCCCGAAGGGCTTTCCTGTCGGCGAAGTTAAGGTGGTGCGTCCCGGCCGCGCCTACAAGGAGATCTTCCTCACGCCAAGTGGTTTCGCGCGCGGCTTGGAAGAAGTCTTGATTGTGCTCGAAGGCGTGCATCAGGTGATCCCGGGCATGCAGCCGGAAAACGTCCCTTACCATGTGTTGCCGGCTCCCGGAGAGGCTCCGTCCGTGGAAGCGCAGCCGCAAATCTCCTCCACGGATGCCGACTTGTTACGGGAGCGCTATCGCCAGCTAGGGGAAGCCCAGGGTGTCCGCTACGGCCAAGGCGGTAGAATCCCCGACTTCAATGCCGAACTCCCCCGCCGCCCCGCCCGTGCCGCTGCTGAAACGGCGCCTCCCCAGCAAGCCCAGCCGCAGACTCCGGCGCCCACCCAGCAATGAGCGAATATTCCGGCCGGCTGGCGACAGGACCGTCCTCGAAAAGCCCCATCGCACGCTTCCGCCTGGTGGTGCTGCTCGGCGCGCCGCTCCTCGCCATTCTGTTTCAAGTCTACGTGGCACGTTTTCTCGAAGCGCTCGCGTTTCTGGATCTACCCCTGTTGGTCACCGTATTCTTCGCCCTGATGCGCCGTTCGCAGATTCAGGGCCTGTTTCTCGGCGCCGGCATCGGCCTGGTGCAGGATTCGCTCAGCCACCAACCCATCGGCATGTTCGGCATCGTCAAAACCCTGGTCGGTTATTTCAGCGCTTCCATGAGCCACCGCTTCGATGTCGACAACAACGCCATCCGGTTCATTCTCGGTTTCTTCTTTTATTTCTTTCATCAGTTTCTCTATTGGGTATTGGTGCGGGCCTTGCTTGGCCAGCCCGGCGAATTCGATCCACGCCGCGAACTGCTCCTCGCGATTCTCAACGCCGTCGTGGCGGTGCCGCTGTTTCGATTCTTGGATAGACTAAGGGAGAGAGGCTGAGCCCTTCCCACGTGGCTGTTACTCCTTCTGAGCACGAGCAGGAAAAACAACTCGACGCGGAGCGCATTCTTCGCGAGGATACGAATTTTGCCGCCGGCAAGATCGTGGTGGTGCAATATGCCATTTTCGCCGTCACCCTCTTCCTGGCCGCCAATTTCTATTTCCTCCAGATCCTGAACGAGAGCTACTATCGCGAAGCCGCCGAGCGCAACCGCATCAAGAGCCTGCCCGTGCTGGCCCCCCGCGGCAAGATCCTCGATCGCGATGGCCGTGTCATCGTCGATAACCATCTCTCCTTCAGCCTTCTGCTGTCCCGTGAAACACTCAAGCCGGAACACATCCGGCCCATCGCCGAAGGCCTCGATCTGGACATCGAAGAACTGGAATCCAAGCTGAAGCGGTATGACCGGACGCGGCCGAAGTATGAACCCGTCAAGATCAAGGAAGAACTGACTCCCGCCGATCTCGCTTTCGTCGAATCGCACCGTGACCAGGATACGTTTCCGGAAATGGAACTGGTGCAGTCGCACACCCGTGAATATCCGCGGGAATCCTTCGCCGCGCATGTGATCGGATATGTGGGCGAAATCAACGACGCCGAATTGAACAACGCCGAATATGCCCGCTACAAGCCCGGCGACGTGATCGGCAAGGCAGGCATCGAACGCCAGTACAACGATTTGCTTACCGGTACGGACGGCCAGCGTCAGGTGGTGGTGGACAATCGCGGCTACGAGCGCGAAGTCATCGGCTATAAGCCGGCCGTTCCGGGCCAGAACCTGCAATTGACCCTCGATCTCGATCTCCAAGTCGTCGCCGAGCTGGCTTTGGAAGGCCGCCGCGGCGCTGTCGTCGCCATCGACCCGCGCAACGGAGAAGTGCTTGCCATGGTGAGCCGCCCCTCCTACGATCCCAACAAGATGTCCTCGCGCATCAGCGGCAAGGAATGGCGCGATCTGCTCAACGATCCCGAAAAACCTCTGTTGAACCGTGCCATCCAGGCCCAATGGGCGCCCGGTTCGACGTTCAAGCCCCTTGTCGCTCTGGCTGCTCTCGAAACCAACACGGCCGACACCGACTATTCGGTGTCCTGCGCGGGCTCTGCGAATTGGTACGGGCGTCCCTTCAAGTGCCACAAGCGTGGCGGACATGGGACGGTGCAAATGAACCGCGCCATCGCCGCCAGTTGCGACGTTTATTTTTACAACGTCGGCAACAAGCTGGGAATCGACAACATCGCCCGCTACGCCCAGATGGCGGGATTGGGCGCCAAGACCGGCATCGATCTTCCCTATGAAGCCTCCGGCACCGTGCCATCCACGCAATGGAAAATGCGGACGCAGCGCCAGCGATGGTACCCCGGCGAAACGATTTCGGTTTCCATCGGACAAGGCGCGCTCACCGTCACCCCGCTGCAACTCGCCCATGCCATCGGCGGTATGGCCGCAGGCGGAATTTGGCATCGTCCGCACCTGGTCAAGGGGGCCGTACCCACGGAATCGGCTCGCAAGGCGGAGCTCAAAATTGAAAACGTGTTAAAGGTTGTGGGGGGCATGTACAACGTCGTCAATGGAGGCGGAACGGCGGGCAATTCCCGATTGCCCGGCATCGAATTGTGCGGCAAGACCGGAACCGCGCAACTGGCTTCCAACGATTTTCTGAAATCCGCGAAATTGGGCAAGGAGTTCGCCGACAACGCTTGGTTCGTCGGCTTCGCCCCGCGCGATAACCCGGAAATCGTCGTTGCCGCTCTCTTCGAGAATGGGGAACACGGCGATCGCGCCGCCCCCATCGTCCGCGATGTGGTCAAGGCATACTTCGACAAGAAACGCCGCCTCGAAACGAACAGGAAAGTTCTTGCCATGCAAAAGCTGATCCAACCCCCCACCCGGGAGGTGCAATAGAACAGTGGCCGGTTATCGCAGTCTGCGGGACTTTGATTGGACGCTATGGAGCGTGACGCTCGTCATCTGTTCTCTGGGGGTTCTGGAAATCTACAGCGCCACCCGCGATAGCATCTGGCGCAATGTCTGGAGCAAACAGATCCTCTGCATTGCCATCGGCATCGTACTGGCCTGGATCGTCAGCCAGATCGACTACCACACCTTGCTCGGGCATGTTCCCTGGATGTACGCGGTCACGGTCGGTTTGCTGGCCGTCACCTTCCTGCTCGGCGTAACGATCTTCGGTTCGCGCCGATGGATTCCTCTCGCTTTCGGCTTCCGATTGCAGGTATCGGAATTCGCTAAACTGGTCATAGTATTATTGGTCGCCCGGTATCTTTCCGCGATCCGCAATGACCGCATGGAATGGAGAGACCTTCTCAAGCTGTGCGGTTTGGTGGCTCTGCCCATGGTGATGGTTATGAAACAGCCGGACTTGGGTACGTCACTGACCTACTTGCCGATTCTGGCGATAGGCATCTTTCTGGTGGGTTTGCGCTGGAAGTATTGGGCGGCGATCCTGGCGATTGGATTGATGCTCGTTCCGGTTGGTTGGTACTTCTACCTGAAGGATTATCAAAAGGAACGGTTGGCCACCTTCGTCGATCCCGAACGGGATCCCAAGGGTAGCGGCTATCAGGTGATACAATCCAAGATCGCTGTCGGTTCCGGAGGACTCTGGGGCCGCGGCGTCACCAAGGGGTCGCAAACGCAGTTGCGGTTTCTACCGGTTCCGCATACCGATTTCATCATGGCTGCGTTTGCCGAGGAACACGGCTTCGTCGGGATTGTTGTAGTCTTAGGTTTGTACTTGTTGTTGCTGATGCAGATTGTCCAGAACGCGCAGCAGGCCTCCGACAAGGCAGGCATCTACATCTGCATGGGCATCGGAGCAATGTTATTGTTTCACCTGTTGGTGAACGTCGGCATGGTCATTGGACGCATGCCGGTTACAGGTATTCCGCTGCCGTTGATGAGTTACGGCGGCTCCAGCATTCTGACCACGTTCATGATGCTGGGTTTGGTGAACAACGTCCGCTTAAGGCGTTTCGTGAATTAGAAGGCGGGACGGGGTTCGCTAGTGGTTGGGAATCGGGTTCGGTTGGTTTTTACCCGGCTGGCGTAAGAGCGCGCGTATTGTAGCGGCCGCTCCGCTTCAGTTGGATGAAAAAGTTTTATTTGGCCGCACCAGACACGCGGCTTCGAATGCCCGCTCCCGCACCGGTGAAGCCTCCCTGTTGGGTTCGTCCCCGCCGTTTGGGAGGACATTCGAATGACCAAAGAACTGGTGATTGCTCACAATCGCCACGAGACAAAAGTAGCCGTGCTGGAAGATGACCAGCTCGTCGAAATCTATTTCCAGCGTGCCCAGGAATACTCCCTTGCGGGCAGTGTCCACAAGGGCAGGGTGACGCGCGTTCTGCCCGGCATGCAATCCGCCTTCGTCGATCTGGGCCTCGAGCGCGACACCTTCCTCTACGTTTCCGATTTCTTCGAAGAGAGCGACGAGTACGAGAAATTGCCAGCCGCCGAGGATCGCCCCTCCCGCCGCGATCGGGATCGCGGGCCGCGCGATCTACGAGAACCCCGTGAGGTCCGCGAGGCGCGGGAAGCAAAACCCGTTGAAGCACCCGCCGAGCCCGCCGCCCTCGAAGCGCCTGCCGAACTCGCCGAGGAATCCGCCGAAGCTGCATCCCCTGTCGTCATGCGCGCCGAGGCCCGCCCCGAGCGCCAGGAACGTGGCGACCGTGGCGACCGCGGACGAGGCCGCCGTGGCCGCCGCCGCCGTGGACGTGGGGGACGTGACGAGCGTCCGCCTCGCGAAGGCCGCGACCGCATCCCCGAAAGCAAATACGCTGAGCCGTCCGCCATCGAAGAGGAGACCATCGAGGAATCCACCGAGCCTATCGAGGATTTCGCCGTTCTTCCCGGCGAGTCCCTGGCAAAGTACTCGCGGTCCGATGACGACGAATCGGATGTCTCGGACGAAGATGCCTCCGATGTTCCCGCCTCCATCGACGAAGAACCCGAGACCGCCGCATTCGAGCCTGCGCCCGCCGCCGAAGTGTCAGAAGACCTGACTGAGGCGGACGAGGACGAACAGCCCGCCGCAGGCAGCGCCTCGCAAAATCTCGGTGTCGATGAAGTGGCCACTGTCGGCGCCGTCGAAGAAGAAGCCACCGGACTCACCGAGGAGCAACTCGACGAAATCCAGCAGCAGGCCGAAGCCTTTGCCTCCGGCGACATCGCCGAGGATGTAGAGCAAGGCGACGCATCGGCTAGTTCCGAAGATGCCGCCGAGGAAACTGGCGAAGAGGCTCCCGCCACCGCGGAAGCCGGTGCGGAATCCGCCGCCGAGGCCGCCGAAGATTCTCTCGATGCCGAGTCCGATGACGAAGAATCCGGAGAAGCCGAGTTGTCCGAAGAAACCGCTGTCGCCTCGCCCGAGCCCGGCGTCGACGGCGAACCTGTCGATACCGAGAACGAACCCGCCCTGGCCTCCATGGGTAGCGTCGGTTCCTCGCACCGCGAACAAACCCAGCGCTTCCTTCGCGGACGCCGCATGCGCCGCCGCCGTGGCGATAAGCAGGATTCCGGTGTGCGTACCGTCAATCGCGAAGAACGCGACCGCGCCCCGCAAACCGCTGCCGCCCCCGATCGCCCCAGCCGCCCCGAACGCGCGGAACGCCCCGAACGGCCGGAACGCGCCGCCACGGATCGAGCCGGCTCTGACCGTGTCCCCCGCGAAAAGGCCCCGCAAGCCTCCATTACCGACCTGCTCAGCGAAGGCCAGGAAATCGTAGTCCAGATCGCCAAGGAGCCGATGGGCCAGAAGGGCGCGCGCATCACTTCCCACATCGCATTGCCCGGACGTTTCTGCGTCTACATGCCCACCATCGAACACATGGGCGTTTCGCGCAAGATCGCTTCCGATGAAGAGCGCATGCGCCTCCGCCGCATTCTCCAGACCCACCGCCAGGGACTCCCCGGCGGCTTCATCATCCGCACGGCCGGGGAAGGGAAGTCCGAGGAAGCCATCGCACAGGACATCCAGTACCTCTACCAGTTGTGGCAGGAGATTAAGCAAAAGGCGGAAAAAACAAAAGCTCCCGCTTTGCTGTATCACGACGTCGAAATCGTGCAGCGCCTGCTGCGCGATCAACTCACGGACAACTTCAAAGCCATCTGGGTCGACAACGAGGAACTCTATGAGAGCGTTCTGCGCTTCGTGCAGCGCATGGCCCCGCACCTGGTCAGCCGCGTGAAACTCTACACGCGTTCCATTCCCATCTTCGATGCCTTCAACATCTCCAATGAACTCGAGAAAGCCCTGCGCCCGAAAGTCTGGCTGAAGTCCGGCGGCTACATTGTCATCAACCAGACGGAAGCCCTGGTGGCTATCGACGTCAACACCGGCAAGTTCGTCGGCAAGTCGAACCGCCTCGAAGACACCATCGTCAAAACCAACATCGATGCCGTAAAGGAGATCGTTCGCCAGATCCGCCTCCGCGATCTCGGCGGCATCATCGTCGTCGACTTCATTGACATGGACGAGCGCAAGAATCGCCAGAAGGTGATGCAGGCTCTCGAAGAAGCCATGCGTACGGACCGCGCCCCGAACAAAATTCTCCAGTTCAACGATTTCGGTCTCGTGGCCATCACCCGCAAGCGCGTCAAGCAATCGCTGGAACGGACGCTCTGCGCTCCCTGCCCCACCTGCGAAGGGTCCGGTTACACCAAGAGCGTGCAGACCGTCATCGGCGAAATCCTCATCGAAGCGGGCAAACTCGCGCCCCACATCGAAGGCAAGGAACTGATGCTCCGCGTCCATCCCACCGTTGCCGTTACTCTCAAATCGAAGGATAACGACTACCTTGAGGAATTGGAGGAAATCTTCGGGCGGCCCGTGCTGGTCACCGGAGACGATTCCATCCATCCCGAAAAATTCGATCTGGCCTGACGCCATGACTCGCCGCGAAGCCTCCATGGCGTTGCTGGCGCTGGCCGGCTGCGAAAGCAAACCGAAGATGCAGGAACGCCGCGATCTACACTCCTTTGCCCGCCCACACGAAGTGCGCACGAAACACCTCGACCTTGATCTCGAGGTTTCTTTCGAAAGCAAAACCTTGCGCGGATCGGTGACGCACACGCTTGTGCGCACCGATCCCTCCGCCCCGCTCGTGCTCGACACGCGCGACTTGCAGATCGAAAAGGTGGAGACGGCCCTTAAGCCCGAAGGCCCTTTCACCGCCGCCCAATTCACGCTCTCCCCCGCCGAGCCGATCTTCGGCGCATCGCTCACCGTTGCGCTTCCCCCCGATGCCACCGCCGTGCGCGTGTACTACGTCACCAGCCCCGCGGCCACCGGACTCCAATGGCTGGAACCTTCGCAAACCGCCGGCAAGAAGCGCCCGTTCCTCTATTCGCAATCGCAGGCCATCCATGCCCGCAGTTGGATCCCCGTGCAGGACACGCCCGGCGTCCGCGCCACCTACCGCGGCCGCATCCGCACCCCCAAGGATCTCATCGCGCTCATGAGCGCGCGCAGCGATTTCCGCCTCGCCGATCCCAAGGAGCCGCCCTCCGGCAACTACACCTTCCGCATGCCGCTGGCGATTCCCGCCTATTTGATCGCCCTTGCCGTCGGCGACCTCGAATTCCGCTACCTCAGCACCCGCACCGGCGTGTGGGCCGAGCCCTCCGTCGTCGATGCCGCCGCCCGCGAATTCGTCGACACCGAGCGCATGATGCAGGCTGCCGAGAAATTATTCGGACCCTATGTCTGGCAGCGTTACGACGTGCTCGTGCTGCCTCCCAGCTTCCCCTTCGGCGGCATGGAAAATCCGCTGATGACGTTCGCCACGCCCACCATCCTCGCCGGCGACAAGAGCCTGGTGAGCCTGGTTGCCCACGAACTGGCCCACTCCTGGTCCGGCAATCTGGTCACCAATGCCACCTGGAGCGATTTCTGGTTGAACGAAGGCTTCACCACGTATTGTGAGCGCCGCATTCAGGAAGAGGTCTACGGTGTCGAGCGCGCCAGGATGGAAGCCGCGCTCGGCTACCAATCCCTGCTCGACGAACTGAAAGCGCACCCTCCGCGGGACCAGATCCTGCACATCGATCTCAAGGGCCGTGACCCCGACGACGGAGCCACCGAAATCCCCTACGAAAAAGGGGCGCTCTTGCTGACGCACATCGAGCAGGTTTTCGGCCGCGAGACCTTCGACAACTGGCTGCGCTCCTATTTCGCCAACTTCCAGTTCCAGAGCATCACGACGGCTGAATTCCGTTCCTACCTGCGCAACGATCTGCTGGCCTACGATGCCGCCCGCGCCGCGAAGATCCCACTGGATGAGTGGCTCACCAAGCCCGGCCTGCCCGAGAGCGCACCCAAGCCCACTTCCGATGCCTTTGCCGCGGTGGATGAGTTGGTGAAGCTCTGGCAGGCGAAGGATGCCTCGGACACGAAGCCCCGCACGGCGAACTGGAACACGCAGCAGTGGCTGCATTTCCTTCGCGCCCTCACGGACAATGCCGATGCCGCCAAGATGGCGCAACTCGACCGCGCGTTCGCGTTCACAAAGTCCGGCAACGCGGAGATTCTCTTCCAGTGGCTGCGCATGGCCATCCGCCACAACTACGCCCCGGCGCAGCCGAGAGTGGAGGAATTCCTCATCAACGTCGGCCGCCGCAAGTTCGTGCGCCCGCTGTTTGAGGAGTTGCTGAAGACGGAAGAAGGCCGCAAGCGAGCCGTGGCAATCTACGCCAAAGCCAAGCCCGGATACCACCCCATCACGGCATCCACCATCGACGAAATGATGGCGAAAAATCCATCCAAACCCCAGTAAACACACCCATCCGCTGTGGTAGATTAGGAGAAGCCCTCAGCGCTTCCCAAACTAGCGTATGACTCTCAACGCGGAGAGATGGCCGAGTGGTTGAAGGCGCACGCTTGGAAAGCGTGTATACGGGAA
>CAYOBO010000103.1:0-27589 GCA_964402295.1 uncultured Candidatus Solibacter sp. | reverse complement strand
GGCGATGACCTGTTCGCCGTCGACCGCCATATGCGCCGCCTTCAGATGAACTCCGGCGAGTCCCGCACGCAAGGCTGGTCCGGCGTGGAACACGCCATGTGGGATGCCATTGGGCGCATCAGCGGCCGTCCCGTCGCCGAACTCCTCGGCAAAGCCCGCAATCGCCTCCGCATCTACCGCACCACCGTTTTCCCCGGCAAGCAGGATCAATCCGACGTGCCCTACGAGCGGCAGGCCGAGTTCGCCCTCCACCTCAAGAACAACGGTTACACGGCAATCAAGATTCGCGCTTGGCGCCCTCGGCCCATGGATGACGTCGACGCCGTGGGAGTCATTCGCGCCGCCGTCGGCCCCACCTTCAAGATCATGCTCGACCGCACGGCCGTGCGGCCCGGCTGGGTGTGGGATTACCCAACCGCGCTCAAGGTCGCCCGTGGCCTGGAACGCCACAACGCCTACTGGCTCGAAGAGCCCTTCGACGGCATGGATCTGCAAGGCCCGGCGCGCCTCGCCGCCGAAGTCGATATCCTCATCACCGGCGGCGAACTCGGCCGCACCCTCTACGAATTCGCCGCCTTTCTCCATAACAAAACCTACGATGTCGTGCAGCCCGACACGCGCATCTGTGGCGGCATTTGGGCCGCGAAGAAAATCTCCACTCTCGCTGCTTCCTTCGGCGTCCCCTGCATCCAGCACGGCACCGGAGCCTTCGCTCTCGCCGGATATATTCAGGCCGGCTGTTCCATGACCAACTGCGAATGGCAGGAGATGATCGGCGCGGGCCCGAACCTGCCCACCGAAGAATGGGAACCTGGCCTGGTGCTTCTCAAGGACCGCCAGGCTTGGCGTGTCGAGGATGGCTACGTCTACCTGCCCGACAAACCCGGCCTCGGACTCGACGTCGATGAAGCCGCCCTCAAGGAGTACCGCCGTGCTTAGCCGCCGCCTCTTCCTCGCCACACCCCTCGCCGCCTTCACGGCAACAGCGGCGCAGGTCAGGATCACCGGCATCGATATTTACAACATCCGCATTCCGGTCAGCAAAGACGAAGCCGAGGCGGGATTGAACCACGCCTGGAACGTCGTCGAAGTTGCCACCGATGCCGGCGTGAAAGGCTTCTCCTTCGCCGGTCCCGGCGCCGCACAACTCCCCGCCGTCCGCCAACTCCTGGTGGGCAAGGATCTGTTCGCCATCGAACAGCACCTCGACAACGGACTCACCCGCTGGGGCGGCGTCGAGCACGCCCTCTGGGACGCCATCGGGCGCATCGCCAAACAACCCGTGCACCGCCTCCTCGGCGGAGCCTCCAATTCGGTCACCGCCTATGTTACCTGCGTTTGGAAAGGAAAAGCCGATCAGCAGCACGTCTCCTACCGCGAACAGGCGGAACAGGCCTTGCGCCTCCAGAAAGCCGGATTCAAAGGTATGAAGATCCGCGCCTGGCGTCCCAATCCTCTCGACGACGCCGAAGCCTGCGCCGAAATCCGCGCCGCCACCGGCCCCGATTTCGCCATCATGTTCGACCGCACGGCCCACCAGCCGCAGTCCGTCGGCCAGCCCATCTGGAGCTTCGATACCGGCCTCAAGGTCGCCCGCGCCCTGCAACGCGCCGGCGCCTATTGGTTGGAAGAACCCTTTGCCCGCGACGACTACCAATCCCCCGCCAAACTCGCCGCCATGGTCGATATCCCCATCACCGGCGGCGAGGGCTATGTCGGCCTCAGCCCTTTCCAGCAGTGTCTGGTCCACCGCACCTACGACATCCTCCAACCCGAAGGCCGCGGCGCGGGAGGCATTTTCACCTGCCGCAAAGTAGCATTCCTCGCCGACGGCTACCACATCCCCTGCATCCTGCACGGCACCATGGCCCTGATGCTCGCCGGATGGCTCCAGGCCACTTTCGCCATCGGCGCCGAATGGCAGGAAGTGGCCCTGGTCACGCCGCCCCTGCTCCCGCAACAACAGTGGGCGCCCGGCGCCAAAGTACTCCGCAACAAGGAAATGTACAAGATCGAAAACGGCCGCATCATCGCTTCCGATCTTCCCGGCCTCGGCCTCGACGTAATGGAGGAGGCACTCCGCGAATACCGCCAATCGTAACGGGCCGCGTCTCTCTCACCGCCGCGCTCCCCGCAAACTCCACCGGCACGCCGTTATATAATGCCCCCCATGCGAATGAAACTAGCCCTCGTCGCGCTCACGCTCACCGCCGGCGTTTCCCTCTACCTCGCCGCCCAATCCACCCCTTCCTACAAGCCGAAACGGATCAACAAAGCCATCGAACTGCTCGAACAAGGCCAGCCCATCTACTACACGGGCGGCCGAGGCGGCTATGACGAAGGCAAGCGCATGGCCACCACCTGGGCCGATTACATCAACTACGAGATGGAGCACGGCGCGCTCGACTTCACCGCACTGCGCGCGTTCATGAAGGGTCTCGTCGACGGCGGCCCGACCAAGAGCGGCCATCGTACGCCCGCCGTCATCGTCACGCTGCCGGTTCTCGGCATCAACGAGGCCCACATGAATGCCAACTTCTGGGTCGTGCAGCAAACCCTCGCCGCCGGCGTACACGGCATCCTGCTCTGCCACGCCCGCGATCCGAAAGCCGTCGAGTACTTCGTCCGCGCCTGCCGCTATCCCCACGCCAAGCCCGTCGTCCCCTCGCTCGGCGAAGGCCTCCTCGGCAACGGCAGCCAGGGCTACGCCTCGCAGATATGGGGAATCTCCGGGGCCGAATACATGAAGAAGGCCGACCCGTGGCCTCTCAACCCGCAAGGCGAGTTCCTCCTCGGACTCAAGATCGAAGACAAATACGCCCTCGCCAACGCCGAAAAGGTCGCCTCGGTCCCCGGCATCGGATTCGCCGAGTGGGGTCCCGGCGATATGGGCCTCTCGCTCGGCCTCCCCGACGGCCACGGCGCCAACGAAACACTCCACCCCGAGATGGCCAAGGCACGCGCCACTGTCCTCGCCGCCACCAAGAAAGCCAAGATCGCCTTCCTCAACACCGTGCGTCCCACCGACGTCGAAAAGATGATCGACGAGGGCGTCCGTATCGGCGCCGGTGGCGAGGAAGCAGCCAATAAGGGCCGCCGCTACACCAAGCGAACCATGCCTTGGTAGACTCGAAACGTCAACGATGCTCACACGCCGGTCTTTCTTCGCTCAGGCGGGCATGGCCCCCGCACTGCTTGCCCAACGCCCATCCGAAAAGCCCAATGTCCTCCTCATCACCGTCGATGACATGAACTGGAACACCCCAGGGGTTTTCGGGGGCAAGGTTCCCAATATCACCCCCAACATCGACAAGCTCGCCGCCCAAGGCATGCGCTTCGAGCACGGGCACGTCACCATTGCCGTCTGCCAGCCCAGCCGCTCCTGCCTGATGACTGGACGATTCCCGCACCGCAATGGCGCCGAGGGATTCCACCCCATCAAGAACGATGTCCCCACGCTCCAGGAGCGCCTCCACGAGGCGGGCTACCTGCTCGGTATTCTCGCCAAGAACAATCACCTCGCCCCGCGCGAAAAATTTCATTGGGACACCTACGTCACCCCCGAGGAACTCGTCGCCGGCCGCGACCCCGAGAAATACTACTCATCGGCGGCGGCCTTCCTCGCCCGCGCCAAAGCCGAAAACAAGCCGTTCTTCCTCATGGCCAATTCCCAGGATCCGCACCGCCCCTTTGCCGGCAGCGACCAGGAAAGGAAGAGTTTCGGCAAACACTTGCCCTATTCGCGCAAAATCCGGGAAGACGAAATCGAACTCCCCGGTTTCCTCCCGGATCTGCCCGACGTGCAGAAGGAACTCGCCGAGTACTTCACGAGCGCGCACCGCGCCGATCAGACCGTCGGACGAATCCTGCAAGCCCTCGACGAGTCCGGCCTCGCCTCGAATACACTCGTCATGTTCCTCAGCGATAACGGCATGGCGTTGCCCTTCGCCAAAACCAATTGCTATCTCAACAGCACCAAGACCCCGTGGATCGTGCGCTGGCCCGGCAAGGTCAAACCCGGCGCCGTCGATCGCAAGCATTTTGTTTCCGGCATCGATTTCACCCCCACCGTTCTCGAAGCCTGCGGCCTCGCCCCACTGCCGAACCTCGACGGCAAATCCTTTCTGCCGGTCCTGCGGGGCCAATCCCAGCCGGCCCGCGATCACGTCTTCACCGTCTTCCACGAAACCAGCGCCCGCAAGCGCTTCGAGATGCGCTGTCTGCAAACCGCGCAGTACGGCTATATCTTCAACGCCTGGGCCGACGGCAAGACGGAGTTCCGCAATGAGTCCATGAACGGGCGCACCTACGCCGCCATGAAGGCCGCCGCCCCCAACTCGCCGGCCGTCGCCGAACGCGTGAAGCTATATCTCTACCGCACTCCGGAAGAGCTGTACGATTTCTCGAAGGATCCCAACGCGCTCCGCAATCTCGCCGCCGACCCCGCCCATGCCCGTACCTTACGCACCATGCGCCAGCGGCTCTATGCGCATTTGCTGGCCGTCGCCGACCCCGTGGCCCCAAGCCTTCAGGCCCGCATCGCCTCGCACCCTTAAATGTCCCAGGCCAACGGCTCTGGATCCCGTATCGATTCCCATATTCGATTGAACCCCTCGTGGACTCGCAGAAAGGCTTCGAGCACGAGCGGGTCGAAATGCTCCGGCACCGTGCGGCCGTCGCCGTAGTGGATGATGTGGCAGGCCTCTTCATGGGACAGCGGCTTCTTATAGGGCCGCCGGCTGCGTAGCGCATCGTAGGTGTCGCAAATGGAGACGATCCGCGCCGCAATCGGGATCTCGCCTCCCTTGATTCCATGCGGATACCCCGTCCCATCCCATCGCTCATGATGCCCCAGCGCCACCACCCGCGCCATCTCGATCAGCGGAGACCGCGATCCCTCGAGCAGCCGCGCCCCAATCTCCGGATGCCGCTTCATAATCGCCCACTCTTCCTCATTGAGCGGCCCTTCCTTATACAACACGCGGTCCGGGATACCGATCTTTCCCAGATCGTGCATCGGCGCCGCCGTGAGCAGCATGTTCGCTTCGCGCTCCGGCAGCCCGATCTCCAGCGCCAGCAAACGGGAATAGTGCCCCAACCGCTGGATATGCTCGCCCGTCTCCCGGTCCTTGTACGTCGACGCCGTCATCAGCCGGCGCACCATTTCCAAGTAGGCGTTCTCCAGCTCGCTCGCCCGTTGCTGCTCGCGTTCCATGCTCGCCCGCAACTGGTCGGCAACCGTCCGCAATTGCCGATTGGCATCCTCGAGCGCCAGCGACTTCGCGCGCTCCCGCTGAATCACCTCGTTCAAATCGCGCGCATACTTGCGCATCTGCAAATGCGTACTCTCGATATGCCGCCGCAATGCCTCGTCCGCCCGCAGCGCCAACGCCGCCACGTCCGCCGTCACGCGCACCTCTTCCACCGCCTGCATCGCTGCGTCCAGCGGCGGCGCTGCCGGAGTCCCGTCCTGCCTCCCAACGTCCGCCGTTACTGCGGGGAAGCTTTCGATCCGAGACATCACCCCCCTTATCGGAAAAGAATGCTTGATCTTGAATCTGCCTTGGCACTCCGGAAACTTGTCTGCCAGCCCGCGCGTCCGTATAATCAAACATTAAGTTTCAGCCGAACCAAGTCGATGGTAGTAAGTAGGTAGCGATAACAGTCCAATCCAAGGTGCCTTATGGAGATCATTGGTGACCGCAAATTCGTTGAAATCCCTGGCAACCGGATGCACGAACTTCCTCCCCTGCTCGTCCACCGCCATGTTGAGTTGGACCGCGCCGACAAGGTCGTCGGCATGGCGGAACGTATCGTTGAATCCGAAGACATGGTGCCTCCGGCCCCGTTTCCGGAAGAGCCCATTGCCCTTCAACAACGTCGTTTCGACTTAGCCATCAACCTCGTCGAGCAGTACAAGGGACTACTCCTGCACTGGCGATGGGGTGACGATATCCTCGAATGGATTCGCCAGTGCGAAACCACCTTCGAGTTGCGCCAGGAATTGCGCCACCTGCTCCGCGGCGATGTGTGGCCTCACGCCGGCCGCTCCAGCTTCGTCAAACTCCTCGAAGACAAAGCCGTCGAAACCGGCGGCGTCGACATGGAGCGCGCCGTCGGCCTCCGCCTCACCTTCCGCCAGCCGCCGCCCATTTCCTGTTTCTCCAATCAATTCCTTTTCTATTTGAACGAAACCGTCGCCACTTCCGCCTTCCAGGCTTGGGCCAGCCGTAACCCGGCGCCCGTCAGCAGCCTGCCTCCGGAACGCTTCGAGTTTCACGTCGTCGATATGTAGAAAGGACAGGGAAAGCAAGCAGGGGCAGCCTTCTGCCCCTCTGCTTCACGCCTTCTTCTGCTTCTCCTCATACGCCGCATACTCCGCGGCCAGCTTCTCCCACCCTTTCCGCCCCATCAGCCCAAAGGTGTACTTCTTGCCCAATTCCACACCCTCCTGATTGAACGCATTGATGTTCAGCATCTCCCCCAGAAACGCCGTCTCGAACATCATCAGTTGCAGAAATGCGCCCACATGAGCCGCGTCCACTCGCTCCAGCAGGAACGTGGCATTCGGCCGGTCATTCGCCGTCAGCGCCGCCGTCGTCGCTTTGCGCTCCGCGTTCAGCAGCTTGGCCAGCGTCTGCCCGCCCAAATAATCGAAGGCATCCAGATCCGTCTTGACCTTGGGAATCTTTCCGCTATCGGAGAATTTCTCCACACCCCAGAACGTGTACACCTTGTCATTCGGCCCTTCCATGTACAACTGCACCTGCGAATGCTGGTCGGTTGTCCCCAACGCCGCAATCGGTGTCTGCCCGGCATACACCACTTCCCCGTCGCGATTCGTCTTCTTCCCCAACGACTCCGCCCACAACTGCCGGAACCAGAACGCCATTCCCCACAGCCGGTTCGAATACGGAAACGCCACCTGGATCGTCTTCCCCCGCAGCGTCCACACGAGAAAATGATCCAGCGCCGCGCGCAATGCGATATTCGTCTCCAGGTCCTCCTTCCAGCACAGGGAGGTCATCTCGGCCGCGCCCTTCAACAGTTTCGCGATGTCCATTCCCACCAACGCCGCCGGAACCAGTCCGATCGGCGACAACACACTGAACCGCCCGCCCACGTTTTCCTGTAGGAAGAACGTGCGGTATCCTTCACGCCGCGCCAGCACGATCAGGTCCCCCCGATGCTCTGACGTCACGGCCACGATGCGCGAGGACGCCTTCTTGCCCAGCGCCGCCTCCAGCCATTGCTTCACAATCAAGAACACCGAACCCGTCTCCGCCGTCGCCCCGCTTTTGGCCGCCACCACCACCAGCGTCTTTTTCGGCTGCATGGACGCAAGCGCGCCCATCACAAACGAGGGATCGACATTGTCCAGAATCACCAGCCGTGGAAACGCAGCCGAAAATGCGCCCTGCACCGGATGCGGCCCACGCAGCGCGCAATCGAGAGCCCACGCGCCCAATGCACTGCCCCCGATCCCGATCAGGCATACCGTGTCGTAGGCGCCTTTCACGTCCGCCGCGAAGCGCCGGATCTCGGCCACCGTCTTCGCCTGAAAGGGAAGATGCGGAAACCCGACTTCGCCTGAATCCACCAGCTTGTGGAATCCCGCCAGTGCCTGCCTGGCCACCGTCTCGCCGCGCTTGCGCTCACTCTTCGAGATGCCGTGCTCGCCCACCATGGCGGTGGTCAGATTGGTTCCGTCAAATTGAATGCCCATAGTCTTTGAAAGACCATGGTAACCGGAAAGCCCCTGTGCTCACCACGCAAGCGGTTGCATCTTGCGTGCCGCCGGCGTCGGAAACGTCTTCGACATATGGTCGTGCCAGGTGAGTTTCTCCTCGTCCACCAGAGCCCACACCAGTCCCAGCGCCCCCGCCATCGTGCTGATGCATCCCGCCAGCGCCCGCTGCATCCGCTGCCGCCGGTCCGGGATCATTCCATCGAAGGTGATCAGCCGCAACCCGCACACACGCATCCCCAGGCTGTCCGTGTCGGCAAGGCACCACATCAGCCGGTAGCCCATCAGGGTCAACAGAATCGCCGCCGCGTACACCGCCAGCGTCGCGCTGTTGAGCACCAGGTCTGCTCCGGAAAGCAGCAGCATCGCGGCGAAGATGCCAATCCCGATGAGCACCATCGTCGCGTCCACCGCAGCCGCCATCACACGGTGCAGCGGCAAAGCCACCGGAGCATCGCAGTAGATCGTCGAATCGCCCGCAATCGTTTCCGAGGGAACCTGCGGCGGAAACAGCCGTGGCTGGGTCACCGCCGGCTTGGCCCGCGCACCCGCGGCCTTTGGCGGCGCCGGCTTTTCCCGTAACGGCATGCGCACCACCCTAGGCGATGCCTGTCCTTCAAACAAATGTCCCTGCTGCGGCCCTGCGGCCGGCGGCAGTGGCGGCGCCGCCACCTTTGCCTGTGACTCCTGCCACGGCGCATAGTCCATCGCCGGCGCAGCGGACCCCCTTCCCGCAAACGGGATCGGCTCCCCGCGCAATCGCCTGCCACATCGCTGGCAACGGTGGTCGTGCTTGCTGTTTACGGCTCCGCAATCACAGGTCATTTCGTCTCTTCCCTGGGCCGGCTCTGTCACCGCAGCGCATACCGCGCGAGCGCCTTCTTGCGCCCGGCGACTCCTCCATGCTAGGGTTTCGGAATTGAGACCCCTGCTACGGTGCGGCCAACTTCTCCCTCCCCTTAGTACCATAGTTTGGTCATTTTGTCACTGCTTTTTTGCGTGTAACCTGTTGTTTTATCTTTGTACTAGCCGCCTTCCCGCGCAACCTTTCCCGCGCCCCATCCCCCAATCAACCCCTAGTACTACCGCACCGAAAAACCCCAATATCCAGTTGTCCCCTGTTCGCCCTAACGCTCCCGGACCCAATGAGGTATACGTGGAAGCCGTT
The DNA here is from genome assembly GCA_964402295.1 of uncultured Candidatus Solibacter sp. GTDB lineage: Bacteria > Acidobacteriota > Terriglobia > Bryobacterales > Bryobacteraceae > CADEFT01. Next base: position 18,674 of record CAYOBO010000103.1, on the reverse strand, counting down.
TCGCAGGAATCCGACGGCCCCATCACGCGCCTCCGCGGCAAGGTTCTCCTCGAAACCACGGAGTCCCTCCTCAAAGCCGATGAAGTCGACTACAACGAGAAAACCGGCGATGCCTTCGCCCGGGGTAACGTCTACTTCCGCCACTTCACCGGCAACGAGGAACTGTGGGCCGAACGTGTCGAGTACAACGTCACCGAGGAAACCGGCAAGTTCTACGGGGTGCGCGGATCCGCCCCCGGCAAAATCGACACGCGTCCGGGCATCCTCACGACAACCAACCCCTTTGTTTTTCAAGGAGAATGGGCTGAACGCTTAAAGGATCGCTACATCCTCTACAACGGCTTCCTCACCAACTGCAAACTCCCCAAACCCACCTGGACCCTGCGCGCCCCCAAATTCGACATCATCCCCGATGACCGCGCCCTCGCCTATAAAGCCTGGTTCCGCGTCTTCAAAGTGCCCGTCTTCTACACACCGGTCTTCTACAAATCCCTTCGCCGCCAGCCGCGCAAGAGCGGCCTCCTCACGCCCAATATCGGCAACAGCTCCCGCCGCGGCAAGATGCTTGGCGCGGGCTATTACTGGGCCATCAACCGCAGCTACGATGCCTCCTACCGGAGCCAGTTGTTCACCCAGCGCGGCTTTGCCCACACCGTCGATTTCCGCGGCAAGCCTACCCAACGCTCCAGCTTCAACTTCTACCTCTACGGAGTCAATGACCGGGGCCTGCTGCTCGACGACGGCACGCGCCGCAAAGAAGGCGGATTCCTTCTGTCCGCCGACGGCCGCGCGCAGCTCCCCTTCGGCTTCGAAGCACAGGGCATCGTCAATTACCTCTCCAGTTTCCGCTTCCGCCAAGCCTTCACCGAAACCTTCAACGAGGCCATCTTTTCGGAAGTCCAATCGGTCGGCGTTGCCTCGAAACACTGGTCCAGCTATGGGCTAAACATCTCCTTTAGCCGCAAGGAAAACTTCCAGAATCTCGACGACGACAAGATCACCCTCCGCCGCCTCCCGCAGGTCGAATTCAACAGCCGCGACCGGCTCCTCACGCGAAAAGTCTTGCCCGTCTGGATTTCCCTCGAATCCACCGCCGGGTTGCTCCGCCGCAACCAGCCTCTCTTTCAGACCCGGGCCTTTGTCCAGCGCGCCGATGTCGAACCCCGCGTCATGACCGCCCTGCGTTGGAAGGACATCTCCATCCTCCCCTCCTATTCCATTCGCGAAACCTACGTCGGCTCCAGTTTCGACAGCACCAACACGGCCGTGCTCGGCCAGAACATCCGCCGCCACGCCCGCGAACTCGCCATCGATATCGTGCCCCCCTCCTTCGCCCGCATCTCGCAAGCTCCCAAGTGGCTTGGCGAAAAGATGAAGCATGTCATCGAGCCTCGCGCCAGCCTCCGCTACGTCAGCGGCATCGACGATTTCAAAAGCTTCATCCGCTTCGATGAAACCGAACTGTTGTCCAATACCCAGGAAGCCGAGGTGTCCCTCACCAACCGCCTCTTCGTGAAACGCAAGGACAACCGGGTAATCGAAGTCTTCTCCTGGCAACTCTGGCACCGCCGCTATTTCGACCCCACCTTCGGCGGCGCGCTCACCGATGATAGCCGCAACGTGCTCCTCACCGGAGCCTCCCTCACCGGATACTCCTTCTTTTCCGGCGTGCCCCGGCATTATTCCCCCATCGTCTCCTCCATGCGCGTCGCTCCGGCAGGCAACGTTGGCGTCGAATGGCGCACCGACTACGACCCGCTCTATCAGCGCTTCACGAACTCCAGCGTCAACGCCAGCGGCCGGTCGGGGAAGTATTTCGTCTCCGTCGGACACGCCTACGTCCGCAACGACCCGCGCATTTCCCCGCCCTTCAACCAGTTCAATGGCACGCTCGGCATCGGCAACGAAACCCGCACCGGCTGGAGCGCCGCCTTCAGCGCCTACTACGATTTCCGCCAGGGCGTGATGCAATTCGCCACCACGCAGGTCAGCTACAACAAGGATTGTTGCGGACTCAGCGTCCAGTACCGCCGCTTCAGCTTCGGCAACCGCAACGAAAACCAGTTCCGCATTGCCTTCGCCATCGCCAACATCGGCTCCTTCGGCACGCTGAAGCGCCAGGAACGGATCTTCTAAGACTGCTTCTTAATGGCCGCGTGGATGCTCCCGCGAATCTTGAACAGCGCCATCGTCAGCCTCCTTTCGGGATCCGCACCGCCATCGTGCGAAGCCGGATCTGGGCTGCTTTACCCCCTCACCGACTCCGCCTTCTCCACCCGAGGCGTGATCGGCACCCGCGGATCGATAAACAACCAGCAAAATGCCCCCAGCAAAAACAACGCCCCGGTCACATACAACGGCACCGTCCAATTCGCCCACATCTTCAACACAAACCCAATCACGATCGGGCTTAAAATCCCCCCAATCTGGCCCGCCGTATTCATACAAGCCCCCACCACCCCCGCATTCGGCCCAGCGATGTCCAGCGCCGTCCCCCACGATGCCCCCAACAGAAAGCTCGCCCAACCTGCCGACAACGCCAGCAAAAACGCCGCCGTCCGAGGCTCATCCGCCGCCGTGCCCGCCACCATGCACACCGACGCAAACACAAACGAACTCCCCGCCACCAGCGCCCGCCCCAGCCGCACTCCCAGTTTCCGGCTCATCCAATCCGTCGCGATCCCGCCGAAAATATCCGCCCCCACGCAGCAGATCCAAGGCAGCGCGGCATACAGCCCCAGCCGGATCGCCTCGAATCCCCGTTCCCGCGCCAAATATGTCGGCAACCATGTAATGAAGAAATAAAATCCGTAGCTTTGGCTGAAATACGCCATGCACAGCAGCAGCACATTCTTGCTCGTCAGAATCCGCTTCCACGGCACACCCTTCAAATCATGATGCTCCGCCTCGCCGCGCCCCGACTCGATCAGCGCAAGCTCCGCCGCACTCACGCCCGGATGCTCCCGTGGCTCATTGCGAAACCACCAGTACCACGCCGCCGCCCAGAAAAATCCAATCGACCCGAACACAAGGAACACGCCCCGCCAATCCATGTACCCCAGCAAGAACGTCGCCAGCAGCGGAGTCACCGCTCCGCCCCCATGCGCCCCCGTGAAGAATATCCCCTGCGCCCGCCCGCGTTCCTGCAACGGAAACCACCGCGACAGCGTCCGTCCCACATTCGGCCACGCTCCCGCCTCGCCAACGCCAAACAGAAACCGGATCGTCAGCAGACTCGCGTAATTGAATGCCCAAGCCGTGAGAATCGTAAACGATGACCACCACACGACAATCCGCGTCAACACCGCCCGCGTGCCGATGCGGTCTCCCCACCAACCCGTGGGAATCTCAAACGCCGCGTAAGCCAGCGTGAAAGCGCTGAACACGAATCCCATCTGGTAATCGCTCAGCCCAAGATCCTTGGCGATGTCTTTCGAGGTGATGGAGATGGCAACGCGGTCCATGTATGTGATTGCACCCAGCGCGATACAGGCCGCGAGCACGCGGTGACGGATTCTCGTGGTCAAAGTTCTCCAATTGTACTATTCCGCGCACGCGTTGCCGCGAAACACGTTCTCCCCGGCCTTCACACCCGGAGCATACCCCACGCACCGCGTCGACATCCCGAATCCATGCACCGTATTCCCCTCCACCACGTTCTTCCGCGCCGGCGACGGACGCTCCGCCCCAAGCCCGAAATAGATCCCGCTGCGCAGCATGTCCGGCTCTTCCACCTTATACGTGCACACCCCCTTTGGAGCATCCCCGCAATGCGCCAGGTTCATCCGCGTGAACACATTGTCTTTGACTGTGTGCCCTTCCCCAATCAGAAACACAGCCCCATAGCGGAATCCCTCCATCCGGTTCCCCACAACCTGGATCTCCCGCGACGCCATATCCGGATTGCTGTTGTTCATCACAATGGCGAAGTGCAGGTGCGGATATGCCTCATCCCCCCGCGCATTCCGGCACTCGTTCTTCTCCACCAGCCCGTGATGAAACCCATCCAGATCGACACACTTCCCATTCACTTCCTCAAACCGGTTCCCCGCATACACCGTCTTCTCCACGTTCCCCGCCGTATCCAGCGCCACGGGCACGGCAAACGTCGCCAAGTCCACTAAATTCGTGGGAAATCCCACAAATCCACCGGTATTATTCGTCACCTTCACGTTCACCGCGTGCCCCACCTGAATCGCGTCGCGGGCCACGTACCGCACATCGTTTTCCACGAACTCCCCGTTTTCATTGCGCGGCGAATGGAATAAGGAATGCGTCCAGATCCCGTTCCCCCGCACATTGCGCACCTTCGACCTTCGCACCGCAAAATCGCGGCACCCTTCTTCAAACAAAATCCCGCCCGTGGCGTTGTTCTTCGACTTGTCGTTCAACGATCCCGAATCCCCCACCAGCACTTCCTCCACCGTCACCTTGCGGCTCTTGCTCACCAGCACGCCGTAGCCCTGCACCAGCCGCACCGTCGATTTCGCAATCGTCACCCCATCGCTATCGTCCACCACGATTCCGTTCCCCTGGTTGAACTTCACCATCGGCACATCGGACGGAGGCAGCCCGAACACGTGTTCCTTCTTCTCGCGATTCCCCGTCACCGACACATTCTCCAGCCGCACATTCCGGCTCTTGCGAATCACGATCGCCGCCGGGCCCTCGAAATCCACCACGAACCGCGTCCCCATGCCGATCACCGTCAGATTCTCCGCCCCCTCGATCACCAGCGGAGCGCTCAGGTTCACTTCCCCGCCCGGCAGTTGCACTTCGCCCGACTTCGCCGCCAGCAACTCCCGCACACCGCTATCGCCCTTGCAGCCAATCATCCACACCACGCCGATTCCCAGAATGACCCGCAACATGTCATTGCTAGACTAGCAGAGTATGTCCGTCGCCTTTCGCCAATGCACATATCGAAGCCTTGGCCCCATCACTGCCACCGCCCCCTCCGGCTACGTCATCGGCATTGTCGGCGACAACGGATCCGGCAAGCGCACGCTGCTCCAACTGGCCGGCGGTGAACTCGCCCCCACCGGCGGCCAGATCGAAATCACCGCCCCGCCGCAAACGTTTTATCATTCCCTCGCCGGCCAGGACGCCGCCGAGCGCGCCCGCACCGCCCTCGATCTCGAAACACTCCGCCGCAACTCGGGCGCCGCCTTCATCGTCAGCCACGAACTCCCTCTCATCGAATGGCTCGCCGACGAAGTCTGGTGGCTCCACGAAGGCAAACTCGCCGCCAAAGGCGACCCCCGCCAGATTCTCCGCGAATACCGCCGCCACACCGCGGCCCGCATCAAGGCGCAATCCTCCGGAGCCATCCACACCTTGCCCCCCGCCATCCGCCGTGGCGACGGCCGGGCCACCCTTCTGTCGCTCGAAACCCGCGACGCTTCCGGCGCACTTACCTCCGTCTGGCGGGCCGGCGAGGAAGCGCAAATCCGCATCCAGGTCCGCTTCGAATCCCCCGTCGAAGACCCCGTCATCGGCATCCTCATTCGCACCCGCATCGGCTTTGAAGTCTACGGCACCAACACCGAACTCGAACAGATCCCGATCGGCCCCCGCCAATCCGGCGACACCATGGAGATCCTCTTCCGTTTCCCCTGCCATCTCTGCCCGCACGAATACACGGTCACCGCCGCCTCCCACGACAAAGACGGCGTCTGGCACGACTGGGTGGAGGATGGAGTCGCCGTCTCCGTCAGCGACCACCGTTACACCGCCGGAGTCGCCCGCCTCGTAGCCCAGGTCGAAACCAGACTCCTGTAGCGATCCGTCGACACGCTCACGATCATGTATCGAAACCAATCTGCTATGGCAGTTTGTTGGCCATCGATCCAACCAGCAAACGCAACATTGCGCACGGTCTGGCAGCCCCTCCTGCTACGCGAATTTCACCCAGTTGCAGCCACTGGGCAAACCGCCCCAGTTCTCTTGCCAGCGGAGGAATCGCCGTCTCGGGGTCAGCCCATTTCTCCACCCACACATTCCGCACCGCAAGTGCGCCACTCTCCCGTTCCGCTTTGCAGTCCACGCGTGCCACCAATCGATCCCCCAGCAGAAACGGCAACACGAAAGCACCCCACCGCCGCTTGGCGGCCGGCACGAAGATCTCGAAACGGTAGTCGAAATCAAACAGCCGCAACGTGCGCTTCCTGGTCCAGATCAACGGGTCAAACGGCGACAGCAACACCTCAGCCTCAACCGCCTTGGCCTTAGGAGCCGCCACATGCCGGTAGGCCACCTTCCGCCATCCCTCCACCTCCACAGGCTCCACCACTCCCTGCGACACCAGTTCCGCCACGGCCTTCCGCGCATCCGCCGCGCTCATGCGAAAGTAATCCGCCAAATCCCCCACCGTCGCCACACCGTGCGCCCGCGCGGCCTGCTCCACCAGCATCCGTCTGGCTTCCTGCTCCTCCACGGCAGCATGTAGGAACTCGGCGGGAATCACCCGCTCCGGCAAATCGTAAGCCCGCGCAAATCCCGCCTGCCGGTCTGCAATCGCCAGCCTCCCAAACCCGAAATGCGCCTCCAGCACCGCCCGCGGAACTGTTCCATACCAGGAAAAATCCAACCGTCGTCCCCCGTCCGGCGGATCCGGCAGATCCGCCGCTGTCACCGCCCCGTGTTCGCGCACAAACTCCAGCACCTGCTCCACGTAGGGAGCGTTGTTTCCCAGATAGGTTTCGAATCCGTACGGCCACACCCGATGCCGTGCCCGCCGGTATCCAAGCAGCGGATACGTCTCCACCGGCACAATCGAAGCCTCATGCGCCCAATGCTCGATGCAATACCGCCGCCGGTACACCAGTTCATCCAGCAACTCCCGCCGGTACGGCCCCACCCGCGAATAGGCCACATGATAGTGGGCCGGAGCCACCACATTCACGAAATCCAACTGGATCAGCCCCAGACGCCGCACCACCGCCCGCAGCCCCGCCACTGTCGGCTTCGCCCGCCACACCCCCCCGAACCCCTGCGCGGTCAGCGCAATCCGCCGCGCCTCGGCAATGCTCAATTTCGTCACAGCCTCGTCAACAGCCTCCTCTTATGAGACACTACAAGGAGAGCACTTCGCTTCACACGCACCGTCCTCTTTCAGGCCTCTTGGTTCTAAGCAGGTTTCCTGAATAGTCCCACTTAGAAAATTGGAATCGTCAGGAGACCTATCATGTCACAACGTAACGGAGACCGTTCGCGCCACGGCCGCCTCGCCAAAGCCAAGCGCCGCCGCCGCGAAAAAATCGCCGCCCTCCGCGCCCGTCTCGCCGCCGGCGGCAAAAACTAGCACCCCGCATTCCCGCTATACTCGAAGCGGCAGCCACCGCGGCATATAATAAAGGGATACCCCATGCGACACCCTGTCATCGCATCCCTGGCCACAGCTATACCTGCCGCCCTGCTCTTCGCCGCGGCCAACACCCCGAAACCCGACGAAGCCGCCTACCGCAACACTGTAGCTCCACTCATCCAGAAAAACTGCGTCGTCTGCCACAACGACCGTAACCAGTCCGGCGGCGTCAACCTCACCGGTTTCACCGCCGCCGCCTCCATCCACGAACAGCGCGAAGGCTGGGAAAAAGTCCTCCAGAAAATCGAATCCGGCGAAATGCCGCCGAAAGGACTCCCCCGCCCCTCCGCCGAGCAAATTGCCGCAACCCACAAACTGATCGCCGCCGAATGGGAAAAGGCCGACAAACTCGTCAAACCCGACCCCGGCCGCGTCACCGCCCGCCGCCTCAATCGCAACGAATATTCCAATACCATCCGCGACCTGCTCGCCGTCGATTTCCGCGCCGAAAAAGATTTTCCCACTGACGATTCCGGCTACGGCTTCGACAACATCGGCGACGTGCTCACCATCTCGCCCATCCTCATGGAGAAATACCTCAACGCCGCCGAACGTATCGCCGCCCGCGCCATCGGCGCCGACCCGCTCCCCAAGAAGCCGCTCGAAGTCATGTACCACGCGCGCGAAAAGCGCATCCGCCGCCCCGACGTCAGCACCATCGAAGCCACCCACCGCATCGAGTGGGACGGCGAGTACACCATCCGCATCGGCCTCCCCGGCGAGCGCGCCAAGGACGCCAAGCCCGTCACCCTCGCCTTCTTCATGGACGGCAAGCAAATCCACTCCCAATCCGTCGAAACCAAACCCTCCGGCCTCGTCTATTTCAACCCTTACTCGGAAGTCGAATTCCGCGTCGTCCTCACCGAAGGCGATCACGTCTTCCGCGCCGCATTCCTCAACGACGACTTCGTCAAAACCCTATCCGCCAAGGATGCCTACAACAACAAGGTCAACAAGTGGATGGACTCCATCGTCTTCGTCGGCCCCTTCCCCGCCAAAGTCGAAAAAGCGAGCCGCAAGAAAATCCTCATCTGCGATCCCAACACCGGCATCGCCTGCCAGGAGCGCATCGTCTCCACGCTCGCCCGCCGCGCTTGGCGCCGCCCCGTCACCAAGACCGAAATCGCCGGCCTCATGAAATTCGTCGCTGCCGCAAAACAGGAAGGCCTCTCCAACGAGCAAGGCATCCAACTCGCCATCCAGGCCATGCTTGTCTCCCCGCACTTCCTCTTCCGCATCGAGCGCGACCCCAACCCCACCGACCCCAATCTCATCCACCGTATCTCCGACATCGAACTCGCCTCCCGCCTCAGCTACTTCCTCTGGAGTTCCATGCCCGACGACGAACTCCTTTCCCTCGCCGAAGCCGGAAAACTCAAAGCGCCCGCCACACTCGATGCTCAAGTGAAGCGCCTCCTCGCCGACCCGCGTTCCGCCGCGCTCTCCGCCAACTTCGCCGGCCAGTGGCTCGAAATCCGCAACCTCGACAGCGTCAAACCCGACCCCGGCAAATTCCCCGAATGGGGCCCCGAACTCAAAGAGGCCATGGAAACCGAAACCCGCCTCTTCTTCGAGCACCTGCTCAAAGAGAACAAGCCGCTCACCGAGTTTCTCGACGCGCGCTACACGTTCCTCAATGAACGCCTCGCCAAACACTACGGCATCGAAGGTGTCACCGGCCCCGACTTCCGCCGCGTCGATCTCGCCACCGACCAGCGCGGAGGCATCCTTTCCCACGCCAGCGTGCTCACCGTATCCAGCTATCCCACGCGCACCTCGCCCGTCATCCGCGGCAAGTACGTTCTCCAAAACATCCTCGGCACACCGCCGCCGGCCCCTCCGCCTGACGTTCCGCCGCTCGATGAAGACTCCGTCGGCAGCGCCGCATCGCTCCGCCAGCAGATGGAGAAGCATCGTCAGAACGCCGTCTGCGCTTCCTGCCACAACAAAATGGACACCCTCGGCTTTGGCCTGGAAAATTACGACGCCATCGGCCGCTGGCGCACCATGGACGGCAAATTCCCCATCGATGCCGGCGGTACGCTGCCCAACGGCAAATCCTTCACCACGCCTGCCGAACTCCGCGTCCTCCTCAAGGACGACCTCGACCGGTTCACCAAGGGACTCACCGAAAAGATGCTCACCTACGCCCTTGGCCGCGGCGTCGAAAGATATGATAGAAAGACAGTAGAGGATATTAACCGTAAGCTGGCGGCGGAGGGGTATCGCTTCCAGACGTTGATCCATGAGATCGTACGCAGTCTGCCGTTCCAATCGCGGCGCGGGGAGTTTGTGCAGTCGAATCATGTAACGAAGGTAAAGGAGACAGCCCGTCGATGATCATCACGCGCAAAGCTCTTTCCAGAAGAATGTTCCTGCGGGGCGCGGGAACCGCGGTGGCCCTTCCCTTCCTCGATGCCATGGCGCCCGCCATGCCCTCCAACAAGGTCCCGGGCAAAACGCCCGTCCGCATGGCTTTTGTCTACGTGCCCAACGGCATCGACATGCGCCATTGGAACCCCACCTACGAAGGCACTCTCACCGAGCTGCCGCGCATCCTCAAACCTCTCGAACCCTTCAAGGAAGAGATCACGCTCCTCGGCAATCTCACGCACAACAACGGACGCGCTCTCCTCGACGGAGCCGGCGATCACGGCCGTTGCTGCGGCAGCTACCTCACCGGCATCCAGCCGCGCAAATCCGCTTACGACATCAAGGCCGGCATCAGTTGCGATCAGATTGTCGCCAATCAAGTCGGTTCGGAAACGCGCTTCCCTTCGCTCGAAGTCGGACTGGAAGACGCGCGGCAGGCCGGCGATTGCGATTCCGGCTATTCCTGCGCCTACACCAACAACCTCGCATGGCGCAGCGAGACACAGCCGCTTCCCCCCATCCTCGACCCCCGCGCACTATTCGAACGCCTCTTCGGCAATGGAGCCCACCTCACCCCCGAAGAGCGCGCCCGCCAGGCCAAGTTCCGCCGCAGCATCCTCGACTTCGTCAGCGACGACACGAAGAAGCTGCAAACCGCCCTCGGGCCTACCGACAAGCGCAAGCTCGATGAGTATCTCTCTTCCATCCGCGAAATCGAACGCCAGATGGAAAAGGCGGAAAAAGACAACGCGCAAGTGAACCCCGGCATGGACAAGCCCTACGGAGTCCCCGCCGATTTCGCCGAGCATTTCCGTCTCATGACCGACATGATCACGGTCGCCTTCCAGGCCGATCTCACGCGCGTGGTCACGTTTCTCGTCACTCGCGAAGGCACCTCGCGAGCCTACCGTGAAATCGGCATCCCCGACGGCCACCACCCGCTCACCCACCATCGCAACGACCCGGCGATGATGGAGAAGGTAGCGCAGATTAACACGTATCACATGGAGCAATTCGCCAAATGGATGCAGAAACTCCGCGCTTCGAAAGAAGGCGACCGGAGCATCCTCGATAACTCCATGATCGTCTACGGCGCCGGCCTTGCCGACGGCAACCGCCACAGCCACGAAGATCTGCCGACATTGATCGCAGGCCGCGCCGGCAACAAGTTCAAGACCGGCCGCCGCATCGTCTACCGCAAGGAAACCCCAATGTCCAACTTGTTCCTCACAATGATGGACTGCATGGGCGTCCATGCCGAGCACTTCGGCGACTCCACCGGCGCACTGCCAGGCCTGACGCTCGGCTAACGTTTCGAGAAATGACGGTAACACGCGCGGGCTTTGTGCCCGCGCCCTACACCACATCCCCCAACTCCGAAGCCTTCGTCTCCGGCAACGCCCCAATCAACACCGCCGCCAGCAAGAAAAACGCTGCATTCCCCGCCAGCGCCATCCCCAAGCCAACCCGCTCCGCCGCCGCACCCACGAAATAAGGAGCCGCCGCGCTCAATAATCTCCCGAAATTATACGCAAATCCCTGCCCAATCCCCCGCACCGCCGTCGGAAATAACTCCGCCAGCATCGCCCCAAACAGCGAAAAATACCCCGTCCCGAAAAAGCCGATCAGCGGCCCCAGCGCCAGCAGCAGAGGCTCCGCCCGCCCGCCGAACCAGTACGGAATCGTCCCATACACCGGAGTCAGCACCGCCGCCCCGATCACGTACATCCGGAATGCCGGCTTCCGTCCCAGCCGGTCCGCCAGAACCCCGAAACTCAGATACCCCGCGTATGCCCCGGCCTGCATGGTCATCACCCAGATCCCCGACCGCAATATCGTCATCCCCGCCCCGCCTGTCTCGCGCGACCCGGCCAGAAACCCCGGCAGCCACCCGAACAGCCCCCAGTACGCCAGCAGTACAGAGGTAGCAATCGCCGTCGCCACCACCGTCCGCCGCCGCAACGCCCCGCGAAAAATGTCCCCCAACCCGGTGTCTGTCCGCGGCTGCCACAACTCCGGCTCCCGCACCTTGCGCCGGATCAGCAACGTCAGCAATGCCGGCAACACCCCCACCAGAAACAACACCCGCCATCCGAACGCCGGCAGTACGAACGACGAGATCAACGCCGCCAGCATGTACCCCAGCGCCCATCCCGATTGCATGAAGCTGATCGCCTTGCCCCGGTGCTCCGCCGGCCACGACTCCGCCACCAGCACCGACCCCGCCGACCACTCCCCGCCCAGCCCAACCCCCACCATCGCCCGCCAGAACAGCAGCGAATAGAAACCGGTCGCCGTCGCGCTCCCACCACTCGCCACCGAGTAAACAAGGATCGTGTACATTAACGCCCGCCGCCGCCCGACCCGGTCCGCCAGCCATCCGCATCCAATCCCCCCGATACTCGATGCCGCCATCGTCGCTGCGGTCACCAGCCCCGCATCCGCCAGACTCATCCCAAATTCAGTCCTAATCGATTGCAGGGCAAAGAGATAGAACAACACATCCATCGCATCCAGCAGAAACCCCAGCATCGCCGCCCACAGCGCCACCCAGCGCGGCGCCGTGAACCCTTCCAGAAACCGCCTGCGATTTTGCATACCCGGCAGTATAACCTGTTCCCCCCCAGTAACCTGTGCTATCCTTGGTTCGCCATATCTGGTAAGCCGTAGTACGATCAAATAAAGGGAAACAAAGGATGTCGGCGCTCAAAAATCCAACTCCAACCCCGGTTCAACCCCCACCGCAGCGTGTGGCTCCCGTCACTCCTCTCCAGCCACCCTCGAAAGGGAAACCCTGGAAAGGCCTTCTTATTCTGGCCGTCATCGGTGCGGCCGCATGGTCCGCCTACCAGTTCTACTACAAGCCTGCCCAGGAGGCCGCCGCACAGCGAGCCGCGGCAACCGTCTATCGTACCGCCAAGGTCACGGTCGGTCCCTTTGAGCGCACCATCCGTGTCTCCGGCACCACTGGCGCCAGACTCTACGCAAACATCGTCACCCCACGTCTGCGCGGACCCGAAGCTCGCGCCCAGATGGAACTGCTCAAGGTCGTGAAGAACGGCTCCTGGATCAAGAAGGGCGAAGTCCTCGCCGAAATCGATCCCGGCTACCTCGTCGATCACGTTGACGATATCAAAGCCACCATCGGCCAGTCCGGTTTGGATATTGATAAGCGCGTCGCCGAACAGGCGGTGGAATCCGAGACCCTTGCCCAAACTCTTCGCATCGCCAAGGCGTCCGTCGACAAGGCCCGCCTCGATAATCAGGCCGCCGAAGTCCGCACCGAAGTGGAACGCGAACTTCTCAAGCTCTCCCTCGATGAAGCACAGGCCAAATATAAACAGTCTGAACTCGACGTCCCCCAGCGCAAGCTGATCCATGAAGCCGAACTGAAAATCCTTCAATTCACCAAAGAGCGCCACGTCCGCCACCATGACCGCCACGTCAACGACATCAAAGCCTTCACCATCGTCGCCCCAATGGAGGGCATGGTGGCCATGTCCAGCGTCTACCGTGGCGGCGGCGAAAGCCAGCAGATCCAGCAAGGGGATCAGTTGAACCCCGGTACACCCCTCGCCAAGATCGTCAATCCCAGCAGCATGCAGGTGGAAGGCAACATCAATCAGGCCGAAAGCACGGAACTCCGCATCGGCCAGCGCGCCACCATCGGCCTCGACGCATTCCCCGATCTGCGCATGAAGGGGAAGGTCTATAGCCAGGGCGCTCTCGCCACCGGCGGCCGCTCCCAAAGCTTCTACATCCGCAACATCCCCGTCAAACTCACGATCGAGGGATCCGATCCCCGCATTATCCCCGACCTCTCCGCCTGGGCCGATGTCGTCGTCGAGGAAAAGGATAAGGCCACCCTCATCCCCATCAACGCCGTCTACCGCGAAGGTGGCAAGAATGTCGTTTATGTTCGCCAGGGACAGCAGTGGGCAAAGCGCGAAGTCGCCCTCGGCTCCGCCAACAACACCCACGTGATCGTCCAATCCGGAGTCAGCGAAGGCGACGAACTCCGCCTGCAATAAACGCCGGTTTCCCTTGGGAAGCGGGTGCTCAACCCGCTTCCTCAATCTGCTGCGACAAATCCTCCCATTCCGCCAATAGCCCCTCGATTCGCTTCCGCCGCTCCTCCATCTCCCCGGTCAGACGCAGCAACTGCTCCCCGCTCTGGAACGCCCCCATCTCGCGCTCCATCTGCGCAATCTCTTCCTCCAGCCGCCCGATCTCCTGTTCCGCCGCCACACACCGGTCCTTCATCTGTTGCAGCTTGATCGGATTCAACCGCTTTTGCGCCACCGCCGCCGGGGCCTTCTCCTCCACAGCCGCCGCCGGTATGGCAGACACCTCCACCGGCGCCGGATTCTTTTCCTGCTCCTTCCGCCACAAGTAATCCTCGTAATTGCCAGGGTAAATCCGAACCTCGCCGCCGCCAATCTCGAATATCTTCGTCGCCAGCTTGTCGATGAAATAGCGGTCATGCGAGACGAACACCAGCGTCCCGTTGAAGTTCTGTAGCGCTTCCAACAGCACGTCCTTCGCCCGCATATCCAGGTGATTGGTAGGCTCGTCGAGCAACAGGAAATTCGACGGATGCAGCAGCAACCGCGCCAGCGCGTAACGATTGCGCTCTCCCCCGCTCAGCACTCCGATGCGCTTGAACGCATCGTCGTCGGAAAACAGAAAACATCCGAGCAGCGTGCGCAGTTCCGTCGTCCCGCGCGACCCCGCCACACTCTGCAAATCGTCGAAAATCCGCGCCTCCGGATCCAGTTCCTTATACTGGTCCTGCGCAAAGTAATCGGGTTCGACGTTATGCCCGATCGTATAATCGCCCGCCGTCAGCGGCTCCACGCCGGCCAATAATTTAATCAGCGTCGACTTGCCCGCCCCGTTATGCCCCACCAGTGCAATCCGGTCCCCGCGCTCCACCAGGAAATTGACGTTCTCCAAAACCCGCTTCTCGCCATAAGCCTTGGAAACGTTCTTGAACTCCGCCACCACGCGCCCGCTCGCCTTCGGCTGCGGAAACGAAAAGTGAATCGTCGCCTCCTCCGGTGGCACCTCAATCCGCTCGATCTTCTCCAGTTCCTTGATCCGGCTCTGCACCTGCTTGGCCTTCGTCGCCTGCGCCCGGAACCGCGAAATGAACGCCTCCAGTTGCTCGATTCGCTCATTCTGATTGCGTGCCTGCGCCTTCAGATGATCCTGCCGCTCCTGCTTCAATTGCAGGTACTTCGTGTAGTTGCCCGGATAAAACCACACCCGCTTATTCCAGATCTCGATCAACTCCTGTACCGTGACATCGAGAAAATACCGGTCATGCGAGATCAACACAAAGGCAAATGGATAATCATGCAGATATTCCTCGAGCCAGTTGCGCGCCTCCAGATCCAGGTGGTTCGTCGGCTCGTCCAGCAGCAGCAGATTCGGCTTCTCCAGCAGCAGTTTCGCCAGTGCGATGCGCATCTGCCAGCCGCCGGAAAACTCATCCGTGTACCGCCGCCAGTCTTCCTTCCCGAACCCTAACCCCGACAGCACCGTACCCACCTGCGACTCCACCGTGTACCCTTCGCGCGCGTGAAACTCCGTATCCAGCCGGTGATAGCGCTCCGCGGCGGCCTCATACTCCGCCGAGGACTCCGCCAGATCGCTCATCTGATGGAGCAGCGCCTCCATCTCTTTCTCGATCTCCTTCAGCGAATCGAACACCGACAGGCATTCGTCGAACACCGTGCGCCCGCGGAGCGTCAATCCCTCCTGCGGCAGATACCCGATCCGCAGCCCCTTCGTCACGTTCATCTCGCCGTGATCGAGCGTCTCCAGCCCCGCCAGGATCTTCAGCAGCGTCGATTTCCCCGTCCCATTGCCGCCCACGATCCCCACCCGGTCATTCGGCGCAAGAAGCCAGTTCAACTCCTCAAACAGTACCTTGTGTGCAAAGCGCTTCCCCGCGCCGGTAAATGTAATCATGATTTATTCGTTGCGATGCCGCAGCACAATCCCCGGCAGCGCGTCCTGAAACTGCCCGTCGGCAATCACCGGCACGCCGTTCACCAGCACCCAGTCAAAGCCCACGGAGTATTGATGCGGATTGGCGAACGTTGCCTTGTCCTCCACACGCTCCGGATCGAACAGCACGATGTCGGCCGCAAACCCCTCGCGCAGCAACCCGCGGTCGCGCAGCGCGAATGTCCGCGCCGGCAGCGATGTCATCCGCCGGATGGCATCTTCGAGGCTCAGCACCTTCCGCCGCCGCACAAATTCCGCCAGTACGCGCGCATTCGTCCCGTAGGAGCGCGGATGCGGCATCCCCACTCCAAACTCGCGCACGCCTCCATCGCTCGCCACCGCCGTATGCGGATAGCGCAGGATGCGCTCCACATCTTCCATCCCCATCGAGTGGTACACCATCTGCGCCCCGCCTTCCAACTGCAACTCGAGAATCGTCTCGATCTCGGCCGCCACCGTCTTTTCCCTCCCGCGCAAAACATTGATCTCGGAAATGGTCTTGCCCTCGTACGCCGGATTGGGCTTGAACCCGGCCACCGTGGCATAGGAGTAATCCTCGTGCCCCAGATCCCGCAGCTTTCGTTCCATCTCCGCCATCACCCGCTTCCGCGTCTCCGGACTCGTCAGCCGCTCCCGCACCGCGTCGCGCCCATCGGCCAGCGCCCACGAAGGGAGCGTAATCCCGAGATTCGTCGACGAACGGTCGTAGGGATACTGGTCGATCACCACATCCACGCCTTCCGTCCGGTACTTCTCCACCAGCGCCAGCGACTTCGTTGAGCTTCCCCACAGCTTCTTGTTGTCGATCTTGAAATGCGACAACTGCACCCGCGCCCCCGCTTCGCGCCCCGCGCGCACGGCTTCCTCGATCGCCTCCAGCACCTTCGCCCCTTCATCGCGCATGTGCGATGCATATACGCCGCCGTACTTCCCCGCCACCTTCGCCAACGCCACGACCTCATCGCTGTTCGAATAGGCGCCCGGGATGTAGATCAGCCCCGTCGACATCCCCACGGCGCCTTCCTGCATGGACCGTGCAATCAGCCCCTGCATCGCCGCCAGTTCCTCGGCCGCCGGCGCGCGATTCGCCGTTCCCATCACTTCCCGCCGCACCGTATTGTGTCCGATGAGCGCCGCGACATTCAGCCCGATCCCGCGCGCCTCCAGTTCCCCAAACCACTCCCACAGCGGAAACGCCGATCCGCCGCAATTGCCCGTAACCACCGAAGTCACGCCATCGGCCAGATAGTTGTCCCCGCGCGGCACCTTTTCCACGCCGCCCTCGATATGCGTGTGCACATCGATGAAACCCGGAGCGGCCACCCGGCCCGCGGCATCGATCACCCGGTGCGCCGTTCGCCCGCCGAGATTCCCCACCGCCGCAATCGACCCGTTCCGAACCCCGATATCCCCCCGGTACCACGGGTTCCCCGTTCCGTCGACGATCCGCGCCCCGCGAATCAGCACATCGAAATCGGCTGCCTGCGCCGACAGCGCTGCCAGCAACAGCAACACGGTCATACGGCCGGTCCGCAGAAAAACTCGAGCGACTTGGCGATGTAATCCTTCATCTCGGCCCGCTTCACCACCGCATCCAGAAACCCGTGCTGGAGCAAAAACTCCGAGCGCTGGAACCCTTCGGGCAGCTTCTGCCGGATCGTCTGCTCGATCACCCGCGGCCCCGCGAATCCAATCAGAGCCCCCGGTTCGGCGATATTCAAATCGCCCAGCATCGCGAAACTCGCCGTCACGCCGCCCGTCGTCGGATCGGTGAGCACGCTGATATAGGGCACCTTCGCCTCGTCCAGCCGCATCAGCGCCGCCGAGATCTTCGCCAGTTGCATCAGGCTGATGGCGCCTTCCTGCATGCGCGCCCCGCCCGACGCGCTGACGATAATCAGCGGCGTCTTGTTGGCGATGCAGCGCTCAATCGCCCGCGTGATCTTCTCTCCCATGACCGCGCCCATGCTTCCGCCGATGAACTTCAGTTCACAGGCGCAGATCACCACCGTTCGCCCGTGCAGCTTCCCCTCCGCCGAAATCAGCGCGTCCTTCTGCTGCACGGTCTGCTGCATGTCGAGCAAACGCTTCTTGTAGGGCTTGGAATCGACGAACTCCAGCGGATCGGTGGACACCAGCCCTGCGTCCAATTCTTGAAACGGCCCATCGAAGAGCAACTTCAGCCGGTTCATGGCGTCGATCTTGAAATGGTGCCCGCACTTCGGGCAACACTGCATCGTTTCGTCCAGCGCCTTGCGCCAGATGATCTGGCTGCACGAATCGCATTTCTGCCACAACCCTTCCGTCTTCACGGAACGGTCGCCTTCCGGCTGCGGAACGACACCGGGACTTTTGCGGGTAAACCAAGCCATTGTGTGGAGATGGCCCTAAGAATCGGCCATTACTCACGTTAGCGCGGGTACGGATGCCCCCGCAACGTGGCGAACGCCCGGTAGATCTGCTCGGCCAGCATTGCCCGCGCCAATTCATGCGGAAACGTCATCGCCGACAAGGAAAGCAGCAGGTCCGCCCGCGGCCTCCACTCCCCCGGCAATCCGTCATGCCCGCCCAGCAGAAACACCACATCCCGCCCCTCGTCCTCCACCGTCCGCATCGCCGCCGCAAACCGCGCCGAATCCATCGTCCGCCCCGCCGGGTCCAGAAACACCTTCCACGCCGCCCCATGCCGCGCAAATAAATCGAACCGCCGCGGATCGATCTCCCGCATCTCGCACGAAACCCACCGCGACGTCCGCTTCATGAACTCCGCCGCCATCCCGTTGGCATGCTCATCGCGCGCCTTCCCAATGTAATAAAGGTGAAGCTTCATCCCTGCTACCCGCCGACTATGCTCTCATAGAATTGGTGGCTCAGGACTACGATGTCTCCCTGAAGCTCCTTTTCCGCCGCTCAAAAGGAC
>CAYOBO010000102.1:22062-27689 GCA_964402295.1 uncultured Candidatus Solibacter sp. | reverse complement strand
GTCGCCACGAAATTCGAACACGCGAACGCCCCCACCAGCACGCGCACCGTCCTCGTCCTCCAGGCAAACGAAAGAAATTCGCCCATAGTCAGAGGACGGCCCGCCGTCAGATTCTCCGCCGCCCCGCGCTGCGGCTCATGCAGCATCTTCGAAAGGAAGATCCCCAACAGCACGCCCAGCCCGCCGAACACGATGAAACTCAGACGCCACCCATAGTACTGCCCGATCAAACCCGCGAAAAACCCGCCCCCGATCGTCCCCACATAGACGCTGGTCTGATGAAACCCCATCGCCCGGCTGCGTGTCTCTTTCCCGTGGTAATCGCTGATCAACGACATTGACGCCGGAAAATAGAACGTCTCCCCCAGCCCCTCGGCCGCGCGAAAGAACACGAGATGCCGAAAATTCTTCGACAGCGCCGTCGCCATGCAGATGATGCTCCAGGCATGCAGCCCACCTAGAATTGCTGCCTTGCGCCGGATGCGGTCCACATAGGATCCGGCGAAGATGGCCCCCAGCCCATACACGATCGCGAACGACGATCCCAACATCCCCAACTCCGTGTTGCTCAGAGACATCTCCTTCTGCAACAAGGGAAACACCGAAAAAATTGCCTGCCGGTCGGCGTAATTAAAAAACGAGATGGCCCACAACATGGCCACCACATGCCATTTATAGTTCGGACTCAGTTTCTGCGTCATGAATTAAAGAGGAATATTTCCGTGCTTCTTTCTCGGGCTGCTGTCCACCTTGTTTTCCAACATGCGCAGCGCCTGTATCACTCGTGGCCGCGTCTCCCGCGGCTCAATCACATCGTCGACAAAGCCGTGCTCGGCCGCGATAAACGGATTGGCGAACCTCTCCTTATACTCCGCAATCTTCTCCGCCAGCAACGCCTGCCGGTCCGAAGCCCCGTTCAGCTCCCGGCGGTAAATAATGTTCGCCGCCCCTTCCGCGCCCATCACGGCGATCTCCGCCGTGGGATACGCCAGGTTGATATCGCACCGCAGATGCTTCGACCCCATCACGCAGTACGCTCCGCCATACGCCTTGCGCGTGATTACCGTGATCTTCGGCACCGTCGCCTCGGCATACGCATACAGCAACTTCGCCCCGTGCCGGATAATCCCTCCGAACTCCTGCGCCGTCCCCGGCAGAAATCCCGGCACATCTTCAAACGTCAGAATCGGAATGCTGAACGCATCGCAGAAGCGCACAAAGCGCGCCCCCTTCGTCGACGAGTCAATGTCCAAACATCCCGCCAAATGTGCCGGCTGATTCGCCACAATCCCGACTGACCGCCCATCCATCCGCGCAAAGCCCACCACGATATTCTTCGCGTAATGCTCGTGCACTTCCAGAAAATCTCCATCGTCCACCACGCGGTGAATAATGTCCTTGATGTCGTAGGGAACGTTCGATTCTTCCGGCACCAGCGTATCGAGCGCCGCATCCATACGGTCGGCCGGATCCGTGCACTCCTCGCGCGGCGGCAGATCCCGATTGTTCTGGGGCAAGAAGCTCATCAACTTCCGGATCATCTGCAAGCAATGCCGGTCATCGTCCGCCAGGAACTGCGCCACCCCACTGATGGAGTTGTGTGTCATCGCCCCACCCAGCCGTTCCTTGGTCACATCCTCATGCGTCACCGTCTTGATCACATCCGGCCCGGTCACGAACATGTAGCTGGTCCGATCCACCATGAACACGAAATCCGTGATCGCCGGCGAATAGACCGCGCCTCCCGCGCACGGCCCAAGAATTGCTGAAATCTGCGGCACCACACCACTCGCCAGCGTATTGCGCAAGAAGATATCCGCATAACCGCCCAGCGACAGCACGCCCTCCTGAATCCGCGCCCCGCCCGAATCATTCAAGCCGATCACCGGAGCACCATTCTTCAATGCCAGGTCCATCACCTTGCAAATCTTCTTCGCGTTCGCCTCCGAAAGAGATCCGCCGAACACGGTGAAATCCTGGGCAAACACGTATGTCAAGCGCCCATGAATGTAGCCATAGCCGGTAACGAACCCATCGCCGTCGATCACCTGCTCTTCCATCCCGAAGTCCCGGCAGCGATGCCGCACCAGCTTGTCCAACTCCTCAAACGTACCTTCATCCAACAACAACTCAATTCGCTCCCGCGCCGACAGCTTTCCTTCCGCATGCTGCCGCTTGCGCCGCTCCTCGCCACCACCCGCTTCCGCGTTGGCGTGCCGGCGCCGCACCTCCTCCAGTCGATTCATGGCCATAAGAGACAAAGGTACCAAAGGGTAACATGAAGAATTGGGATTTCATGATCCACGCAATCATCGGCACCGCCGGACACATCGATCACGGAAAGACCGCCCTCGTGCGGGCCCTCACCGGCATTGACACCGATCGCCTGGAGGAAGAGAAGCGGCGCGGCATCTCCATCGATCTCGGCTTCGCTCACCTGCAACTCACCCCCGAGCTTTCCTGCGGCTTCGTGGATGTCCCCGGCCATGAACGCTTCGTGAAGAACATGCTCGCCGGCGTCGGGGGCATCGACATCGTCCTTCTGGTCGTCGCCGCCGACGAATCCATCAAACCCCAAACCCGCGAGCACTTCGACATCTGCCGCCTCCTCG
Organism: uncultured Candidatus Solibacter sp.; assembly: GCA_964402295.1. Taxonomy (GTDB): domain Bacteria; phylum Acidobacteriota; class Terriglobia; order Bryobacterales; family Bryobacteraceae; genus CADEFT01. The sequence goes on along the minus strand of CAYOBO010000102.1, from coordinate 25,077 downwards.
GCATCCCCCGTGGCATCGTCGTCATCACCAAGTCCGACCTCGTCGACCCCGAGTTGATCGATCTCGTCAAACTGGAGGTGGAAGAATTCACCGCCGGATCCTTCCTCGAAAGCGCACCCAAGATCGCCGTCAGCGCAGTCACCGGAGCAGGACTCCCCGAACTCAAAGCCGAAATCGCCCACCTCGCCAAAACAATCCCCGCCAAAAATGTTTCTCACCACTTTCGCCTTCCCGTCGATCGCGCCTTCTCGATGAAGGGTTTCGGAGCCGTCGTCACCGGCACTCTGGTCTCCGGCGCGCTCCGCGTCGAACAGGAAGTCGAAATCCAACCCAGCGGCCACCAGGTCCGCGTCCGCGGCATCCAGGTGCACGGCAAGCCCGTAACCAAAGCCTTTGCGGGACAACGGACCGCCGTCAACCTTGGCGGCATCGATCACAGTGAACTCCACCGAGGCATGGTGCTCACGGACCCCCACCGTTTCTCCGCCACCAAGATGATTGACTGCGCCATTGAGCTGCTGCCCTCCGCCAAACCCCTGCGCCACCGCGCTCCCGTGCACTTCCACTCCGGCACCGTGGAACTCGAAGCGGAAGTCCGCATCCCCAACGGAGCACGCATCGAACCGGGCGCCAAAGGCTACGCCCGCATCGCCCTCCGCGAGCCCACACTCCTTCTTCCCGGCGACCGCTTTATCCTCCGCATGTTCTCCCCCGTCGTCACCATCGCCGGCGGCGCCGTCCTCGACATCGCCCCGCCTCGCAAACTCAGCACCGCTGCCGAACGCCTCGCCGCGATCGAATCGGCATCCACCCCCGAACGCATCCGGATTCTCGTTCGCGAAGCTCCACTCGGCATGAGCCTCGCCGCCTTGATCGCCCGCACCGGACTCACCGCGAAGGAACTCCAGTCCGCCATTGCCGCCGCGAAATTACATTGGATAGAGGACCACCAATGGGTGCTCGATCCGCAATCGCTCGCCGCCCTGCAAGCGCGCTTCAAGAAAACGCTTTCCACGTTCCATTCGCAGAACCCTCTCCAACCGGGGCTCTCGAAAGAGGTTCTCCGCAGCCGCGATCTCGCCGGCTCGCCGCCGTTCCTCCTCGATGCGCTCCTGCGTATCACGCCCGGCATCACCGCCGATGGCGAAGTCCTTCGCCTTTCCTCGCACAAACTCGCGCTGAAGGGCGACGAAGAGCAGGCCCTCAAGAAGATCGAAGACGCCTTCGCCACCGCCGGACTCGCAGTTCCCTCCGCGCAAGAAGTTCTCAAATCTTGCGGCGTCGATGCCGTCCGCGCCCGCTCGCTTCTCCAGATCCTGTTCCGCGACAAACGCCTCGTGAAGGTGGCCGAGGATCTGCTCTTCCACCCGACAGCGCTCGACACGCTCCGCCAGTTGCTCGCCGCCCGTAAAGGCACCCGCTTCAGCGTGCCCGAATTCAAAGACTGGACCGGCGTCTCCCGCAAATACGCCATCCCCCTGCTTGAATACCTCGACCGCGAACGGATCACCCGCAGGGAGGGCGATTCGCGGATGATATTGTGAAAAGATTGCCTATGAAACGTAGAAGCTTCTTCCAGGGTGCGGCCGTGTTGCCTGCCCTTCCCGCAGCCGCGCAATACGGAGGCGCAACCTCTTCATCCGACCTGCCGAAGCTCACCGAAACCGCGCCGGACGCGGTCGGAGAGGGTGTCCGTACGTTCTTCACCCCCGAACAGTTCGCCACACTCCGCCGTCTCGCGGAACTGCTCGTGCCCGCCTTCCAGGAGCGCCCTGGCGCGGTAGACGCCGGCGCTGTCGAATTCCTCGATTTCCTGCTCAAAGCCTCACCCGCCGCGCGCCAAACCCTCTACCGTAACGGCCTCGACCGTCTCCAAGCCGAAGCGCAACGGGCGCACAAAAAGCCCTTCGCGCAGCTCGACGCATCCGCCGCCGACGCAATCCTCTCTCCGCTCCGAAAGCCCTGGACGAACGGCGCATCCCCCGATCCCTTCGCCCGTTTCCTCCGCGAAGCGCAGGACGATCTGCTCCAGGCCACCGTCAACTCCCGCGAATACGCACAAGCAATGTCCCGCCGTAGCCGCTCCGCTTCCGGGGTCAACGCCTACTGGCTGCCTCTCGACTGAAGGAACACACGCATGAAAGAAATCTACGACGTCCTGATCATCGGTTCCGGAGCGGCAGGCGGCATGGCCGGATGGGCTCTCGCCCGAGGCGGCGCCAAATGCCTCATGCTCGACGCCGGTCCCCTCGTTGACTACGACAAGCAGCGCGTCATGAAAGCGGTCTACGATCTGCCCTACCGCGGCTTCGGCCAACCAGGCCGCTTCCCGCACGTCGTCCAGGCCTCTGAGTTCGATGCCAACCTCTGGGCCGACGAAAAGCAGAACCCCTACGCCTACAACCCCGGTGAGCAATACAACTGGGTTCGCATCCGCGCCATCGGCGGCAAGACGCTCCGCTGGGGCCGTCAATCCTGGCGTCTCAGCGACTACGAATTCCAGTGCAAGGACCACGACGGCCACGGCGAGAACTGGCCCATCTCTTACTCCGATCTAGCCCCCTTCTATGACCGCATTGAACCGATGTTCAAGGTCTCCGGCCGCAAGGAAGGTCTTCCCCAGCTTCCTGACGGCATTTATCTGAACGACGATTCCCGCGAATCCACCTGTGTGCAGCGCTTCTCGGCGGCCTGCCGGAAACAAGGCATCACCGCCACCAAGATGCGGCGCGCCACCGGCACCCTCGCCTCGTCCTCCAACATCCTTCTCCCCGAAGCTCTCGAAAGCGGCAACCTCACTCTCACCCCCAACGCCGTCGTCCGCGAGATCACCGTCGATGCCAAAACCGGACTCGCCAACGGAGCCATCTTCCTCGACCGCCGCTCCAAGCGCGTCTACCACGCCAAAGCCAGAATCGTTGTCGTCGGCGCGTCCACGCTCGAATCGACGCGCCTCATGCTCAATTCCAAATCGCGCCAGTTCCCCAACGGCATCGCCAACTCCAGCGGCGTGCT
>CAYOBO010000102.1:19280-21962 GCA_964402295.1 uncultured Candidatus Solibacter sp. | reverse complement strand
TGAACGAAACCGCCGGCACCGGCTTCAGTATCACCACCATGGGTGAAGCTCTCCCGCTTTACGAAAACCACGTCCGGATCCATCCGACCATGAAAGACGAGTGGGGCATTCCCGTCCTCCACATCTCGCAGAAGTACACGGCCAACGAACACGCCATGGCCAAGGATGCCATGGAGGTCGGCGCCCAACTCTGCGAAGACGCCGGCTTCAAGGTCATTGCCCAGCACCCGCAAATGGTCCCCCCCGGCGAAAGCATTCACGAACTCGGCACCTGCCGGATGGGCTCGAATCCGAAGACCAGCGTCCTCAACGGCTGGAACCAGTGCCACGACGTGAAGAACCTCTTCGTAGTGGATGGCAGCAGCTTCACCAGCGGCGGCGTCCAGAATCCCACGCTCACCATCCTCGCTCTTTCGCTGCGCGCCAGCGAATACATCCTCGATCAGCGCAAGAAAGGCAACCTGTGAAGGCTCTGCTTCTAGCGTGGCTGATGTTCCAGGGCAAGCCTGTCCCGCAGCCCATCCCCTACAGCCACAAACTCCACATCGGACTCGGGCTGCAATGCAAGAACTGCCACACTAATCCCGAACCCGGTGAACTCATGGGCATCCCCGCCGCCACCGTTTGCATGGGCTGCCATCAGTCCATCAAAACCGATTCCCCGCATATCCAGAAACTTGCCGGCTTCGCCCAGCAAAAGCGCAACGTCCCCTGGAACCGTGTTTATCAGATCCCCAGCTACGTCTATTTTTCCCACAAGGTTCACACCGACGCGGGCAACACGTGCGACGATTGCCACGGCCCCGTGAAAGAGCGCGAAGCGCTGTGGAAAGAGAAGGACATTTCCATGGGCGCCTGCATGAGCTGCCACATGGCGAAAAACGCCCTCAATGACTGCAACACTTGCCATGAAGAGAAATAACCCCTCCCGCCGGAGCCTCCTCATGGCCGCCACCGCGTCTTTATCTCTGCCCGCGCAAGCAAAACCGCGCGCCGGTTGCCAGACGAATGCCTGGCGCATCGATCCCAACAATCTCGACTCGCTCACCGCCGTCCTCGCCCGCATCCAACACCACGGCTATGAGGGCTATGAAACCGGCTTCCGCAATCTGCAACCCCACTTCGAAAACGCCGCCGCCACCCGCCGCGCGCTCGAAAAGCACAACCTCGAATTCCTCGGCTGCCACATCTTCCTCCTGGAATACGACAAGGACACCGCCATCGCCCCCGCCGATCTCATCGAGCAAGTCATTCGCGGCGCAGCCGCGCTCGGCGCCAAACGCCTCATCCTCAGCGGAGCCTCGGTTCGCACCACGGCCTCCCTCAATCGCAAGGCCGCGGCGCTCAACGCCACCGGCAAGCTCGCCAGACGGCACGGCCTCCAACTCGCTTATCACAACCACGACAAAGAGTTTCTTCAGGGCGGCGAAGAGATCGAATCCATGCTCCGCATCACCGATGGCGACCTGCTCCACCTTGTCATGGATGCCGGCCACGCCTGGCTCGCCAAGGCCGATGTCCCCGCCTTCTTCCGCCGCCACAGCGCCCGCATCGATGGCATGCACCTCCGCGACTTCCGCAACGACAGCCAAGTGCCACTCGGCGAAGGCGTTAACGATTTGAGACCCCTCGCCGCCGCCATCGGCGAAAAGCAATGGACCGGCTGGCTCATCAACGAAGAGGAGCGCCTTAACGACGGCCGTCCCGGCGATGCCGCTGTCGAACCCGCCCGCCGTCACGTCCGCAAGATTTTCGGAGTCTAGAAGAATATGTCCAAGGTCAAGCCCGCCCGCCTGATTCGTGCCGCCGACACAGGCGTCACCTTCCGCCAGCGCTTCACTCCCGCCGAAGCGAACCTCGAGTTCCTCAGTTGCGGCGAGTTCCACCTTCCGCCCGGCTCCAAATCCCAGAGCTTCTGTTTCAAACACGAAGAATCTTTACTGTTTCAGATCGAAGGTACGTCCAATATCGGCGTGGATGGCCACAGCTACTTCCTCGATCATTACGACACCCTCTACATCCCCAGAGGCGCCGCCTTCCACCTCACCAACGCCACCGCGGCGCCGGCCCACATCGTCCAATGCTCCGCCCCGGCGGCCAACGCCCATCCCGTCCATCACGCCAAGTTTTCCGAAATCTCCACCCGCGAGGACCGCATCCGACGCCTCAAGGGCAAGGATGTCTACCTCATGCACGACGTTCCCGAACCCGCCGACAAACTCGTTGCCGGCTACACCTTCTTCGAGCCCCATGCCCGCTCCTGGCCCCCGCACAACCACACCGACCAGGAAGAGGTCTACGTTTTCATCCAGGGCCGCGGAGCCATGGAGGTCTACGAATCCCCGGAAGAACTCAGCTTCGTTCACAGCGTGGAAAAAGGGGATATGGTCACCATTCCCTACCTCAACTACCACCCCGTCTTCTCCCAGGATGTCCCCGTGCACTTCATCTGGTGCATCGCCGGGGAACGTTACTGGATCGGTGACAAGAACAAGGAGTTCATGAAAGGCACCACCGGCCCCATTACGACTTAAGCGCAACGAAGGAAAACTCCTGGCGAGTCAGGCGTGCTCATGAGGGCGCCGATTCCTCTGCACACATGAACCTGATGCTCACCCTCCCCGCCGGCGGAGTGGAACCACTCCGTTCCCCGGGTCTTCGGCAGGCCTGACACGTGGCCCC
>CAYOBO010000102.1:0-19180 GCA_964402295.1 uncultured Candidatus Solibacter sp. | reverse complement strand
GCGGAGTGGAACCACTCCGTTCCCCGGGTCTTCGGCAGGCCTGACACGTGGCCCCGCAAGATGCGATCTCGCACATGGCTCGTCTCAAAGAAACGACTGTGCTCCCCAAAGCCCTCGCGTTCCTCACGCAAACAGGGGAGCCTGCCCGTTGAATCCTTCCTCGGTTGTCATTGCGATGCAGCTTTCTCGAGCGCAGCTTCGAGTTGCTCGCGCGTCATCGCCGTGGAGATGAATAACTCCTGCCGCGCGCCGTCGCTGAGCGCGATCGCTTTCCAGCCGTTCCGAACGGGAACGGTGATACGGACCTTGACCGGACCCTTGGCGTCGCGGACAACACGAATGACTCCGGGGATGACACTGCGGATATCCGGATTGGCGGCAAGCAAGCGCTGCAACATGGCGCGTACGCCGTCAAGGATACTGTGCTCGATTTTCAGCTTACCTTCGTGCTTGCGGAGTTTCATGTTATTTGAACCTTTTCCGATACAGAACGTCGGCGCCGATGACTCCGTTTTCGTCGCGCACACCGATGACGGACCAGTTCTTTTGCAAATCCCACTGCAAGCGGACCAACTGTTGCAGAGTGCCGGTGAGATTGGTGACGTAGGTCAGGGTGATGGCGCGCGAGATCTGCTGTTCGATGGTGAGGCGGGCTTGCGGAGTGGTGTCGAGGCCGACCAGTTGCGGGTCGATCTTGACACGGCTGACGCCGAAGAAGCGCTGGAGACGGCCGCCGACTCCGGCGCTGAGGGCCTGGCCCAGGAGCGTATCGGTGCCGGCGTAGAATCCGGAACCGGTGCTTGCGACATTGGTTTGCGTAGCCACGGCGGAACCTGTGGGAGTACGGCCCACGGCGAGCAAGGCGATGATATCGCTGGGTTGCAGGGGCGGGTCGGAACGATAGGTGACGTTGGGCTTGTCGATGGGTCCGGAGACGTTCATGTTCACGGTGACAGCGCGGACGACGGTTTCGAAGTCGAGATCGAGTACGGGCTCGATGCGGGCTGCGTTGAAGAAGGATACCGTGCCACGGGTGATGGTGTATGTGGTGCCGAAGAAATTCAGTTCGCCTTGCGTGACGCTGACATTGCCGAGCAGGATGGGTTTGGAGGGGCTGCCACGGACGCGGAGGTCGAGTTCGGCCTGCACTCCGGAGGTAAGCGACGTTTCGAGTTGCAAATTGGGAGCGCTGAGGATGCGTACATCGAACTGCATGCCGCGCAACAAGGCGCTGGATGTGGGCGCCGGCGAAGGTTTGGATGGCTCCAGCAACAGGCTGCCGAAATCGGTGCGCGGGGTGAAGCCGGATCGTAGTACGGTTACCGTGCCTCCCAGCAGGCTTTGGTCGGAAGTTCCCGTGAGGTTGAGATTGGCGTTGACGGTGGTGCTGGCGCCTTCGGGGTAGCGGATGCGTACGCGCTCCAATTGCCCGTTGAGACGATACACCACTTCCTCGGCGCCGCCAAGAGTGAGGAATCCGTTCAACTTCAGTTCGCCGCCTCCGGTCTGGGCGGTGAAATTCTGCAAGAGTGCGCGGTTGCGGTCAAAGACAACGATGCCATTGAGGCGATCGACGCTGTTGGGCAGATCGCGATGGGTGACGTTGGCGTTCTTCACCTCGGCGCGTCCTCCGAGTTGCGGCTCTTCCATGGTCCCGCGAACGACGGCGTTGACTTCGGCGAGACCGGAGGCGCGGAGTCCGGAGACGGCGTTCTGGAAGATACCGAGGTTGAGGGCGCCTTTGAAGGCCAGGTTCCAGGCATTGCGCGCGCCGGTGAGGATGGAGCCGGAGGCGCTGAGATTGGTTTCCTTTCCGGTGAGCTGGGCTTGAATAATCTGGAAGCCCTTGTTGTCCATTTCGATGATGACCGGGCCATTGTTGCGGAGGGTGAGATCTTCGAGCACCTGTGCGCCGATCTGTCCCTTTTCGGCTTTCGGGCTGAGTTCCATTCCAGTAAGGTTGGCGCGGGCCCGCCACGTCTGTGGCTTGCGGAGTGCGCCGCGGAACACGATGCCGCCCATGAACTGGCCGTCGAGGGGAAGATCCCCGCTTCTGCCGAAGATCTTGAGAATCTGGCCGACGGTGGTGAGCTTGATGGTGCCGAGGTCAATTTCGCCGAGGCCGTTGGCGTCGCCGGTGAGTTGCCATTCGCCGTGTCCGCTGACGGGTGACTTGAGGAGATCGCCGGAGGCGACTACGGATATACGCTGCGCATGGGTCTTCGCTTCGAAGCCAAGCGATCCGAGCACGTTCTTGTTGACGGCGATTTGGCGCAAGGCGAGAGAGCCATTGATGGACTCGATTGTGGGCTGGCGATTGCGGACGATGAGTTCGCCGGAGAGGCGCATATCGGTACGGCCTTCGAGATCGGCACGCTGGGAGCGCACGGCCTCGATGGCGCCGAGCGCGGCGTTCTGGGCCGCTACTTCAAAATGGAGCGTACCGTTGGAGTAGTCGCCGGGAGGATGGCGATAGCCGGCACGAAAGGGGATGCGGCCGGCTGCGTGCACGGCCGAGCCGTTGGTGGCTTCAATAGACCCGGCATCGTAGGTGAGATCGAAGCGGATCCCTTCGAATGCTTCGCCGCCGATTTGGACTTTGCTGAGCGCAAGGCCGGCCTTGACCTTGGGATCGCTGAGGGTTCCCGTGATGTCGATGGGTCCCGAGGCGCTGCCTTTGAGCGAAACCGCCAGCTCGTTGCCTTTCAGCAGTTCTTCGATACTCGCCTGGCGGAGTTCGAAGTCGGCGGCGATGGGGCTTTCGGGGACAAGCCTCCAGTTGCGAAGTTCGGCATTGGCGCGGCCTTCAACGATGCTGGCCCCTTGGACGAAGCGGAGGCGGCGCAAGGAAAGACTGGAGGAACTGGCGTCCATTTCCGCGGCCACGCTATCGAGTTTGCGCTTTTCGATGACGACGTTCTTGAGGACGACGCGCCCACGCACGCGCGGCTGCACCAGGGGCGAGGCGATGGTTCCTTCGAAGTGCGCCGTGCCTCCATCCAACTGCATGGGGAGCTGCTGAGGGGGCGTGGCGGTGATCATGGCCATGGCGGGAAGGAAATCGTTGAGGTCTGTGGTGTCGAGAAGAACGCGGAGGTCGGAGCCGAGGGCTCCGGTGAAATCGACGCGGGTGGTGGGAGTCCTAAGGTAGGAAGACTCGAAGGCGATGCGCTGTCCTTCCGCCTGGTAGCGCGAGCGGACGATGCCCTCGAGTGGAATGCGGCCTTCGCCTGGTTCCAGAACAAGATGCGTGGCAACGCGGAAATCGGCGACGCCCTTGGAGGCGAAGGATCCGGAGAGTTCGACGGGGCCGGAGGCGATGGCGGACCAGGCCACGGGGCGGACTTGCCGTTCGATCCGCTGCAACTCCTCGAGCGAGAAATCGCTTACGACGCCTTTCACGATGAAGTCGCGCCAGCGGCGAATTTCCGCCGTTCCCCGAAAGATGCCGCCGGCGGCGCGCGCCTCAATATTGCTGACATCGACGAGATCCGGTTGGAGGCGGACATCGCCCGATACCTCTGCTTGCGTCACACTCCAGGCCGGTTCGCGCACGGCCAGACCGCGGCCGTTCATGCGGCCGGCAAGGAGATAGAATCCATCGGCGTAGGTAAACTTGCCCTGGAATGCCGTGCGGCCTTCCGGGCTGATGGGAAGGCGGAAGGCCGGCGCGTAGCGTTTCATGGCGAACTCGCCCTTGGTGTCGACGTCGAGTTTGGGCGCCCGATAATCCTTCATGGAGCCGGTGGCCTGGATCCAGGATTCGCCGTCGCGGATTTCCGCTTTCTGGAACTCCAGGCCTTCCTTGTCCATGGTCATTTGGACGTTGACGTCAAAGTCGAGGGGAGCGATCTTCGGCCAGCGCAGGTGAAAGGGCGCGGCGGTGACCGTGCCACGATAGCGCGCCCCTTCGCGCTCCCAGCCGAATTCGACGCCAAGATTTTCCGCCTGGAGGTCAATGGGAATGCGCTGGTTGTCGTATTCGAACGTCCCCTGGCGCAGGCTGAACTTTCTGGCCGATAGGGACACGAAGCGAACGAACGGCGATGGACTGTTGGGGTTGCGGATCTTCGGGCCGGGAATATTGTTGCTTCCGTCGGGAAAGATGACGATGCGGATCTTCGGCTTCTCGACGGATAGCGCCTCGAGATAGGCGTCCTTGCGAAAGAAGGAGACTACTTTCACTTTGACGTGGATCTTCTCCACGTGTGCCAGCGGGGGATCGGATACCGGCTCCTTGCCACGCAGTTCAAACCCAACGACGCTCACTTCCAGTTTGTTGGGATCGAAATCGAAGCGCCCGATTGCCACTTTCCCGCCGGTGGCTTTTTCGGCTTCGAGAACGATGCGCTGGCGGATTTGTTCGCGTAGCCACTCCGTGCGGAGGACGAGGAACACGGCTGTGGCGAGCACCGCCAGCAGCAGCATGAGGCTGAGAGCGGTCCACCGCAACCAGCGCAGTAAGCGTCTCATTGAAATACCTCCTCACGATAGCGGATACGGGCTCTCGACCGCGCCTGTTGGAGCCACTCATTGGATGCTGTGTCGGTTTTCTCGGCGAGAATCCATTGTTCGATTTCCTGGCTTACCTCTTCGAGCGGAGGAAGCGGTTTGCCGGGGTTGCTCTTCTCCCAACGCTCTCGAAACTCCTTGCCGTAGTAGGCGGCGATTTCGTCGGTGGAGACCTGCTGGCCGCGGGTAAATCGAAGGTCAATGAATTCCACTGCGCGGATCATGGCTTGGAGATAGAGGCGCACTTCTTCGTCTGTGATGCGGCGCTTTTCGAGTTCGGCCTGATAGGCTTCGTCCGTCGGGTAGCGGGGCTTGATGAGTTTATTCCACTGGGCAATGACATCGGCCATGGAGGGGACAGTGAAGCGAGTGTCGTCCATCTCCTGTATCAGCAGAATCTGCGAGATGAGTGTCTCCGCGGCCTTGCGCTTGGAGGCAAGGCTGAGATCGGGCTCGCGCCCGTCGATAAAGGCGGCCAGCCGGATCATCTGGATGATTTCGCTTTCCGGGATGACGCGCGTGCCGATGGTGACGGCGATGCGGTCGATGATTTCCGCGGGGAGCAGCGCCGCGCCAAGCCACAAGAGTGTGACGAAGCTGCGCATCAGAAGGCCTGCCCCAGGCTGAAGTGGAATTGGAAGGCGCTGACGCGCTGGCGAACGGGTTCCCCCAGCCTCGCCACCAGATCGTTGATGGAGCCGCGGTATCCGATGAAGCGCGGCGAATTCAGGCCAAAGCCGAAATCGACGCGGATCGGGCCAATGGGGGTCTTGTAGCGGACACCGACCCCGACGGCGTGCACCATGTAGTCGAAGTCCTGATCGTTGCGCTGGCGGGAGCGGAAAGAAATGGCACGGAAGCGAGTGTAGACGTTGCCTGCGTCATGGAACATGACGCCGCCGAGATTGTCGCCAAGAAAGGGAAATCGCAGTTCGGTTTGGTTGAAGAGAAGGCCGTTGCCTCCAACGGGGAATCCGGTAAGCAAGTCGCGCGGTCCGGCCTGATTTTCCGGAAAGCCGCGGTGGGACACTGCGCCGCCCGCGAAGAATCGTTCGGGAAGTGGAATGTCACTGCCACCATAGCGCTTGATCCATCCGAGGGTGGTGTTGCGGGAAAGGACAATATCGCGGCTGACGCGGTGATAGCTGGAATTGCGGGCGAGGATACGTCCGAAGCCGGTCTCCGAGGCGAGCGCTTTGTTGGCGAGCGACATATCGATGGAGTTGTACATACCGCGGGTAGCGTTCAGGGGATCGTCGCGTTTGTCGTGAATCAGTGTGGTGGCGATCAGCCCGACGCGCACCGGTTGGGAGAATAGGGGGATCAGACCGGGGTCGATCTTGACATCGCTTGTGGCCACACGGCGCACGGTAATTCGATACTGCGCCTGGAGGGCGCGCGAGAAGCGCTGGCTGAACTGCACGGTGCCTTCCAACCGGCGGGAAGAGAAGGTGCGCACGTTGCGCGAGTCGTCGAAGAGGCCGGTAAAAGTGAGGCTGATGTTTTCCCGGCCCTGAAACTGCGGCGCCAGATAAGTGACGATGCCGCGTTTCTGTAGGGTGGAAAGGCGCGTCTGCACGCCTACGGTGTGTCCAAGGCCGAGGAAGTTCAGGCGGCTGAGTCCGAGCGAGACGCGCGGCGCGAAGGCGGTGCCGCCGGCTGGAGCGCTGAGACTGGTGGGGCTTCCGCCGATTCTGCCGAACTCGGCGCCGATACCGCCATTGAGCGAATAGCGGCTGGCCTCTTCCATCTGGAACAGGACACGTTTTTCGCGCACGCTGCCAAGTGGGTTCTGGAGCGCCATGTCCACTTTGGCGAAGATCCCCAGGTCGTAGAGACGGCGCTGGCTGAATACCATCCGGCTCAAGGACAGCGGCAATCCGGGGTAAAGGCTGATGCGGTTATTGACGAGGCTGGGGCGAGTGGAGACGAGTCCGTTGACCTGCACGTCCTTGACGAACAGGCGCCGTCCCTCCTGCACTGTGTACCGCAAGTCCATCATTCGTTCGTTGCCTGGAACGGGGGTAGCGGTGGCTTCCATGGAAGCATCGGGATAACCATTGTTGTAATAGAAGTTGAGAATGTTGTCCCGGTCCGTGGCCACGCTGAAGGCGCTGTAGGGCTGTCCTTCGGTGGATGTGAGCATGGAACGGATCGTCTCATAGAGACGTAGATCGACCCCGGAAATGTCCAGGCTGTTGACGAACATCTGTTCGCCCTCCTCCACCTCCACGATGACTCCCACCTGATGTTCCTTGCCTCCGAAATTCCGCTGAACCGCCGCATTGACTTTCACGTCGCGGAAACCGTTGCTACGATACAACTCGGCGATGGCGCGCTTGTCCGCATCGAGTAGTTCTTCGCTGTAGCGGCCGTAGCGATTCACAAGCCAGCCGGCCGGAACGACGTTCATCCGTTCGCGTATGGTGAGGGAATCGAAGTATCGATTGCCACGGACTTCGACATGGGCGACCTTGTAACGCTCGCCGCGGCCGATGGCGAAGGAGATCTGTTCTTCATCGGCGCTGACCTGAGAGCGGTTGTAGCTGACCTGCGTGTCGAAATAACCGCGAGCCTGGAAGTAGTGGGTGATCTTGCGGGCGCCCTCTTCGAGCAGATCCTGATCGACGGACTGTTCCTGAAATACGGGAATCAACTCCTTCAGGCGGCCGCGGGAGAGCTTCGCGCCGGTGGCGGTGACGTTGACCTTGGGGCCGGCTTCGATCTGGAGATGGGGGCGGGTGCGATTCTCTTCGCGAATGTATTCGAGTTTGCCCAAGTCAACGCGCGCAAGCAGGAAGTCCTTCTTGAGGTAGCTGCGGCGGATTCGCTCGATGCCTTGCTGAAGGCGCTGTTCGGTGAACTGCTGCCAGCCGAGCACACCCCAGAGCCGCTTCCAATGCGATGTGCCAAGCAGCGATTCTTCCGGGATTTTCAGATTCCCGGCAATCGATGGGCGGGCGAAGTAGGCACGGTCTCCCGGCCGAACGAGGAATTGGACATGCAGCTCGTCGAACTCCGGATAACGTTCGACCAGCGGCTGGATGCGGGGGGAGTAGAAACCGTTGGCCTGGAGAATTTCGCGCAGCCCCTCGATGGCGCTGGCCAAGCCTTCCTCGGTGTATTGCGCGCCGAGCTCAAGCTTGGTGGCGGAGATGAGTTGTTCGCGGTTGGGCGACTCATTGGCGCCTTCAACGGTGATGCGGCTGATGAACCAATTCTGCTTGGTCAAGAAGGTGAGGATCACCTTTCCGTCGCGGAGGATGGCGTCAGCCTGAAGCTCTTCATAGCGCCCTGTGCCGTAGAGGCGCTGGATGGCGCGGCGCACGGCGACGGCGGTCAACGGCTCGTTGACCTCGATGTTGATCAACCGCTTCAACTCAGCCTCGGGGAGAGGTTGGATTTGCGGATCGAAACGGATTTCAGCCACAAGCTTGCCCTCGTAATCCCAGGGCGCGGCGCACAGTACGCAGGAAGACAATAACAGGAGAACGAAATGGGCGAAAGCCACTCGTTTTCAGGATAACAGGGCTGAGTGGGAGGATCTGGGAACGGCTACCCTCATGGGATGATGGAAGGGCATGGATGCTTCGGCGCGCGAACGTTATTCAAGACAAATCTTCTTCCCTGGAATCGGAGAGGAGGGGCAACGGCGCTTGATGGAGTCGCGCGTGGCGATTGTGGGATGCGGGGCGTTGGGGAGTTTTCAAGCAGGGGCGCTGGCGCGGGCCGGCGTAGGGTGGCTCGATCTCATCGACCGCGACTACGTGGAATGGAGTAACCTCCAGCGGCAATGGCTGTACGAAGAGCGGGATGCGCAGGAGGCGATGCCGAAAGCAATCGCGGCCGCACGGGCCATCGGGCGGATCAACAGCGGGGTGCATGCAGAGGCCGTTGTAGCGGATTTGACCGCGGCCAACGCCGAAGATCTACTGGGGGATGCCGACATCATCCTCGATGCGACGGACAACTTCGAAACAAGATATCTGCTGAACGATTTCGCGGTCCATTACGATACGCCGTGGATTTACGGCGCGGCGGTGGCCAGCTACGGGCTGGCGATGCCGGTGATTCCGGGAACCACGGCCTGTCTGAAATGCATCTATCCGGAGCCGCCCACCGGGGCGCAGCCGACGTGTGAGACGGCGGGGGTGCTGAATACCGTCACGTCGTTGATTGCATCCTTGCAGGTGACGATGGCGTTGCAGGTTCTGGTGGGAAAGCCGGAGGAGGTGGCGCGGAAGTTGACCACGGTGGACGTGTGGACAGGAGCGATCCGGCAAATCCGGCAACCGGAGCCTTTGCCCTCATGCCCGGCATGCGGGCTGCGCGATCTGGTGCATTTGCAGGGGCGGCGGCGGACTCCCATTAGCCTGTGCGGGCGCAACGCCGTGCAGATTCACGACCGGGCGCGTCCGCTCGACCTGCTGGAATTGGAGCGCCGGCTGCTGCCGCTGGGGCAGGTGCGCCGGAACGAGTTTGCCTTGCGTTTTTTCCTGCCATCGTATGAAATGACGGTGTTCCCCGATGGGCGCGCGATCGTAAAGGGCACCACCGACGTTGGCGTGGCTCGCAGCTTGTACGCGCGATACATCGGGGCGTAGACAAACATGACACGGCGAACTCTTCTACTTGGCGCGCTGGCGCCGGCTCCGCGGCCGAATGTGGTGTACATCATCACCGACGATCAGCGCTGGGATTTGCTGAGTCTGCGGGGCCATCCCTACGTCCGGACTCCGAACATGGATCGCATCGGGAAGGAAGGTATCACGTTCCTGAATGCCTTCGTCACAACCAGTCTGTGCAGTCCCAGCCGGGCGACGTATCTCACCGGCCGATATGCGCATCAGCACCTGGTGCGGTACAACCGGGTGTCGGATACGTTTGACCGCGACGAAGTGCTGTTCCCGCAGGTGCTGCACAGCGCCGGGTATCGCACTGGATATATCGGCAAATGGCATATCGGCAACAACGCATCGCCGCGAAAAGGGTTCGACTATTGGGCCGTGCTGCCGGGGCAGGGCCGCTATCGCGATCCCATCTTCAACGTGCAAGGCAAGGAACAGACCATGAAAGGGCACGTGGATCCGGTAACGGCGGATTTCGCCGTGGATTTCATTCGCAGCCAGACGGCGGGGCAGCCGTTTTGCTTGTGTGTGGGGATCAAATCGCCGCACGCCGAACAGTTGCCACCCGCCGACATGAAACAGTTGCTGGCGGACGTGGATATTCCGCAACCCGCCTCATGGAACGAGGATTACGCCAAGACGGGCAAGGCGGACGTAGTGGCGCAAAGCTGCATCGAGGCGAACCGCTTTTTCGATGGGCCGAAGCAACTGAAGGGCGGCTGGCAGAACTACGTGAAGGATTTCTATCGCACGGTGATGAGCGCCGACCGCGCGGTGGGGCGCATTCTGGATGCGCTCGATGAGAAGAAGCTGGCGGAAGATACGTTGGTAATATTCGTCGGCGATAACGGCTTCTTTCTCGGCGAACACCGGCTGGTGGACAAGCGCTTCCCATACGAGGAAGCCTTACGGGTTCCCATGCTGATGCGCTATCCGCGGCGGATACCGGCGGGCAGCGTGTCCACCCAAATTGTCCTGAACCTGGATGTGTTTCCGACGGTGTTGGATGTTTGCGGCGTGAAGGGGGGCAGGCCTTCTCCCACGGCACGGTCTTTACGGCCGCTGTTCGCGGGTGCAGCTCCGAAACAATGGCGTACGGATATGTTCTACGAGTACGCCGAGCGGATCTGGCAGTGCCCGGCGCTGGTGGCGGTGCGCACGGACCGCTACAAGTATATTGAATACCTGGACAAGGCGAATACGAACGAACTGTACGATCTGCTGATGGATCCCGGCGAGATGCGTAACGTGATCGCTGAGCCCGGCTATCGCGCTACGCTCCAAGATATGCAGGCGCGGCTGGCGCGATTGCAGAAAGAGACGGCCTGGACGGCTCCTGATTTGTCCCAGCCGAATTCTCCCTGTCCAGCCCGAAAGGAGATTGTGCAATGAAATTGATCCCTGTCTTCTCGATCGCCATCGCCGCTTACGCGCAATCCGTGGTGCGCATGCCGATGGCTGAGTTCCGCGATCGCGTCAAGGGCGGATGGGCCGGCCAGATGATCGGTGTGAGCTACGGCGCGCCCACGGAGTTCCGATTCAACGAGGTGATCATTCCCAAGGATCAACTCCCGCAGTGGACTCCGGATAAGATTACGAACTCGCTCAACCAGGACGATCTGTACGTCGATATGACGTTTGCCAAGGTGTTGGATGAAAAGGGTCTGGATGCAACGACGGAGGACTTCGGAGACATGTTCCGCAACGCGCAGTATGCGCTGTGGCACGCCAACCTGTCGGCGCGGCGCAATCTGAAGCGGGGCGTGCCGGCGAAGCTGGCCGGGCATCCGGATTACAACGTGCATGCCGACGATATCGACTTTCAGATCGAGTCGGATTTCATCGGTTTGATGGCCCCGGGAATGCCGCGCGCGGCGACGGATATCGCCATGCGCGCCGGGCGTGTGATGAATTACGGGGAAGGGATCTACGGCGGCGTGTTCGTTTCCTGCATGTACGCGGCGGCGTTCCTTGAGAAGAGCCCGCGCGCCGTCGTCGAGGCGGGGTTGCGTTGCCTTCCGCCACGGAGTAAATACCACAAGCTGATCTCCGACGTGTTGGCCTGGGCGAAGGCCGAGCCGAAAGATTGGGAATCGGTGTGGCGGCAGATTGAGACAAAGTGGAACACCGCCGAGCCATGCCCGGAAGGCGCGCTACGGCCGTTCAATATCGATGCGGCGCTGAACGGCGCCTACATTGCCCTGGGACTGCTCTACGGTGACGGCGAAATGAACAAGACCATCGAGGTTTCGACGCGCGCCGGACAGGATTCGGACTGCAACCCTTCGAGCGCCGCGGGGATTCTCGGCGTGATGCTGGGCTATGAGCGTATTCCCGATCATTGGAAAAGCCACATTCCCTCCATTTCGCACGAGAAGTTCCGCTATACCGATTTCACCTTCGAGAGCATTGTGGAGAGCACGGTGGCGCGGGCTGTGAAGCTTGCGGGGCGGAACGGTGGCAAGCTGGACGGCCAGACGTTCGTGGTGAAGACACAGGCCGCCAAAGCGGCGCCTTTCGAGGAGTGGAAGGGCCGCGCCACGCCGCGTGAGCGGATTACCGTGGCCGATGCGCGGTGGCAGTTTCAGGGCAACTGGACGCAGACCAAGGACATGATTCGCAAAGAGGAGCGGCACCTGCGCACCAGCGGGGAAAAAGGCTCTGAAGCGACGGTGACCTTCGAAGGTACGGGCGTGGTGGTGAGCGGACCTTTTCTGCCCACCTGCGGCAAAGCGGAGTTTATTCTCGACAACCGTGCGCCGAAAGTTTCCGATTGCTACCCCGATGAAGACCGGCGCAAGTTGAACGATTCCATGTTTCACGCCTTCGGGCTGGCAAAGGGAAAACATACGCTGCGCATTCGCGTGTTGGGAGAACGGATCTTCGATTCCAAGGGCACGGAGATCGCGCTGAACGACGTGATTGTCTTCGATTAAGGCAGCAATGCGCGGATCTTGTTCATGATGCCGCGGGCGAGACGCTGGTTCATATCGCCGAGTGGCTGATCCGTGGTGACGTAGGTCCAGGTGGCGCCGCGTTCGTAGTTGTCCGGCATGCCGCAGGCCGCCGGATCGGCGATCGCTTCCTCCATGAGCGGAAGCAGTTCTGCAAACAGATCCGCGGCATCGTGAAGAAAGGTGTCGAGCGGGTTCTTGCCCCCAAAGGAAACCCAGTGAATGCCTGATTTCATCTCGGCGATGGAGGCAATGTAGTTGGACCACAAGTCATCGATGCGCAGAAGTGCGGCGCGCGGGTCGGAGCATTCCCGATCGCCGAGCAGCACATCCAGGCGCAGAGCCTGGACCATGCGGCGCTGGTTTTCGATCAACTGATCGTACTTGAGCAGCGTTTTGCGCATCTCCAGGTTCTCGCCTTCGATGACGCGCTGGATATGGGACAGCGCCACGGCGGGATCGGGCGAGGAGTGCAATGCGGCGGCGAGTCCGAAACGTAGCATGAGATCGTCTTCCAGACTCAGGAAAAAGCGTGATTCGCCGGGGTCGCCCTGGCGTCCGGCGCGGCCGCGGAGCTGGTGGTCGATGCGCCGCGCTTCGTGGCGCGCGGTGCCAATAACGTAAAGCCCGCCCATGGCGGCAACGCCTTCGCCGAGGCGGATATCCGTGCCGCGCCCGGCCATGTTGGTGGAGATGGTGACTGCGCCTCGCTGGCCGGCTTGCGCCACGATGGCGGCTTCCTCGGCATCGTTGCGAGCGTTCAGCACGCGGTGGGGAATGCCTGTTTGCGTAAGCGAGGCGCTGATGCGTTCGGAATCGGCCACGCTCGCCGTGCCGACAAGCACGGGCCGGGCTGCGGCATGCTGCGCGGCGATTTCCCGGATCAGCGCCGCATCTCGCTCGGCACGCGTACGAAAAATCAGGTCCGGCCGGTCGACGCGAATCATGGGGCGGTGCGTGGGAATGGAAACCACTTCCAGGCCGTACACCTTCCAGAATTCTTCCGCCTGCGTGAGCGCGGTGCCGGTCATGCCGCAAAGCTTCGGGTAGAGCTTGACAAGGCTTTGCAGCGTAATCGAGCCGAGGATGCGGCCTTGCGTGCGGAGCGGCAGCGCTTCCTTGGCTTCGAGTGCGGTCTGCAACCCCGCGGGCCAGCGGCGCAGTTCGGCGATGCGTCCCTTGAATTCATCGACTATCTGGATCTCGCCGCCGCGCACAATGTAATCGACGTCGCGCCGCAGCAGCACTTGCGCGTGCAGTGCATCGGTGACGGCGGTGAAGAGCGCCGGGTCGTCGTAGAGATTGGCTACGGCGAGGGCGCGCTCCACTTTCTCCGTCCCCAGATCGGTGAGCAGAACGTTACGCCCGTGTGAGTCAACGACGTAATCGGCGAAGGGTTGCAGCGAGCGGGCAATGCGCGCCAGATTCTCCACGAGATCCTTCGGAGGCGCTTCGCCCCCGGCAATCACCAGCGGAATGCGCGCTTCGTCGATGAGGATGGAGTCGGCCTCGTCGACGAGCGCGACATCGAATTCGCGATGCACGAGATCTTCGGCGCGGAGGGCGAGGCCGTCGCGCAGCAAGTCAAACCCGACCTCATTGGGGGTGGCGTAGACGATGTCGCAGTCATAGGCCCGGCGCCGCTCATCGGGCGTCATGCTCTGCTGAATGAATCCCGTGCTGTATCCAAGGGCGCGAAACACCGGACCCATCCATTCGGCGTCGCGGCGGGCGAGGTAGTCGTTGGCTGTGAGTATGTGGACCGCATGCCCGTTGGCGGCAAAGTAGGAAGCCGTCATCACCGCCGTCAGAGTCTTGCCTTCTCCGGTCTGCATCTCCGCGATCTTGCCTTCCGACATGGCGATGGCCCCGAGCAATTGCACATCGAAGGGCTCCAGATGCAGCACACGCTCAATGGCCAGTGAGGCGGCGGCGATGCAATCGACCAGCGACGCCGGCTTTTCGGGCAGGGTTGCATCCATGCGGCGTTTGCGGATGGCCGTTACCACCTCGGAGTAGAACCGGAGCTGGTCCGCCGCCGGTTTCGACAACAAAGAAGCGGCTTTGCCCAGCAGTTTGCGCAGCAAGATCACTCCCGCGCGTGGCGCTATTCCGACAGCACGCACACGTCGCGCAACTGGCGGTAGTCCTCGGCGAAATCGAGGCCGTAGCCGACCACGAACTCATCGGGTATCTGGAAGCCCACGTAGTCCACACTGACTGGCCTCAGGCGGCGCTCAGGCTTGTCGAGCAGCGTGGCAATGCGAATGGAGCGCGGCCGGCGCTGCTGTAGTACGTGGACCAAATACGTCAACGTGACGCCACTATCCAGAATGTCTTCCACGATCAGTACGTCAAAGTCCTCCACGGTGGTGTCAAGATCCTTGGTCAGCCGCACTTCGCCCGAAGTGCTCTTGCCCTTGCCGTAGCTGGAGGTGCCAATGAAATCCATGCGCACGGGATGCTTGATGGCGCGCGCCAGATCGGAATAGAACAGGATTGCGCCCTTCAAGACGCAGATCATGTAGAGAGGTCCCCGGCCGGCATAATCTTTGTCGATCTGGGCGGCCATTTCGCGAATACGGTCCTGAATCTGCTGTTCGGAAAGCAGGATGGAGAGCTTTGCTTCGGGCATGATGGAGAGTCAGTCTGCGGAACGCAGCCGGGTGGATGGCGGTCCGATGTGGATATGGGGTGCCGTTGCCGCGCCTTTGACGGCGGTGCGGAAGGCGAGATAGGGGATTCCTGCGCGATCGAGGTAACGGCGCAGCCACTGGCCCTCCGCCGAATCGGGGTTGACGGCGACATCCATGCGTCCGGAGTGGTTCAGCCCCATGGTGCGGTGGAAGGCCGTGTCGCCGCGCGCACTCACCGGCAGCAGGCGCGAGAACGCCGTTTCAAACTCCTTTTCGAGCAGGCGCATGCGCGACGCCGCCAATCCACTGAATGCTTCCTCTTCGCCTTGCAGCGCGGCGGCCTGCTCGCCTTCGATCTGCCGTTGCTGTTCGGCCCGAGCCATCTCCACCAAGTCGTTCCACAGCCTCGCCTGGGCTTCGGCTCGTTCGAGGGTTTCGCGGCGCAATTCCAATTCATCCAGCATCGGTTGGAGGGAAAGCCGGGAGGCGACACCGGCGGCAATGAGCTTACGGTGGGCCTCGATTCGCTGCTCCTGGCGGGCGATCAGGTGCTTGGCGCTCGTGAGTATCTGCTGAGTCAAAGGAGCGGTGAGTTGCTCCAGTTTCAGAGATCCATACAGCGTGCTTCGCAGAAATGCCTGCTGTTCGGCCTCCTGCAAGGCGAGGCGAGCTTCTTCCAGACGTTTCCGTGGCAAGCCTCCGCTTGCGACGAGTGTTTCGACGCGTTCCAATTCCGCCTTCGCTTTCGACACCTCCATGGAATCGATGGAAGGGGGAAGGGCAGACGTTCCGGGCGCCAGAAGAGACACGATCAGCGCCAGGGTCAACAACGCGCGCATGATTTCATTGTACGCTAAAAATAGGAGTTCATTCTCAGTCAGATTGCCTCGAAAAACAGCTACAACGAAACGCGCGGGGGCCGGTGGGGCCGCCGCCAGGAAAACAGCTCGCCCGCGGAAGCAGAAAGTCGTCGCCGCGCCCGCGGAAGTTTCCGCATGGCAGATTGCCGCGCGTGCCGCCGAATCGAAGAAGGCGGAAAACGTCCGCATTCTTGACTTGCAGGGACTGACCAGTTTCACGGATTACCTGGTGCTCTGCACGGGCTCGAACCCGCGTCAGGTGCAGGCCATCGCCGATGAGGTGGAGCTGCAACTGAAAAACAACGGCGAGCGCCCCAAGAGCGTGGAAGGGTACAAGAACGCCGAGTGGGTTCTGCTCGACTACGGCGATTATGTCGTAAACGTGTTCTCGCAGCACGCGCGCGCGTATTATGACCTCGACCGGTTGTGGCAGGATGCCGCCGAGGTCGTGCGCCCCGCTGGAGCGTGAGGCAATGCGGCTAGCGCGCGATGCGCATTACGAAGCCGCTGCTGACGATGCCCCCAGGTAGTTGAGGGCCGTTCTCTTCGCGCGGAAAATCGCGCGAGTTTGTGTACCCGGCGACGTAGATTCCTTGCTCGCTGTCCACGGCGACGCCCGTCGCGATATCGGTGGATGCGCCGCCGAGGTAAGTGGAGTATTCCAGCGTGCCCGCTGGATCGATGATGGAAACAAAGCCGTCGACCGATGTTCCGCCTCGCGCAACTTGCAGCGCACCACCGGCCAGCGGGAAGTTGTTGGATGCCGTATAGCCTGCAATGGCGACGCGCCCGTTGGGCAGGAGGAAGAGCCCGTTCGGAATGTCCGTGTCGCCGTCTCCCAGGTATGTGGCGTAGGTGATCTGGGCTGCCCCGGGAAGTGCAGTGTCCAGGGACATCAGGAAAATATCCGCGTTGGCTGAGTAGGTCTTCTGGACGGCGGTTTCGGTAACCGGCAGGTCGGAAGAAAACGTGTAACCGGTAAGCCAAAGCCTTCCCGTGGAATCGAAGGCGACCGCGCGCGGATAGTCAGCGCCATTGCCGCCGAGGTAGGTACCGTACTGGATCCCGTTCAGTCCGCTTACGCGCGTGTCGATCGCCACCAGAAATCCGTCGAAGAACGACGCCAGAAAATCCCGGTAGGCGTTGCCTGCGGCCGGAAAATCATCCGATGATGTGTAGCCTGTAAACCACACCACTCCCCGCGCATCCACTGCCACTCCGGTGGCGATGTCCGTCGACTTGCCTCCGTAGTAGGTGGCATAGCGCAGCGGCGAGGGGTTGGATGGATCCAGTTTGTAGAGAAACGAATCCCATCCCCCGCGGCTGATGGGCTGTGCGCCAGAGGATACCCCAGGTAGTTCGGAGGACGTCGTGTAGCCGACCACATAAATGTTGTATTCCGAATCGACAGCGATCCCGGTGACGTTCTCACTCTTCGCGCCGCCATAAAGGGAGGAGTGCACCAGAGAATCGGCGCCCGAAAAACTGGGGTCGAACACGGCGACAAAGGCATCCTGCTCGCCGGCGTGTTCCAACTGCTGGAAGAAGCCAGTCTGAGGGTAGTCAGTGGACGTTGTGATACCGGTGACATAGACGCGCCCGAGAGCATCCACCGTCATGCCGCGGACTTCCTCATTTCCGCTTCCACCAAGCCAACTCCAGAACTCAAGGTTGATCACGCCGTCGCTTTCGCGGCGATACTTGGCCACGAATACATCACTGCCGCCGTTGGAGATGCGCTGAAATGGGTCGTTGGGCCCGGGCGATTCAAACTGAGCGGTGGTGGAGCCGGCTACCCAGATGGAACCGTCGCGATCCATGGCCATGGCTTGGACGGCGCCGGATTTATCTCCGGTGACGTAGCTCGACCAATTGACAGAGGAAGTGCGCTGCGCGTAAGCAACGGGCAACAGGAGACCCATCGCCATGAGGGGCTGGAGAATACGCCGGGGAAACCACATAGATAGTGTTGACGTGAAGCTGTACAGGTTCAGTTTCCATTATCTCTGAAATGCGGCGGACCGGGGTGGCGCGGTGTTCCACTCACGAACAGGACACGAATCCGTTCCGCGGTATCGCGCAGTACATTGGATTGCGAGTTGAGTTCCTCGGCTGCCGCGGCGCTCTCCTCGGCGGCCGCCGCCGTCTGCTGGGTGTCGCGATGCATCTGCTCCATTGCCATGGCCATGTCCGCGATGGCGCGCGATTCCTCCTCACCTCCGCGCCGCACCTGCTCAACAAGCGCCAGCATGCGCGCCAGTTCGGTTTCGATTCCGCTAACGCCCGCGGCGAGGCTGTCGAGCCGGGTGGTGCCGTCCTTCGTGGCAGCGGCGGAAGCGGTGACCAACTCACCGGTTTCCTTGGAGGCTTGCGCACAGCGCTGGGCGAGGTTTCGCACCTCTTCGGCGACGACGGCGAAGCCGAGTCCCGCCTGGCCGGCGCGTGCGGCTTCCACTGCTGCGTTCAAGGCGAGGACATTGGTCTGAAAGGCGATTTCATCGATGGTTTTGAGAATGGAAACCACCTTCCCCGCGCGCGCGGACATCTCTTCCATTGCGCCCAGCATGGCCTGTAGCCTCTCCGCTGTTTCGTGCACTCGGAGACTGACTTTTTGGCCCGCCTCGGCTGTCGAATGCAGGCGTTCGAGCCCCGCCGCGGACGATCGCCTCGCCTGCTCGGCCGCGGCCGCGCTCCGCGTGAGGGAGCTGGCTTGGCTGTTGGCGTTATTGGCCAGCGACTGGCTGGAACTGGAGATTTGACGCGAAACTTGGCGAAAGGCATCGATGCCGGTCCCGATTTCATCGACGGAGCCCTTGAGTTGGCTCGAGAGCCGGTTGAGCAGAACCCCCATGCCGAAGACGATGGCGAGGCTCAATAACACGAAAACGCCGGTCAACCATTGCGTGCGCCGGATCTCAATTTGCGATGCCTGCGCAGCGGCGTGCCGCTCCTTCTGCTGGCTAGCGGCAAGTTGGGCCGCATGTTGGCCCGCCTTCTGCATGGCCGGGAGCGCCGACTCGGTGGCTACCGTGTGCGCTTCCTCGAACCGGTTTGCCGAAGTCAGGCTGAGGTACTGATCGTAGGCCGCGATCCAGGCCTTCATGGATTCGTGAATGCCCTCCGCCTCGGCACGCTCCTGAGCGTTCAGTTCCGCGCTCTGTAGCGCTTGCACGTTCTGGCGAACCCGCTGCGAGAGCGCCTCCACACGCGCGCGCTCAACGGCGATGGCATCCACCGTATGGCAACCGATGCAAGTGTTGGCGGAAGCCTCTTTGGGGGAGAGCCGGGCACTATAGTAGCCGATGATGACGGAGATCTGTGTGCCGCGCGCCTCGGCTCGCAACTCCTGAAAAAGGGCCTGCATCTCCGCTGCCCGGCTCGCTTTGCCGGCCGTTCGCTCCACCGCCCTCTCCAGCGCACCGCCGAGAGACTGCACCGTAACCCAGTTCAATCCTCCCAACAGCACCACGACACTCAAGAATAAGCCACAGGCAATCAGCATCTTGGCCCGGACTGTGAATTGCATCTGCACCACCCCTAACCCGGCGTAGCCGGAACCAAACAGGTACGATGCCGTTGTGGGCATCGAA